>NZ_JBHSOR010000021.1:0-31005 GCF_042656325.1 Rhizobium sp. GCM10022189
AAGACGGTCTCTACGGCGTCTTCTTCGGCGCAACGCAGGTCGCAAAAATCAACCTCAAAAGCCAGGACTGACTGTCAGGTATGTCTCCGAACATCTGTCAGGTATGTTTCCGGGCTTTACACTTGTGGGGGAGATGTCCGGCAGGACAGAGGGGGGTGCCACACGCCACGACGCCACTGGCAGTCCGCCCGACCCCCTGTGGGGTTCAGAAGGACGGATCGAGTGGCGGATCCACCGGCACCCCACCCCTTGCCGGCTTCCGAACGCCCGCCAAGCCTCAATCCTAGTTCCGCACCTCGAAGATCATGTTGAACGGCGTTTCGCTTGCCCTGCGGAAGTGGTGGTAGCCGGCGTCCAGGGCCACCTTGCGCAGTTTCATCTCGCCGGCCTGGGCGCCGAGGCCGAGGCCGACTTCCTGGGCCATGGAGGCCGGGGTGCAGATCATTGTCGAGGCGCCGTAATAGACGCGGCCGACGGGGTTGAGGTTGTCTTTCAGGCCGTCATGGGCGAAGGGTTCGACGATCATCCAGGTGCCGTCCTTGGCCATGGTTTCGCGGATGTGGCGGCCGGCGCCGACGGGGTCGCCCATGTCGTGCAGGCAGTCGAACATGGCGACGAGATCGTAGTTGCCGGCGGGGAATTCCTTGGCCGAGGCCTTGCTGAAGGTCACGCGGTCGGCAACGCCCGCCTCCTTGGCGGCCCGCCTGGCGCGCTCGATCGAGGGCGCGTGGTAATCGAAGCCGTGGAAATGCGAGTTCGGGAAGGCCTTGGCCATCAGGATGGTCGAGGCGCCGTGGCCGCAGCCGACATCGGCCACCTCGGCCCCGCGCTCGAGCTTTTCCTTGACGCCCTTCAGCGCCGGGATCCATTCGGTGACGAGGTGGCTGTTGTAGCCCGGCCGGAAGAAGCGCTCGGTGCCGCGGAAGAGGCATTTGCTGTGCTCGTGCCAGCCAAGGCCGCGCCCGGTCCTGAAGGCTTCCTCCACCTTGGGCTCGTCCATCCACATGGATTGCACGATCTCGAAGGCGCCGCCGAAGAAGGCGGGGCTCTCCTCGTTGGCGAAGACCAGCGCCTGTTCCGGCGTCATGGCGAATTTGTTGGAGGCCTCGTGATAGGTGATGTAATCGGCCGCCGCCATGGCCGCCAGCCATTCGCGCAGGTTGCGCTCGGTCAGGCCGGTGGTTTCGGCAAGCTCCATCGAGGAGCGCGGCCGCCCGTCGATCATCGCCCGGAACAGGCCGAGATGATCGCCGAGCACGACGAGAACGCCCGACACGCCGGCGCCGAGATCGCCCACGAGGCGGGCGACGAGCGCATCGACTTTCTCCATGTCAGGCTGCTGCATATCGGTTTTCTGCTTATCGCTTTTGCGCATGGCATCCTCCTCAAGATGCGCCGGCCCCAGCCCGGCAGATCGACCATCCGCGGAGTCTAGGCGGGGCAGGCGGGCCGTCAATGCTGCATTCGGGTGATGGGGGCGGGTGATAGGGGCGGGTGATAAAGGCGGGTGACGGGTGCGCGGCAGGCCCCGGCGCCGGCGGCGAAATCGGGTGCCACGCCCTGCTTTCCGCGCTATAATGAAGGGGGGGCGATGCAGAGAGAGGTGAAGCCATGAAGAGGCTCGCAATCATTGCCCTGTCGCTGACGACGACGCTGGCCACGACGCTGGCGGGCGCACCGCCGGCCGCGGCCTTTCCCGTCATGACCGCCCCCGATATCGGCGCGCGGCAGGCCGAGCCGGTGCGCTATCGCGGCGGCTATCACGGCGGCTATTATCGCCACCATGGCGGCGACGGCTGGGGCTGGGCGCTCGGCGGCCTGGCGACCGGCGTCATTATCGGCGGATTGCTGTCGCAGCCCCGGTATTACGGCTCCGGCTATTACGATCGGGGCTATTACGGCACGGGCTATTACGGCTCGGCCTATTACGGCCCGCGTTATTACGCGCCGCGCTACTATGCGCCGCGCTACTATGCGCCGCGCTCCTATCGGCCGGCCTATTATGGCGGCAATGCGCATGTGCGCTGGTGTTTTGCGCGCTACCGCTCCTACAGGGCCTACGACAACACGTTCCAGCCCTATTACGGCCGGCGGCAGGCCTGCCTCTCGCCCTATTATTGACGGCTGGCGAAAGCGCCGGTCGCCAGCAGCAATTCCAGCAAAAGTGCGCAGCGGTTTTGCGTCCGGAATTGCGAAGAAACAAGCAGATGGAGCACGTTCGCGTTTCGAGGAAAAACGAACCTGCGCTATGGAAGTTCGATTTCGCCGTCGATCACGTGGCTGAGGCCGGTGCCTTCAGCCGTCAGCGTCATGCGGACCTTCAGCGTCTTGCCGGCGATCCGGCCGTCGCGCACGGTCTCCTCGATCTTGCGCTGCGAGGTCACGCCGACTTCCTTCAGGAATTTGCGGATGGACATGTTGAAGGCGTCTTCGCTCATGGTGGAATCCCCTCTATCGGGCAGCGATTGTAAGCGAAGGCGCGCGGCGAGGAAAGCCGGATCGCGGCGCGGCCCTTGCCCTGTCGGCCGATCCGGCGGTGCGGCTCAATGCGGCGGGGCGCCGCGCGACCAGTGGCCGGGCGCAGGCCCGAGGAAATGGGGGATCGCCCGGAGATCGATCGTGTTGGGCTTGCGGCCCGGCTGGCAGGAAAACAGGATGGTCATCGGGCGCCGGTAATGCCGGGTGAGGGCTGCCGCCGCCTCCTTTTCGAAACACAGCCGCTCCTGCGGGCTGTCCGTCACATTGCGCCGTTGGTAGATCACAGCGTCCTCCCCAAGATTGCGATCCGGCCGATCATCATGCACGCAAACGCGCCGGCCCGATACGGACCAAGGTCCGGGGGGGCCTGCCGCCGCAAGCGGAAAACGCGCCGGGGCGCGGCGAAAATGGAACTTTTGCCGGCGAAAGAAGTTCGCCTGACGGCGCCCCGGTTCTCCGGCCGGAGCAGGGGCCAAAGGGAAACAGGAGCCAAATGGAAACAGGAGCAGGAGAACGGGACGATGAAAGCTTTCCTCTTTGCCGGGTTTGCCGTGCTGGTCGCCTCCGGCGCGCTGGCGCAGGCGGGCGCGGGCGGCGATGCCGGCGGCGCGCCGAAAACGGCGGATTTCGTGGCGCAGGCGGCCTCAGCCGACATGTTCGAGATCGAGGCCGGCAAGCTTGCAGCCCGCCGCGCCGATGCGCCGGCCAGGGCCTTTGCCGAGGAGATGGTGAAGGACCACCGCAAGACGACGCAGGAGCTGAAGGCGCTGGTTGCCGGCGGCAAGGTGGAGGCGCGCATTCCGCAGGCCATGACGGCGGCGCAGCAGGCCGCGCTTGCCGCGCTCAAGGGCCTGCAGGGCGAGGATTTCACCCGGCAATATCTTGCCGGCCAGGCGCAGGCGCACGAACAGGCGGTCGATCTCTTCGCGCGCTACGGCGAGGGCGGCGACAATGCCGCGCTGAAGGCCTGGGCCAGCAAGACGCTGCCGGACCTCGAAGAGCATCTGCGCATGGCCAGGAACCTCGCCAGGTAAAAACCGGGCCGGCCGGGCAAAGCATAAGCTTGCACCTTGACCTTGCCCGCTTCGCCCTTAGTTGAGAGTCTAATAAACAAGGGGGGAGGCGAGGCCATGACTGGACAATCGGTTCACGCGCTCGAAATATTCGAGGACGTGGCCGCCGATGCCGGTATCTATACATGGGATATCGTGCGCAACCTCGTCTTTGCCGACAGCGCGATTGCCGAGCTTTTCGGCCTCGACCCCGCCGCCACCGTGCGCGGCCTGCCGCTCGACACCTATCTGAGGCGCGTCCACCCGGACGACCAGCCGCAGCTCGCAAGGAAGATTTCCGAAGTGCTGGTGGCCGATATCGCCCAGCAGGATACGTACCGCGTGCAGGGCCGGGACGGGCGATACCGGCTGGTCGCCGCCTTCGGCCGCGCCTTTCGCGACCATAGCGGCTCGCCCGTGCTCTATTCCGGCATCATCGTGCCGGCGGCCGAGCGCGAGGACGGGCAGGAGGGGCAGCGCTCGCATTGAGCCGGCAGGAGCCGGCCGCACCGGCTTGAAGGCATATGTCGCGTTTCCAAGACAACGCTGGGAGGATGTTGTGGCCGAGGTCGGGGGTTCCGTCGAGGCATTCAGGAAAAGGCGCAGGCGGGAGCTGTTGACCTTCGCCGTGCTTGCCTTCGGCATATGGCCGGTGCTGGCCGTCGGCGTGGTCGGCGGTTACGGCTTCCTGGTATGGATGTACCAGATCGTCTACGGCCCGCCCGGACCGCACGAGATCAATCCTGCCCCTCCCGGTTCGTCGGAGTGAGGGCCGGCCATGACCTTTCCCGCCCGCAGCCGACGCGATTTCCTGACCGGCAGGCCGCCTGAGGGCGCCTTGCGGATCCTGCCTCCGGGCGCAAGCGAGAGCTCGATCCGCAGCTGCACGGGCTGCGGCGCCTGCGCCGAGGCCTGCCCGACGCAGGTCATCGCAATCCGCTCCGGCGTTGCCGTGGTGGATTTCGGGCAGGGGGAATGCATCTTCTGCGGCCGCTGCGCCGAGCGCTGTCCCGAGCCCGTCTTTGCCGCCGGTGCGGCGGGCGGCTTTGCCCATCATGCCGTGGTGGGCGAGGGCTGCCTTGCCTTCAACCATGTCGATTGCCAGGCCTGCCGCGACAGCTGTGCGGCCGGGGCGATCCGCTTCCGGCCGCAGCCGCGCGGGCCGTTCGTTCCCGAACTCGATGCCAATGCCTGCACGGGCTGCGGCGCCTGTCTCGGGCTCTGTCCCGCCGCCGCCATCACCATGACGGCCCGCCGGGGGGAGGCCGCCCATGCCTGACGGCTGCCACCACATCTCCAGCGCCGTCGTGCTCACGCGGCCGGAACTGACCGGCGAGATCGCCGCGCGCCTTGCCGGACTTTCCGGCGTCGAGGTGCATGCGACGGCGCCGGGCAAGATCGTCGTGGTGATCGAGGGGCCGCATTCCGCCGCGCTCGGCGAAAGGCTGATCGGCATTTCGGGCATGGACGGGGTGCTGGCCGCCCACATGGTTTTCGAACAGGCACTGGACACGGAGGAGACAGGCGATGACGGGCGAACTGACGCGGCGTGACCTCCTGAAGGCGCAGGCGGCGGCGATTGCGGCCGCCACCGCCGGCATTGCGCCGCCTGCGGGTGCGCAATCGGTGCCGGGCGGCGTCGCGGCGCTGGAAATCAAATGGTCGAAGGCGCCGTGCCGTTTCTGCGGCACCGGCTGCGGCGTCATGGTGGGCGTCAAGGAAAACCAGGTCGTCGCCACGCATGGCGACATGGAGGCGGAGGTCAACCGCGGCCTCAACTGCGTCAAGGGTTATTTCCTCTCCAAGATCATGTACGGCAAGGACCGGCTGACGAGCCCGCTGTTGCGCAAGCGCGACGGCGTCTACGCCAAGGACGGCGAATTCGAGCCCGTCACCTGGGAAGAGGCCTTCGACGTGATGGCGGCCGAGGCCAAGCGGGTGCTGAAGGACAAGGGGCCGACGGCGCTCGGCATGTTCGGCTCCGGCCAGTGGACGATCTTCGAAGGCTATGCGGCAACGAAGCTGATGCGGGCGGGCTTCCGCTCCAACAATCTCGATCCCAACGCCCGCCACTGCATGGCCTCGGCGGCGGTGGCCTTCATGCGCACCTTCGGCATGGACGAGCCGATGGGCTGCTACGACGATTTCGAAAATGCCGACGCCTTCGTGCTCTGGGGCTCGAACATGGCCGAGATGCACCCGATCCTCTGGACGCGGGTGGCCGACCGGCGGCTCGGCCACGAGCATGTGAAGGTGGCCGTGCTTTCCACCTTCACGCATCGCAGCATGGACCTTGCCGATATTCCGCTGATCTTCAAGCCGGGAACCGACCTTGCGATCCTGAACTATATCGCCAACCACATTATCCGGACCGGCCGCGTCAACCGGGATTTCGTGGACAGGCATACGAAATTCATGAAAGGGGCGACCGATATCGGCTACGGCCTGCGCCCGGACAACCCGCTGGAGGTGAAGGCCACGGGGGCTGCCGATGCCGGCCGCATGGATGCGATCGATTTCGAGGCCTTCAGGCAGCTTGTTTCCGACTATACGCTGGAAAGGACGGTCGAGCTTTCGGGCGTGGACAGCGCCTTCCTGGAGCAGCTGGCCGAACTCTATGCCGATCCCAGGGTCAGGGTCATGTCGCTCTGGACCATGGGTTTCAACCAGCATGTGCGCGGCGTGTGGGCCAACCAGATGGTCTATAACCTGCACCTGCTCACCGGCAAGATTTCCGAGCCCGGCAACAGCCCGTTCTCGCTGACGGGGCAGCCGTCGGCCTGCGGCACGGCCCGCGAGGTCGGCACCTTCGCCCACCGCCTGCCGGCCGACATGGTCGTCACCAACCCGGAGCACCGCAAACATGCCGAGGAGATCTGGAACCTGCCGGCCGGGCTGCTGCCGGACAAGCCCGGCTATCACGCCGTCGAGCAGGACCGGATGCTGCATGACGGCAAGCTGAATTTCTACTGGGTGCAGGTCAACAACAATGTCCAGGCCGCGCCGAACACCAGCAACGAGACCTACAGGGGATACCGCAACCCGGACAATTTCGTCGTCGTTTCCGATGTCTATCCGACCGTCACCGCCATGAGCGCCGACCTGATCCTGCCGGCCGCCATGTGGGTGGAGAAGGAGGGCGCCTACGGCAATGCCGAGCGGCGCACGCATGTCTGGCACCAGCTGGTCAACGCGCCGGGCGAGGCCCGCTCGGACCTCTGGCAGATGGTGGAGTTTTCCAAGCGCTTCACCACCGAGGAGGTCTGGCCGGCCGAGATCCTGGACAAGAACCCGCAATACAAGGGAAAGACGCTCTACCAGGTGCTCTACCAGAACGGCAAGGTGGACGAATTCCCGCTCTCGCAGGTGACGGGCGAATACGAGAACCGGGAGGCCAGGGCCTTCGGCTTCTACATCCAGAAGGGGCTGTTCGAGGAATATGCCGAATTCGGGCGCGGCCACGGCCACGATCTGGCGCCCTACGACACGTACCATCAGGTGCGCGGCCTGCGCTGGCCGGTCGTGGACGGCAAGGAGACGCGCTGGCGCTACCGCGAGGGCTACGACCCCTATGTCAAGGCGGGCGAGGGGCTGAAATTCTACGGGCAGAAGGACGGCCGCGCCGTCATCCTGGCCGTGCCCTACGAGCCGCCGGCCGAATCGCCCGACGCGGAGTTCGATTTCTGGCTGGTGACGGGCCGGGTGCTGGAACATTGGCATTCCGGCTCGATGACGATGCGCGTGCCCGAGCTTTACCGGGCCTTTCCCGGCGCGCGATGTTTCATGAACGGGGACGACGCCCGCCGGATGGGCATCAACCAGGGCGCGGAAGTGAAGATCCGCTCGCGGCGCGGCGAGATCATCAGCCGCGTGGACATCCGCGGGCGCAACCGCATGCCGCACGGCGTGATCTTCGTGCCCTGGTTCGACGCCAGCCAGCTGATCAACAAGGTGACGCTCGACGCCACCGATCCCATCTCCAAGCAGACGGATTTCAAGAAATGCGCAGTCAAGATCCTTCCCGCCGCCTGACCGCGGGGCGCGCCGCTGCCGGGCGGGTTCGGGCGCTTGCGGCCGTCGCCCTGCTGGTTCTTGCCGGCACCGTCACGCTGGCCCAGACCGTGGCCCCGCTTTCGGGCAACGACGACCCGATGGCAAACACGGATGCGAAGCCGGTTCCCAAATGGGTGACCGACGACGTGAGAAAGATGCGCAACTATCCCGACCAGCCGCCCGTCATCCCGCATTCGATCGAGGGCTACCAGCTGACGGTCAATGCCAACCGCTGCCTCTCCTGCCACCGGCGCGAGCTGACGGAAGGTTCCGGCGCGCCGATGATCAGCGTCACGCATTTCATGAACCGCGAAGGGCAGATGCTGGCCGACGTTTCGCCCCGGCGCTATTTCTGCACCGCCTGCCATGTGCCGCAGGCCGACACGAGGCCGCTGGTGCCGAACACGTTCAAGGACATGAGCGAGCTCGGCTTCAAGCCTGCGGGCAGCGAGCAATGATTGCCCGGCTGAAGGCGATGGCGCTGTGGTGCTGGCGGCTCGTGCGCTCGCCGGCGGCGACCCTCGGGCTCGGCTTCCTCACGCTCGGCGGCTTCATCGGCGGCGTCATGTTCTGGGGCGCGTTCAACACGGCGCTGGAAGTGACCAATACCGAGGCCTTCTGCACCGGCTGCCACGAGATGCGCGCCAATGTCTACGAGGAGCTGAGCCGCACCGTGCATTTCTCCAACCGCTCCGGCGTGCGCGCCACCTGCCCGGATTGCCACGTGCCGCACCAGTGGACCGACAAGATCGCCCGCAAGATGCAGGCCTCCAAGGAAGTCTGGGGCAAGATATTCGGCACGATCAACACGCGCGAGAAATTCCTCGACCGGCGGCTGGAACTGGCCGAGCACGAATGGGCGCGGCTGAAGGCCAACGACAGCCTGGAATGCCGCAACTGCCACTCGATGGGCGCGATGGACCTGACCAAACAGACCGAACGCGCCGCCGAAATCCACACCCGCTACCTGCTGCCCGGCAAGGCGACCTGCATCGACTGCCACAAGGGCATCGCCCACGAACTGCCCAACATGGAAGGCATCGATCCCGGCTGGAAAGTGCCGGCCGAACTGATGGGCAAAAACGCCGGCCGCGACCGGTATGGCCGCGACTGGCACGCCCGCGCCATGCTCGCCGCCTATCTGGGGGCGGCGGCGGACTGAGGGCGGGCGGTTTGCGCGGGGGGTGGTGTTGGTGGGAATATTTTCCTTGGTGGCTGGCGACTGTGTGAGAGACATCAGTCGCAGGGATCGCGCCTTACCCTGTATTTCCGAGAGGCGTTTTTCCGCAGGCTTTCAATCTGCTTCTGATCCGAACTTCTTTTCGTCGTACTTGCCGATATTCGAGAACAAGTAACCGACAAGCGCGCCTAGCAGTGCTCCGATCGCGCCACCATCAAGGATACCTTCAAGACTCAAGATCAAAACGAGCGGAATAGTAATCGTCAAACATAGAAACTGAATTGCGCGAACCGAAAGCGACTTTTTCGTTGCGGTTCTATTCCATATGATCGCAATGATGCCAATCGGTATGGCTGCCGCCGCTATGACCTCGACCCAGAACCTTGCCGTTTCCACTTGGTTTCTCCCCCCCAATACTTTCCGGTGAGCATACAGGAGAATCCGGTGTGGCGCGACGGCCGCCGGGTCGGTTTTCAGAGCGTGGCGCTCCCGAATTCGGGTGATCGGACCCATGTCGTGTTCGCGCACGCCCCGCATTGCGGCTTTGACGGCAACCGGCCTTGCGCGGTATAGAGGGCTGCCGGAGATCGCCTGCCGGTTTCGTCCCGTCCTTGCCATGCGTGCGCGCCCCGAGAGTTCAGATGAGCGTTGAAGCCGCGGTGACTCCCATATGCCGCAGGCAAACGAGTCTCTCCTGCCCAAGGACTTGGGCAGGCTGGATCCCTGTGACAGGCACAGGGATGAGGGTGGGGAGGGAAGCGTCGCTGCCCAAAGCCGGCGTCGGGCATGGCGGCAAGGGGGCTTCCGCAGCCTCCACCACCCGACACGGTCCGTTCACTACCACCCAACGGCGCCTCACCCAGCCCTCGCCACCGTCCTGCCCGGAGGCCCACCCCAACCTCCCTCATTCCTGTGCCTGTCACAGGAATCCAGCCACCGCGCGTCCGCGCGGTGAATGACTCCCATATGCCGCAAGCAAACGAGTCTCTCCTGCCCAAGGACTTGGGCAGGCTGGATCCCTGTGACAGGCACAGGGATGAGGGTGGGGAGGGAAGCGCCGCTGCCCAAAGCAGGCGTCGGGTATGGTGGCAAGGGGCCTTCCGTAGCCTCCATCATCCGACACGGCCCTTCCACGGCCACCCCAACAGCGCCTCGCCCGGCGCTCGCAACCGCTCTGCCCGGAGGCCCACCCCAACCACCTCATTCCCGTGCCTCACCCATCCCCCGCAACCGTTCTGCCCGGAGGCCCACCCCAACCTCCCTCATTCCTGTGCCTGTCACAGGAATCCAGCCACCGCGCGTCCGCGCGGTGAATGACTCCCATATGCCGCAAGCAAACGAGTCTCTCCTGCCCAAGGACTTGGGCAGGCTGGATCCCTGTGACAAGCACAGGGATGAGGTGGGGAGGGGAGCGTCGCTGCCCAAAGCAGGCGGCGGCTCTCGCCCGATCATGCGCCGTGGTAGCGCCTGAAGAAATTCCAGACTTCCGCCGCCGTCTCGATATCGTTGCTGCATCCGCCGAAACGCGGCCCGTCGGCCGGGTCGGCGGGAGCGGGCGGGGCAAGGCGTGGCCAGCAGTGGCCGCCGTTTTCGATGCGGTAGAGCTGCACGCCGGTATCGGGCCGGCATCCGGACCATTGGACGAGGCTGGCGCGGGTCAGGTCGTGCGGGTTCAGGTGCGGCAGCGGTGTGGCGCTCTGGCCGGTGCAGCCGTCGGCGCGGCGCCAGTATTCCGTCGTTTCGGGAACGGACAGCAGCCGTCCGAAGGAGCGGATATAGCCGTCGTAGCGCTGCACCTCGTCGCTCGTGCCGTTCACCATCATGACCGGCAGGGGGCGGGCGGGGTTGCAGGCCTCGGCCTGGGCTTCGTTCATGGCGCTTGCGACCGGCGCGATCGCCGCGATCCTGTCGGGCAGGGCGCAGGCGAGCGTGTAGGTCATCAGCGCGCCGTAGGAGAAGCCGGTGGCGTAGATCCTTGTGCCGTCGGCGATACCGCGGCTGACGAGATCGTCGATCATGGTGCGGAAGAAGCCGATATCGTCCACCGGCTCGCCGTTGACGGCGGGGCGCTTCGACTTGAGGTTCCAGGCGCCGTCGATCGCTTCGGGATAGAGCGTGGCGAAATTCTCGCGGTCGGCGACGGCGTCGAAACCGCTGTTCTTCTGGAAACTGGCGGCCTTGTCGTCGGAGCCGTACATGACGATGACGAGCGGTGCGGCATGCCCCGCCGCAGCCTGCGGCACATGCAGGATCGCGGTGCGGTCCACGCCCTGCCACCTGTAGGACAGGGTTTCATCGGCATGAGCGGCGGCGGCGCCGAGGAAAAAGAGGAAGGCGGCAAGCGGCAGGCGAAGCACAATGCGGCACATGAAACCATCCCGCTTTCCGGCGAAGAGACCGCGACGGAAGATAAGCCATTGCGCGGCGCAGGCAACGGCTGCGGGCCGGCAGGGGCAAGGGCTTATTGTCGCTGCGGCCGTGATGGGCGGGCCTCGCCCGCCGTCCGCCCGCGAGCTGCGGCCCGCTACAGGCGGGAGGCGAAGGCTTTCAGCAGCGCCAGGCCCTGCGGCCAGTCGCCGAGCCCGCTCTGGCCGTTGATGTGGCCGGCCGCACCGATCACCTTCACCTCGCTTCCCCATTGCCCGGCCCGCCTCTCGGCATAAAGCAGCGAGCCGTAGGGATCGTCGGTGCTGGCGACGATCAGCGAGGGAAAACGAAAGCGCGTGTCGGGCACGTCGGCAAAACCTGCCGCCTGCGGGGGAAAGGCCGCAGAAGCCGGGTCCGGCACGGCGACCAGCATCGCGCCCTTCACCGGCAGGTCCGAGACCTCCTGCCAATGGGCGACGAGCAGGCAGGCGAGGCTGTGGGCCACGAGGAGGGGCGGCGTTTCTGCCGCGCGCACGGCCTCTTCGAGGGCCGCGATCCAGTCGGGCAGGTCGGGCTCGTCCCAGTTTGCCGGCGCGAAGCGGCGGATGGCGGGATCGGCGCTTTCCCAGCGGCTTTGCCAATGGAGTTCGCCGGAATTGCCGATACCGGGCAGGTGGATGATGTCGGTCATGAAGGGCCTCTCGTGGTCGATGCGCGAGGATGGCCGTTTACGGCGGCGGGATAAATTGGCATTCATCGGAAAAACTCAGCCCAAACCGATGGATTCAAGGCCGATGGCGAAAAATTCCGATCCCCGTTTCGAGCTTGACCCGACCGACATTGCCATGATCGAGATCCTGCAGGACGACGGGCGCATCAGCGTGTCCGAACTCGGAAGACGGGTCGGCCTCTCCCAGCCGGCGGCGTCGGAACGGCTGAAGCGGCTCGAGGAGCGCTGCATCGTCAGCGGCTACAGGGCCGTCATCGATCCCGCTTCGGTCGGGCTCGGCATGATGGCGATCATCCGCCTGCGCACCACGCACGAACATATCAAAACCTGCCTGAAACAGTTTTCGGAGATGCCGGAGGTCATCGAGGTTCTCCGGCTGACGGGGGAAGACTGTTTCCACCTGAAGGTCATCGTGCCGTCGCCGGCGGCGCTGGAAGGCATCGTCGATGCGGTTGCGCGCTACGGCTCGGTCAATACCGCGATCGTCCTGCGCAGCGAGCCGCCCAAGCGCATCGGGCGCGAACTCATGAAGGGGTGAGGGCAGAGGGCGTGCGCGCCCCGGAAGGGCGCGCACGGCATCGAGGCTCAGCGGAAACCGCCGCTGGCGACGAGCTTTTCGCCGGTCAGCCAGCCGGCATCGTCGGAGGCGAGGAAGGCTGCGACGGTGGCGATATCGTTCGGCTGGCCGATGCGGGCGAGCGGGGTCTGGGCGACCGCGTTATGCTCGAAATCGGAACCGATCACGCCGGCGCTATGGGTGCCTTCGGTCTCGATAATGCCGGGCAGGATGGCGTTGACGCGGATCTTGCGCGGGCCGAGTTCCTTGGCAAGCACGCTGGTAATGGCGTCCACGGCGCCCTTCGTGCCGGTATAGACGGCGGTGGCGGGCGGGGCGAGGCTTGTCGCCACGGAGGAAATGTTGATGACGCTGCCGCCTTCGCCGATATGCTTGACGGCGGCCTGGGTGGTCAGCAGCAGGCCGAGCACGTTCACGCCGAACTGGCGGTGATAGTGTTCCTCGGTGATCTCCTCGATCGCGGCGAATTCGTAGACGCCGGAATTGTTGACCAGCACGTCGAGGCGGCCGAATTCCCGGATCGCCGCGTCGATCAGCGCTTGCGCCTGTTCGGCCTTCGAAACGTCGCCCTGTACCGCAACGGCCTTGCCGCCGGCGGCCGCGATCGCCGCGACGACGGCATCCGCACCCGCCTTGCTCGATGCGTAATTGACCACCACTTTCGCGCCTTCGGCGGCCAGCGCCCTGGCAATGGCGGCGCCGATCCCCTTGGAGGCGCCGGTGACGACGGCGACTTTTCCAGCAAGCTTGGACATATCAGTTCCTTTCGATCCGGAGGGCCGCCGGGAGTGGCGGCCTTGTTCCGTAGTTCAGAAATTCGGAACTGTTGATCGTAATATCAAGTGGCCCTATATAAAATTCATGAGACCGCTTTTTCATCCAGCCATCGAGGACCTGAAGCCGGAGGCGATCCTCTATGCGCTCTCCGATCCCGAGCGCGTGGCGATCTTCGCGCAGATCGCCGGGGCCGGCTCCAGCGGCACCTGCAGCGCGCTTTCCAATCTCGGCGGGCGCGTCATCCCCAAATCCTCGCTGTCGCAGCATATGAAGGTTCTGCGCGAGGCCGGCCTCATCCGCGGCGAGCGTCACGGCATCGAAATGCGCAACCATTCGCGCTGCGCGGAGGTGGAAGAACGCTTCCCCGGCCTCGTGGCGGCGATCCTGCGCGCCTACGGACGGCCGACGGACGTGGCCGGCATGGACTGACCGGCCGCGGCGGTCACGGGCGGCGCTCTCCTGCGGGCTTGCGGATGGAATCCCAGAGGGCGGCGGGCGAAAAATCGTAACCCAGGCGTATCCAGCGCATCACGTCGAACGGGTGAGCGCTGTGGCTTCGTCCAGCATGTCGATCTCGCCGGAGGCGTGTTCCGGCCCGCCGAAGCGATGCTCGGAGGCAAGCTCGACGCTCGCCTTCTCAAGGCGCAGCCTTGCCGCCGCCGCCATCATTTCGCGGCCCGGCCGGACGATCGTTTCCTGGTTGTTTTCCAGCGAAGCGACCTTTTTCAGCTTCGTGGCGGTCTTGCCATCGACATTTGCCGAAATCGTGGACGCCATCGCGAACTCCTATAGGAATAGCTCGTTCCTATATAATCCCGATCGCGGCGCTTCACAACGGGCGCGCGCCGGCGGCGGGTGCCGCCGGTTTCCTGTCGCGCTAGCTGCCCGGCGGCTCGAACAGTTCGATCGGGTTGCCGGCGGGGTCCTCGACCAGCACCTGTTTGCCGCCGATGCCGGCCACGATGTCGTTGCGGAAGCGGGCGCCCGATTTTCTCAGGCGCGCGACTTCCGCCTCGATATTGCCGACCTCGATCTGGATGCGGTTCCAGCCGCCGGGCGCGGGCTTGCGCCCGTCGGGCATGGGCTGGGAAGCGCCGCCGGGGCCGGTCGTGGCGTTGACCAGCAGGCTGAGGTCGCCCCGCGTCAGCATGGCAAAGCTCGGGGCCGGGTGCATGGCAAGCGAAAAGCCGAGCGATTGCGTATAGAAGGCAATTGCCGCATCGACGTCGTCGACGATGTAGCGAACGCTGACAGTCGCCATGGTCATTCCTCCTCTAGACAAGGTTGAGGACCGTGGCGGCGAAAGCCAGAAGCGCGACCACGATCCAGGGCGGGGCTTTCCAGACGGCAAGCAGCAGGAAGCCCGCAAGCGCCAGCGCGAAATCGGCCGGCGCCAGAACGGCGCTGGTCCAGACCGGGCTGTAAAGGGCCGCCCCGAGAATGCCGACCACGGCGGCATTGGCGCCGCGCATGGCGGCCTGCGCGGCCGGCTGGCGGCGGAAACCGTCCCAGAAGGGCAGGGCGCCGAGCAGCAGCAGGAAACCCGGCAGGAAGACCGCGACAAGGCAGATGGCTGCACCCGCAATGCCGTTCGGCGCCGGCCCCATGACGGCGCCGAGATAGGCCGCGAAGGTGAAGAGCGGGCCGGGAACGGCCTGGGCGGCGCCGTAGCCGGCGAGAAACGTGTCGTTCGTCATCCAGCCGGGGCCGACCACCTCGCTCTGCAGCAGCGGCAGCACGACATGGCCGCCGCCGAAGACCAGCGCGCCCGAGCGGTAGAAGGCATCGAACAGCGACAGGCCCTGCAGGCCGGCGGCCGAGGCGAGAACGGGCAAGGCGAGGAGCAGGCCGAAAAAGGCGGCAAGGCAGGCAAGGCCGAAGGACCGCAACACCCGGAAGGAGAGATGCGTCTCGCCCGTCACCGACCCGTTGCGGCAGAGCGCCAGGCCGGCGAGCGCGCCGGCCGCAATCGCCGCGAGCTGGCCGATCGCGCCGGCGCAGAAGGTGACGACGAAGACGGCGGCAAGCGCGATTGCCGCGCGCTCACGGTCGGGCGTCAGGCTTTTTGCCATGCCCCAGACCGCCTGCGCCACGACGGCGACGGCGACGATCTTCAGCCCGTGCAGCAGGCCGGCGCCGGCAGGTCCTTCGAGGCCGGTGGCCGCAAGCGCGAAGACCACGAGCAGGATGGCCGACGGCAGCGTGAAGGCGGCCCAGGCGGCCAGCGCCCCGAGCGGGCCGGCGCGCAGCAGGCCGAGCGAAAAGCCGACCTGGCTGGAGGCCGGGCCGGGCAGGAACTGGCAGAGCGCCACGAGATCGCCGTAACCGGCCTCGTCGATCCATTTGCGGCGGACGACCAGCTCGTCGCGGAAATAGCCGAGATGGGCGATCGGCCCGCCGAAGGAGGTGAGCCCGAGCTTCAGGAAGGCAAGGAAGACCTCGCCCGCCGTGCCCTGCCGCGGCCCGGCCGCTTCCTCACCTATTGTCTGTGCCGACGACTTCACGAAACAGCTCCCTTGCCCTTTCCCTGGCCATTTTCAGGGCCGCCACGCCATAGGGCGTGGCATTGTAGATACGCCGATGCGTGCGCCCGACGCGCTCGGTGCGCGAGGTGAGATACCCCTTCTTCTCCATCGCGTGCAGCATGGGATAGAGCGTGCCGGCGGAGACCTTGTAGCCGTGATGCGCCAGCTCCTCGATCATCCACAGCCCATGCAGATCGCCCTCGGCCGCATGATGCAGGACATGCAGGCGGATGAAGCCGGAGAGAAGGTCCTGATGTTCCATGCGGCATGGTAGCACGGGCGCTCTCGAAAGGCGATATCGGGATTCGAGATTGTGGGGTGGGGCGGGAGATCCCATTGTGGGCTGCGGCTTGGGGTATCCCGCTCTGCCCTGCCGGGTCCTTCGGCCCCCCCCCACAAGGAGGGAGATTGGCTGGGGGCACCGGTTTCCCCAAACAATCAGCGTTTGCAAACTGCGCAACGTTCGTGAGGTGCGAAGGTCAGGCCACGAGTCGATCTCCCCCCTTGTGGGGGAGATGTCCGGCAGGACAGAGGGGGTGCCATACGGCACAACGCGCAATCGTTCGGACCCAAAGAAAAGTTGAGCAGAGCGGGCTACCACACGGTACAACGCCACCGGCAGCCCACCCTCTTGCGCCCCCCAAAGAAAAGCACCTCACAGCAGCGGCAGCGTCTGCGCGATGGTCCAGTAGGCGCCGGCGGTGCCGACCAGGTAAGCGGGCAGCAGGCCGGCGGTTCGGGTGAGCGGCAGTTGCGCGGCGCGGGCGGCGTGGGCGAGCGCGTAACACAGGGCGACGAAGGCGAGCTGGCCGGTTTCGACGCCGAGGTTGAAGAAGAGGAGCGCGAAGGGAATGTCGCCTTGCGGCAGGCCCGTCGCCGCAAGGCCGCTGGCAAAACCGCAGCCGTGCAGCAGGCCGAAGCCGAAGGCGATGGCCCAGGGGTAGCGGGTGCCGAGCGTGACCTGCCCGCGCCGCGCATGGACGATCTCCACGCCGAGAAACAGGATGGACATGGCGATGGCGGCTTCGAGCGGGCCGGCGGGCACATGGATGAGGCCGAGCGTGGCGGCCGCCAGCGTCAGGCTGTGGGCGGCCGTGAAGGCGGTGATGGTGAGGGCGACGCGCTTCCAGCCGCGCACCAGGAGAAGCAGGCCGAGCACGAAGAGCAGGTGGTCGATGCCGCCGATAATGTGTTCGACACCGGTCAGGAAATAGGTCAGCGCCCGCCGCGCGAGCAAGGGCGAGGCGGCGACCTCGAAGCCCGGCCGCGTCGGCGTCAGCCGCTCGACCTGCGAAAGGCCGGAGGAATGCTCGACGCGGGCGAGCACGTCCGTCACCGTCGCCGCCAGCCCGTCGATGCTGATGCGCCTGCCGGCAAGGCCGCCGGGGATCTCGATAACGCGCCGCTCCAGCTGCGCGCCGGCCTCGAAGGTCAGCTGCGGCGGGCTCACGTCGCGGGCCTCTTCGGGCAGGCGCAGATCGAGGCCCAGCCGATAGTTCTCGTCGAGCGCCGGCACCTTGAAGAGCAGCGCGTAGCGCTCCGCCGAGAGCGGCCTGATCTCCAGATAGGCAGGGCGCACCTCATGGGCGGCCGCCGGCGGGGCGGCAAGCGCGAGGGCAAGGATGAGGGCGAGGGCGAGCCGCAGCCATGTCATGGGCGTGGCCCCGCCGCACCGGCCGGCGCCTCTTCCACCACCACCTCGTAGCGGGCGCGCAGCGTGCGGTAGAACTCTTCCAGTTTCTCGACGCGCCGGGCGCTCGCCCAATCCCGCGCGACGATGTCGCGGACCTCGGCAAGCGGGCGCTGGCCGCCTTCGGAGCGCTGCCGCACGAAGACGAAATGCAGGCCGAAGGGCGACACGAAAGGCCCTTGCCAGGCGCCGGCCGGCACGGAAAAGACCGTGTCGGCGAAACGCTCGCCGAAATCGGTGGCGACGGCGCGCCGGTCGCGGCCCTCGAAATCGGCGCCGAGCAGAAAGCCGTCGCCGAGGGCGGCCGGATCGGCGCCCGGCCGGGCAAGCGCCAGCGCCACGGTCCTGGCATCGGCGTCGAGACTGGCTTGGCGCCTCGCGCTCAGGAAGACCTGGCGGAAGGAGACGGTCGGCTCGACGCGGAAATTGCGCGGATGGGCGGTAAGATAGGCTTCAAGCTCCGCATCCGTCGGCTCGGCCGCCGCCACGTCCTCGGCGTAGAATTCCATCTTCTGGCGGATGCGCCGGCGGATGACGATATCGTCGGCATCGATGCCGAGCGCCATGCCCTCGCGATAATAGACCTCGTCGCGGATATGGTCCTCGACGAGGCCGCGCAATTCGTCCGGCGTCGGCTGCCGCTGCCAGACCGTGGCGAAGGAGCGGGCGAGATTGTCGATCCGGGCGGCGGTGACGACGATCCTTTCGGGTCTCGCCTCCGGCGTCTTTCCCGGCAGGGCGGTCAGCCAGAAGAGGATTGCGCCGAGGGCCATGAACTGCAGCAGGGGCTCGCGCAACAGGCGGATCACGGGGCGGGCTCCGTCAGGTCAGGGCGAATACCAGATCGGCGAGGTGAAGGCGCGTTCCTGCGTCACCATCGGCACGTTGGCGTCGATCTTGACGCCGTAGCGCTTGGCGTCATAGGCGGTCCAGCGCGGCGTGGGTATTTCCAGCACGCGGGCGTAATAGACGGCGCTGATCGCCGGGTCGAATTCCGGGTCGGTCCAGACGGCGGCGAGTTCCGGGTCGCCGATCGTGTTCGTCCAGGTGGCGTTTGCGACATCGACCGTGCTTCCGACCGGCGGCACCTTGCCGTCGCTGCCGGGCTTGCGGCGGTCGGCATCGCCCCAGACCGCGTCGAAGATCTTCTCCTGCGTCTTGCCGTCCTTGTCCACCCAGCCCTTGATGATCTGGATGCGGTCGAGATTGCCGCCGAGCGGGTCCTTGAGCGCGGCCATGAGGAAGGTCGGCGCCTTGCCGGCGGGGGCGCCCTTGAGATCGCCGCCCATCGGCACGCCCTTGGCATAGCCGGTCTCGGCCGGCGTCCTGCTGGTCGCATCGGCGGGCACGAAATCGAAACCGCCGAAGAAGCGCACGATCATGCGCGGGCCGCTGGTGGAATAGGTCTCCTTGCGCTTCATGGCGTCCCACAGGGCCTCGCGGGTGTTTTCGCTCGCCCAGACGCCGGTATAGCCGGCCGCCGTCACCTCCCAGCCCTTGACGACGCGGTCGCCGAATTTCATGGCGTCCTCGCTCCAGCGCTCGGGCCGCGGCTCGCAGCTGACGAACTTGCAGAAATAATTGTCCTCCTCCATCGCCGTCAGCCCGGTATGGGCATCGCTGCCGGAGGCGAAGCCGTATTTGAACGGGTTGGAGCCGATTTCCTGCTCGATCTTCAGCCCGTTCTTCAGCGCCTCGCGCGCATATTCGTACTGGATCATGCCCGGCTGCTTGGGCACGAGGTTGAGGTTGCCGCGGTCCCACAGCTCGTAGCCGGCGGTGAATTCGTCGGTGGGCGAAAGCGAGGGGTGGGATTCGCTCTGGCCCTTGGTCTGGATCAGCTCGAACAGCACTTCCCAGCGCCGCCGCTCGTCGGCCCATTCCCTGGTCAGCGGCCCGCCGGTGAAGGTCGTCAGCTCGAACATGCGGCCGTTGGAAAGGTTGCCGTTATGCGGGATGGCGAGCAGCGAGCCGCCGGTCTTCTGCTCCCAGTTGGCCATCCAGCGCCACAGGTCCTCCGGGTTCTCGCTCTCAAAGGTCGTGTAGGGGATCATCTGGGCGGCCTTGTCGCTGCCGTCGCGGTAGATCACGTTGCGGTGCAGGTTGTTGCCGCCGCCGGCGTTGGAGGTCCATTCATAGGCGATGAAGGCGGTGAAACGGCCGGGATCGTTGTATTTCTCCATGATCTGGTTGTTCTTCTGCCAGACCGAATTGGCGAATTTCGGGTCCATGATGGCGGGCGGCAGCTGCTTGTTGGACTGCGCCTTGATGAGCTCCATCGTGGCGGCGGCGGCCGCATCCGGGCTCTGCTGCATCATGTCGTGCCAGCGCTTGAGCACCGGGTCGGCCATCAGCTGCGGATTGCCGCCCTTCAGCTCCGAGATCACGCCCATGCCGTCGGAATGGTCGGTGACGGCGATCCAGTCGAGCGGCCGGCTGAGGCGCACGGGCTGGCCGGTATTGGAGGTCACCTCCTCGCCGCGGGCAAACCGCACCGCATCTTCCGGCGTCAGCGTGGCGCCGGACATGCCGGCATCCACCGACCAGGCGGTGTGCAGGTGCTGGTCGCCGAAGAAGACGCGTGTCGGAAAATTGCGCCCCGCATAGGGCGAATAACCCGGCTTTTTGTAGAATCTGGCGACTGTCGCGGGATCGATCTCGCCGGCGTCCATCAGCGATTCCTGCGCCGGGGCGGAGGTTGCGACGAGAATGGTCAAAAGAGACGCGGCACTGACAAACGTTCTGAACATCGGCACTTCCCCCTCCCGTGGAACGAGTGCAATGCAGGCATGTCTGTGAAGTCCGGTTGCAGTGTAATACGTCCGCCGGCGCGCGTCCACTGCGGGCGGGAATCGCCAATGCCGATCGGTCTTGCCGGCGCAGGTGCCGGCAGCGGCCAACGGCTCCTGCGGCCGGGATCGGTCACTTCATCAGGGCGGAAAATTCCTGCATCATCGAGGCGGATTGAGCGAGGCCCTGTGCCTCGGCCTTCTGGCACAGCGCCTCCCATGTATATTCGGGCCTCCGGAACCGCATTCCTCCCATCTCACCCGATAGAACCCCGCCTCGGCAAGGCTCAGGAGCATGTTTCTCCGCAATGCGCCCGCCAGACAGCAGGCGTCGATCAGCACCGTGAACCTGTCTGCAAAATGGCTCACAGCAGGTCCGCATCCAGAACGGCGAGTTCGCTTAACGCGGCCGAGCGGGTTTCGTCACGCCTCTGCTTGTATGCGAACAGTTCCGATGCCCTGACCTTGCGATGGCGCCCGGTCTTGACATGGGGAATCGCGCCGCTTTCCAGAAGTTTGATCAGGTAGGGGCGGGACACGTTCAGGCAATCGGCAGCTTCCTGCGTGGTAAGCTCCGCATCGACGGGGATCATGCGAAAGCCGCGGCCGGTCGAAACGAGCCGCAGAACCTCCATGAAGGAGGCCGCAAGGGCAGGCGACAGCGTGATCGTCTCGATCTCTCCCGTCGGCTGCGCCAGCGAAAGCCGCGCGCCCTCGTCCGATTTCAGCTGAGAGGCGATGATCGCGCGCAACTGCTCGGCATTCCTGATTTCTACCTCGTCAGGAAGTCGCTCGGCAAAGGCGTCTTTTCTGATCGCAGCCATGGTTCCATCCTTCGTCATCGTCCTGGCGGACAAGGATAGACAGGCGCAATAAACGAAACAAGTGAATTATTCGAAATAAACGAAACGTTCGAAATCCGATCATCCGCAGCCGGCTCCCGCGCTCACGCCCCGCGCGCCAGCCCGTGTTCCACCAGCCGGTCGATCACTTCGCCATAGGCCACGCCGCTTGCCGCCATCGCCTTGGAATACATGCTGATATCGGTGAAGCCCGGAATGGTGTTCACCTCGTTGACGACGAAGCGCATGTCGTCCAGCAGGAAGAAATCGACGCGGGCCATGCCGTCGCAGCCGAGCGCCCGGAAGGCGCGGGCGGCCATGTCGCGGATTTTCGCCTCGACCTCGGCGGGCAGCTCGGCCGGCACTTTCAGGGCCGCGCCGTTCTCGTCGAGATATTTGGCGGTGTAGCTGTAGAAGCCGTGGCTTTCGGCGGGCGCGATCTCGCCGGGGCGGGAGACGAAGAGGCCGCCCTTGACGTCTTCCAGCACGCTGCATTCGATCTCGCGCCCGGCAATGAATTCCTCGGCGATGAGCTTGCGGTCGTGGCTGAAGGCCTCTTCGAGCGCCGGGGCGAATTCCTGGCTGCCGGAAACCTTGCGCACGCCGACGGAGGAGCCCTGGCGGGCGGGCTTGATGAAGAGCGGCAGGCCGAGCGCGGCTTCGAGCGCATCCAGCGCCGGCGGCGCGCCCTCGTGCAGCGTCAGCGAGCGGGCCACCGGCAGGCCGGCGGCCTTCAGCAGCTGCTTGGCGATATCCTTGTCGAGCGCGGCGGCCGAGCCGAGGATGCCGCAGCCGGCGAGCGGCACGCGCGCCACCTGGCAAAGGCCCTGCACGGCGCCGTCCTCTCCATGCAGCCCGTGCAGCACCGGAAAGACGATATCGACCCTGCCGGCCTCGGCCGCCTTGCCATCGGGCGCGATTGCCAGCAGCCGCCCGCGCCCGCCGGGTACGAGGCAAAGCTCGGTGCCGCTTTCCGGCCGCGCGAGCGCGCCATCGGCAAAACGGCTCTGCAGCCAGCGGCCGTCGCGGGTGACGAAGACGGGCAGGGCGTCATAGCGTTGCGGGTCGAGCGCGCCCATCACATTGGTCGCCGACATGACGGAGACATCGTGTTCGCTGGAACGGCCGCCGAAGAGCACGGCGATGCGCAGCCGGGAAGGGGAAGAGGTCATGAATGTCTCCTTGAAAAGCGATTCCAGCAAAACTACGGCATTGTGCGGCAAATGCCACAAGCCGGCCGGGCATGAGCCGCCGGCGCCGATGCGGGCGGGAGTTTGCCTCCTGACCCTGGCAGGCGCTGCCCCTCAACATTGCATGTGGCATGAAGAGCATTCCCTTCAGGCCGGGGAGGCGCTGCCACTGCGAACACATTGGAAGAGCACGGGTCCGACAAAGGTACCGTGCTTTTTGTTTGCCTTGCCGGCGGTGATTGCGTTCGTTCCGGTGAGGTGGCGGCCATCCCGGCCGCCGGCCCGCCGGTCGCGCTACCACTTCATGCGGAAGCCGGCGGTGGCGGCAAGCGCGTAGCTGTCGGCGAAGGTCTTCAGCGAGGAGCGGGCCGCCACTTCGCCGTAGAGCGAGTAGCGCTCGTCCTCCCAGCTGTAGGAGCCGCCGAGCGTCAGCCCGGCCCAGAGCGGATCGTTTCTGGTTTCGAAGCCGGTGCCGGCGACATCGACGGCCGTGCCGTCCAGGAACTCGCCGTAGAGATTGGCGATGCCGTAGAGCTTGACGCGCGCCTTCCGGCCGTCGGCGCGCTCGACCTTGTCCTCGCGCTCCAGCGCGGCGCCGAGCCGGCCGAGCAGGCTGTCGCCGTCGGAGAGCGAGACGGGCGCGCCGAAACGGTCGTCGAAATCGCCGAAGCGGACGGAGGAATAGACGAGCTGGGCCTGCGGCGTCAGCGACCACGGGCCGGCGGCGGCAAAACGCCGGCCGGCCTCCAGGCTCAGCGCGTAGCCGAAGCCGTTGTTGCCGCTTTCCAGGGCGCCGTCGACGAGATCGGACGAGAGGTCGCTGTCATAGGATGTGATCTGGCCCTGGGCGTCGAGATAGGTGCCGTCCTCGCCGTACCATGTCAGCGTGGCACCTATGCCGTAGCCTGTCGAGTCGATCTTGCCGTCGCCGTAAAGCGAGCCGACATTGCCGGAAACGGTGCCGTAGCGCAGGGTCAGGCCGCCGATCAGCCGGCCGTTGCCGTCCTGGTAAAGCTCGCCGTCGAGGCCCGCTTCGAGGCGGAAGAGATCGTAGTCGTAATCGCTGCCGCTGGTGCTTTCTTCCGGCTTTATGCCGGCATGCACGCCCTCGCTGCGCAGCCAGACATTGTCGGGGCCGTCCTTGCCCGGCGCATCGGCGTCGTCCAGGCGGTAGCGGTCGCCGACCCGCTGCTGCAGCGTCGAAAGCCCGTTCAGCGCCAGCAGCAGCTGCGGATAGGTTTCGTAAAGCGGGACGCCGGCCTGATAGAGCGGCCCGGTGGCGCCGGGGAAGGCGAGATCGGAGCGCAGGTACCAGTCGCCGTCGGCCGGGGTGGCAAGGCCGTTCTTGTAGAGCCGGTAGGCATAGGCGCCGCCGACGACGGCCTGATCGCCCTGGAAGACATAGTCGCCGAGCAGGGAGAACTGCCCGGCCGATGTGCCGCCGACATCGACGATCTTGATGCCCTCGACGGTCTGCGCCCCGCCGCCGCCGAGATTGACGACCTTGATGCCGGTCGTGCCCGCCGTATTGCCGGTGACGACGAGGCGGTCGCTCGGCGAGGCATCGCCGCCAAGCTCGCTTTCGATCAGCAGCGTGCCGCCATTGCCGGTATAGTTGCCCGAGACGGTCAGCGTGCCGATGGAATTGCCGGGGGCGACGGTGCCGGAATTGCTCACGTCGCCGAAGATCGTGCCGCTGCCGCCGAGCGTGGCGAAATTGGTGATGTTGCCGATGACGCTGGAGGCGGCGCTGTGGTCGCCGACCAGAAGCGTGCCGTCATAGATCGTCCAGTCCGTGGTCGCGGTGGCGACGCCGGTCAGAAGCCAGGTGCTGCTGCCGGTCTTCTCGAAAATGTCGAAATCGCGGTATTGCTGCGCCGCGCCGATTGCCGAAATGTCGAAACTGTCGCTGCCGGTGCCGCCGAGGCGCAGCACGTCCGTGGTCGGCGTGGCGCCGGCGACGACATTGCCCTCGATCACCGAGCCCGGCCGCAGTTCGAGGGTGAGCGTGCCCGTCGTTGCCGCCGCCGCCCGGCCGATCGCGTCGGTCTGGCCGGCGCCGGCGCGGATCGTGCCGCTGTTGACGATGTCGAGGTTCAGCGTGCCGTTGCTGGCGGCGATGCCGGCGCCGCCGGTTCCGCCCTCGATCAGGCCGTTGTTGACGATGTGCGTATCGGCAAAGCGCACCAGCGCGCCGGAGCTGCTGATGGAGCCGGCAGTGCCCGCGCCGCCGCGGATCGTGCCGTAGTTTACGAGCGTGCTAGCGTTGATCGGCCCGTTGAAGACGACGCCGCTGCCGCCCGTCGCCCCCTGGCCGCCCTCGATGAGGCCGTAATTGGTCAGCACGGAATTGCGCGTGATATCCGCGCCCGCGCCGCCGGCGCCCGCGCCGCCGCCGGCACCGCCGCGGATCGTGGCGTTGTTGACGAAGGTCGTCGATACCATGCGCGCGCCGATGCCGCCCGCGCCGCCGCCGGCACCGCCTGTGCCGCCCGTCAGCGTCGCGTTGTTGATGACGGAGGAGCGGTTGACGGTCGAGCGCGTATAGACCGCGATGCCGCCGGCGGTCGCGCCCGCTCCGTCGCCGCCGGTAAAGCTGCCTTCGAGCGTGATCGGGTTGCCGCCGGTATTGTCCAGCGTCAGGGCGGCGATCGCCGCGCCGCTGAGGCCGCTCAGCGTGAAGCCGCGGGTGTCGATCGTCATCGGCCTGGCCGGCGTCGGCAGCAGCGAGGCCGTCACCGTGAAGCTCGCGGTCAGCACGATGGTGGCGCTGGCGTCGCCGTCGGCATTGGCCGCGGTGATGGCGGCGGCAAGCGCCGTCTCGTTGCCGACGAGATATTCCCTGGCCGAAGCCGGCGAGGCCAGCGCCACCGGCAGCGCCAGCGCGGCAAGGCTGACGCCGGCGCGAAGACCCCGTTTTTTGAGAATTCGCGCAGAGAGAATGCTGGAACCCATTCCCGACCTCGTAAAGTTATCCCTAATATAAATTCGCCTTCAGGCTGTGTTTTTGCCGTGACTCGGCCACTCGCGCAAGCGATCGGCCGGCCACGCAAGAGGGGCAAAAGCGCCCAAAAGGCGGGGATGTTGCCGAGCGACAACAGGCGTTTCAAATGTGACGTTTTTGTAAATCAATATGTTAGTCACTCGTTAACGCTTTCCGGCATCGCCTGCTCCGGCCGGTTCGGCAGGCCGCCATGCCGCTTTCGTCGCTCGCGTTAAGCGTGTTTTTTGCAAGCGGCGGCGTGCGGCCGGGCTTCGAACCTGAAGCGGAGGGGGAAAGCAATAGCCGATGCGGAAACCGCCGGTGCCGGGGCCGCGATGCCGGGCGGCATCGCTCCTGTTTTCCGACCGTCGAGCCGATATCACCAGGCCGATGACCGCCGGCCGGCTCTCTTCGTCGTCACCAGATAGTGGACCGCAATGGCCGGCAGCGCGACGACGGCGGCCCAGTGGGCGAAAAACGGCGTCACGGACGCGGTGAAATCCCAGAAATCGAGGCTGTAGCCGAAGGTGAGCCTGGTCCACACGCCGAGCACGGCAAAGCTGCGGACGCCGCAGGCCGCGAGCGCGATCACCGCAATCCGCGCGCCGATGACGACGGCAGGGCGCTCCAGCGGTATCGCCAGCCGGTTCTGCGCGAGGTTTAGGACGCGCTGCCAGTGGAGGCCGATATGGCTGCCGACCGCGATCATCGCCCAATAGGCCGAAAACCAGTGAACCTCGCGCGCCGTCACGCTATCGGGCAAGGCGAGCAGGGCGAAAAGCGACTGCGAGATGGCGATGCCCGTCACCAGCAGGACGGCCATGTTGACGATGAGGGCGAGATGCATCGCGACGACGAGCGTGCGCTTCAGGCCGTAGGGACCTCTGAAGAGGTTTCGGAACCAGCTCCTGTTGAAGGCGACGTGCCAGCCGAGCAGCACGAACAGTGCGAGCCCGGTTATCTCGTGGGCGAGGTTGCCGAGCCACCAGTAGGCAAGGCCCAGCAGCAGCGACGCGGCCATCGCCGCCGGCAGGAGCAGGCGCCTGCGCAGGACCGATGTGCCGGGCCGGCCCCGCCTCATTGCGTCGTTCCGTCAAAGGCCGTGGCGTCGGCATGGGTGAACATGAATTGCCGCTCCTGCTGCGAGCGGTGGCAGGAATAGCAGCGGGCCGTGTCTTCGTCGGCCTTCACCGTGCCGTCGGGCCAGAACCATTGGTACTGCCAGTCGTCCATGCCCTCGCCGGTCTTCTCTGAGACGAGATAGCGGTGCAGGACGTCGCTCTGGTAATCGACGAGCACGACATGCGTTCCCGTCGGCACCGGCCGGCCGGCCCTGATGGCGGCCAGCGCCTCGTTGCTTGTCAGCATGTGCTCGCGGGTCACGCCGCGGCGCACGGTCGTGTAGTGGACGAGCCGGTCAAGCGGAGGAAAGGTCACGGCGTTCGCTTCGGCAAGCGCCGGGGAAGGCGAGGATGCGAGGTAGCCGCCGCCCAGGACGAGGAGGCCGGCAATTGCGGCAGATCCCAGCTTCCAGAATAGTGTGTTCATGCTTGCGAATCCTCTTGCGGAAAGTCGTTGCGACGCTGCGAAGGGCCATGGCGGTCGTCGAAGCGGTGGCCCGTGACCGCGCCGATCAGCGAGAGAGCCAGCCAGTCGACCAGAGCTTCCACTCCCCCCGAACATGCGCGCAACCACGCAGGCCCGGATGTCAGCGCCTGCCGTCGATCGCTCATCGCCATTCTCCCGTTGCGTGGCGGCCGGACAGCGGAGAGCCCTGACGGAAGGGCTCTCCGTTCGATCGGGGCCATGGCCGGCCGACGGTTCAGGCGAGGTGGCGATCGAAGAAGCCGGCGAGCCTGTCGAAGGGGATCAGGTCCACCCGGTCGTAAAGGTCCACATGGCCGGCACCCTTGACCCAGACGAGTTCCTTCGGCTCGGCAGCGCGCCTGTAGGCGTCTTCGCTGAATTCCCTCGAATGCGCCTGGTCGCCCGAGACGAACAGCATGGGGCGCGGGGAGATCGTCTCGATGTCGTTGAACGGGTAGAAGTTCGCGAATTTGACGACGCTGGTCAGCGTCGGCTTGGTGGTCGTTTCCCTGGTTGCGCCGGCCGGGGTGAATTCGCCGCGCGCGGTGCGGTAGAAATCGTAGAATTCGCGCTGCACCGGATCGGTGTCGGCGGTGAGTTCCAGTGTCGTTCCGCCGACATACTGGATGGCGCCGCCGTCGAATTCCTTCCAGCGCTGCTCTGCGGCGGCCGCGATGATCTGCTTGCGCTGCTCGACGCTCTGCGACTTGTTGAGCGCGTCGCGGAAGGCCGCGCCCATGTCGTACATGCTGACGGTCGCCACGGCCTTGATGCGCGGATCGATCTTGGCGGCGCTGATGATGAAGCTGCCGCTGCCGCAGATGCCGATGCCGCCGATGCGCTGGCGGTCGACGTAGCTCTGGCTGCCGAGGAAATCGACGCCGGCGCTGAAGGCCTCGGCGTAGATGTCGGGAGAGACGAGGTTGCGCGCCTGGCCTTCGCTTTCGCCCCAGAAGGGAAGGTCGATCGACATGGCGACAAAGCCCTGCTCCGCCATCTTCGTGGCGTAGAGGTTGGCGCTCTGCTCCTTTACGGCGCCCATCGGGTGGCCGAGGACGATGGCCGGGTGCCTTGCCGCGCGGTCGAGGTCGTTCGGCAGGAAGAGGTTGCCGGCGACGTTCATCCGGTAGAGCGATCTGAAGGTGACTTTCTGCAGCGTGACCTTGTCGCTGGTGTAGAAATTGGCAGCGCCGTTGGACATGTCCTGAGCCTTTGCGTTTGTGGTGTCGAAGATGGAAGCCGCCCCGAATGCGACGACGCCGGCCCCGGTCATTTTCAGCAGCTGGCGCCGGTCGATGCCCGCAGTCCGGGCCGTGGCGGAAATCGTGGTGTCGATAGGGTCTTTCTTTTCGGTCATCTGCGGTCTCCTGGAGGGGAAGTTGCAATTCGCCGCGCGGGGCGGGTGGGCGCATCTCTCAGGCGGGAGCGATGCGAAGCGGGTAGTCGCCGCGTATCAGAAGCGGCTCGAAACCGTCGTCGAAGCGGCCGAGGCGGATCAGGCCCTTCGAATAGCGATAGCTGGCGTAATAGAAGACGAGATTGCCCCAGGGGGCGTAGTAGGCGATGTCGCCCGGACGTTCGCCGCCGAACGGTTCGTCGCGGATTTCGGTCAGCCTGCGCGGCAGGTAGGCGATCTTCTCGTTGGTCGAATAGTCGCCGATGGCGAGGTCGAGCGGCAGCATCCGCAAGAGTTCGCGCGCCGCCGGCGTGTCGTAGAGGGTTGCCGTCATCGAGTGCCGGTCGAATGTCATCCTGAATTTCATCGCGGACGGCTCCTGTCTCGTTGCCCGTGCAAGCGGCATGGAAGGGAAGGCCGCGGCCAGCGCGGCGCCCATGAGATGGCGGCGGCCGATCATCGTGCGGTCCTCGCCTGATGCGATGCGGCGGCAGCCAGGAGGGACGAGCCCGCCAGAAGCACGGCGGCGAGCGCAAAGGTCGTCCGCCAGCCGGCATGGTCGAAAAGCGTGCCGCCCAGTGAGGCGCCGGCGGTGATGGCGAGCTGGATGACGGCAACCTGCAGGCCGCCGCCGGCCTCCGCGTCGTCAGCCATCGTCCGGGCGAGCCACGTGCCCCAGCCGACAGGTGCTGCCGTGCCGAACAGGCCCCAGCCGATGAGGAGGATTGCGGTGATTGCCGTCGAGAAGCCGAAGACGACAAGGCCAATCGCGATGGCGGCCATGACCAGTGGAATGGCGGCGAGAATGCCGAACAGCCGGGCGTGGAGGAGATGGCTGATCCAATATGTTCCGGCGACCCCGGCAAGGCCCATCAGCAGAAGCAGCAGGGAGAGCACCGGGATCGAGACATGCGTCACCGTTTCCAGGAACGGGCGCAGATAGGTGAAGAGCGCGAACTGGCCCGCAAACAGGAACAGGATGGATGCCATGCCGGTTGCGACCGGCGGGCGCATGAGCAGCCGCAGGACGTTTGACGGCTTTTGCCCGTGCGCCTGCGTTTTCTCCGGCGGCAGCGCGGGAAGGCTCGCCCACTGCCAGACGAGGGAAAGGACGGCCAGCGGCACGACGGCGAAGAAGGCGCCGCGCCAGCCGATATAGCTTCCGAGCCAGCTTCCGAGCGGGGCGGAGACCGTCGCGGCGATGGCGTTGCCGGCGTTCAGCATCGCAAGGCCCCTCGGTACGGACGAGGCGGGAACGAGGCGCATGACGATGGCTGTCGACATCGACCAGAAGCCGCCGATGGCGACACCCAGCAATGCGCGTCCGGCCATGAGCGTCAGGTAATCGGGCGCGAAGGTGACGACGGTGCCGGAAACGACGAGCATCGCCGAGAAGGAGGCGAGCACGAGGCGGCGGTCGATGCCGTGGGTCAGGTTCGCGACGAAGAGGCTGGTCAGGACGGCGAAGACGCCCGATATCGAGATCGCCTGGCCGGCGCGCCCCTCGGTGACGCCGAGATCGCCTGCAATGGGCGAGAGCAGGCTGACCGGCATGAATTCCGATGCGATGAGCACGGCCACGCAAAGAGCCATCGCCAGCACCGCGCCCCATGCGGCGGGAGCGGGAACGGAACTGGCCCGGATATGGGGCCGAACGAGTGTTTGCTGATCCATGCCCGCAAACATAATCCGGAGCGACTGCGAAGATTAGCACTTGCAATTCGCTTGGACTTATCGATTTCTGACATTAATCGACCAATGCAGAGGGCATGCGGAATGAAGCGGGAAGACCTGAACGACATGCTCTGGTTCCTGGTCGTGGCCGAGGAGCGAAGCTTCACCAAAGCGGCGGCGAAGCTCGGAACGTCGCAATCGACGATCAGCCACACGATCAAGAAACTCGAAGCGCGCATGGGGCTGCGGCTTCTGACGCGCACCACGCGCAGCGTCTCGCCGACGGAGGCGGGCGAAAGGCTCATCCGCTCGCTCGCGCCGCGCATCGAGGAGCTGGAGTCCGAGATCGACCAGCTGATGGAGATCAGGGACAAGCCCTCGGGCACCGTCAGGATCACCCTGTCGGACCACGCGCTCGCGAGCGTCGTCTGGCCGAAGCTGCGCCCCCTGCTGAGCAGGTATCCGGACATCAAGGTCGAGCTGAACAGCGACAACGGTTTCCGCAATATCGTGGAAGAGAAGTTCGATGCGGGTGTCCGCCTCGGCGAGAGCCTCGACAAGGACATGGTTGCCGTTCGCATCGGACCCGACTGGCGTCTCGTCGCCGTTGCTTCCCCGGATTACCTGGCCAAGCGTCCGGCCCCGCAGGTGCCGCAGGACCTTGTCGGCCATGATTGCATCAATCACCGGCAGGCGCGGTCGGGCGGGTTGTATGCATGGGAATTCGAGAAGGATGGACGCGAGCTGCGCGTGCGGGTGGACGGACAGCTGATCTTCAACACCTCCTACGCGATGATCGACGCGGCGGTGCGCGGATACGGCATCGCCTATGTTCCGGAAGACCTGGTCGCCGCGGACATTGCCGCGGGGCGGCTCGTCCGCATCCTCGACGACTGGTCGCCCTTCTTCCCCGGCTACTACATCTACTATCCCAGCCGCCGGCAGAATTCGCCCGCCTTCCGGCTCGTCATCGAGGCGCTGCGGCAAGCCTAGGATCGATCGACATTCAGGATTCCCAAATCAGTTGCTGAGTGATTCATAGGCTGCCGTGATGATCACGGAGACCTGTGGATGGCGGCGAAGCGGTATGAACTGAGCGACGGACAGTGGGAGAA
>NZ_JBHSOR010000022.1:0-11169 GCF_042656325.1 Rhizobium sp. GCM10022189
TCGGCTGCATGAAGCACTTTCGCCGTTTCGCAACGCGCTACGAACGCAGAACCATTCACTTCCAAGGCTTCGTCCATCTCGCCGCCGCAATGATGTGGATGGCTTGAATGTCGATCGGTCCTAGCCGTCTTGCGGCGTGAAGGCCCTCCGGCCGGAAACAGCGCGGCCCGCGGAAAAGGCGCCGGAATCAGCCCCGCCTTGTGCCGGGGCGCGATGCCGGGCGGCCCCCGGCTACCGGCCGAGGCTTTCCTCCGGCGCGCGCAGCGGCAGGAGCGAGAGCAGGGCGAGCGCGGTGAGCGCGGCGCCGGCGATCGCCAGCGGCCAGAGGCCGATGGAGATGAGGGGGGCGACGGCGGTGGTGCCGAGGGCGGCCGTGCCGAGGATGGCGGCCACGACGATTGCGGCGGCGCGGGAATGGTCGCCGCGGGCGGCCGATATGGCGCGGTGGAAGCCGACCGGGCCGCGGATGCCGAAGCCGAAATTGACGAGCGCCCAGAGCGGCACGAGCACGGACAGGCTGCTTGCGCCGGCAAGCGCATAGGCCGAGATCGCCGCGAAGGCGCAGGGCATGATCGCCGTGCCGGCGCGGATGGTGCGCAGCGTGCCGAACCTGGCCGCCGCCCAGGCGGAGGAATTGGCCGAGGCGATGAAGACCGCAATGCCGCTGACCTGCAGGATGACGAAAGCCTCGATGCCCCGGTCGAGCGGGCCGGTCAGCACCGCCGGCAGGCCGAAGACGAAGACCAGCAGGCCGCCGAGCGACAGGGCCTGGCTGAGCGCATAGCTCACGAATTCGCGGTTTTTCAGGATGGCGAGGTAGCTGTGATGCTCTTCCGTCTCCTGCCGGCGCGGGAAACGGTCCCGCTGCCAGAAGACGGCGGCGGCGATCAGCGCCGAAAAGACGGCGAGCAGCACGAAGGAAATCTCCCAGCCGCCGATCTCCAGCAGGTAGGCGCCGGCGATCGGGGCGAGCGCCGGCGCCAGCGATTCGATGGAGCCGAGCCGGCCCATGGCGGCGGCCGCCCTGTCCTGCGGGAAGAGGCCGTGGATGAAACCGGGGGCGAAGACGGCCGGGCCGGAGCCGAAGGCGCCTTGGGCGAAACGCAGGGCGATCAGCCATTCGATCGAGGGGGATTCGGCGGCGGCGAGCGAGGCCAGCCCGAAGAGGGCGAGCGACCAGATAAGCAGCTTGCGCGGATCGAAGCGCGCGCCGAGTTCGCCGAAGGTCAGGAGCCCGGCCAGCGTGCCGAAGGCATAGGCGGCAAGCACCAGCTGCGCGGTCTCCGCGCTGCCGCCGAGCTGGGCCGGCAGGCTGGGCACGGCCGGCAGCACGAGATCGGTCCCGGCAATGCCGAGAACGGTGCCGGCGGCAATGAGGAAGAACAGGGCTGACGGTCTTGCGGGCGCGGTCATCGGCCCTGGCTATCAGAGTCGCGGCCCGCGACCAATCGCCCCGCGCCGATGGCTGCCATTCAAAGATTTGATCCTTGCGGCGCCGGACGGGCGGCGCGGCGCCTGGGGTGCGCCGCGCCGCCGCAGGGCTCAGTGCGCCGCGGGCGCCAGATAGCGGCGCAGGTTGTCGTTGATCTGCTCGATCGCCGCTTCGGTGGAAGGCACGTTGCGGATCGCGTTCAGGAGCACGAAATCGTGGATCGTGCCGTTGTAGCGGGCAGCCGCCACGCTGACGCCCGCCTCCTTCAGCTTGCGCGCATAGGCCTCGCCCTCGTCGCGCAGCGGGTCGTTCTCGGCGGTGATGACGAGCGCCGGCGGCAGGCCCTTCAGCTGGTCGAGGCTGGCGCGCAGCGGCGAGACATAGGGGTTGTCGCGGGTCTTCGCGTCGGGCGCGTAGAGATCCCAGCCGTATTTCATGAAGGCGCGGGCGAGGAAGCGCTGCTCGCCATAGTCATGGTAGGAGCCGGTATCGACGCTGGCGTCCGTCGCCGGGATGAGAAGGGCCTGGAAGCTGATCTTCGGGCCGTTGCGGTCCTTGGCCATCAGCGCCAGCGCCGCCGCCATGTTGCCGCCCACCGAATTGCCGGCCACGGCGATGCGGCTGCCGTCGGCGCCGAATTCGCCGGCATGGGCCGCCACCCATTTCAGCGCGGCGTAGGACTGGTCGAGCTGGGTCGGGAAACGCGCCTCGGGAAGCGAGGTATATTCGACGAAGACGCCGACCTGGCCGGAGCCGACCACGAGGTCGCGCAGCAGCCGCTTGTGGTTGTCGAAATTGCCGACGATCCACACGCCGCCATGGATGAAGAGCAGCACGCCGGGTCTGCCGGTCACATGCTCGGGCTTCATGATGTAGAGCTTCACGCTCTGGCCGTCCTGGGTGATGGTCTGCTCGGTCGTGGTGACGCCGGACGTATCGACCGGCGTCATGTTCTGAAGCCCGGTCAGGATCTCCTGGGGCTTCGGCTGCGGCAGCTCCCAGAACGGGCTCGGGTCCTTGTTGATCTCGTTCAGGAAGGCGCGGACCTGGGGGTCTATGCGCGGGTCGGTGGCGGCGTCGGGGGCTGCCTGGGCGGGCTGAATCATGAGGGTTGCTCCGAGGCTGAGGGTTGCGAGTAGGGGCAAGAGTTTCACGGTCGTTTTCTCCGGGAAGGTTGCACGCAGCCCCATTGGTAGCGCCGGGCGCGGTGCCGCCGCTTCTGTCAAATGACCAGTCGAGTGACAGGTTGATCTATTACCCTTCGGGTGTCGCGGCGTCCGCCAGGATGGGGCGCAGGGCGGCGCGGGAGGTGACGCCGGTCTTGGCGAAGATGCGGTGCAGGTGGTAGCCGACCGTGCGGTGCGAGAGGTAGAGCCTTGCGCCGATTTCCTTGTTGGAGAGCCCTTCGGCGGCAAGCTCTGCGATATGCAGTTCCTGCGGCGTCAGGCTCTCCCAGACATATTCGGTCCGCCGCCGGCTCGTCTCGCCGGAAGCGCGCAGCTCCTCGCGGGCGCGCTCGCTCCAGGGCAGGGCGCTCAGCGCGTCGAAAATGTCGCGCGCCTCGCGCAGCGGCGCGCGCGCCTCGGCGGGCCGGCGCTGGCGGCGCAGCCAGGCGCCGTAGGCAAGCAGGATGCGCCCGCGCAGGAAGGGCCATCTGCGCGCCGGCGGGCCAAGGCCCTCGCGGTAGAAGCGCTCGGCATCGGCGGGGGCGGCCAGCAGCGCCCTGCCGTAGCACAGCATGGTCGCGACCCAGGGCACCGGCGCGGGGCCGGCAATATCGGCCATCTGCCCGATCACCGCCTGCGCCTCTTCGGCATGGCCGGAAATGACGGCGGCTTCGACGAAATCGGCAAGGCCGAAGAACTGGATGCCGGTATTGAAGGCGGGGTCGGCCGGCGCAAAAAGCCGGCGCAGGTGCTCGTAGGCCTCCCAGTGGCGGCCGGCGCCGATGGCGGCGATGCCGCGCGCCGTCTGCAGCATGGCGAGAAGGAAGCTCGCGCCGACGGAAACGACCAGCCGCTCGGCCTGCGCGGCATAGGCCTGCGACTGGTCGAGATTGCCCATCATGCCGGAAAGCCGCGCCTTGACGATCGTGGCGGCGGCCACCCACAGCGTGCCGCCCGTATCCTCGGCGAAGCGGACGGATTCTTCGGCCTCCCGCATGGCGCCCGTCCAGTCGCCCACCTCCATTTCCGCCCAGGCCTGGGCAAAGAGCACGCGGGCGAGATCGCCGAGCCGGCCCTGATCGCGCAGGGCGGCGGCCGAACGGGCAAGGAAGCTGACGCCGAGATCGAAGGCGCCGACGACATTGGCCGTGCTGCCGAGAATGCGGGCGGCGACCGGGTTGCCGCCGCCGGTGCCGGCAAGCTGGCGCAGCCGGGCGGCCGTTTCGCCGCCGAGCCGCAGCGGCTCCACATAGGCGGATATGGCGATCAGGCAGGGATCGGTCTCGGGCAGGGCGAGGCTGCCGGCCGCCGTCAGGACGCTGTTGCGCACCGCCGCGTCGGCATTGCTCCACCAGCAGCGCTGGGCCGCGCGCCAGAGCAGGTTGCCTGCCAGATCGGTCGCGCCGGCGGCGCTCGCCGTGGCGGCAAGGCCGACAAGGCTTGGGATCCTGGCGGGGTCGCTGACCATCGGCGGCTGGCCCATCTCGCGGCACCAGCCGATGCGCGCCGACGCGACGGGATCGGGCTCGCCGATATCGGCCTGGCGCAGCAGGCGCTCCAGAAGGTCCGGCTGGCCGAGATCGGCGGCAAGCTCGGCGGCGCGCAGGAAACGGTCGCTCCTCGCCTTGGGCGTGCCGCTGAGCGCCGCCGCCTTTTCGAGAACCTCGATCGCCATGGCGACGGCGCCCTTGCGCAGCGCGCGGCCGGCCATCGCGTCATATTCGCCGGCCAGTTCTTCGTCCGGCCCGATCGTCGCCGCCGCGCGATGCCACAGATGCCGGTCAAGCTCGGCCTCGACGATCACGGCAAGGGCGGCATGGATGCGCTGGCGCGTCGCCAGGTCCGCCGCCTGGTGCATGGCCGAGCGCACCAGCGGGTGGCGGAAGCGCAGCTCGCTTTCGTCCACGTCGATCAGCCTGGCGGCAACGGCGGGCGCGAGTGCTGCGACATCGGCGGCGGCACCGATCAGCGCCTGGCCGGCGCGCAGGATCTCGTGCAGCGAGGTCGTGTCGTTTTCGGCGGCCACGAAAAGCAGCATCCGTGTTGCGGCGGGAAGATCGGCAAGGCGGGCGGAGAAGGCGCGCTCCAGCCGGTCGGTCAACGGCAGCCATGTCGTATCGCGGATGTCGGCCGCCCGCCTGTCGCGCGGCAGTTCCATCAGGGCAAGCGGATTGCCGGCGGCCTCCTTCAGGAAGCGGCCGCGCAGCTCGGCCGGAAGGCCGGGCGCATGGGTATCCAGCAGGCGGCCGGCATCGGCCTCGCCGAGGCCGGAAAGCCGGAGCCGCAGGTTGGCCGCGTCGTCGAACAGGCGCTCGAAGCCGTCGCGCATGCCGACGAAGAGCAGTACGGGGTCGGAGGTGAGCCGGCGCGAGATGAAGGCCAGCACTTCGTAGGTCGCCTCGTCCAGCCACTGGGCGTCGTCGGCGATGAGGAGGATCGGCTTTTGTGCCGCACTTTCCGTCAGCAGCGAGAGGGCCGCGAGCGCCACCAGGAATATGTCGGGCGCGGCCGCGCCCTCATGCAGGCCGAAGGCCGAAAGCAGGGCCGAGCGCTGACGGGGCACCAGATTGGCCGCCTCCTTCATCAGCGGGCGCAGCGCCTGTTCCAGCGCGGCGAAGGGCAGGTGCACCTCGGCCAGAACGCCGGTCATGCTCAAGACCGTCAGGTCGCGCCCCCTGGCCCGGCGCCGTGCCTCGTCGAGAAGGGCGGATTTTCCGATCCCCGGTTCGCCGCTGACGACGAGCGTCGAGCCGCCGTGATCGATCCGGGCGATCAGGCTGGCGATCAGCTCCACGTCGCGATCGCGGCCCTGCAGCAGCGCGGGCAGGGGCGCGCCCTTGCCGCGCCTGCGCCGTGGCTGTCCCGTCCTGTCCGCCTGCCTTGCCATATCTTCCCCGCCGCTCGCCCGGTCCAAGCCTGCCACCGGCGGGCCTGTCCGTAAAGCGGATTGCGCCGCCCGTCTCCCGCTGCCGCAGGGGGCGAGGGGCAAATGCGGCCGAAACGGCAGGACGGTCGCAAATCTGTCATGCGGGCTGGTTAGAAGCGGCTCCCGCGGCCGATTCCGCCGCCGCGCCACTCCTTTTTCGGGAACGAGACCCATGCAGAACAATCCGGCAGTGATCATCGAGGGCGCCAGCGTGGTGTTCGGCGAGCGCCTGGAAATGGCCTCCGTGCGCATCGAGAACGGCCGGATCACCGGCATCGACGTCGCGCGCGACGGGGCAGACGTCGTCGACGGGCGCGGCCATCTGCTCGGCCCCGCTTTCGTGGATATTCACGGCGACGCCTTCGAGCGGCAGGTCATGCCGCGCCCCGGCACCATGCTGCCGGTGGCCGCCGCCCTGCTGGAGACCGACCGCCAGCTTGTCGCCAACGGCATTGCGACCGCCTATCACGCGCTGACGCTGAGCTGGGAGCCGGGGCTGCGCTCGGTCGAAACCGGCTATGCGATCGTGCGCGCGCTCGATGCGCTGGCGCCGCGGCTGACGGTGGACAACCGCGTGCAGCTGCGCTGGGAGACCTTCTGCTTCGAGGCGATCGACCTCATCCGCGAGGCGCTGGCCGGCCCGCGCCTGCCGTCCGTCGCCTTCAACGACCATACGTCGATGGTGATGCTGCATCCCTCGACGCCGCTGCAGGAGCGGCCCTTCGATCTCGACCCGGCCTTCCCGACGGTCGATCCGGAAACGCCGGCCTTCGCCGAGAAGATGGCCGAGCGCGCCAAGCGGGCAAAGATCCCGGTGGCCGACATGGTGGCGCTGGTGCGCGACATGTGGGCGCGTCGCCCGGACGTGCCCGATGCGATCGAGCAGGTGGCGGCGCTTGGAAAGGCTGCCGGCGCGCCGATGCTCTCGCATGACGACAGCCAGATCGAAACGCGCGATTTCTTCCGCGCCCGCGGGGCGCGCATCTCGGAATTCCCGATGAACCGGCGCGTGGCGCGGGCCGCCCGCGACGCCGGCGATTTCATCGTCTTCGGCGCGCCCAACGCTACGCGCGGCGGCAGCCATCTCGCCTCGATCGGCGCGGCCGACATGATCCGCGAAGGCCTCTGCGACATTCTCGCCTCGGATTATTATTACCCCGCCATGCTGCTCGGCCTCGCAAGGCTGAAGGCCGACGGCGTGGCGCCCCTGCACGCGCTCTGGCCGCTCGTCTCCGCCAACCCGGCCCGCGCCAGCGGCCTTTTCGACCGCGGCGCGATCGAGCCCGGCAAGCGGGCCGATCTCGTGCTGGTCGAATGGCCCGAAGGCTCCGCACCCGCCGTGCGCCGCACCTGGGTCGGCGGCCGCGAGGCCTACCGCGCCGCGCCCACGGGCGAGCCGGCGTTCGCCTGACGCGCCAATGGCGGGGCGGCATCGTCGCCTCGCCGTGGAGAAAGCCGGATCAAGCCGCCCTGGCGGCCACGGGAAGGCGGAACGGGGCGCCGAGGCGGTTGAAGGCGTTCATCGCCGCTATGGCGATCGTCAGATCGACGAGGTCCTTCGGGCCGAAGGCGGCGGCCGCCGCCGCATAGGCCGCATCGGAGGCGTGCGTTTCGCTGAGCCGCGTCACTTCCTCGGCCCAGGCGAGGGCGGCGCGCTCCCGGTCGGAGAACAGATGCGGGACTTCGTCCCATACCGGCACCAGGGCGATCCTGTCGACCGACATGGTCTTGCGCATATCGCGGCCGTGGGTGTCGATGCAATGGGCGCAGCCGTTGATCTGGGATACCCGGAGGAAGACAAGGTGGATCAGTTCTTCGGGCAGGCCCGTGTTCCTCGTCACGTAGTGATGCACGCCAAGCAATGCCTTTGCGCCATCAGGCGCGATTTCATACCAGTTCAGGCGGGCCATATGTTTGCCTTTCGTAAGGATGGGTCATGACGTCTCGTCGCCGGCGCCTGGCGCCGTCGGCAATTTGTGGCGACCTGCCGCAGAACAGGTCGGGGGCGCCCGGCGGCGCAGCCTATGTGGAAGCTTTCGTCGCCTGCGCGGCGGCGCATTCGCGCTCCAGCAGCACCCGTTTTCGTTCCAGCCCCCAGGTGTAGCCGAAGAACGTGCCGTCGCTCTTGACGACCCGGTGGCAGGGAATGGCGACCGCCAGGGGATTGGAGGCACAGGCGCTGGCAACCGCATTGACCGCCCGCGGGTGTCCGACCCGCCTTGCGATCTCGTCGTAGGAGACCGTGCTGCCGGCAGGCACCGATTGCAGCGCCTGCCATACGCGCCTCTGGAAGACCGTTCCGCGAATGTCGAGCGGCAGGTCGTTCGAAAGGTTCGGCGCTTCGACCAGGCCGACGACCTGGGCGACCGTGCGCTCGTAATCGGCATCGCCGCCGACCAGGGTGGCTTTCGGAAAACGATCCTGCAGGTCGCGCAGCAGCGCCTCCGGGTCGTCGCCGATGAGGATGGCGGCTATGCCTTTCAGGCTGGAGGCGATGACGATTGCCCCGAGCGAGGTCTGCCCGACGGCGAAAAGCAGCGTTTCCTGCGCTCCGCCATCCTTGAAATGGCGCGGCCTCATGCCGAGGGACTTGTTGGTGACGGCGTAGAACCGGCCGCTCGAACCATAGCCCGCGTCGTAGAAGGCCTCGGTCACGGGGCGTCCGCGCACCAGATTTTCCCGCACGTCCGCCGCCCGCTTCTGCTCCCGGTACGCGCGCGGCGTCAGGCCGGTATATTTGCGGAAAAGCCGGTGAAAATGGCCTTCGCTCACGCCGACCGCATGGGCGAGCGCCGATATCGAGGCGGGACTGTCGGCTTCCTCGATCAGCCGGCATGCTTCCGCGATGATCTCGCCGTTTCGCTGCTCGAAATTTCCTTCGTTCGGCCGGCAGCGGCGGCAGGGGCGAAATCCGGCCCGCTCGGCCTCCTCGGCGGATCGGAAGAGGCGCAGGTTCTCCGCGCGGGGCACGCGGGAGCCGCAGCTATTGCGGCAGTAGATGCCGGTGGTGACGACGCCGCGCCACGGGCCTTCGATGCAGGGATCCGCGCCCTGTGCCATCAGGGCCGGTCCCGGCGCTGCGAGCCGAACGGATTGTCGATCAGATAACGCCACAAGCCGTCGTCCCCCCGTCGCGCGATATCCGTTGCCGTTGCCACCATGTTGACCTCAGTACCATCGCGGGCGGTGCCGATATAGGACCAGTCGAGAATGAGAAGCGCCGTATCGGCCGCGACGAACAGGTGGCGCTGCGTGATCGACATTTGCAGGCCGAGAGAGAAATATTTCTCAAGTTCCGCTCCGATGGCCTCGCGGCCTTTGTGCTCGTGGCCCGCCGCATCGATAATCATGGCTTGCGGGTGGTAGAAGCCGAGCATCGTTTCGACGTCAAGGGAGTTGAGGTGGGCAAGCAAGGCCGGGACGATCGCCTCCGGTGTGGCCGCCAGCGCATAGTTCGGGTTCATGTCGTCTATCCTGTCTCATGTCGCCCGCCATCTGCGGGCAGGCCATGGATGGCACGGACGCCAGGACCGGAAACTCCGTTTTCTGATTTCAGATTCGTCTTTTGGCTCATGCCGGCGCATGGCGCTTCTGCGCCATGGCCGGGTTGCGCGGGGCGCAGGGCCGCTATCGGCCCGCCGCCCGCATCAGGAGGCCGCCCCGCGCGCCAGGGCCGCCGATTGCTGCAGCGTGATGGCGTGGCTGATCGGGTCGGCGTGGCGGTGGGCAAGGCGCCACTCGCCTTGCTCGCGCCGGTAGACGAGGGTGACGCGCAGCGCCCAGTCCTGCGCCGGCAGGCCGCCGACCTCCACATTGGCGCGCTCGATAACGGCAAGCGCCACCATGTCCGTGCCGGCATAGGCGGCGACCAGTTCCTGTTTCAGCACGCCGTTCCGGAAGAAGGTCTTCATGCCCTCCCAGGTCTTTTCGGTAAAACCCGCCTCGTGCGAGGGCGTGCCGCCGAAGGGCGACATGAGGGTGAAATCCTGCGTGCGCGGCACCAGCGCCCGGTAGGCATCGACTTCGCCGCGCAGCAGCGCGCCGTTGGCCTCTTCGGAAAGGCGGGCCAGCCGCTCGGCCGGGGGCATGTCGGCTCTGGCCTCGCGCAGGCCGGCGGCAAGGGAGGCAAGGCCGGTCGCGCCGGCGGCAAGAAGGGTTCGTCTGGACGGTGACATCGGGTGTTCCTCTGCTTGGGCGGGCCGCGCGAAAATCCTGCGCCTGCGGCCCCGCGTGTCTGGTTTGCGTGTCTGGTTTTCGTGTCCGGTCACGGGAGGCGGGCGTCGCGGCCGGGCTGCTTTCGGAATGCCAGTTTCCACTTGCTGAATCCAATGATATGATTTCAGCGATATGCTGAATGAAATTGATCTTTCCCGCGCCGATCTCAACCTGCTCGTGCTGTTCGAAGCGGTCATCGAGGAGGGCCATGTCGGGCGCGCCGCCGACCGGCTGAACATTTCGCCCTCCGCCGTCAGCCACGGGCTGCAGCGTCTGAGGCGCATGCTCAACGATCCGCTCTTCGTGCGCACGCCGAAGGGCGTGGTGGCGACGGCGCGGGCGCTGGAGCTTGCGCCGCCGGTGGCCGATATCCTTGCCAGGGTGCGCAGCGTGGTGGCGACGGCCGAGCCTTTCGATCCGGCCGGCTCCAGCCGCCGCTTCACGCTCGGCGCCCCCGACGGCGTTTCGGCCGTCTTCCTGTCGCCGCTGCTTTCCCTCATGGCAAAGGCTGCGCCGCGGGTCGCCATCAGCATCCGCCAGCTGCTGCCGGAACAGGGCGAGAGCGCGCCGGCGCGGGCCTGGCGCGGCGCCTTTGCCGAGCTGGAATCGCGCGCCATGGATATTGCCGTCATGCCGGCCGACGACATTCCGGCGCGGTTTCATTGCGTCACGCTCTACGAGGAGGATTTCGTCATCGCCATGCGCGCCGGCCACCCCTTTGCCGAGGCGCCGACGCTGGAGCGTTATGTCGGCATGCGGCACCTCGTCGTGTCGCTCGCCGGCGATCCGCACGGTTTCGTCGATACCGCGCTCGAACAGCATGGCCTGCGCCGGCGCATGGCGCTGACGGTGCCGAATTTCATGTTCGCGCTCGCCATTGCCGGCGAGAGCGACATGCTGGTCGCCGTGCCCCGCCGCTTCGCCGCCCTCTACGCCACCCGCTTCGGCCTCGTGACCGCGGACGCGCCGCTTGCCCTGCCACGCTTCCGCCTGAACGCCGTCGCCCCGCACGCCGCGATGATGGATGCCGGGCTCGGCTGGCTGTTTGGGATGTTGGTTGAGGCTTGTGGGGGGAGTGGGGGGGGTGAGTAGTGGGTAGTGAGTAGTGAGTAGTGAGTAGTGAGTAGTGGGTAGTGGGTAGGGAATAGCGAATAGTGAGTGGCGAGTAGTGAGTAGTGAGTAGTGAGTAGTGAGTAGTGAGTAGGGAATAGCGAATAGCGAGTGGCGAATAGGGAATGGGGAATGGGGAATGGGTTTCAGTGGGTCATGGACGGCTCCGCGGATTCCCTTTCTCCCCTGGGGGGGGGACTGTCAGGAATTCTGTGCGTGAGGCCGGTTCGTCATTGGTTGAAGAACCGTTCGCCGAAGACGACGGCGAATTGGGTTTTGGCCTCGAACCATTCGCGCGGCGGACGTTTCCAGTCTTCGGC
>NZ_JBHSOR010000023.1:0-37386 GCF_042656325.1 Rhizobium sp. GCM10022189
GGGAGAAGGTGCCGGCAGGCGGATGAGGGGGCTCCGGGCGCAGGCGTCGCCGCCGCTGTTTCTCTGCCGAGCCGCCAATCAATAGGCCTTCGCGTCTTCCGTTGTGCCGTGTGGCCCCCTCATCCGCCCTTCGGGCACCTTCTCCCCGCTGGAGCGAAGAGGGAGACAGCCGCCCCCCCAGGCGGATTGGGGCTCCCGGCGCAGACCTGTCTACCCGACACCCCCGCAAGGCCCCTCGCCCAACCGCCCCCGTCAATCGCCGCGTGTCATCGGCGCCGCAAAGCCGTTGCGTCCTTCAGAATTGAATCTCGATCTGCTCGGGAGGCTCCTTGTTGAAATCGGAATATCGAATCCACCGCGGCGTCGCCTTGAACAGCACGGCCCCTCTCTCGATGAACTCCCTGGCGGACGGAAGGCTGTCGAGATACGCTTCCCGGTATTGTTCGATATCCGCGGCAGGAACCCTTTTTGCCTCGCCCTCATATTGAACGGTAATATTGTCGTTCCATCCGACGACGAAGGCGACGCCGGGACGCTCCGCGAGATTGCCGAACTTCCGCGTCGCCTCGAAAGTGCTGAACACAACCTCCAGGTTGTCGCGCACCGACCTTTCCGACTACCGCCGCATCCCCTGCCGCATCATCGCCTCCGGCGGCCCCCACAAACACGCCATCCTCAGCGCCACCCTGCGGGCCGGCCTGGCAACCGCGCTGGTGACGGACGAGGAAAGCGCGCGGGTGTTGCTGGCGGGGTGATGGGGGTGTGCGGCGGCGCCAGCTGTGCCGTGCGGCCCCCTCATCCGCCCTTCGGGCACCTTCTCCCCGCTGGGGCGAAGGGGGAGCCTGCCGCAGCCTTCACGACAAACCGGGCACCTCGATGGAGCAGGACGTCGCGACACTCCCCTTCTCCCCAGCGGGGAGAAGGTGCCGGCAGGCGGATGAGGGGGCTCCGGGCGCAGGCGTCGCCGCCGCTGTTTCTCTGCCGAGCCGCCAATCAATAGGCCTTCGCGTCTTCCGTTGTGCCGTGTGGCCCCCTCATCCGACCCTTCGGGCCACCTTCTCCCCGATGGGGCGAAGGAGGAGACCGCCGCACCCTTCACGACAAACCGGGCGCCTCGATGGAGCAGGACGTCGCGACACTCCCCTTCTCCCCGCTGGGGCGAAGGGGGAGACTGCCGCCCCCAGGCGGACGCGGGAACTCCGGGCGCAGACCTGTCTACCCGATACCACGCAAGGCCCCTCGCCCAACCGCCCCCCGTCAATCGCCGCGTGTCATCGGCGCCCCGAACCGGGCGCCGCCCCTTGCCGCGTGTTGACTCACCGCCGGTTGAACAATAACCTGCTAATTCGGTCGTTAGGCTTGTCCTCAAATGACGGATCCATCTCTCCAGCGCCGCCTTGCCGCCATCGTCGTTGCCGATGTGGTGGGCTATTCGCGCCTGATGGAGGCGGACGAGGTCGCGACGCTGGAAAACCTCCGGCAGTTGCGCGCCGGCACGATCGAGCCGGCCGTGAGGCGCCACAAGGGGCGCATCTTCAAGGTCATGGGCGACGGCTTCCTGATCGAATTCGGCAGCGCGGTGGAAGCGGTGGCGGCCCTGGAAATGCAGCGGGCGATCGCCGCCGTCGATTCTCCCGAAGACCGGCGCCTGCTCCTGCGCGTCGGCGTCAATCTCGGCGATGTCATCGACGAGGGTTCGGACGTGCTCGGCGACGGGGTCAATGTCGCCGCGCGCCTCGAAAGGCAGGCCGCGCCGGGCGGCATCTGCATTTCGGCCAGCGTTCACGGCGAGATCGTCGGCAAGATCGGCGAGCGCTTCTTCGATGCCGGCGAGCGCTACCTGAAGAACCTCAAGCGCCCGGTCCATGTCTGGCATTGGCCGGATGCGCTGGAGGGCACGTTGCCGCTGCCCGAATGCCCCTCGATCGCCGTCCTGCCCTTCACCAACATGAGCGGGGACGAGGCCGACGCGCCTTTCGTCGACGGCCTGACCGACGACCTCATCACCGACCTGTCCCGCACCGCCGGCCTGTTCGTCATCGCCCGCAATTCCGTTTACGGCTACAGGGGCAAGGCGGTCGATGTCAGGCAGGTCGCCCAGGAACTCGGCGTGCGCTACATCCTGGAGGGAAGCGCCAGGCGCGCGATGGGCCGCGTGCGCATCAATGCCCAGCTGGTCGACGCGCTTGGCGGCCGGCACTTGTGGGCCGAGCGGTTCGACAGGACGGTGGAAGACGTCTTCGGCCTGCAGGACGAGGTGAACGCCAAGATCGTCGAAGCCCTCGTCGGCCGGCTGACCGTCCCGGCGCAGCGCAATCGGCCGAAGAATTTCGAGGCCTACGACCTGTGCGTGCGCGCCCGCCAGCTGACGGAACTGTCGCCGCAAAGCGAGCGCGAGGCCTATATGCTGCTCCAGCGCGCGGTTCAGCTGGAGCCCTCCTATGCCGAGGCGCTCGGCCTGCTCGCCTATAACCGCTGGCTGGCCTGGACGCATTTCGGCGAGCCGGAAGATCCCAACCGCCTGACGGCGCTGGCGTCGGCCCGCAGGGCGGTCGAGCTCGACCCCAACGATGCCGGCTGCCGCTACGTTCTGGGCACCATTCTGGCCTACGAGCGGCGGTGGGAGGAATCGGAAGCCGCCTTCGCCGAGGCCCTGGAACTGGACCCCAACCACGCCGACACCTGGGCCGCCATGTCGGACATATCCGTGCTGGGCGGCAGGATCGCCGACGGACTGGCGCAGATCGAAAAGGCCCTGCGGCTCAACCCCTATCCGGCCTGCTGGTATCTCTGCCATCTCGGGCAGGCGCAATATGCCGCGCGCGACTACGAGGCGGCCAAGGCCACCCTGCGCAGGGAAGAGACCTATCGCACCAACTCCCGCAAATTCCTGGCCGCCACGCTGGCCCAGCTCGGCCAGGGCGAGGAAGCCCGGCGGGAAGCAGAACTGTTCCTCATCGCCCACCCTCATTTCACCATCGCCCACTGGCTAAGCTCCCAGCCGCTGCGCGACGCCTCCGTCCGCGACCATTTCGTGGACGGCTTCCGAAAGGCCGGCCTGCCGGAGACGTGAGGGCGGGTGGGGCAATGCCGAGGTGGTTCTTCGCTCTGGAGCCGCCTACACCCTGCCTGCCTTCGGAAAGCGACCGGAGGCGCTAGGCATATCGCCGCAATACGAAATCCCAGACCTGGTTCACCTTGCTCTCCCACAAGGCCTGCGGATAAGGATTTTCCGGCAGTTCGTTGAGGCGTTGCCTGATCGCGGTCCACACCGCGCCCCGCGTTTCCTGCCCGCGAACCCAGTCTATCGCGCCGGTCAGCTCGTGCAGCTTTTCCAGCAGCGATCGGGCCACCCGTTTGACCTCCTGTTCTTCCGCCTTGCTGAGCTTCGGTTCCGGCTTGACCAGCAGATCGAAGATCGCCAGCTCCTCCTGCGACAGCCCCTCGCGTGCGGCGCGCCGCTCTTCGACATCCATTTCGCGGATAAAGGCCTTCAACGCCTCGAAGAACTGTTCGGCATCGACCGAACCGGCATTGTATTCCGCCACCATTCTTTCCAGCCGTTCCACCAGGTGCTGCCGTGTGGGGTTGTCTTCTGCCAGCTTGCGCGCCTTTTCCTCTGCCCCCTCGCGCAGCCTTTCGGCAGTGACCTTCGGGCTGACGGCAAAAAGATCGGCCAGCTTGTCGAAGTCGATGCCGGACAGGTCCACGCGTCCCTCGGCAGTATCGCCTTCGACGATGGGCGTCAGGATCGCGACACCTTCCAGCTTCTCGTCGAGCAGTTCGGCGATACGAGCGGAGATTGCGGATATATCGACGGGACCAAGCCTTGCCCTCACCGCGTCGGAGAGCGTGTGGAACACGGCGACCGGCCGGAGATAGGGCGCGGCGCGCTCGTCGGGCAGCAGCGCCTTGTATGCTCTTGTGACGGCAGCCGTCAGGCGCAGGAACTCGCGGCGGCGCTCGTCGGGCGCGATCAGGATTTCAATGGCCTGGTTGATCAGCCGCAGCCGGTCGAAATCGCGAACCGCCATGATGGCGTCCGCATCAACGCCCAATGGGCGAACGAAAGCCCGCACCGATGCCAGCGCCTGTTCAAGGGTGGCGACAAGCGCTTCCTTGTCCTTGATCGGCGTCTCCTCGCCCCCGCCGCCCGCATAGATGGCGAGCGCCTTCTGCAGGTTCTGGAACACGCCGACATAATCGACGATGACGCCGGAGGTCTTGCCTTCGGCCCGGCGGTTGGCGCGGGCAATCGTCTGCATCAGCGTGTGGTTCTTCATCGGCTTGTCGAGATAGACCGTGCCGATCGTGGGCACGTCGAAGCCGGTAATCCACATCGCGCAGACGAACACCAGCCGCAGCGGATCGTTCGGGTCCTTGAATTTCGCCTCAAGGTCTTCCCGCTGCATGCGCTCGCGGTGCGGCAGGATGTCGAGGCCCTTCTTGCGCAGATCGTCGATTTCATTCTGGCTCTGGCTGACGACCACGGCCATATCGACTTCGCGCAACCACATCAGCCGTTCGGCAATCGCCGCGCCTTCCGCCTCATGGGCGGTTCTCAGGCGCTCCTCATCCTGCGCGATCAGGCGGGCAATGGCGGCCTTGACCCTGTCATGCATGGCAACGGCGGTTGCCTTGTCGATGGCGACGAACATCGCCTTGCCGCGATAGCCGCGCATGGCGAAATGCAGCGCCACGTCCTCGGCCACCTTGTCCAGCCTGTCTGGCGCGGTGATGAGCGTATATTGGCGGGCGAACTGCTGGCTGAGCTTCCGTTCCTGCTCCTCGTCCAGCATCGCCTCGTCGAGCAGCGAGTCCAGCTCTTCGCGCAATTCATCGGCATTGAGCTGCAACTCCGGCTTTCTCGCCTCGTAGAACAGCGGGACCGTCGCCCCGTCGCGCACGGACTGGGCGAAATCATAGATGGAGACGTAATCGCCGAACACCTCGCGGGTGCGGCTTTCCTCGCCCTGGATCAGCGGCGTGCCGGTAAAGCCGATGAAGGACGCATTGGGCAGCGCCGCGCGCATATTGGCGGCGAGCTGGTCATACTGGCTGCGATGGGCCTCGTCGGTCATCACGATGATATCGGACCGTTCGGACAAGATCGGCATGGGTTCGCGGTCGGCCGTGCTGAACTTCTGGATCAGCGTGAACACATAACGTTCGTTGCCCGCCAGAAGCTCTTTCAGATGGGCGCGGCTTCCTGCCTGCGCCTGGTCGATATCCTTGGTGAGCGCCCCGGCGGATGCGAACTGGCCGGCGATCTGGTCGTCCAACTCCGTCCGGTCGGTGATGACGACGAACGTATAGTTCCCGCCCAGCCGGCGCAGCACCTTTTCGGCGAACATCACCATGGACAGGCTCTTGCCCGATCCCTGCGTGTGCCAGAATACGCCGAGCCGGCCCTGATTGCGCTCGATATGGCGCACGGCATCGATGGCGCGATTGACCCCCAGCACCTGATGATATTTGCCGACCACCTTGCGCAGGCCGCCGCGCGCTTCATCGAAGAGCACGAAATTCTCGATCAGGTCGAGAAAACGGGCGGGCTCGCACGTCGCGCGCAACAGGGTTTCAAGGCTCGGATCGTCGGGCTGGTCTTCTTCCAGCCGCTTCCACGGCGCGAAAACGTCGTAGGGCGCATGGCTGGCCCCCATCACCGCTTCCAGCCCGTTCGACAGGATCACGAAGCCGTTGGCCGGGAAGAGCTGCGGGATGGCGTCGCGATAATCGCGCAGATTGGCGTCATAGGCATCCGCGAGTGGGCGGGTAGGGTTTTTCCATTCCGCCAGCAGCAGCGGCAGGCCATTGACGAAACCGATCGTGTCCGGCCGGCGGTGGTGCAGCACGCCGTGGATCCACATCTGGCTGGCGACCAGAAAATCGTTGGCGGCTATATCCCGCCAGTCGATCACCCGCACCAGGAGATCGTCGAACCTGCCGTCATCACGCCGCACCTGCACCGGCACGCCGTTACGGATCAGAGCCAGCACTTCGCGGTTGGCCGCGACCGGCAGCATGGCCGAACGGTCGCGGGTGAGCTCCACCTCGGCCTGTGTCAGGGCTTCGTCCGGCAGGTTCGGGTTCAGCTTGCGCAGCGCCGCTTTCAGGCGCGCCGGCAAGAACGCCTGCTGAAAGCTCGTGCGTCCCGTGGGATTGTCAGGCCCCGGCACTTCCCCGTACAGGTCGACATGCTGCCAGCCAAGCTTCTGCAAAAGGGCAAGGGCCGGCCTCTCGACGCCGTCATCCTCGGGCACAACAAAACCGACGAGTGACGGGACCATGTCAGGCTGCCTTTTCCAGTTCGCGTTCGGCTTGGGCGACAGAAAGCTGGCCGGAGATCAGGCGCGGGAGTAGGAGATCGCGGGAGGCGGCGAGAAGGGAGTTTTGCCGTTCGACAACACTTCTTAGCTCCCAAAGGGGTGCTGCCATGCAGTCAAATAACTCAGAAATTCCCGCGGGCGGCAGCGCCACTCTTGCAGCTGCAACCTTTTCTTTGCTGATATTCTGCTGGGCAGCACCTTGACCAACGGAAATGAACCATTCCTTCAAGTGGGCAAGCGTATGGAAGAGCTGCCATCGTCGCATTCGGACGCCATCCGGCACGAGTCCCAGAGCCGCCTGATTACTGGAGCATTCCACCGCAGCAATACCGAGTGCACCGATCGTGGCACCATACAAGGCAATGAAGACCGTCCCCACCGGAAACACTCGAACTTTGTTAGTATCAACTGCGATTTTTGACACGCGCTCGTTCGCCGAGAAGAGGAAGCCGTTATTTAGCTCTCCAGTGGTGAACCATTCCAACACTCCGTCTTCCCAATATGTGCGCTCCTTTCTGGAGGGTGTTGAACCCGATTTGATAATCTTACTGACTTCTCCAATCGTTCCCCAGGTCCATCCCTTCGGCAGCGGGCCGTCGGGAGTGTCGAGGATCGGCACCTCTTCATGACCAGGGAAACGGAAGCGGACGAACCATTCCTCGAACAGCCCCCGCGCCATCTCTTCCAGTAGAGTGATCTGCCGCCGGTTGACCTCGATCAGATCGTCATAGGCACTGAGAATAGAGACGATGCGCTGCTGGATGGACAGAGGCGGGATTAGCACCGGTAGCGACTTCAGGATACCAAGATTGATGCCCGGAACGGCCGAACCGATTGCCCTATCTTGAACATAGCGAACGCTGTCGGGCGCAGCGAAGAAGTAGAAAGCGAAAAGAGGATCGAGCACCTCCCGATCCACTCTTAGCTTAAGCTGTTTGTTGGAAATTATATAGCGGTCGAAAGGGCCGTCTTTCGGAATCAAGCCGACCTGACCGATAGTGCCCCAGCAAGTGAACACAAGATCTCCTGCGCAGACTGTCTGCGCAGAGAACTTCCCTGCGGTCTCTTCGCTGACGAACACAAAATCGCGGGCGACGAATCGCTCAAGGCCGATTGTTAGGTTCGAGCCCCTTATCACCGGGACTCCGCTAGTCGTGAAAAACTTGGAACTGATGGAAGAGCCGAATGGACCCGCTACGCAGGCGTGCCGCTCGCTGGATTTGACTTCATCGACAGTCGATACTCTCCAATCAGGGGGGGCATTGTCAATCAATGGGTGCCCAGTTGCGCTCATAAGTCCAACACCTCAGCCACATTCGCTGCAATCACACCCTGCAATCGGGCGGCCTCGACGTTCAGACCCTCCAGCTCCTCCTGCAAAGCCTCCAGCCGCTCGCGGAAATCTTCATCCTCCACCTGCTCGCCCGGCGCGACGCCGACATAGCGACCGGGGTTCAGGCTCCAGTCCTGCGCGGCGATTTCTGCACGCGTGGCGACCTTGCACAGGCCAAGCACATCCTTGTACGCATCGCCCCCGAAGATCTCGCCCATCTTCGCGCCGCTGCCTGCTTCCAGTTCCGTCTCCTCGCCGCGCCAAAGCCGCACGATATTGCCGATGAACTCGATCTGATCCGGCGTGAAATCGCGCTGGGCGCGGTTGACCTGACGGAAGATGTGCCGCGCGTCGATGAACAGCACCTCGTCCGCCCGCTTGCCTTTCCTCTTGCCCTTGTCGAGGAACCACAGCGTCACCGGCAGGGTGACGGTGAAAAACATGTTGGGCGAGGTGCTGACGATCACGTCCACCGCACCGGTTTCGATAAGCTTGCGGCGCATCTCGCGCTCCGATCCGCCCGCATCGGATGCGGAATTGGCCATGACGAAGCCCGCGCGCCCCTTCTCGTTGAGCGCGGCGGCAAACAGGCCGATCCACAGATAGTTCGCGTTGTTGACCGTGGGCACGCCGAGCGAGAAACGCGCCTCGACATGGCCTGCCTCGGTCACCAGCCGGGAGCGATCGACCTCCGACTGGTTGAACGGCGGATTCGCCATCACGAAATCGAACTTGCCGACCATCGCGTGCGGGTCTTCATAGTAGCTGTTGGCAACGCGCACATCACCGGACACCCCGTGAACCGCAAGATTGAGACGGCAGAGCTTCTGCGTGTCCTCCATCTTCTCGGCCCCGTAGATGCTGATCTCGCGGCTCGGGTTCTTGTGATGCCGTTTCACGAACTCGGCGGAATGCACGAACATGCCGCCGGAGCCGCAGGCCGGATCGAATATCTTGCCGTGATAGGGCTCGATCACCTCGACGATCAGTTTGACGATGGACGATGGCGTGAAATACTCCCCGCCTTTCTGCATGAAGGCCGAGGCGAACTCGCCCATGAAATATTCGAAGATCAGGCCATAGGCATCGCCTTCGATCTTGAGCGGAGACAGCAGCCGCAGCACTTCCCGCAAAACGCTGTTGGGCAGCGCGCCGTAACCTCGCGGCAGGACGCCGGCGAGATCGGGATTGTGTTCGGTGATGGCCTCCATCGCCGTATTCAGCGCCTCGGCGAGGTTTTCCGTTTCCGGCAGACCCAGCAGGTAGGAAAAGCGGGCATGATCGGGCAGGAATACCGCGCCGTGTCCGTGATAATCCTGCGGCGTCGGCTTCAGGCGGCCCGTGAAGGTTTTGGACAGTTCGGCGTGAACGAGATCGAACCGGGCCTCCATCTGCCGCAGCGCGATCAGCGCAAGGACCGGCTGAGCGTATTGGTCGGGACGCAGCGCCGTGTTGGTCCAGAGTTGTTCGGCGGTTTTGAATAGGCGCCGCGAAAGGTCCTGAAGATCAACTGACAACGTTATGTACCTAGACGTGTATCCGAATATCGAACGTGTACTTATTATGATTTAAAAACCGGTGTCGACCGAAATTTTCGCACCGCAGCCATATGAGTGGCGCAGCGATCCGAAATGCCTCGTCGGCGGGGCAGCGCGGAGCTCCTCGAAATGCGGGCGAACCAGCAATCCGCCCCCCTCGCCCAGCCCGCCCCGCCTACCCCCCGTCAATCGCCTCGCCGATGCGCACGATCGCCTGCTGGTAGACGCCGGCGGCGTTCCAGCCGGCGATGGCGGGGATGTTGGCCTGGTAGCCGGCGCCGGGTTGCCAGCCGTGGGCGCGCAGGAAATTGGCCGTCGAGATCAGCGCGACCGTCTTGTCGCGCATGTTGCGGTTGCCGACGCCGTAGGCCAGCACGTTTGCGGGCAGGAAGCCGGTCTGGCCGATCTCGCCGTGCATGGCGCCGACCGAGCCGGGGCTGAGCGCGCCCATATCCACCAGCCGCAGCGCGGCGATGGCATGGGGGGCGAAGAATTGCGGGCGGCGGCAGTCGTAGGCGAGCGTGAGGATGGCCGAGACGGTGTTCTGGCTGCCCATCGCGGCGCCGAAGCCGGTCTCCATGCCCCAGATGGCGAGCAGCACCCCGGCCGGCACGCCGTAGCTGCGCTCGATGCCGGCAAAGAGCGCGGCGTTCGCCGCCTTGAGCGAGCGGCCCCTGGAAATGATCGAGGCTGCGCCGCGCCGGCGCATGAAATCCTCCACCGAGCCGCCAAAAGCCCGGTTGAGCGCGCGGTCGGCGCGGATCGTGCCTGCGGCGTAATCTGCCCCGGCAAGGGCGGCAAGCCCCCTGGCGCGCACGCCGGCGGCCCTTGCCGTCCCGGCAAATTCCGCCTTCCACGCTTCGAACCCGGCGGCACTCGTACCGCACGAGGCCGCCTGGGCATGGCCGGCAAGAAGACAGAGCGCCAGCGCGCCCGCCGCGGCAAGCACCCGTTTTCCGGCAAGCAATCCCATGTCGCCCTCCCGCTCGGCCCGATCGATCGCGCTTCCCTGGGCGCAGGCCGCAACGCCTGCCCGCGCGAGAAAAATCCGATCCCGCCTATATTAGCGGTTGTGCAAAATAAAACCAGCCGTGGCACCTTGGCGCGCGCGCCTCACGGGCCGGCACCGGGCGCATCGGCGGCCGGCGTCCGTGCTCCGGCCGGCGCGGCACCGGGCGCACGCCCGGCCTGCCCTGCCGCCTTGAAGACGGCGCGGCCTGCCCTACCTCACCAGACTGCCCGGCTGCGGCTTTCAGGAGGTGAAGGCCGCCGCCCGAGCGCCGCCGCCTTTCGTCATTTCGGGCGGGCGGGTCGGGCGGGCGGGCGGGCGCGGGATTTCCACGAACGACAGGAGGATGCAATGGTGTCGCGTAACATGACCGCGCTGCTGGCTATGCTGGCGCTGGCCGGGTGGCAGAACCGGGATCGGCTGAGCGAAATGCTGGGCAAGATCGCCGGCCCGACGCCGGGCGATCCTTCCGTGCGGCCGGGCGGCGGCGCAAGCCCCGATCCGACAGGCGCGGCAACGGCCGGCGGCGGCGGGCTTGGCGATCTGCTCGGCGGAATCTTCGGCTCGGGCAGCAGCGGCAGGGGCGTTTCCGGCGGGCTCAGCGAGCTGATCGACAGCTTTGCCAGGGCCGGCAAGGGCGAGGTCGCCGATTCCTGGGTCCAGACCGGCCCCAACAAGGACGTTGCCGAACCGCAGCTCGCCGACGCGCTTGGCGCCGATACGCTGGACGAACTCGCCCAGCAGACGGGCTTGTCGAAAGACGAGCTGCTCTCCCGCCTCAAGGCCGTGCTGCCGACCGCCGTCGACAAGCTGACCCCGCAGGGCCGCCTGCCGACCGCGGAGGAAGCCTCGCGCTGGTAGGCAGGCGCGCCGGCTCAGCCGTCAGCGAACCGGCCTGTCCGTGCGTGGGTGAACAGCGCCGGCGGCGAAACCGGGCTGCCGGGGCGACCGGCAGCCGCTGCCTCCCCTTTACGCTCCCTTTACCGGCCAGCCCCTTCGAGGGCCGCCGGCGCTTCCCCCGCCCGGCCCTCGGCCGGAACGACCGCCCTGCCCGTCAGCGCGTAGCGGCGAAGCGCCAGAACCGGCTTTTCGATGAAGTGCCAGGAAAGTGCGGCCACGCCGAGCACCGCGATATCCGTCACCAGCGTCAGAAGCATGACGCCGGCAACGCTGCCGACGAAGACCGACGGCGCCAGGTAAATCGCCAGCTGGATGAACGGCACGTGGTAGAGATAGACGCCGTAGGAATAATCGCCGCCGCGGAAAATCCTCGGCAGCGGCAGGCGCGACAGCCGGCATAAATGGTGATGTAGGTAAGGGCCGGGATCAGCACCAGCCGGTTGCCGACGCTTGCGGTCGCCCGCGTGTCGAGCAGGACCATGGCGGCGAGCGCAATGGCGATGCAGATGCATAAAAGCCCCCGGCTCATGGGGATCCGCCCGCGCTGCTGATAGGCGACGACGCCGCACAGGAAGGCCGTGATCAGCTGGGCGCCGCGGCTGACGAACAGCGTCTGCAGCCGCGTGTCGTCCGGCAGGCCATCCGCGGCGTCGATCGGCAGGACCTGCTCCACCGCAAGGCCGGTCACAAAGAAGGCCGCAAGCAGAAGCAGGCTGATGCCCGAGCGGCGCACGGCGCCGGTGGCGATCATCGCCGACATGATGATGTAGCAGTTGATTTCCCAGGGGATCGTCCAGAGCGCGCCGTTGACCTGCACGGTCGGGTTTCCGGTGAAGACGCCGGGAAGCGTCAGCTGTATCCGGCCGACGATATTGAGCATATAGGCAAAGAAGCCCGGATCGGTGAAATAATCGGCAAGCGGCAGGCTGGTGACGGCCGGGCCGATGATGAAGGCGCAGATGAGTATATCGACGGCGAGCGCCGGAAGGATGCGCAGCCCGCGGTTGAGCAGGAAGTCCTGCAGGCTGAGGCGCTGGGCGCTGGCGGTGATGAGAAAGCCGCTGAGCGCGAAAAACATCGGCACAAGGCTATATTCGAAAAACCACAGAACAGGGCCGGTGCCCGCCGCCCAGAAGCCGTCGGCCGTGATGACGTGGTAGAAAACGATGGTCAGCGCCAGCGCAAGGCGCAGGAAATCGAAACCCGGACCAAGGCCCCGATAGCCTGCCAGCACCTCGCCAAAACTCTTCATATCCCCTCCGCGAACCATGCCCTGCCCCTTCGCCTGCCGCATGAAACGCAACCACGGCTGGAAGAAGGCCGCATCCGGAGGCAACTTAGAGGAAAGATTTCAACGAAAGATTAGCGCCGAGCGGGAGGAATACAGCCGGTGCGGTATATTTTCGGACAGTTCGCCTCGCTTCCGGCTGTGCCGCCAGATCGGTCATCGTGGCGCTCGCATGAAACGGGCATATTCAATCCCGATGTTTCGCGACTGATGCGTGGGCGCTGTTCAGGCGCTTTTCGGCCTTGTCGTCCGATGCGGCCTTCAACAGCGTCTCCCAATCGTCCGGAGGGTTGCCGCCGTCGAGCATATGCTTGAACGTCGCATATGCATCCGACTTCGATCCGTAGGTTCTCAAACTGTTTTCGTCGTTCACCCAGGCGAAAATAATCACCTTGGCCCGACTGCTGTAGCGGAAGAAAAGACGAAATCGCGCCGCGCCGAATTTCGCTCGAAACCAATGGCGCCGATCGGTTCCGAGCGTCTTGCCCTGAACATAGGCAGTCGAAGCCGGGTCGCGGGGGATCTTTTCAAACATCAGTTCCAAGAGTGCGGCCAGCAGTTTGGCGTTGGCGCTCTGCTGGTAGCGCTCGGGGTCCTTGAGCTTCAGCGCATCGACCGCCGCAGTGAGCCTTTCCAGCTGGTCGAGCAGAAGCGGGTGAGCACGTACAGTCCAGCCGTTGACGACGGGCATGGGTCAGATATTCACATCGCCCAGGATGGGTTCGTCCGGATCGACATGCATGCCCTTGGTCAGTTCAGCCATCCGCTCGACCAAAGCCTGCGGAAACTCCCGGATACGGTCCGGATGCTGCCGCATATCGTCGGCGAGGAAACCCAGGAAGCTGTCGATCACAGGGTCGTCGTCAGCCTCGCCCAACACCTTTTCGATGGAGACATGCCTGTTCTCGTCGACATAGAACGCAACCCGTCCGCCGTAACCGAGACCGAGCGCTTCGCGCACCGGTTTGGGAATGGTCACCTGGCCTTTCTCGGTGATCGTGCTGATCTTTTTCAACAGGGCGGGCATCCGACCCTCCTTCGGAGTCTCTTCAATCGGCCCCAAAAGTAAGGAATTCCGCTTACTTCGTCAATGCCGGAGTCGCGACCCGACTGCGAACCTTTTCGCGCGCAAACCCTCCGCCCGCCCGCAAGAAAACTCACCCCGGCACATAGGTCAGCCGGTCGGATGCAGGTAGATCCGGTAGGCATCGATCAGCCCGCGCCCGGCAAGGCTTGCGGCCAGCACCGGCCCGCCGAGGCCGATCTCGCCGTCCAGCCGCTCCTTCAGCCCGCCTATCGCCGCCTCGACCCCTTCGCCGATGAGGCTGGCGTTGGGGCCGACCGATGTGAGTGTGCGCGAGACGACCCATTTCGGCTGGGCCCGCCAGGCCTCGGCGAAATCGCGTTCGGCCGCGCCCCATTCCGGCCGGTCCTCGTCCCAGTAGCGCATGATCTCGTAGAGGCGCCGGCCGTAGATGCTGCCCGCAAGGCCGCGCACGCTCTCGATGAAATGGGCAAACAGCGCCGGGCTCGGCCCGAACGCATCATGATCGACATAACCGTCGAGCGACTGGTTCATTCCAAACACGAGCCTTGCCATGCCTCTTCCTCCTCGGCCGGATGCTTCGGCGCGGTTGCGATTGCATTTTGCAATCGGCTGCAGGATAGGCCAACCGCTTTCATTTCGCAATCGGTTTATCGGAGGAGATACCGATGGGCGGCAAAGCAATTCCAGCAAAAGTGTGAAACGGTTTTGCGTCCGGAATTGCGCCAAAACAAAGCAATTCCAGCAAAAGTGTGCAGCGGTTTTGCGTCCGGAATTGCGCAAGAACAAAAACCAGGGCATGTCAGGCGATCCGGTCCTCGCCGGACATGCCCTAAATATCGGACATCCGCAGCTCGATCAGCTCGCGCGCCAGCTCGTAGGTCCCGTCCACGTCGTCGCCGGAGGCCTCCTCGATCATTTCGAGGGCGGCGCGATAGACCTCCCGCTCCTCCTCGGGCGAAAGCAGGCCCTTGTTGCCGAGCGTGGCGATCAGCGAATTGAGGACGGCGGCCGCCGACAGCGTAATTGCCTCGGATGTGAGGCGGGCGGACTCTGGAGACATGTTTATCCCTCGATCGATAGAACAACGCCTGAACAATACGTTGGGCCTGCAACAAGTTCCAAGTCGAAGCCCGCCGGCGGATCGGCTTTATCTTATCGCGGCGGCATTGGCTCTGCTACCCCTGATGATACAGCCAATTGGGGTGAGGCTTAGCGGTAGATTTTATCTTGGCGAAGGGGCGATTCCGGCCACCTTGAGGGGGAGATTCGCCTGTTTGCAACTTGGCCTGCATGGGAATGGGACAGTGTTGCGGGCGGATTTTCCGGGCGGCGGCGCCAGGCCCGTCTTCCCGCGTCGGGTCGGTTGATGCTGTGCCGTGGGATATCGCTCCAAGCGGCTGATGTTGTGCCGTGGGGCAGCGCTCAATCCTGCGAAGGCCAAAACACGCCGCCACCCCCAGCATTTGAGGGGTCGCGAGCCGAAAGACCCGCGAAAACACCCCTCAAACCCCTTATAACCCTTTGATCCTGAATAAGAATCTCGTTTAGTGTAGCAAAAACGGCCAAAAATCGGGCTAAGTCATTGATTCTGAATAAGTGATCCACAAAGCCCCCAAAATACGCATAAAGAAATTCAAACAGGACGAAAGCGCCGAAAAACGAAAAAAAATATAAAAGTTTTTTGCCCTTCCAGCGTCACTTATTCAGAATCAAGCACTTAGCCCCGTTTTGCCTGCATGGTGGCAGCACCCGGCCTTTTGCGGGCTCAGTGGCGGTGGCCGCGGGGGCGGAACCAGGGGAAGGAGAAGGTGCTGCGCGGGGCCTCGGCGGGCTCGCGGCGGAAGGCGTCGCGGATGTGCTGGGTGTAGTACCAGCCGGGCGACGGCGCGGAAACCAGGTTGATGACGACGGCCGGCGGCACGTCGAAATAGCGGCGGCGGCCCTTCAGGCGGTGCTCGACCACGAGGATGCGGCTGACGGGATCGTAGGCGATTTCCCGGATGAGCCGCGAGGCCAGCTCCATGCGCACCATGCGCGGGCGGGCGGCGGCCTGCGCGGGCGGCTGCGGCGCCGCTTGCGGTGCGGGCGAAGGTGTCGGTGCAGGCGAAGGTGTCGGCGAAGGCGCGGCGTCCGGCGGGGCGGGGCGGCCGGTTCCGGCGCCGCCGTCTCCTCCCCCCTGGCCGCCGCGCTGCGGGCTCATTGCCGGCCTGCGCCTTCGGCTTCCAGCGGGCGGTTCAGGGGCTCGATCTGGGATTCGTAGAAGCCGAGCTTGTCCTCGGCGATGCGCAGGCCGACAATATGGCCCTCGATGACGCCGAGATGGGTGTGTTTGCTGCCGTCGGAAAATTCCACGACCAGCCGCGGCGGCTCCTCGCTATAGCCGATCCTGCTGATTTCCCGGTCCCGGCGTGTCTTTTCGGCGATCCCGATAACAGTCTTGAGTTTTTCCAGCATCAGCGGGCTCCTCTATTCTCATAAATTCCTGGCAGATCCGCCGCCTTGGGCAACGAATAGTTTTCAATTCGGTTAAATTTTCTGGTTAAAATCCGGATTTACGCAAAACGGGTCTGTTCCGTGGCGATATACTTGCGGTGACTGCGGCTGAACCTTCCCTCTTTCCCTCCCCCGCCGCACGGCGCGCCAAGCGGCTGAGGCACGAAACGCGGCAGGCCGCAAAAAGGTTCCCGCCCAAAAAATCACAATTGCCCCTTCGCCGCGCCAACCCTTGCCCGGCTACCGTCCGGCCGAAACGGGAGTATCGGCGCATGAGCGAACGGACGGCGCGGCGGCGGCGCCTTGTGGAAGAAGATCGGGCCGGCCCCGATGAGGGCGAGCAGATGAAGGTCGATGCCGACTGGCTGCTGACGCGCCTTGCCGCCGAGGCCGAGGCCGATATTGCCGATCTCTATGACGAGGCGGGCGACCTGCTGCCGATCCGGCAATGGCCGGCCATCTGGCGGCAGGGGCTGGTGACGGATCTGGAAATCTCCGCCCTTTACGAAGGCACCGGCCGGGAGCGGCGCGAGATCGGCCATGTGAAGAAGGTCAAGTTCGCCGAGCGGCTGCGCCGGCTGGAGCTGATCGGCAAGCATATCCGCATCAACGCCTTCAAGGAGATCGTCGAGCACAAGGGGCTGACGGCGCTGGCCGAGCGGCTGGAGCGGGCGCAGCGGCGCAGCCGCGCCGGCGGCGAGCACGGCGCAGACGGCGAGCATGGCGCGGACGGCGGGGCCGGGCCGGCATGAGCGAGCCCTCCTCCCCCGCCGATCCGAACGACGCCCTCATCGAGCTTGCCGCCGCCTGCCGTTTCAGCCCGAAGCGCTGGAGCCGGCTTGCCTGGGACTGGGGCGTGGGCGAGCTTGCCGGCTATGACGGCCCGCGCCCCTGGCAGGACGAGATCAACGAACTGATCGGCGCGCATCTGGCAGACCCCGCCACCCGCTACCAGCCGCTGCAGATCGCGGTCGCCTCCGGCCACGGCATCGGCAAATCGGCCGAGATGGGCATGCTGTCCAACTGGGCCATGTCCTGTTTTGCCGATTGCAGGATCGTCACCACCGCCAATACCGAGGCCAGCTGCGCACCAAGACGGCGCCCGAGATCGGCAAATGGTTTCGCCTCTCCCTCACCGCCCACTGGTTCGACCTGCAGGCCATGTCGATCAAGGCGCGCGATCCCGCGCGCGGCGAAAGCTGGCGGCAGGATTTCATCGCCTGGAGCGAGCACAATACGGAAGCCTTCGCCGGCCTGCACAACAAGGGCCGCATCATCCTGCTGCTTTTCGACGAGGCCTCGAAGATCCACGACAAGGTGTGGGAAGTGGCCGAGGGCGCGCTGACCGACGAGGATACCGTCATCATCTGGATCGTCTTCGGCAACCCGACGAGGAACAGCGGCCGCTTCCGCGAATGTTTCCGCCGCTTCCGCCACCGCTGGACGGGCCGCCAGATCGACAGCCGCACGGTGCCGGGCACCAACAAGGCCTTCCTGCAGCGCCTGGTGGACGACCACGGCGAGGACAGCGATATCGTCAAGGTGCGCGTGCGCGGCCAGTTTCCCAGCCAGTCGGCCCTGCAGTTCATCTCCGCCGACGATGCCGATGCCGCCCGCCGCGTGCATCTGCGGCCCGAGCAATATGCCTTCGCCCCGGTGATCCTGGGGGTCGATCCCGCCTGGACGGGCGACGACCCGACGGTCGTCATGCTGCGCCAGGGGCTCTATTCGAAGCGGCTGGCGACGATTGCCCGCAACGACAACGACATCGAGATCGCCAACCTCATCGCCCGGCTGGAGGACGAATACGAGGCCGACGCCGTCTTCGTCGACGCCGGCTACGGCACCGGCATCGTCAGCGCCGGCACGGTGATGGGCCGCTCCTGGCAGCTCGTCTGGTTCGGCTCGACGAAAGTGCCGGACCCCGGCTATTGCAACATGCGCGCCTATATCTGGGGCCAGATGAAACGCTGGCTGAAGGCCGGCGGCGCCATCGACCCCGCAAACGAGGCGCTCTACCAGGACCTGGTCGGGCCGGAAACCGTGGCGCGGCTCGACGGCCGGATCCAGCTGGAAAGCAAGGAAGACATGAAGGACCGCGGCCTGCCCTCGCCCAACGAGGGCGACGCGCTGGCGCTGACCTTCGCGCAACCGGTGGCAAGGAAGGCGCGCCACCGGCCGGGAACCGGGGCGACGGCGGCGGTGGATTACGATGTGTATGGGTAGGTGGGGGGCGGAACGCCGGATGCGACCGGAGTCGCGCCACGGATCTCGGCTCGTCCTTCGCCCCCCACAGGTGGGGCACCGGTTTCCCCAAACAATGAGCGATTGCAAACTGCGCAACGTTAGAGATGGGCGAAGGTCCAGCCTCTGGCCGATCTCCCCCCTTGTGGGGGGGGGCCGAAGGACCCGGCAGGCCAGAGGGCGCGCCCCGCAGCACAGCAGCAGCCGCAGCGAGCCGGCTGCGCCCGTGGCCCCTCACCCTTGTGCGCAGGGGTTGGGCAGGGGTATTGTGCCACATGCGGCGAGTTCTTCGGCAGCCCGGAGGCAAGCATGACGCAACCCGAGGCGAAACGTTTCACCCTTGCCGGCGTCGCCATGACGCGGCTGGTATCCGGCCGGCAGACGGGCGGCCTCTTCTGCCTGTTCGAGAATGCCAGCCCCGGCCGCACCGCAACGCCGGTCCACGTCCATGCCGGCGACGACGAGACGGTCTATGTGCTCGAGGGCCAGCTGACCGCGATCCTGAACGGCGAGCCCCGCACGCTCTCGCCGGGCGAAAGCCTCTTCCTGCCGCGCGGCATCCCCCACCAGCTCACCAACCCCGACGAGCGGCCCGCCCGCTACATCCTGATCGGCTCGCCGGATGTTTTCGAACATTTTCTGGCCGCCGCCGGCCGCCAATTGCGCCAGGGAGAAACCGCCGGCCCGCCGACGCCCGACGATATCGAGCGCCTGAAAGCCGCCGCCCCGCGCTTCGGCATCACGCTCCTGCCCGACTGGCCGGCAAAGCCCGTTGGCTAGCTGCCGTACGGCAGAGCGACAGCCGCAGGGAGCGGCCGCGCCGCCGCCCCCATCACCCCTCCCGCCCCTTCGCCGACCACGAAACCGTGTCGTGGTCCGGGTGCTGGTTGTTGCTCTGCCTGATTGCCGCCGCCCAGTCGGCGCCGTTGGTCTCGGTCGGGCCGGTGTTTTCGATGGCGGTGATCGTGTCGAACCAGCCCACCATGTTTTCCGTGCAGGTATTGGCAAGCGGCGGAAAGGCGCTGGGGTCGTCGAGCGAGCCGATCATCAGGTTGGTGCGGCCGTTTTCCAGGTGGTGGAAGAACAGCGGCGTGCCGCAATTGCTGCAGAAGCCGCGCTCGACGAGCTCCGAGCTTTTCCAGACGCCGGGCTTGCCGCGTGTCCAGGTGAGCGCGTCGTCGGGCGCGGCCACCAGCGCGGCAAAGAGGTTGCCCGAGGCCTTCTGGCACATGCGGCAATGGCACAGATGCGAATTGTCGAGCATGGCGCTGGCACGGTAACGCACGGCGCCGCACTGGCAGCCGCCGCTCACCTCCATCTCGATGCGCTTCATTATTTTACTCCTCCAGAGACCGGTTTGTGTTTGATCTCCTTTAGATTTTCGCCCCAATCCTGTCCAGACTGCCAGGCCAGCGCCCTACCCGTCAAGCGCCCTGCCGAGCCGGTTGAACACCCGCCGCGATCGCGCCGGGGCCGGACGGCTTTCGGGCAAGCCTCATGGTTGCCCCGGACGGATGGATGCCTAGTAATAATCGGAATATTGCAGCAGCTTCCACGCGCCGACCAGGATGGCCCCGCTGGCGCCGACCCCCGTTCCCCAGCCGCTCACCTCCACGCTGTCGAACAGCGGATCAACCAGCCCGGCGCTGATGCCCATCAGCGCATAGCCGTAGGCGAGCCCGGCGCCGAGCGTGGAGAGCGCCCCGTAGGATAGGTCGAGATCGTCGCCCGAGAACGGCCGCTCGGGCTCGATCGGCGTCCACAGGTCTTCGGGTGCCGCGCCGAAGACATCGAGCGGGCTCGGGCCGGCCCCGCCGCCAAGGCTTCCGCCGCCGCCGACGCCGCCGCCCAGGAACGCGTATTTGCCGCGGAAATTCGCCGCAGCGCTGCGGAACTCGAAAAGGTAGAGTCCCGCCCCGAGAATATCGGCGCCGCCCACCTGCGCCACGCCGACACATTGCCAATCATGTCCCGCCTGTTCGAGCGACATCTGATCCCTCTCCTCTTTTTCCGGATGCGGCCCTGCCGGCCCTTACTCGTCCTCGTCCTCGTCCCTGCCGTCGTCCACACGCTCGCCCCGCGCTTCCTCCTGCATGCGTTTGTCCACCGTGGCTCCGGCCACGCCGCCGACGACGGCCCCGACAGGGCCGCCGATGGCAAAGCCGATGGCCGCGCCAACCGCCGCAAAAAATCCCCCCGCGCCGCCGCCGCCACCACTGCCGCCGCTGCCGCCGCCGGAGAGGGACTCCAGCGCCTCCACAAAGGCTTCGCCCACCTCCCCGGCTGCCGGGATGGCCTGCGGAGCAGGCTTACCGCCCTGCGGCTGCGACGCGCCGGACGTCCCGCTGCCGGAAACCGCATCCACCACCGCCCCGAAATAGGAAACGACCGATTGCGGATCTGCCTTGAAAATCCCCTCCAGCCGGGCTACGGCCGCCGGCCTCTCTTCCATGATCTGCACAAGCGTATCCTGCCCGGCGTGCGAGATCAGCCGCACCATCTGCGAACGGGCGTCGCCGCCCTTCGCCTGCACGGCATTGTTCCAGGAAAGAACACTGGGTTCAGCCTCGGAAATCTTCAGCCGCCCGGCGATCTCGCCCACGCTGAGGGCGCCGAAATTGCTCCTGTCCTGCGCGATGGCCCCGAAACTGCTCTGGATTTCTACGGCCATCAGCTCGACGATCGCTCTCGCACCGATCGAGCTCTTGTTGTTGTCGGGCATTGCGGCACCTCCCCTCGAAACCTCTGATCTCGGCAAGCTGAACCTGGCGCGCAAACGCCTGCTGCAGCAGCCCGCGCCCTCTCGATGTCAGAAATTCTGAAATCGGCTGTCGCCGCCCGCCATTGCGGCGGCCCCGCCTGTCCGGGCCGCGCGGACGGTCCCATTTCGCTGCACGAATGAGAAGTACGTTACGGTAAATTCGAGCGTAAATTGCCGTTTCAGGCCCGGTTTCGGCCGGCCGTCGGAGCGTGCAAATGCCTGCGAAACAGCCGATTAGCGTCAATATGGCCAAAGGGCGGTGTCGCGGGTGGAGGCCCCGGCCGGCGGGCGCGGCAGGTTAATCACAACGGAGCCGCGCCGACTTTATCCACAGGATTGTTTGCCGCCCCGCCGGCGCGGAAAAGCCCGCGAAAGCAGGCCGCAGGCACCCCGCGCGGCCGGACTAGCCCGACTGGTCGAATTGCTGCGCCGGCGGCGCGGGCGTCTAATCTGCCTGTCGCGGTGGAGGAATGAGATGAGACAAGCACCGGGGCTGGGGCTCGTCTTGGTGCTGGGTGGCGAGCCCCCATATTCTGCCGGCCGCCGGGCGCAACCCGCGCCGCAACCGCCGGCCTTTGGGGACGCAGGGACACGCCGCCTGCGCAAGGTCCGCCAATGTCGCCATTGCTGGATGCCGACGACCCGAACAGCCTCGATATCGTCTGCGACGTCATTCTGGTGGACTGGTTCAACGCGGGCGTGGACCGGTTCGACATCCGGGATCTTCGCGAGGAAATCGAGGCGCATTTCAAGGATATGGACAGGCCCGTGCCGGCAGAGGTCGCCGATCCGCGCACCCTGGTGCCGACGCTGCGCCTGCTGCAGGCCCGCCCGCATATCGTGCGGCCGGCGCGCGTGACCGGCATCGAGTGGCAATTCCTGCGCAACGGCGACCGCGAGTGACGTCCCGCCGGCTGCCGCCGCCTGCCGCCGTCGCTGCGCCCCCTCCCCGACGCAGCGACGGCGCGGCCCGCAGGAACCGCCGCCGCAGCAAAAAAGGGGCGCCTTGCGGCACCCCCTTTTTGCCCCCCCCGAACCGGCATCCCCCTCCCGAGCCCGGATGCCGGCCCCTCGCAATTGCCCCTCTCCCCCCTCATCTGCGTGTTCCCGGCCCCAGCCCGGGTTATGCCACGAAGATCAGGCGCCGCCTTCGGGCGCGGTGGCTCCACGCAGTACAGAGGAGCCATCACCGCACAGGGCGGCGCCTGCATTCCTGTGACGTCCTTAGCGCCAGCCCGCGGGCACAGGAACGAGGGGGGAAAGGGAATGCGCCAGGCAGATGCCGGGCCGCATTTGCAAAACCGCTGCCGGAAGAGGGGCCTGCCCCTAAAACCCCTCCTCCGGTTCAGGATGCCGGATCAGCGGGGATTGCGCCCGTCGCGGTCCTTGTCGTGGCTGTCGCGGTCCTTGTCATGACTGTCGCGATCCCTGTCTTGACGGTCGCGATCCCGGTCGTGGCGATCCTTGTCATGACGGTCGCGATCCCGGTCGTGGCGGTCCTTGTCGTGACGGTCGCGATCCCGGTCGTGGCGATCCTTGTCGTGACGGTCGCGATCCCGGTCGTGGCGGTCCTTGTCGTGACGGTCGCGATCCCGGTCATGGCGATCCTTGTCATGACGATCCCGGTCATGATGGTCGCGATCCCGGTCGTGATGGTCGCGATCCCGGTCGTGGCGGTCCCGGTCGTGATGGTCGCGGTCCCTGCCATGGTGGCCATGGTCCCGGCCGCCGTGATGGCCGTGGCCGTGATTGCCGTCGCCGTCGCCCTCGCCGCCGCCGTCGCCGCCGGGGCCGGAGCCGCCGCCATTGTCGCCGCCGTCGCCCTGGTTGCCGGAAGAGGACCCGTTCGAGGCCTGCTCGCCGGAGCCGGAACGGTTGCCCGAACGCGTGCCGAAACGGTTGCCGCTGCTGTCGTTGTTGAGCGTGCGGCTGTCGTCGTCGGTGCGGATGGATTTTGTCGGCAGGCACAGCCTGGCCTCGATCGAACCCGGCGCTGCCGTGGCGCAGTCGACAACTGCGGGCGCTGCCATCGTCAGGCTGCTGCTTGCCAGAAGGTAAGCAACGGCGACGCTATACTTCGCTGCTTTGCGAATCATCTACTCTCTCCCAAAGTTAACAAACCGTTAACGGGGAGAATTCTTATATTAGCGAAAAGTTAATTCCAAGAATAAACTGTGGATATTGACACAATACCTTAATCTATAGTTAATTACACAAGTAATAAATTTTATTAAAGTTTTAGTATAAACTATGTTACCTTGCCGGCGAACAATAGAAGGGGTGATTCATGCGGTGGCTTGCTTGCCTTGTTTCCCTTGTGTTCTTTCCCGCGCAATTTCAGGCACTTGCCGGACAGGCCCTGCCCGCCGGCAGAAGCATCGGCGCGCCGGTCGGCTTTGCCACCGCCTGCGCCAGCTACCGCTGGCTCTGCCACAAGGTGGCGGCCCGCGGGCCGGCCGGTCAGGCCGCCATGCCGCTCCTGCGCAGGATCACCCGCGCCGTGAACCTCAGCGTGCGCGCCTCGCAGGACCGCTCCGGCGGCGGCGACGCCTGGACCCTGCCCCTCGGCGGCCGGGGCGATTGCGAGGATTACGCGCTGCAGAAGATGAAGGACCTGATCGACGCCGGCTTTCCGGCCGACCGCCTGGCGCTCTCGGTGGTGATCGGCCCGCACGACGAAAACCACGTCGTCCTCATCGCCCGCCTCGACGAGGGCGATTACGTGCTCGACAACCTCAACGACGCGGTGAAGAACTGGCGGGCGACGCCCTATACGTTTCTGGCGACGCAGGATTTCCGGGCGAGATCGACCTGGCGCGTGACGCTGGCCGGGCCGCGGGCCAACGAGTTTTCGTAACGGGTGTGATGGTCGGGTGGGTGTGGCACCGCCTCTGCCGCTGCCGGGATCGGCGTTCTGACAGACGTCTTGATACCATTGTTCGCTGCGGCGTGGGGTACCCCACGGCACAACATCAGCGGCTTGGGGCGAGATCCCACGCCGCAGCGAACGATGGTGTCCAACACCACCGCCCGCCCCGTCACCCCCTCACCCCAGGCCAAAGGCCGTCCGGGCCGTCAGGCATTCCGGGTCGCCCGGCATGCAGGTGCGGCAGACATCCGGCCTGAGCCCGTAGACCCGGCAGGACGCCGCCTTGCCGACCGTGCCCGACAGGGCCGAGCAGCGGTTGCCCTCGCAGCGCATGCCGGAGCGGTCCGGCGCGACATATTGCGGCGGCAGGAGGTCGAGATCGGCGTCCGGCTCGGTGGAAAATCGCGGCCAGTCGCTGGAATAGGCGCAGCATGCGCCGCAGGTCTGGCAATCGAGGTTTGTCGGCAGGGTCATGCGCCGCTCATAGCGCCTGCGGGCGCAGGATGCAAAACACATCGCCGCTGGAAGGCGTTTCGCACGCATTTGAACAATACCTGACGCCTTCCCGCAACAATGCTAAAGTAAAACCCGTCCACACCGTTCGAGAGGGCAAGTATCCGCAGGAGAGAGCGATGAACCTGACAAGAAAACAGTTCGGCCTCGGCATGGTTGCCGCAGGTCTTGGCGCCAGAACGACTGCGCAGGCAAGCGAGGTTCCCGGCCAGCAGCCGGCCCCGGCAGCACAGAACCTGCCGACGACGCCGATGGCGGCGCATCAGGCGAGCTATTTCTTCAGGAATTCCGCTTTCGAATATGTGCTTCTGACCAGCCTCGGGCGCGCCTACCACCAGGGCGGCAATCCCGGCAAGGTTCTCTATCTCTCGCGGCAGATCGAGGACGGCAATTATGACAGCGCCTATGGCGCGCTGGTCGCGGCCGGCGACGAGGCCCGCACGATCGCGGAGGATTCGCTTTCCGGCGGCCACAGGGAGAGCGCCCGCCAGGCCCTGCTCTGGGCACAGAACTATTACGACAGCGCCATCTATTTCGCCGACGGCACCGGCGACCCGACCAGGGCCGCCGCCGCCTGGGAGATGATGGACGCCTGCTGGCTGAAATCGCTCGCCCTCTTCGATCCGCCGATCGAAGAGGTGGCCATTGCCTATGAGAACACCACGCTGCGCGGCTTTTATTTCCGCGGCAAAAGCAGCGCGCAAAACCGCCCGCTGCTGATCCTCGTCAACGGCAGCGACGGCTCGGCGCTGGACATGTGGACGATGGGCGCGGCCGGCGCCACCGCCCGCGGCTACGATTGCCTGACCTTCGACGGGCCGGGCCAGGGCTACGCGCTGTGGAAGCAGGGCATGGCCTTCCGCCCGGATTTCGAGCATGTCGTCACCCCGGTCGTCGATTTCGCGCTGGCGCGGCCAGGCGTCGATCCCGCAAGGATCGCCATTCAGGGCATCAGCCAGGGCGGCTACTGGGTGCCGCGCGCCGTCGCCTTCGAAAAACGCATCGCCGCGGCCATTGCCGATCCCGGCGTGACCGACGTTTCCGCCTCCTGGACCGCCGGCCTGACGCCGCCGATGCTGGCCCTGCTGCAGGCCGGCCGCAAGCAGGAATTCGACGCCTTCATGGAAAAGGCGCTGCCGCCGGCGGTGAAGAACGCGCTCGCCTTCCGCATGCGCCCCTATGGCGCCGGCTCCTATTTCGACGTCTTCAAGGCGACGATGGATTACCGGCTGGACGACGTGGCCGGCCGCATCGCCTGCCCGATGCTGATTACGGAGCCCGCCAACGAGGCCTTCTGGCCGGGCCAATCGCAAAAGCTCTACGCGATGCTGACCGGGCCGAAGACGATGGCCGCCTTCGCGGCCTCGGACGGGGCCGACCTGCATTGCGAGCCCGGCGCCTACGGGCTGCGCGATCTCAGGATCTTCAACTGGCTGGACGAGGTTCTGGCGCGCGCCTGAGGCCGGACGCGGCCTTTTATCGGCCGCCCGACTGGCCGGCCGGCATGCCGGCCCTAGTTCTTCCCGTGGCGGCGTCCGCGGCAGCGGGCGCCTCGCCCTTCGCAACCGCAAGAGGAGGATTTTTCCATGGGCGTCTTCGACCGCATCAAGAACGCGATTTTCGGCAAGGCGCAGGCCGCACCCGTGCCGCAGCCCGCAGCCGCCGCCCCGCAGGCCGGCGCGCCCGCATCGTCTCCCGCACAGCCAACGGCCGCGGCCAAGCCGGCCGCCGCCCCGGCGAGCGCCAGCCCGGCCGGCGCCAGCCCCGCCAGCGCCAATCCCGCCAGCAAAGCCGATATCGAGCAGATCCTCAACGCGGCGGTGAAGAAATCCGGCCAAAAGCTCGACTGGCGCCATTCGATCGTCGATCTCATGAAGGCGCTCGGCATGGATGCGAGCCTTGCCGAGCGCAAGGAACTCGCCGCCGAACTCGGCTATACCGGCGATACCGGCGACAGCGCCAAAATGAACATGTTCCTCCACAAGGCGCTGATGAAGAAGCTTTCGGAAAACGGCGGCAAGGTGCCGGCCGACCTTCTGGACTGACGAGGCGGCGGATCGGCCTCGGGCAAACCACGGGGCCGGTCGTCCGGCGGCGGCGCGATACCGGCGCCAAAGGCCGGCCGGGCCGCTACTGGTTGAGCGCGATCGTCGTCGTCTCCTGCCCTTCGGCGCCCTCGCCGCCGCTCATGATTTCCAGCGCGCCGGCGGCCGCAAAGCGCGAGAGCGCGCCGATATGTTCGGAAATCTCGCCGGCGCTGCGCACCGGGCGGCCGTCCTGGTCGGTGGAGATGGACAGGGCCTCGCTGCCGGTCATGCCGACGGCGCAGAGCGCCAGCGCCAGGTCGTCGACCTCCTGGATGCGTTCCGCCAGCAGATGGACCATGCGGTCGCCGTCATGGGCGGCGAAGCGCATGACGTGGTTGTCGAGGCCGCTATGGGCGATCGCCACGTCGAAATAGTGGTAGCGGCCGAAATCGTCCTCGCCGGAAAGAATGTCGGCCCCGACGGTGCGCGCAAGCTCGTCCAGCCCGGCACGGACAGCGATATGAGAATGTCTAAGCTTCATATCCATGCTGCATATTTAGGCCAGTTCGCCCCTATTTACAACGGTAGCGGTTAAGCCTGGGCTGGATTTCAACGCAGGCGTAATCCTTGTTGCCCACGACCCGGCGCTTCACGCGCGCGTCTCCGCCGTCCTCCGGCAGGTACCAGTAGGCCCAGACCGGATCGCCGTTTTTCGCGTGCGGCACGGCGGTGGTGAATTGCGTGCCCTCTTCGCCCGCGCCAAGCGCGCCCACATAGGCAAGTGCCGCCGGCAGGCCGCCGAAGGCGCCCCGGCCCCAAAGCTCGCGCGACCGGTTCTGGTCAACCGCCACCCGGATCGTCTGCGTGCGGATATTCGCCTTCCGGTGATAATCGCTCCCCATCGCCCACTCCCATTGCGCGCATGGTTAAGCGATACACATCCTGCGGTTTTCGTCAAGAGACGAGGCCCGCCCCGAAGCGATCCGCCATGCATCCTTTTTGCCGCTCGCACGTTTCAGCAGCATCAGCGAAAGGAGATGCAGATGGCAGACAGCACGGGCAGGAACGCCGCGGCCACCGCCCCCGGCGGGGAAAGGCCGGACCATCGGGCCAATGCCGAGGGTTTTGCCAGCGAGGCGGATTACGAGGCCTATCTGTATGCGCCGATCGAGGGCGCGGCGCGCGAGGAGCTGCAGCGGCAGATCGCCGAGGTGCGGGCCGAGATCGAGAACCTCAGGGCCCGTCTGCAGATCATCCGCCATCGGGCCGGCAGCGTGGTGACGGAGAACCTGCGCTGGGCCGATGCCAGCGCCCATGCGCAGCTCGGCGCCTACCCCTGGGCAAAACTCGCCGGCGCCATGGCCGCCGCCTTCCTGGCCGGCCGGGCGCTGCAGCGCCTGCCCTTCGGCCCCCTTGCCGGCGCCGCCGCACCGCTGGTCATGGCTGCGCTGCGCGAAAGGCGGCGCTAGCGATCCCGGCAAGGGCGGGGACCGGTTTTGCCGGAAATGCGCGAAAGGCAATGGGCCGGCGCCTGGAAGGCGCGCCCGTTTTCGCCGGAAATGCGCTAAAGCAATTCCAGCAAAAGTGGGAACCGGTTTTGCGTCCGGAATTGCGGCAAAAGCAATAAGCTGGAGCATTGAAGGCGCGCCCGTTTTCGCCGCAAATGCGCTAGCCTTGCGTGCCGCCGTCCTCGCCTGCCGCGCGCGCGATGAAACGCTTGGAGACCAGCCAGCAGCCGAGCGCCCAGAGCGCGCCGGCCACCCAGCCGGCCAGCACGTCGGTCGGGTAATGCACGCCGAGATAGATGCGGCTGAGGCCGATGATGACGGCAAGCAAAATGCCCGCCGCCATGACGAAGATGCGCGTGGCGCGCCGGCGCTGCGTGCGCGCCAGAAGCGCCCCGAGGGTGAGATAAGTGACGGCGGAGACCATCGCATGGCCGCTCGGAAAGCTGAGATCGCCGACATCGACGAGATGCGGCACCACATCCGGCCTTGCCCGCGCCACCAGGATCTTCAGCCCCGTGCTCGCCAGCCAGCCGGAGAGAACCGAGAGGAACAGGAAGACGGCGATGCCGGCCTTGCGGTCGAGCAGCAGGTAGGCGGTGGCAAGCAGGGTGAGCAGCGCCAGCACGGTGACGCCGCCGAGGCTGGTAATGTCGCCCACCGCATGGGTCAGCCATGCCGGCCCGATCGGCCGGGAAAGATCGCCCGGCTGGCGCAGCGACAGCAGCACCGTCCGGTCAAAACCCAGCGTCTCGCCCTCCAGCACCTCGCTCGTCAGCCGCTGCAGCAGGAAGAGGCCGCCGGCAAGGCAGGCAAAGGTGATGAGCGTCATCGGCTCATACTGGTTCAGCCAGGATCTGATACGCCGCATTCTGCTCCCGCCCGTTTCGTCGAACACATCAACTGTGTGCAGCCGCGCAATTTTGCAAGGGCGGGCCGGCCCGCTGCTGTTGCGCCGTGCGGCACCCCCCCGCCCCGCCGGGTCCTTCGGCATCCATAACGGGCTGGCTGCCGCTGCTGCTCGAGGGCAAGTGAGGGACAGGTCGGGGCGCGGCCGGGAGAGAGGCTTTTCCACCCTCTCCCTCGTCATTCCCGCCGTTACAGGAATGACGGGGAGTGGAAAGGCCGACGCGTGCGGCCGAGCGGCGGGCGCAGGCGGGGCGGACTGCGCTAGACCAGGGGGCCGCGGCTGGCGGCGATCAGGTCTTCCTCCTCGTCGCGCTGGCGGCCGCCGAAAGCGGCGGCGGCGGCGGCGATGAAGGCGCCGACCAGCAGCGAGAGCGAGCCGATCAGCGCCGAGGTCGCGGCCGCCTTGCGGGCCTCGTCGGCGGCGGCCCGGGCGGCGGCCTTGGCGTCGTCGATCTGCTTCAGGACCGTATCGACGCGGGCGCGCGCATCGGCTTCGGAAAGCCCGGTGCGAGCAGCCACGATGCCGGCGATATAGGTCCTGTCGCCATCGGGCACGCCGTCGCTCGCCGCCCCCTGCAGCAGGATGCGGGAGATTTCGGCCGCCGCCGCGCCGTCATTCTCGCCGGCCCGGCCGGCAACGTTCCGGGGCCGCAGCAGCGCATCGGTGAAATAGGCGGTCGGCCCGTCCGGGGCGTCCGAAGAGGCGGCCGCGGCCGTTCCGGCGGCCCCGGCGGCCATTGCGGCCTGGCCGGCGGCACTTGCCCCGGCCCCCGCAAGCGAGGTCAGCGACGAGGCGAGGAAACCGGCGACGAACACGGTTGCCAGCGCCCAGCTGAGGAACCCGTGCGCCGTATCGCGAAAGAAGACCTCGTCCGTGTGGATCGCCGCCCATTTCGTCCTCAGCCGCCCGGTCAGATAACCGCCGAGCGCCGAGGACAGCCACTGCACCACGACCAGCCAGATCGCCGCCGTCACGCCGACAGTCGCCGCCGAGCTGCTTTCGCCCGACCAGGGAGACACCATCGTCAGCCCCACGCCGGAGCCGAGCAGCAGCAGGATGAGCGTCATGCCCGTCGCCGCCAGCCCGCCGCCGAAGATCGGCCCCCAGGCGATGGCCGGCTTCGAGGATTCGACCGGCATGAGTTCGGCGCGCTCGCCGGCAGCGCCCCTGTCTTGCGCAAGAGACATCGACCCCTCCTATCGCATGAACAGCACGAGCAGGATGACGATCGGCAGGGGAATGCCGAGAAGCCAGAGAAGAATACCGCGACCCATTTGAAAATCCTCCGTGAATTGAACGTGTTCGCAAGGATCGAACGCCGGCTGTCCCTGTTTGTTCCGCGGGCCCCTCCCCAGCCCCTCTCCATCCCCTCTCCAGCCCTTGGGGGCCGCTTTTCATGGAACCGGCGAGTCCGCCCCGCGTTGAGACCGGTTGACGCCATCGGAAAGGAGGCTCCATGCCCCACAGGACAAAACCGCTCGTCGAAGTCGCTGCCCGCACCGGGGAAGGCCGCGTGCCGCTCGGCATCATGAATACCGGCCAGGCGCTCGACCTGCCCGAGGAGCTGGATGTGGAAATCTCCCATCCGCACAAGGAGGCGGGCGCCACCGATCATTTCATCGGCCGGGACGAGCTGCGAAAGGTCGGCAACAAGCCGGCCGCCCGGAGGCCGGCGGGGAGCAAGCCGGCGGCAGCCAAACCCGCCACCCCAAGCGCGGCGGCAGCCAAGGCGGCGGCCGCGAAGCCGGCATCGGGACGCAGGGGGGCGGTGAAGGAAGGCCGCCGCCGCGGCCGGGCGGCGGGCGGGGCCATTGATGCCGGCGGCGGGCGATCTATCTCGCCTGCATGGATCATCTCTTCGACGACAAAAGGCAGGCGGCCGGCCTGCGGCGGGCGCTCCAGCGCATAGAGCGGGGCGAAGGCCGGAGGGCGCTTGCCCTGCAGTGCCTCTTCACCCTTGTCGATATCGCCATTCTCGCCTTCTTCGTGCTCGGCCCCTATTTCCGCGCCGCCCCCACCTATCTCGTCGTCGATTATGCGATCGCGCTGTGGATCGCCGCCGAAATGGGGGCGCGCGCCCTTGCCGCGCCCTCGCTGCGCGCCTGGATCCTGCGGCCGATGACATGGATCGATTTCGTCGTGCTGGCCACCCTTCTCTTTCCCTTCGCGCTCTTCAACTTCGCCTTCCTGCGCGTCATGCGGCTCTGGGCGATCGGCCGCAGCCCGCTGCTGAGGGTGGCGCTGCGCCGGCTCGGCTGCGCGGACCGCATCGACGTGGTGCGCGCCGTCATCAATTTCGTGGTTTTCCTCTTCCTCGTCACCGGCTTCGTCTACACCTCCTTCTTCTATAACCAGCCGGGCGGCGAAGGCTTCGTCGACGCGCTCTATTTCACCGTCGCCACGGTGACGACCACCGGTTTCGGCGACATCACCCTGCCCGGCACGCTCGGCAAGCTGACCTCGGTCGTCACCATGATCGTCGGCATCTCGCTCTTCGTGCGGCTGGCCCAGGCGGTGGTGCGGCCGCACAAGGTCACCTTCGCCTGCCACCGCTGCGGCCTGCAGCGCCACGATGCCGACGCCGTGCACTGCAAGGCCTGCGGCGAGGTGCTGAACATTCCCGACGAGGGCGCGTGAGCGGGCGGCTCAGAGGCGGATTGCCGTTTCCTCCTTGGCGGTGCGGATGACGACCATGGTGAAGAAGCGGGCGACGTTGTTCTCGTCGCGGAACAGCCGCTCGCTGAGCGCGTCGAATTGCTCCATGTCGGCAAGCCGCAGCATCAGCACCACGTCGGTCTCGCCGGTGACCGCATAGGCCTGCGACACCGCCTCCTCGGCCACGGCAAGGTCCATGAAGCGGCGCATATGCGCCTCGCCGTGCAGCTTCAGCTCCACCGTCACCAGCGCCTTGATGCCGCGCCCCACCCTTGCCGGGTTGAGGATCGCGACGATCCTGTCGATCACGCCGCTCCTGCGCAGCCGCTGCACGCGCCGCAGGCAGCTCGAAGGCGACAGGCCGACCTCCTCGGCCATGTCGATATTGGTGCGCGAGGCGTCGCGCTGCATCAGGTTCAGGATCTTGCGGTCGATACGGTCCATGGCCGGATCATAGGCAGCGGCAGCATCTTTGCAATAAAATTGCATGGAGCTGCAATCTTTGACCGCAAATTCGAAGCCAGGGGCGCTAGAGCATTTCCGGCGAAAACGGAGTCGCCTTCAATGCTCTAGCTTATTGTTTTCCCCGCAATTCCGGACGCAAAACCGGTTCCCACTTTTGCTGGAATTGCTCTGGCAGGATGGGGCACCGTCAAGGAGATCCCGCATGCCGCTTCTGTCCTTCATCCGCCGCAACGCCAGCCAGACGCTTGCCGTCTACTGGCTGCTCGTGCGCATCACCGTGCCGATCGCCATCCTGACCGAACTTTTCTCGCGGATGGGCGCGGTCAGGGCGCTCGCCCCCGCCTTCGCGCCGGTCATGAACCTCGTCGGCCTTCCGCCGGAGCTGGGGCTTGCCTGGCTGACGGGCATGCTGGTCGGAATCTGGGGCGCGGTGCCGCTCGTCTTCACGCTCGTTCCCGCCGCCTCGCTCAGCATTGCCGATATCACCGTCTTCTCAGCCCTCATCCTTTTTGCGCACGGTTTGCCGATCGAGCAGAAGATCATCCAGAAGGCCGGTCCGGGCATGGTCGCAACGACGCTGCTGCGCGTTGGCGGGGGCCTGCTCTACGCCTTCCTGCTGCACCATGTTCTGGCGGCAACCGGATGGCTGGCCGGCCCGGCCGCGCCCGTCTGGCTGGCGGCGGGCGCCGCGCCGGACTGGGGCGCTTATCTCCTGAACCTTGCCGAAACGATGGGCTGGATGTTCGTCATCCTCATCGTGCTCTCGTTCGGGCTGGAACTCCTGAAGGCGGCCGGGCTCATGGACCTGATGATGGCGGCGCTTTCGCCCGTGCTGCGCCTTGCCGGCATCCGCGGCGAGGCCGGCCAGCTCACCGCCATCGGCCTCTTCCTCGGCATTTCCTACGGCGCCGGCCTGCTGATCCGCGAGGCGCAATCGGGCGCGATCGCGCCGCGCCAGATCTTCCTCTCCTGCGTGTTCATGGGTTTTGCCCATAGCGTGATCGAGGATACGATCGTGGTGATGTCGCTCGGCGCTGACCTGCACGGCGTGCTGACGGGCCGGCTGGCCTTCGCCGTCGCCGCCTGCGCGGCAATCGCCGCCCTGCTGCGCCGGCTGCCGGACAGCGAACCGGCGCAACCGGTCGCCTGATCGACGCAGGCTTTTCGCCGGGAACCGGCATGGGGCATGGCGCTTGGGGCTTGGGGCATGGGGCTTGGGGTCGAGGCCGGATTGCCGGTGCCGGGCTCAACCCCGCCCAGGCTGGATGCGATGACCTGCCGCTGCCGCCGCCGCACCCCATCGCGGCGCAAGACGCCGATGCGCCTCTCACCGCGCGTCATGCCCGCAGGCGCCCGCAAAACACACCGCCTCCCCAATCAAATGCTGCTATCGGCGGCCATTTGCGTCTATACCGGACTCCCCCGACAGCTTATCCCGAGTCCCTCATGCCGCTTCCCTACCGCAATTCCAGGCTGCTTCGCCGCTCCCGCGTCATCTGGGGATCGTTTTCGCTCTGGCGGCCGCGGCTGGTCTTCTGGTGCGGGGCGCTGGCGATCGGGCTTGTCAGCGTCGGTTTCGCGCGGCTGGCCGATCTCGCGCAGAAGGGTTTTGCGGGGCTGACGGCATCGGGCCAATGGGCGTTTCTGCTGCCGCTGGCGCTCTGCCCGCTCGGCTTCATGGCCTCGGCCTTCCTCGCCGCCCGGCTGTTTCCCAATTCGCAGGGCAGCGGCATTCCCCAGGCGATCGCCGCCCGCCACCTGCGCGAGGCCGAGGACCGCTCGCGGCTGCTGTCGCTGCGCATCGCCGCCGGCAAGATCGCGCTCACCGTGCTCGGCCTGTTCTGCGGCGCCTCGATCGGCCGCGAAGGGCCGACGGTGCAGGTCGGCGCCTCCATCATGCTGGCGGTGGCGCGCTTCAGCGGCATGGCGCAGGCGCGCGGCCTCATCCTCGCCGGCTCGGCCGCCGGCATCGCCGCCGCCTTCAACACGCCGCTTGCCGGCATCGTCTTCGCCATCGAGGAAATGAGCCGCACCTACGAATCGCGCGCCAACGGCCTGGTGCTGACGGCCGTCATCCTCTCCGGCCTTGCCGCGCTCGGCCTTGCCGGCAGCTACAATTATTTCGGCGAGGCCTCCGTCTCGCCCGCCGGGCTGAAGGACTGGGGCCTGGTGCTCGTCTGCGGCATCGGCGGCGGCGCGCTCGGCGCCGCCTTCAGCGGTCTGGCCCTGCGTTTCGGCCAGCGCATCCGCCGCTGGGCGCAGCCGCAGCCGCTCCCGCGCATGGTGGCGCTGGCCGGGATCTGCGGCCTGGCGGTCGCCGCCATCGGCATCGCCTTCGGCGGCGCGACCTTCGGCACCGACTACGATCAGGCGCGCGGCGCCGTCGAGGGCCACGCGCTGCCGCTTCTCTTCTTCGCCGGCAAGCTGGCGGCGAGCTTCCTTTCCATGCTGTCGGGCATTCCGGGCGGCATCTTCGCCCCCTCGCTTGCCGTCGGCGCCGGCTTCGGCAGCACGTTCGGCTCGCTGATGGGAACGGGTATCGCGCTCGCCGCCATCCTCGGCATGACCGGCTATTTCTCCGGCGTCGTGCAGGCGCCGATGACCGCCTTCGTCATCATCCTCGAAATGACCGGCGACCACCAGGCCGTCATCCCCATCATGGCGGTGGCCATGCTCGGCTACATCACCTCCCGCATCCTCTCGCGCGAGCCGCTCTATCACGGCCTCTCCCGCGTCTTCATCGCCGCCGTTGTCAGGGCAAGACGGGCCGAAGCGGCGGGCTGAGCGCGATGCGGGCTGCGGTGCTGTGCCGGAGCGGGCGAGCGGCCGTCAGGCCCGCCTCAGCGCCTTGATATCGTCCGGATGCCGCTCGAGCATGCGGAACAGATTGACGACGGCAGGCGGCGGGCTGACCTTTCCGGTTTCGTAACGCGAGAAGGCATTGTGTCCGCCGCCGGTCAGCGCGGAGGCTTCCGCCTGGTTCAGCCGCAACTTCTTGCGAATGCGGCGCAGATCCTCGCCGACGGCGCGCCTGTCCTGCAGCACCAGCGCGTCGCTGGCCTGCGCATAGCGCTCGGCGCTTGCCTGATCGTATTCGATCTCGCCGCAGGTACTGCAGCGAAAGCCGGACAAGCCCTCGACATCCGCCACCAGGCCGCGATAGCTCACCTGATGCGTTTCGTTGAAGAACGGCGTCATGTCCGCCCCGGCATCGCAGCAGACGCAGATCCTGGCCATCGTTACAACTCCTTGAACTGGATGACGGGGGCGCCGTCTTCCCTCAGCGTCAGCTTGACATAGGCTTTTCCGGCCGGCGTATCGGCATGATAGACATCCTGCCAGACGCTGCCGTCGCGATTGTCGTCATCGACTTGTAGAGATGGCGGCCCTTGAGCGCACATACCACGTCGATCATCTCCGATGTGGTCAGCCCCATGGCCCTTCCGCCGTCGATGGCGCTTTTGGTGAAAGCCGCCGCCCTCTTTTCCCTCACGACGACGATGATCGCGGCGAGATCATAGTGAGCCTTCCGTTTTTCCATGTCTAGATTACCCTTTGAGGGTAAAAATTCAAGTCGGCAAATCGCTTTGTCAAAACAGCCTGCATGATCCCTGAAACCGTCGCCGTGCTGGAAGGCACCCTTCGCGCTCGCGAGCTTGCCCCATCGCGGCGCTGTTTTTCAAGGGCCTTTCCGGCCGGGGCGGCCCTGTCGAACCCCGCCCTCACCGCTCCGTCAGCTGGCGCATCACCCGTTCCGTCAGCCGCTCGCATCTCCAGCCGGCGAAGGGGAAGGCGTCGAGCGCCAGCGGGCCGATCATGGCGTCCAGCCGGCGGCGCAGCAGGGCGCGGGCGCGGTGCAGGCGGCTGCGGACGGTTTCGGGCTTGAGGGACAGCAGCTCGGCGGTTTCCTCCACGCTCATCCCCTCGATCGCGCGGGCGATGAAGACCAGGCGGAATTCTTCCGGCAGGCTGTCGGTCGCCTCTTCCACGAGTTTCAGGATCTGTCGCTGCGCCATGGTGGTCTCGGGATTGTCGATGGGCGAACCGGTGGGAAAATCGAGGATGCGGCGTTCGCCCGGCAGCCCCTCGAACGACACTTCCGGCCGGCGCGCCGCCTGGCGCAGCCGCCCCAGCGCCTCGTTCATGACGATGCGCGTCAGCCAGGTGGAAAAGGCGCTGGTGCCGGCAAAATCGCCAAGGTGGCGGAAGGCCTTGAGATAGGCCTCCTGCAGCGCGTCCTCGGCCAGCGCGTCGTCGCGCACGATGCCGCGCGCGATGCGGAAGAGCCGCTGGTTGTAGCGCCGCATGATGGCGCGGAAGGCGCCCGCCTCGCGCGCCAGCGCCAGCGCCACCAGTTCCCCGTCGCTGCGTTCCGCCAGCCCTTTCTCCGCCTGCCGCGCCATGGCTCCTCCCTCTCTCTTTGCGCATTGGATGCGCGGGCGCGCCGAAAGTTCCCGCCATCGCGGAAAAATCTTTTCGGGAACGCCCGCCCGCCGCCGGCATCCAACGGCACGTAGCAACAATCGACCGGCGCCCGTTCGCCGGAAGGAGGACAAACATGCACAGACACCTTATCGCCGCGCTCGCCGCCCCGACGCTTGCCGTCCTGGCGCTTTCGGCCCTGACGCTTTCGGCCCCGGCAGCCCTTGCCGCCGGCGCCGCCCCCACCGATCCGCAGATCGCCCATATCGCCTATACGGCCGGCGTCGTCGATATCGAGGCGGCCAGGCAGGCGGTCGAAAAGGCCGGCAACAAGGAGGTCGCCGCCTTCGCCAGGGATATGATCCGCGACCACGAGGCCGTCAACAAACAGGCGCTCGATCTCGTCAGGAAGCTGAACGTGACGCCGGAAGACAACGATACCAGCAGGCAGCTTGCCGCCAATGCCGAAAAGGAGCGGCAGAAGCTTGCCGGGCTGAAGGGCGCCGCATTCGACAAGGCCTATATCGACAACGAGGTGGCCTATCACAAGACGGTCAACGCCGCCCTGAAGACGGCGCTGATCCCGGCCGCGCAGAACCCGGACCTGAAGGCCCTGCTGGAAACCGGCCTGAAGCTCTTCGAGGGCCACCAGCAGCATGCCGAACACGTTGCCGCGACGCTGAAATGAGCGCGCTTCCGGCACTGGCGGCCGCCGCCGCCCTCCTGTTCTGCGCCACCGCCGCCGGCGCCGCCACGATCGAGATCACCATCGACAGGCTGGAATTCCGCCCGGCGGCGGTGACGGCGCGGCCGGGCGACACGATCCTCTGGCGCAACCGGGACGTGATGGACCATACCGCGACCGCGAAGGGAAATTTCGACGTGGTGATCCCGGCGGGAGCGTCGGGCTCGGCGGTAGTGAATGCGGATGGGGTGGTGGAATATGTCTGCCGGTTTCATCCGAATATGAAGGGGCGGATTGCGGTGGGGCGGTAGCCGGGCGCCTGCGCTTCGGGTGAGTGGGGCGTGCCTTGCTAAATATTTGAGAATATTGGGCGTTGCGGCGTGTAGCACCCC
>NZ_JBHSOR010000024.1:0-41727 GCF_042656325.1 Rhizobium sp. GCM10022189
CAAAGCGAAAATGGTCATTCGCATCGCGCTCGCCAGAAAGCTCCTCGTCATTCTCAACGCAAAAGCACGAGATGCGCGAAAGGAATTCCAATATGCAACTTGACACATCAGATAGTCGCTCATCCGGCCCTTCGGGCCACCTTCTCCCCGCCGGGGAGAAGGGGCGGTGCGGCGACGTTCTACTCCATCGAGGCGCCCGGTTTGTCGTAAAGGCTGCGGCAGTCTCCCCCCTTCGCCCCAGCGGGGAGAAGGTGCCCGAAGGGCGGATGAGGGGGCCACACGCACAATATTTCCATGTTGGCGGATTGGGAGCGCAGCACCGTCGTGCCGGCCCTTCCGGCCACCTTCCGCTGGGGCGGAGGGGTGGTGCTGCATCGTTCATATCCCCATCGAAGCGTCCTGCCTGGTAAAAGACCGCGCCACGGATTTCCCCTTCGCCCCGGCGGGGAGAAGGTGCCCGAAGGGCGGATGAGGGGGCCCCGGGCTCAACATCTCCTTGTTCGATTTCGAAATTGTAGAGACGTGCCGGCCCTTCGCATGGCTCAGGGCGTTCGGTCTTGCAATCGATTCACTGGATCGATTGCTGCTGCTTCGCAGCACCGTCACTCACCCACCCGTAACGCTCATGTGTCGTGCTACCGCCGGCCGCTTGTGGGTGCGGTCGATGATGAAATCGTGGCCCTTGGGCTTGCGGGTGATGGCCTCGTCGATGGCCGCGTGGAGCAGGCCGTCGTCTTCGGTGGCGCGCAGTGCGGCGCGCAGGTCGGCGGCATCGTTCTGGCCGAGGCACATGTAGAGCGTGCCGGTGCAGGTCAGCCGCACGCGGTTGCAGCTCTCGCAGAAATTATGGGTGAGCGGGGTGATGAAGCCCAGGCGGCCGCCGGTCTCGGCGACGGTCACATAGCGGGCAGGGCCGCCGGTCTGGTAGTCGGTATCGGCAAGCGTGAACTGCTTTTCGAGATCGGCGCGCAATTTCGACAGCGGCAGATACTGGTCGGTGCGGTCTTCCTCGATCTCGCCCATCGGCATGGTTTCGATGACGGTCAGGTCCATGCCGCGGCCATGGGCAAAACGCAGCATGGCGGGCATCTCGGCCTCGTTGAAATCCTTCAGCGCCACCGCGTTGAGCTTGATCTTCAGCCCCGCCTTCTGGGCCGCGTCAATGCCTTCCATGACCTTTGCGAAATCGCCCCAGCGGGTGATCCTGCGGAATTTCTCCGGATCGAGCGTATCGAGCGAGACGTTGATGCGGCGCACGCCGCAATCGTAAAGCTCCCCGGCGTGGCGGGCGAGCTGCGAGCCGTTGGTGGTCACGGTCAGTTCGTCGAGGCCGGAGCCGATCTGGCGGCCGAGCTGGCGCACGAGATACATGATGTTCTTGCGCACCAGCGGCTCGCCGCCGGTGAGCCTGATCTTGCGCACGCCCTTGGCAATGAAGGCGGAACAGAGCCGGTCGAGCTCTTCCAGCGTCAGCAGATCCTTCTTCGGCAGGAAGGTCATGTTTTCTGCCATGCAATAGGTGCAGCGGAAATCGCAACGGTCGGTGACGGACACGCGCAGATAGGTGACAGCCCGCCCGAAGGGGTCGATCATGGGGGATGCGTCCGCCACCAGCGGCGCGGCATTGCCTATCGTTCCAACTCTCGTGTTCACGTTCGTCTCCGCACTCGCCTGAATGTGGGCATATGCTATTGTCGCGTCAAGGGAAACAGCTTTCCGAGAGACGGCAAATTGCGCTTGCGCCGGAAAAGATCAGCGCCTACTCCTCGCATCAGAAGAGGACATTGACATGAGCGATATCTGGCCGACCGAACTCAGGGTCTCCAAGGACCGCCAGAGGCTGGTGGTAAGCTTCAACGACGGGCAGAGCTTCGACCTTTCGGCCGAGCTTCTGCGGGTGCTTTCGCCCTCGGCCGAAGTGCAGGGGCACGGGCCGGGGCAAAAGGTCACGGTCCCGGGCAAGCGCAACGTCGCCATCGTCTCGATGATCCCGACCGGCAATTACGCGGTGCGCATCGGCTTTGACGACATGCACGATACCGGCATCTATACCTGGACCTACCTGCGCGAACTCGGCGAGCGCGGCTTCGAGCTGTTCTCCGCTTACGAGGAGGAGCTCAAGGAAAAGGGAATGAGCCGCGACGTGGCGGAGCGGCCGCGGTAACGATCAGCAAAGGGCGAGGGGGCACATGACACAGGCGCAAAACGGGAACTGGCTGCGGGCAAAGGGGCATGCCGGCAGCAAGGTGACGTTCCTCGAACTGTTTTTCGATCTCGTTTTCGTCTTTTCCGTTTCCCAGCTCTCGCACGCGCTGTTTGCCCATTACACGCCGCTCGGCGCCATCGAGGCGGCGCTGATGATGTTTGCCGTCTGGTGGGTCTGGATCTTCACCGCCTGGGCGACGAACTGGCTGGACCCGGAGCGCATGCCGGTGCGCTCCATGCTGATCGTGCTGATGCTGCTCGGCCTCGTCCTGTCGGCCGCCATTCCCGAGGCCTTCGGCGAGAAGGGCCTGCTGTTTGCAACAGCCCACGTGCTGATGCAGGTCGGCCGCTCGGCCTTCACCAGCTATGCGATGCGGCCGGTCGGCCGGTCGAGCTATATCAATTTCGTGCGCATCACCATCTACTTCGCCTTCTCCGGCCTGTTCTGGATCGCCGGCGGATTTCTGGAGCAGGAGGCGCGGCTGATCTGCTGGGCGGTGGCGCTCGCGGTCGAATATTGCGGGCCGGCGCTCGCCTTTGCCGTGCCCGGCCTCGGCCGCTCCCGGACGGAGGAATGGGACGTTTCCGGCGCCCATATGGCGGAGCGCTGCGCGCTCTTCATCATCATCTGCCTCGGCGAGGCGATCCTGGTGTCCGGCCGCACCTTTTCCGAAATGGAATTTTCCCTGCTGACCGGCGTGGTCTTCGCGATCGGCTTCATCGGCACGGTCGCCATGTGGTGGCTCTATTTCCGCTTCGGCCACCAGCGCGCCGCCCACCGCATCGAGCATGAGGATACGCCGGGCAGCCTGGCGCGGCTGGCCTTCACCTATGCGCATCTGCCCGTTCTCGCCGGCATCATCGTGCATGCCGTGGCGGTGGAATTCATGTTCGAGCATCCGCACGAGACCGGCAACCTTGCCATTGCCGCCTCGGTTCTCGGCGGCTCCGGCCTGTTCCTGATCGGCAATCTCTGGTTCAAGGGCGCCACCAGCGGCCGCCTGCCGCTCTCCCATCTTGCCGGCATCGTCTTCCTGCTGCTCTCGGCCTTCGTCGCGCCCTTCCTGCAGGTCTATGTGATGGGCATCCTGGCGACGCTGGTGCTGATCGTCGTGGCGGCCTGGGAATACAAGTCGCTGACGCGGGCGCCGGCCGGGCCGACGCTGCACTAGCCGGGGCAGTTCCGGCTAGTCCTCGTCCTTCAGATCCTGCAGCAGCACGCCGATGATGCGCTCCATCGAATCGGCGGTCGCCATGCATTGTTCGATCGGCTCGGCCGACAGGACGCGGTCGATCAGGCCGGTCTGGATGGCCATGGCCTGTTCGGTGATCCTGCGGCCCTCCGGGGTCAGGTGCAGGCGCAGCACGCGCCTGTCGCGCTCGTCGTCGCGGCGGATGATAAGGCCGCGCTTTTCCATCTGCGGCAGGAGCATGCTCATGTTGGAGCGGCCGACCAGCAGCTTTCTTGCCAGTTCCTGCTGCGAAATGCCCTCGAAGCGGTAGAGATTGACGAGGATATCGAGATGCGGCGGCTTAATATCGAGATCGGATAGCGAGCGCGCCAGCGACTGCTGCATGAGCTGGCAGGCGCGAGCCACCGCGATCCAGCTGCGAAACCGCGGATGATCCCAGGGCAGGGATTGATTTTTGTTCATCGTTGTACTTTATTGTTCAGTGTTGAACATTATTGGAATCCCATCATGGCAAAATTTGCGCTTGAGGTCACGCGCCTCGCCTTTTCGCTCATGCAGGCCGTTTCGCCGCGTCTGGCCGGCGAGGCCGCCTTCCGGCTGTTCTGCCGAACCCCGCCTGCAAGGCCCAAGGGCGAGAAAGCCAGGGCGGCCCATGCCGCCGGTCTTGCCAAGCTTGCCGGCGCCGAGCGTTTCCTGCTGCCGGTCGATGGCCGGCGCGCCCATGCCTACCGGCTGAACGGCGGGGCGCGCGGGCGGCGCAAGCGTTACCTCGTCACGCATGGCTGGGGTTCCGGCATGGCCTATATGGCCGATCTGGTGACGATGCTGGCCGAGAGCGGCGCGGAGGTGATCGCGCTCGATTTTCCGGGCCACGGGCGGGCCGGCGGGCGCTTCCTGCACATGGCGCTGGCGGTGAAGGCGATTGCGGCGGCGCAAGAGCGCTTCGGCCGTTTCGACGCCGTCGTCGGCCATTCCTTCGGCGGCGCGGCGCTGATGGTATCGTCTCTCGCCATCCTGCCCGGCCTGACGCCGGTTTCGGCCGAGCGTCTGGTGCTGATCGGCTCACCCAGCGAAATGCAGTGGCTGTTTACCGATTTCGGCCGGATGCTGCGGCTGAAGCCGGCCGCGCAGGCAGCGCTCGAAGACGTCGTCCAGCGCATCACCGGGCGCAGGCTTGAGGATTTCGACGCGGGCGGCAGGGCCGGCGGCATCGACAGGCCGGTGCTGGTCATTCATGCCGAGGAAGACAAGGAAGTGGGTGCGGCCCATGCGCGCCGCTACGCGGCCTCGGGCGCGCATGTGCGGCTTTCCTGGGCAAACGGCTTCGGCCACCGGCGCATCATGTCGGCAAGGCCGGTGCTTGACGAAGTCGCGGCCTTTCTCGCCGAAGATACGATCGGGAAAGATGCCGAAATCATTCCGATTTTTGAGCTTCCGGCGCGGCGCGCGTCGGTGTAGCGTCCGCCCGGCCGCCGACCGGGCGGCCGGTAGCGGGGCGACATACGGATGAAGATCATCAGCACGATCGAAGAGCTCAACGAAATCTACGGCGCGGGCCTGTCGCAGGCGGCCGTCGACAAGGTGACGAAGGCGCTGACGCCGCTCTACCGCGGCATGATCGAAATCTCGCCCTTCATGGCGCTCGCAACCATCGGCCCGGAAGGGCTCGACTGCTCGCCGCGCGGCGATCTCGGCGGCGTGGTGCGCATCATCGACGATACGACCCTGCATCTTCCCGGCTGGCGCGGCAACAACCGCGTCGATTCGCTCTCCAACATCGTGCGCGATCCGCGCCTGTCGCTGATGTTCCTGATCCCCGGTTCCAATACGGTCATGCGCATCAACGGGCGCGGGGTGGTCTCGAACGACGAGGCGCTGCTTGCAAGTTTCGAGATGGACGGCAAACACCCGCGCACGGTGGTGGTGATCGATATTGTCGAGGTCTATTTCCAGTGCGCGCGGGCAGTGATGCGGGCCGAGCTGTGGAACGCGGAGCACTTCGTCGATCCGGCCAGGCTGCCGACGCCGGGGCAGATGCTGAAGGACGCGGTGGGCGATTTCGACCACGAGACCTATGACCGGGAATGGCCGGCGCGGGCTGCGAAGACGATGTGGTGAGGTGAGGGCCGTCCCTCGTCTCCGTGCCCGCTTCCGGCAGGTCACTTCACCGGGACAAGGAGCGGCGAACCCTTGGTGACGATATAGGTCGCCAGTTCCGAGGCCCTGCCGTCGCCGACATTCCTGGCCGAATGGGCGACGCCGGCGGGGATGAACAGGGACTGGCCGGCCTTGAGCGTCACCGGCTTGCGGCCGTCGAGTTCATATTCCAGCGTGCCTTCGATGACATAGGCGATTTCTTCGCCGGGGTGGCGGTGTTTCGGTGCAAAGGCGCCGGGCGCGAGATCGACGCGCACCTGCGCCGCCTCGTGGCCGGGCACGTCGATATCGCCTTTCACGAGATCGGTGCGGCTTATCGGTTCCTCGCCATCGGCCGCGGTCAGCTGCATTGCGCCGGCCACGACAAGCGCGCCGGCTGCCAAGGTCATGATCGTCCTCATCTGTCTATCCTCCGTCAGATTGCCTGAAACCCGTGATCGGGCGACGGACCTATCTGAGCAGGGCAATGAATGCGGAATGTTTCCGTGGAGGGGGCTTTTTGTATCGGCGTGTATCCGAAGGCGCTGTCGTCAGCGCCGCGCCTGCAGCGCCTCGAGATGCCGGGCCAGCGTCGTCCTGCCCCAATGGCGGCGGTCGGGCGTTTCGGCGCCGCCGTCGATGGTGACTTCGGTCATTTTCGCGTGGCAACGGGCGGCCGCCCACGAGAAACCGAGGCCGAGATAATAGTCCTCGAATTTCTCGCGCGGTATGGTCTCGGTCGTCACGGGACGGCCGAGGAGCGAGGAGAACGCCTCGGCGACATCGGCGAAGGAATAGCGCTCCGGAGCTTCGACATAGTCGATGCCGATATCGTCGGTCGGGCTTTTCAGGCGCGCGGCGGCGATCTCTCCGAGATCGTGCGGCGAGACCATCGGTATCTTCATGTCGGCGGGGAAGGGCGTGACCAGGCGCCCGGTCTTGCCGGCGGGTTCCAGCAGCATGTCGAGATTGGTGAAGTAATAGGCGCCCCTGTTGATGGCGGCCGGAATGCCGCTTGCCTTCACCTCGCGCTCGAAGTCGTAAAGCACCGAGAGGTCGCCGATGCCGGCGCCGTCAAGCGCGCCGTAGATCGAGGCCACGACGAGCTTTTCGAGGCCGGAACCGTCGAGCGCTGCGGCGATGCTCCTGGCGGTCTTCAGTTCCTCGGCGTTCGTATCACGCCTGATATCGGCCGGCGGGTTCAGGAGGAAGGCGCGGCGCCCCTTCTGCAGGACGGAGCGGAGCCGCGCGGTATCGGCCACATCGGCAATGACGGGTTCAACGCCCTCGCGCCCGATGGCGGCAGCTTTTTCCGCACTGTGGACGACGGCGATCACCGTGTCGCCCGACGCCCGCAATGCGTCGATGACGGCAGAGCCAATGTGTCCGGACGCGCCGAGGATGACATACATGGGTGCAATCTCGCAGACGGTCGCACCTATAACGGCGCTGCCCGGTTCGAGGTTCCGCATGTCTTGCAGGGGTGCGGCCGAATGCCGGCAAGCGGTGCGGCAATCCGCCGGTCAGGCGCGCCAGAAGGGCCGGTGGCTCTGTTCGTAGGCGGCTTCGCGGCTCATGCCGAAATCGCGCAGCGTCTCGTCGGGCAGCGTGTCCAGTTCGCGGGCAAAAAGGCGGCGCTCGGTCCAGCGTTCGCGCCACAGCCGCAGGGTGTCGGCCACATGCATGATGAAATTTCCTTTCTTTGTCTGCAAAACTCACCTATCGTTAACGAATAGCCGAAGTGGAATTTCGGTCGCTTTGCTGATTTGCAACGGTTTTATGGCAGTTTCGGAGATCGGAAAAGCGCGTTATCTTGACCTTATACGTTAGAAAAACTCACATATTGGACGATCATGGCCCGCAACCTGCCGCCGCTCTCCTATCTCAAGGCCTTCGAGGCCACCGCACGTCTCGGCTCGGTGACACGGGCGGCAGACGAGCTGGGGCGCACGCATGGCGCCGTTTCCAAGCAGCTGCAGCTCCTGCAGGAGCAGCTCGGCATTCCCGTCTTCGAAAAATCGGGAACGGGGCTTCGCCTGAACGAGGACGGGGCGGCCTTCTTCGCCACGGTCTCGCGCGCTTTCGACCTGCTGGAGGAGCGCTATCAGGAGCTGAAGGCGAGCCGGAACGAGGCGAGCGTGCATATTGCCTGCAGCGCCACGTTCGCCATGGTCTGGCTCGTGCCGCGGCTGGCGGAATTCTACAGCCTCCATCCCGATATCCGCGTGCAGCTTTCCATGTCGTCGAGCGCGCGCGACGGCGGCACGAACCGGGCGAGGGACGGGGTGGATTTCACGCTGAGCTGGGACCGGCTGGCGCGGCCGCTGGTGAAGGGCGAATTCGTGCCGCTCGCCTCCGTTTCCTTCGGCCTTGTATCGGCGCCCGACTATCCCTTCCGCGCCGAGGGCGCCGAGATCAGCTTCCCGACGCGCATTTCGCCCGACGATATGAGCGCGCAATGGACGAGCTGGCAGGCGGCGACCGGCCACCGGGTCTCGGCGCAATCGGAGCTTTATTTCCCGCATATGCATCTGTGCGTCAGCGCCGCGGCAACCGGGCTCGGCGTGGCGCTGGTGGAGCGGCGTTTTGCGCTGAACGAGCTGAAGAGCGGCAAGCTGGTGGAACGGTCCCGGTTCCTGAAATACGAGGACGGCTTCGTGGCGATGATGAAACCGGGCCGGACGCTTTCGCCGGCGGCCAGCCATTTCCTCGACTGGCTGCGCAGCGCCTTCGTGCGGGAAGCGGCCTGACAGGGCAGCCTCGCGCGAATGTTTCCTGTTTGTTCTTTTTCTGCCGCTGGGTTACAGTGCAGATGCGCGGCATTGGATTCGCGCCAGGGGAGATTGCCGTGAAGGCTGTATTATTTTCGATTTTCCTGCTTGCCGCCGGCAATGCCTCGGCGTCCTGCGAACTGGTTTCCCGCCCGTGCTCGACCGACAGTTCGGGCAATACCTATACGACGCAGCAGAACCTCGGCGGCGGCTACAATACCTATCGCAACGGGATATTGCATTCGCAGACGAGCCAGCAGCTGGATGGCCGCTATCGGGAAACCTATTCCGGCGGCGGCTACCGGATCTATGACCGCAATCCCTATCGCAGCAATTCGCAGGGCCGGCGCGACCCGTGAGGCGGGGCCGGCGCGCCAGCCGGGCGGCCCGAAGGCTCAGATGATCGCCTCGATGAGAAACGGCCCGCGGCGCTTCAGCGCGCTGTCGAAGAGATCGGCAAACTGCTCGCAGCTATGGGCGCCGGCGGCATCGACGCCCATGCCCCTGGCGACGGCGACCCAGTCCCAGGCCGGGTGGTCGAGATCCATCATCCGCCTTGCGTTCTCGCCGATGCCGTCGACGCCGACATTGCGCATCTCGGCGTGAAGCACGGCATAGGCGCGATTGGCGAAGATGACCGTCACCACGTCGAGATTTTCGCGCGCCTGCGTCCACAGGCCCTGCACCGTATACATGCCGCTGCCGTCGGCCTGCAGGTTGATGACCTTGCGGCCGGGACAGGCGACGGCGGCACCCGTCGCAAGCGGAATGCCGCAGCCGATCGAGCCGCCCGTGTTCATCAGGTAATCGTGCGGCGCGGCACCGGCCGAGAGCTCGAAGAAGCGACGGGCGGAGGTGACACCCTCGTCGCAGACGATGGCATCGTCGGGGAGCCTGGCGGCCACCATCACGGCGATCGCGTCCTCGGTCAGGTGCCCGAAGGGAACGATATCGTCGGCAAGGGCCGAGGGCCGCGCCGGAGGCAGCGACTGGCGGGCGCCGAGTTCGTCCCTCAGCGCCTCCAGCGCGCCTTTCAGGTCCTCGCCATGCCCGGCAAGGGTCAGAACCTTGCAGCCCTTGCGCACCAGCCGGCCGGGCTTGCCCGGATAGGCAAAGAAGGCGACCGGCTCGGGCGCGCCCGCCAGCACGAGCACGTCGATATCGGCAAGCAGTTCCAGGGCGGCGTCGATCGGGTAGGGAATGCGGGTCAGGGCGACGCGGCCGCGGCCGCGCTCGACCCTCGGCAGCTGCATCTCGCAGAAAAGGCGCACGTCCCTGGAGGCGGCAATTGCGCCGGCGATCTCGAGACAGTCGGCACGGGCGGCCGCACCGCTGACGAGAATGCCGACCTCGCCGGGCGTTTCCCTTATGGCGGCGGCAACCTCGCGCACGCTATCCATGTTGGCGGCATGCGGTTCCGGCCGGGACAGCCGGATCGGCCGCTCCGCTTCGACATGGCCCCAGGCGGCATCCGCCGGCAGGATGAGCGTTGCCACACCGGGCGGTGACAGGCAGGCGCGGTAGGCGGCCTCCGTCGCGCCGACGATCTCTTCCGGGCTGCGGATGCGGTGCACCCAGTTGGACATCGCGCCGGCCAGGCTGTCGATATCGGATGTCAGCGGCGCATCGAGGGGCAGATGGTAGGAGGCGTGATCGCCGACGACATTGATGACGGGAACCCGCGCCCGCCGCGCATTGTGAAGATTGGCAAGGCCGTTCGCCAGGCCCGGTCCGGTATGCAGCAGCGTTGCCGCCGGGTGATCGGTCATGCGCGCATAACCGTCGGCCGCTCCCGTCACCACGCCCTCGGAAAGGCCGAGCACGCAGCGCATCTCGGGCTTGCGGTCGAGGGCGGCCACAAAATGCATTTCCGACGTTCCGGGATTGGCAAAACACACCCTGACATCGTTTGCCAGAAGCGTGTCACACAGGCTGTCCGCACCATTCATGGCAGTTCCTCCCGCTGGCAGCAGCCTTGCACGGGAAGCGCATAAGCACAACCTTGAATAAAGGGGCGGCGCGCTTTCGTGACAGGGCGGCAGGGCGCCATTATACTACCGCCATCGCAGCCACGGCAGCCATTGGGGGAGTTGGCGATGAGCATGCTGTTCAGGAACGCGTTGCATGAGGATTTCGGCAGCTGGCCGATTGCCTATATTCCCTATGGCGGGGCGGATTTCGGGGAGATCCGGGCGGTGGCGGAAGCCGTCGGCGACGGCGATGACGGCGCCTTCCACGCGGCCTGGATTGCGGCCGGCGACCGGCTGAAGGGCGAAGCGGAAACGGCGCTTTCCAGGGGCCACAAGGGCAGCGCGCGCGAGCTTTACCTGCGGGCAAGCGTCTTTTATGCCACGTCCTACCATCCGCTCTACGGCGCGCCCGTCGATGCCCGCCTGCTTTCGGCCTTCCGCAAGCAGACGGATGCGCTGGAAAAGGGGCTTGCGCTCTCGGCGCCGGCGATCGAACCGCTCGCCATCGCGCTCGGCGAGACGGCGATGCCCGGATATTTCATTTCGGCGCAGGGCCTCGAACATGAGGTGCGGCCGCTCGTCATCTTCAACAACGGCTATGACTGCACCGTCACCGATACCTATTTCGCCTCCGCCGTCGCCGCCTCCCGGCGCGGCTATCACAGCCTGCTCTTCGACGGTCCCGGCCAGGGCGCCATGCTCTACGAGCAGAATGTGCCGCTGCGGCCGGATTGGGACGTGGTGATCCGGGCGGTGGTGGATTTTGCCGTCAACTATCCGCTCGTCGATCCCGATCGCATCGCGCTCAGCGGCTGGAGCCTCGGCGGCCTGCTGGCGCCGCGCGGGGCGGCGGGCGAGCCGCGCATCGCCGCGCTGATTGCCGATCCCGGCACCTGGAGCATTGCCGACGGCTTTCGCAGGATCGTCATCCAGAAATTCGGCCTGCCGGCGGAAGCGGCGGCCGATCTCGGCGCGCTCGACCAGGAGGTCATCGATGGGATGGATGCCTTCGTGCGCGCCAGCCCGGTGCTGAACTGGAAGATCGTGCAGCGCGGGTTCTGGGTGCACGGGGTGGGCGATCTCCGCTCCTACCTCGCTTCGGCCGAGCTTTTCACCATGCGGGGACATGCCGAGCGCATCCGCTGCCCGACGCTGATTACCCAGGCGGAAAACGACATTCTCTCCAGCGATGCCGCGCTCTACATGGATGCGCTGCGCTGCCCGAAAACCTTGCTGCGCTTGACCGCCGCGGAGGGCGCCGACGGCCATTGCGAGATGAAGAACCGGTCGCTGCTCAACAGGCGGGTGCTGGACTGGCTCGACGAGCAGTTCGGGCCGTGAGCGCGCGGCTTCGATTGGCTGCGGAGATCGCGCGCGGCTGACCGTCCGACGTCTGGCCCCATCGCCTTGTTTTGGCCCCGCTCGCCGGTCACCAAGCAGGTCCCGGACGACGGGCGATTCCTTCCAAACAACAAGGGTTTGAAAATGATCAGGATTACGACGATTGCCGCGGCCGCGACGCTGGCATCGGCCCCGCTTGCGGCCGCCTCCAGCGATGGCGCGTGGAATGCGCTCTTCGCCAAGGTGAACGGCACCTGCATCGGCCAGTCGGGCATGGACACGCCGGAGGCGAGCGCGCCTGTCGTCTTCGACGATGCGACGGGCAAGGTGGCGGTGCTGCTGCGCGGCGCGATGGGCAAGGGCAAGAGCCGGGTCAGGAACGTCAACCTGATCTGCCTCTACGACAAGAAGACCGGCAAGGTATCGATCGAGGAATATCGCTGGCTCGGCCGCTGAGGCGCTGCGATCCTGCCCATGGCGGCCCGCCGCCGGCGGGCGCTAGAAGGAGGGGCCGTGCGGCATCAGCCGGATGGCGATTGCGCCGGCCAGAAGGAGGACGAGCACGCCTGCGGTCAGCAGGCTTGCCAGGAACTGCCGGTGGGTTTTTCTGCTTCCGGCGCTGCCGGCAATGATTTCGCGTTCACGCGCCAGATAGGTTACGCCGTTGCGGCCGAACATGGTTTCTTCCTCAAGGTCAAGATCGGGATCGCCGGGGACTCTGCCCGACAAGCCCGTAGGAAATCGATAGGGCTGCGGGGCGGGAAATATAAGAACCGCATAGGCGCCGGGGCGCCGCCGCAGGGAGCCGGTCAGGCCCGGCAGCGATCGATCGCGGCGCCGAAGACCAGGGCGACGATATCCATCATGGCATCGGGATTGGCCGGGCGCCGGTCCGGATCGAAAGCGACGCCGATGACGGCGCTCCGGGTGCCGAAGGTCGAAACCGGCCAGAAATCGAAGCGCGATTGGTCATAGGGATAGATGCCGCCGGCGACGGCGAGGCGCAAATCCCAGGCGGATCTTGCCGCCTCGATCTCGATTGCCGATAGCCGTTCTGCGCCTTGCACCCGAGGCTCGCCCTCCGCCTCTGCCGCGAAGACGACGACGGCCGGCGACTGGAAGAAGCCGGTGACGGCGGCAAGCGTCAGCTTCGTGGCGTCCTCGGTCGAACGGCTTGCCGCCATGCGTCCGGCATAGGTCTTCAGCGCGGCCTGCATCCGGCGGCTTCGCTCCAGATCGATGCCCTTGCGACGTCCCCAGGCGGTGATGGCGCTGATGATGCAGGCGACGACGAAGAGCAGGACGATCGCCCAGATATTGGCGGTATCGGCAACGGCCAGCGAAAGGCGCGGCTCGGTGAAGAAGAAATTATAGGCGAGCGCGCCGAGCACGGCCGAAAACAGCGCCGGCCCGAGGCCGAAGAAGACGCTGCCGGCAACGACCGGCAGGACATAGATGAGCGACAGGTTGGGAATGGCCTCGTAACGGTCGAAACCGGCGGCAATGGCCGTCGCCATCGCCGTCATGACGAGGCAGGCGAGGTAGCGCACGAGCGGCGGCACCTGCAAGACGTCGAGGCCCTCTTCGATGTTGAACTCGGCAACCGCCGCTTCGGCCTGCGCGGCAGGCATGGTCTTGTCAGGAGACATGGTCTGATCCTCCTGACAGGAAATTGGCCAGCTTCGCATTTGAATTCCATGCGGAAAGAGGCGGTCTTTTATAAGGGCCGCATAAAGGCGGATGCCGGATATGCCCCGGTCTTTACGCGATGCTTATGCCGCTGCCCGTCTCCTCCAATCGAAAACATATGCCCCTGCCGATAGGCTCACTGTCTGCGGATGCGTCGTGCGCCCGCAATGTGCATGATCGAAAGGAAAAGGCGATGTACGGTCGTTGGTGGGCTTATTACCTGCAGGCGCGCATGCGCCATGTGAGCCAGTCTCACCCGTCCTCCGGCGCGCGGCACAGGAGCGAGGCCGCCTTCGATCACGCGGACGACCTCTGGATATTCCTGCGGCTGGCGCTCGTTCTCGCCGTCTTCCTTGCCGGCCTTGCCGGCATCCTGTGGGTGGCGAGCTGATGCGGACGGCCGGGCCGGTCGAGCTGGACGCAATATCCAGGGCAACCGTCGGGCGTTTCGTCTGGAAGTGCTATATCGCCTTCGCCATCGCCCTCTTTGCACGGTCGAGCGTACTTGAGACGGTCTCGGAATGCCTCATCCTCTATGCCGCGCTGATGGTCATGGTCGCGTCCTTCACGCGGCAGCGCTACCTTGCCGGAAGCTTCAACCATTGGAGCGAAGCGCTCTGGCTCGCCTTCGTCGCGGCCGGCCTGCATCTGCTGCAATAGCCGGCCTGCCGACGCCTTTCAGCTGCGTGTTTCGCCCGTCTGCGCCCGCGGCCCGAAATAGGGCTGGCGCTCCGTCTCGCTCGCCTTCAGCTGGCGGCGCAGGCGCAGGAGGTCCTTGCGGGCGACGAGGCCGCGCAGTTGCCCGTTTTCGGGATCGACGATCGGGATGCGGCCGGCATCGGTCGCCAGCATCAGGTCGGCGACATAACCGACCGTATCGTCGGGATGGGCCGATGGCAGCGAGGCGTCGGAGACGAAATCGCCGAGCATCTGGTCGGCAAGCGTGCCGTCGGCCTGCCAGCGCAGCGCGTCGCCACGCGAGACCAGCCCCTTGACGACACCCCGGCTGTCGACGACCGGATAGATGCGGTGGGTCTTCGGCGTGGCGACGAAGAAATGGATCGCTTCGCCGACCGTCATATGGGCCGGGAACGTATCGACCTCCCTGATCATGATGTCGCGGGCGCGGGAAAACTCGAAGGGGTCGATGCCGTATTCGCGGGTGATGTGCTGGCCGCGGCGGGCGATCTTTTCCGTCAGGATGGAGCGGCGCAGCAGGAGAACCGTGACCGCGTAGGCCGAGACGGTCGCCGCCAGCAGCGGCAGAAGCGAGGAGACGTCGCCGGTCAGCTCGACGGCGAAGAAGGTGCCGGTCAGCGGCGCGCGCATCGTGCCGCCCATCATGGCGGCCATGCCGAGCAGCGCCCAGAAGCCGGGATCGCCGGGAAGGAAAAGGCCGACCAGCCAGCCGAGCGCGCCGCCGAAGATCAGGAGCGGCGCCAGCACGCCGCCCGACGTGCCCGATGAGAGCGCGACCAGCCAGATCGCCGCCTTGACCAGCAGGATCGTCAGCACTGCCGCCGGCAGGATGGAGCTGTTCAGCAGCCCGTCGATGATATCGTAGCCGACGCCGAGCGCGCGCGGCTCGATCAGGCCGCCGAGGCCGATGAAGAGGCCGCCGAGCGCCGGGCACCACATCCAGTGGACCGGCAGGGCTTCGAAGAGATCCTCGATCTTGTAGAGCAGCGTGGTGAGAATGCCGGATTGCAGGCCGGCGACGATGCCCATCGCCGCGCAGAGCAGGATGCCCCACCAGGGCAGGTCCATGTGGAACTGCTTCGGGAAGAGCGGGCCGGCCTGAAACAGGAAGGGGCGCCAGCAGATCGACACGCAGGCGGCGACCGCCACCGGAATGAAGCTGCGCGGCTTCCATTCGAACAGGAGCAGTTCGACGGCGAGCATGACGGCGGCGATCGGCGAGCCGAAGATCGCCGTCATGCCGGCGGCGGCACCGGCCACCAGCAGCGTCTTGCGCTCGGCCGAACTCAGGTGGAAACACTGGGCAAAGAGCGAACCGATGGCGCCGCCCGTCATGATGATCGGGCCTTCGGCGCCGAAGGGGCCGCCGGTGCCGATCGAGATCGCCGAGGAGAGCGGCTTGAGGACCGCGACTTTCGGCGACATGCGGCTGCCGCCGATCAGGATCGCCTCGATCGCCTCGGGAATGCCGTGGCCTCGGATCTTTTCGGAGCCGTAGCGGGCCATCAGGCCGATGACGAGGCCGCCGATAACGGGAACGAGCACCATCCAGGCGGAGCGCGGCGCCTGGGCGAGCGACACGGCGGCGATGCTGAAGCGGTGAAACCAGACAAGGTTCGTCACCAGCGAGATGAGGCTGACCAGGACCCAGGCGGCCAGGGCGCCGCCGGTGCCGACGATCAGCGCCATGCCGACGAGGGCGAGGACGCGCTTGTCCGTGGTGAAATCCCCGGCCTCGCGCCGGGAGAGGCCGCCCATGAAATCATGGGGGCGATGTGCGTTTTTATGAGCAGGCATCGAGGGTCCTGTTGACGGCTTCGTTTCCGTCGCAAATATATCGTAGTACGATATAAATCAACAGCCAAAATCGGGAGCTGAAACCATGCCAGACAATGACCGCACCCTGTCGGACATCGAATATGAGGCGCTTGCCAATCTGCGATACAGGATCCGCAAGTTCCGGGAATTCAGCGGCAAGGCGGCCGAAAGGCTCGGCCTGACGCGCCAGCAGCACCAGGCGCTGCTGGCGATCAAGGGGCTTGGCGCCGGCGGGCGCATGAGCCTGCCTGACCTTGCCGACAAGCTCTTCCTGACGGCGGCCGAAACCGCCGGTCTGGCGGCCTCGCTGCAGGCGGCCGGGCACGTCACCATCGAGGCGAAACAGAAGCGGCGGCCGGCCGTCGTGTTGACAGGGCAGGCGGAAGAGCTATTGCGTCGTCTGACATCGGCCCATCTCTACGAGATCCGCGAGATGGCGCCGGAACTGATGCAGGCGCTGCGCATGCTGCAGGATCACCGGCAGATGGAAGTGGCCGCATGGATGCAATGAGAGCGGGAGACGCAGGGTGAGACAGCCGAAAGCCGATCTGACGGATGCCGATTACGAGGCGCTCTCCAACCTGCGCTACACGCTGCGCCGCTTCATGGATTTCAGCGCGTCGGCCGCCCAGGAGGAGGGCCTGCCGGCGCAGCAGCACCAGGCGCTGCTCGCCATCCGCGGCCATCGCGGCGAGGATGCGATGACGGTCGGCCTTTTGGCCGAGCGGCTGCTGATCGCCCCGCATTCGGCCACCGAACTGGTCGGCCGGCTGGTGGCCGCCGGCTATGTCTCCCGCCATACCGACCCGGCCGACAAGCGGCGGCAGACGCTGGAACTAACCAAAAAGGCCGACGACGTGCTGCGGCGGCTGACGGCCATTCACCTGACCGAGATCCGGGACATGGCGCCGCGGCTCATCCATATGCTGCAGAGCCTGCAGAAAGGCGGCGAATCCGGGGGCGACGGCTGGCCGCGCTGAGGGGCCGCGCGAGGCCCGTTTACGTGCGCCGTTTACCGTAACGTACTTACGCAGCCTCCAAAATAGGCGAAGGGTTTCCCGGGGTTTCATCTCAAGGGAGATCTTCGATGGAAAACGTCGAAATTCGAAAGCAGGATGACCACACCGTATCCGTCAGCCGCCGCAGCCTTCTTCTCGGCGGTTCGTCGCTGGCGCTGACGGCGCTTGCAGTTTCATCGGCAGGCGAACAGGCCGCCGCCCAGACCCAGCAGGCCGCGCCGGCGCAGGGCGCCGGCGCGCCGAACATTCTCGTCATCTTCGGAGACGATATCGGCATACCGCAGATCAGCGCCTATACGATGGGGCTGATGGGCTATCGCACGCCGAATATCGACCGTATCGCCAGGGAAGGGGCGATCTTCACCGATTCCTACGGCCAGAACAGCTGCACGGCCGGGCGCGCCTCCTTCATCCTCGGGCAGGAGCCGTTCCGCACCGGCCTTCTGACGATCGGCATGCCGGGCGATCCGCACGGCATTCAGGACTGGATGCCGACCATTGCCGACGTGCTGAAGACCAGGGGCTACGCGACCGGCCAGTTCGGCAAGAACCATCTCGGCGACCAGGACCAGCACCTGCCGACCAGGCACGGTTTCGACGAGTTCTTCGGCAATCTCTACCATCTCAATGCCGAGGAGGAGCCGGAAGGCTATTTCTATCCGAAGGACCCGGCCTTCCGCCGGCAATACGGCCCGCGCGGCGTCATCAAGGCGACGGCCGGCGGCAAGATCGAGGATACGGGGGCGCTCGACACGAAGCGCATGGAAACGGTGGACGAGGAATTCCTGGCCGCCGCCAAGGATTTCATCGGACGGCAGGCGAGGGACCGGAAGCCCTTCTTCTGCTGGTTCAACGCGACGCGCATGCATGTCTTCACGCATCTCAAGCCGGAGTCGCTCGGCAAGACCGGCAAGGGCATCCATGCCGACGGCATGGTGGAGCATGACGGCCATGTCGGCCAGCTGCTCGACCAGCTCGACCAGCTCGGCATCGCCGACAACACGATCGTTCTCTATACGACCGACAACGGCGCCGAACTGGCGCTCTGGCCCGACGGCGCCATGACCCCGTTCCACGGCGAGAAGGGCACGACATGGGAGGGCGGTTTCCGCATTCCGATGATGGTGCGCTGGCCGGGCGTGGTCAAACCCGGAACGGAGATCAACGATATCGTCACGCTGATGGACTGGATGCCGACTTTCGCCAGTGCGGCCGGCATGAGCGACCTCAAGGAACAGATGAAAACGGGCTTCCAGGCCGGCGCGAAGACCTTCAAGGTGCATCTCGACGGCTACGACCTGCTGCCGATGCTGAAGGGCGACACCGACAGCGGACCGCGCGATTCCGTCTATTATTTCGACCAGGGCGGCAATCTCAACGCCATCCGGTGGAACGACTGGAAGCTCAGCTTCGCGATCAACAGCGAGGGCAATATCGCCACGGCCACGCGCGAAGTGCCGGCCTGGGCCAATATCGCCAACCTGCGCATGGACCCCTACGAACGCGGCATGCATGAGGGCGGCGGCGCAATCGAATTCCTCGCGCGCAACATCTGGCTGCTCGTGCCGATCCAGGGAAAGATCAAGGAGTTCTTCGCGGACTTCGACCAGTTCCCCTATCAGGAGGGCAACTCGCTGAATGCGGCCGGCATCAATTACGGCCTGCTGCGCCAGCAGGCGGCCCTGAAACGGCTGAACGAACTGGAACGGCTGGCGCCGCAATAGGCCCAGCCGAGACCGCCGCGGGGGCGCAATCGCAGGAACCACCCGATGCGGTCATCCGTGTTGTAATCAGGGGCCGATGCCGGGGAGGCCGCGATGAGCCCGTTTCCGAGGGTGCTGCTTGTGCTCGCGCTTGCTGCCGTCCTGCCTGCGGCGGCGGCGGCGCAGGACGCGGGCGCTCCGCGTTTCGTCGAAAGGCATGTGATCGATCTCGGCGCGATGAAGGAGCGGCGCATCGTGCGCATGCTCGTGCCCTACAGCAAGACGATCTATTTCGTCGACAAGGGGCGCCAGTACGGCACGGCGGTGCAGTTCGGGCTGGAATTGGAAAAGGTGCTCAACAGGGACCGCAAGAAGCAGATCGACCACATCCATATCGTCTTCGTGCCGATGCCGCGCGACCGGCTGCTGGGTGCGCTGAGCGAGGGTTATGGCGATATCGTCATGGCGAACCTGACGATCACCGAGGAGCGGCTGAAGCAGGTGGATTTCACCGATCCGCTCTATGGCGACGCCGAGGAAGTGCTGGTCGCGTCCGCAAACGCTGCGCCGACAGCCAGCCTCGACGCCCTCTCGGGCCAGCATGTCGCCGTGCGCGCCTCCAGCAGCTATCACGAGCATCTTGTGGCGAAGAACAGGGAGCTTGCGGCCGCCGGCAAGGCGGAAATCGTCATCGACCTCATGGAGGAAAGCCTGGAGGACGAGGACCTGATGGAAATGGTCAATGCCGAGCTTCTGCCCTTTACCATCGTCGATGCCTACAAGGCGGATATCTGGACGCATGTCTTTGCCGACATGAAGGTGCGCCACGATATCGTGCTGTCGTCGCAGGGGAAGATCGCCTGGGCAATCCGCAAGGACAGCCCGCAGCTGAAGGCCGAGCTCAACGCTTTCGTCGCCACTCACAAGGTCGGCACGACCTTCGGCAATATCCTCAGAAACACTTTCTACAAGCAGGACAAGATCGTCAGGCGCGCCTATTCGCCCGACGATGTCGCCCGCTTCCGCACGCTCGTGGAGATCTTCCGCAAATATGGCGGCAGCTATTCCTTCGATTACCTGATGCTGATGGCGCAGGGCTATCAGGAATCGCAGCTCGACCAGTCCCGGCGCTCGCCGCGCGGGGCCGTCGGCATCATGCAGATGCTGCCCTCGACGGCCAGGGACAAGGTGATCGGCATCAGCGGCATCGACAGGGACCCGGACCGCAACGTGGAGGCCGGGGCCAAATATCTGCGCCATCTCATCGATACCTATATCGCCGACGAGGGCCTGAGCCCCAGGGACCGGCAGCTTTTTGCCTTTGCCGCCTACAATGCCGGGCCGGGCAACCTGCGCAAGTTCCGCGACAGGGCAGGGACGATGGGGCTCGATCCCAATGTCTGGTTCGGCAATGTGGAGAATGCCGCCTCCGAAATCGTCGGGCGGGAGACGGTGCAGTATGTCAGCAATATCTACAAATATTACGTGGCCTATTCGCTGCTGGTCGCGCGCATGGGAGAAAGGACGGATGCCGGCGGGGCAGGGCAGAAATAGGCTTTCGGTACTGTCACCATCCGGAGACAATCATCCGACCCGTGTCCGCTCACGGCCTCTTCGTGAAGACGCCGAGATTGTAGAGCTGCACCCGCCGGTTATTGGCGGCCTCCGATTTCGCGCCCTCGATCGGGAAATATTCGCCGACGCCGACGGCGTAGAGGCGGGTGGGATCGACGGCGAAGGTGGTCGAGAGGATCTCCTTGATCGCTTCGGCCCGCTTCTGGCTGAGATCGAGATTGTGCTCGTCGCTGCCGGTCGAACTCGTATGGCCGACGACCAGGAACTTGTAGGCCCAGAGGTTCGGATGGTGCAGGGCATCGGCGATCATGCCGAGCGTGCGGTAGGATTCCGGCTCGATGGCGACGGAATCGTTGGTAAAGTCGATCTCGACGACCATCTGCGGCAGGCGCGCGACCTTGCTCCAGTTCGGCAGGCCGGACATCTGCTTGCCCGCGCCGTTCATCGCCTCCTGCCGCAAAAGCTCGACATCGACGATCGGGGCCGCGCCGCGAAGCCTGCCGAGGCCGTTGATCAGGCGCTGTTCGGAGATCTGCTGCGCGAACACGACGGCAGGGACGAGCAGGGCGGCGGCAAAACCGGCAAGCGCTGTCTTTCGCATTCTCATCCCATCACCTCCAGCCCGCATCCGATATCGTCTGGTTGCATCGGGCGCTGACGTATTTTGCCGTCTTGATCAGGCAGGCGAGAATGTAGCCGTCGCCGACGACGCCGTTGCAGCGGCGCGCCATGTCGCCGGCGCAGACCTTGCCGTAGGACGCCTGCGCCTGTTCCCGCTTCTGGATGGATGCCGAGACGCTTGCGAGCGTGGAGGTGCAGGTCGGCGAAACCTTGGCGGCATTCTGCGCCAGGCAATCGGCAATCCTGTTGTTGCCGAGGTTCAGCCCCTTGCAGAGCTTCCGGATATCGGCGCCGCAATCCTTTGCCAGCACGGTGATCGCATCGGCGTAGCTGATCGTGTCGGCCCTGGCGGCGCCTGTCCAGGCGATGGCGGCAATGGCCGCAGCACCCGCCAGTCTGCATCCTGTCCGCATTCCAAAACCCTCCTGCTGCGGCCGCCTGAACGGCGCCCCCCTGGGGCCTATTGAATGCAGATCGGCCGGGCCCGGATAAGTACGTTACCGTAAATCGGCGTGTAAACGGCCAGGAGGCGCGGCGCCGCATCCGGCCGCCGTGCGGAACTGAGAGCGGAAAGGGTCGGAAGCCCGCCGGCGGTCAGGCGCTCGCGCGCCGATAGAGGGCGAGCGAGCCGGCAAGGGCCAGCAGGGCGCCGCCGCAGATACGGTCGAGCCAGAGCGCGCCGGATTTGCGCAGCAGCCGGACAGCTTGCGAACCGAGCAGGGCATAACCGAACATGACCATGAAATCGATGCCGGCAAAGACGAGGGCGAGCACGGCATATTGCTGCACCTGCGGGCCGGCCGGGTCGATGAACTGCGGCAGGAAGGCCGAGAAGAAGAGATAGCCCTTGGGATTGGTGACGGCGACGAGAAAGCTCTTCAGGAAAATCGCCGCCGGCGAAGCGGATGCGCCGCCGTTTTCGGAGCGCAGCGAGACATCCAGCGTTCCCTTCGAGCGCAGCAGCATCACGCCGAGAAAGGCGAGGTAGCAGACGCCGACCCATTTGACGACCGTGAACCAGAATTCCGAAGCGGCCAGCAGCGCGCCGAGCCCCAGCGCCACCGCGCCGATCAGCACGAAATCGGACATGACGGCGCCGGCCTTGCCGGATATCGCCCGGCGCACCCCGAATTTCGAGCCGTTGGTGAGGGCCAGAAGCACCGTCGGGCCGGGTGTTGCGATGCCGATGAATGCCACAAGCGCGAATGCAAGAACCGTCATTTCAGTCATATCGTCCTCCTCGGTTGCCACAAGCTATGACATCGGCCGGGCCTTTGCGGAAGAGGCGAGGCTGCCCCGAATCTCCGTTTGCGATTGTCGGCACGCAGCAGGGCGTTTAGAGCCGCAGGCTGTCGTCCAGCCAGATGCGGAAGCCGCCGCGGAAGGCGTTGTCGTTGTTGCCGCGCCGGCAGTTCGGGGGCAGTTCCTTGAGCCGGTCGACATTGCCGCCGCCGATGACGATGTAATCCGGCAGCAGGGCGGCGCTCAGGCGGCCGGCGACATCGAAGACCGATTTGCGCCATCTGCCCTTGCCGCGATCCTCGAGGCCGCGTTCGCCGACATAATCCTCGAACGTCTTCTTCCTGTAGGGCATGTGCGCCAGTTCGAGCGGCATGCAGACATTCTCGGCGATCATGGCCGAGCCGAGCCCGGTGCCGAGGCCGAGGAAGAGCATGCGGCCGGATTCGTAGCTGCCGATCGCCTGCATGAGCGCGTCGTTGACCATGCGCACCGGCTTGCCGAGGGCCGCCTCGAAATCGTAGCCCTTCCAGCCGGGGCCGAGGTTGAACGGATCGGCGGCCGGGCGGTGGGCGGCAACCGGGCCGGGATAACCCATGGCAACCACGTCATAATGCCAGTCGGTGGTCAGTTCGCTAAGGGCGGCGACCATCCTTGCCGCCGTCATCCCGCGCCCCGAGACGACCGCGCGCCGCTCGCTGCCGCTGCTGAGTTCCGCCTTCACATGCGAACCGCCGATATCGACGGCAAGCACGATGCGGCCAGCCTTGGCCGCCTCCGCCTTTGGCTTTGCCTGCCCGCGTGTCCGCTTCGCTTCCGGTGCCTCCGTGATATCAGCCATATCAGACGCTCCTCTCCGGGCCATGCCCCGATCTTCCCCGCGCCACTCTATCGGGCGCAAGATAGAAGCCGGCTGTCAAGCCCGGTATATTGCAGATTGCTTAATTTCATCCCAGGATAGCGCATTCCGGAGGAGACCCTTCAAGCGGAGGAACAGCACTTGGCCTTTCCGACATTGCCACCCGGCTCCGTCGAGCCACCGGGCGCGCCCGGCATCGAGCCCCGCTGGACCTCGAGCGACAAGAGCGCGGTGGGCACTTCCGTCAGTTCGGCAAGCTCGGTCTGGTTCACCGCAAGCCACGGCATCCTCAACGAGATCTACGCGCCGCGGCTCGACATGGCCTGCGTGCGCGATTTCGGCTTCATCGTCACCGCCGAGGGCTATTTTTCCGAGGAGAAGCGCGATGCCGATCACCGCGTGCAGGCGATCGAGGACGGCATTCCGGCCTTCCGCCTCGTCAATACCGCCCGCGACGGCCGCTATCGCATCACCAAGACGGTCTTTTCCGATCCCGAGCGCGAGGTGGTGCTGCAGGATATCCGCTTCGAGGCCCTGGCGGGCCGCCTCTCCGACTACCGGCTGCATGCGCTGGTGGCGCCGCATCTCGTCAATGGCGGCAGCGACAACACCGGCTGGTACGCCGATTTCAAGGGCCGGCCGATGCTCTTTGCCGAAGGCTCCGGGCGGGCGCTTGCCGTTGCCGCCTCGGTGCCCTGGCTGGCGCGCTCGGCCGGTTACGTCGGCTTTTCCGACGGCTGGCAGACATTGTCGCGCGGCGAGGGGCTGAAGGAGGAATATTGCTGCGCCAGGTCCGGCAACGTCGCCCTGTCGGGAACACTGGACATCCAGTCGCAACAGGGGCGCGCGCTGGTCGCCATCGGCTTCGGCACGCAGCCGGAGGAGGCGGCGCTGCGCACGCTGCTCAGCCTGGAACAGGGCGCGGAGCCGGCGCTGAAACATTATCGCGCCGGCTGGCGGGAATGGCAGTCCGGCCTGCTTGCGCTCGACGAACCGCACGATCCCGGCAAGCTGAACCGCTACCGCGTCAGCACCGGCGTGCTTGCCACCCATCGCGACGACGCTTCCGGCGCCATCATCGCCAGCCTGTCCATCCCCTGGGGTTTCAGCAAGAGCGACGACGATCTCGGCGGCTACCATCTGGTCTGGACGCGCGATCTCGTGGAGACGGCGGGCGGCCTGCTTGCGGCCGGGGCGGTGGCCGATGCCCGTTCCGTGCTCGATTATCTCGCCGTCATCCAGGAAGTCGACGGCCATTGGGTGCAGAATGCCTGGCTGGACGGCAGACCCTACTGGTACGGCATCCAGATGGACGAGACGGCCTTTCCGATCCTGCTCTACGACATGCTGCTGCGCTCGGGCGCGATCGACGGGTCCGAGCGGGGGCGCTACCTGCCGATGATCGAGGCGGCGGCGGGCTATATCGTGAAAAACGGACCCGCCACGCAGGAGGACCGCTGGGAGGAGGATGCCGGCTATTCGCCCTTCACGCTCGCCGTCGAGATCGCCGGCCTGCTTGCGGCTGCCGATGCGGTGGAAGCGGCGGGGCGGCTGGATGCGGCGCATTATCTGCGCGAGGTGGCCGACGGCTGGAACGAGCGGATCGAGGAATGGACCTATGCCACCGACACCGAGCTGTCGCGCCGGCTCGGTATCGAAGGCTATTATGTGCGCATCGCCTCGGCCACCGACGGCGGCCTGTCACTGCGGCGTGACTTCATCCCGATCCGCAACCGCGACGACGGCGACGCCGTCCTGGAGGCGGACCTGCTCATCAGCCCGGATGCGCTGGCGCTGGTGCGTTTCGGGCTCAGGGCCGCCGACGATCCGCGCATGGTCGGCACGGTCGCGGCGATCGATGCGGAACTGCGCCGCGACCTTGCGGCCGGGCCCTACTGGTACCGCTACAACAATGACGGCTATGGCGAGCGCATCGACGGCGGCCCCTTCGCCGGCAGCGGCATCGGCAGGCTGTGGCCGCTCCTGACCGGCGAGCGCGCCCATTACGAACTCGCCGCCGGGCGGGCGGACGAGGCGCGGCGCCTGCTTGCGGCGCTGGAAGCCTCGGCCAGCGAAGGCGGGCTGCTGCCCGAACAGATCTGGGACAGCGAAGACGTGCCGCAGCGCGAGCTTTTCCTCGGCCGTCCCTCGGGCAGCGCCATGCCGCTCGTCTGGGCACATGCCGAACATATCAAGCTGCTGCGCTCGCTGCGCGACGGCGTTGTCTTCGACATGCCGCCCCAGACCTTCGCGCGTTACGTCGCGGCAAAACCGGCGCCGGCGCCGTTCTGCTGGCGGCCGGCGGAGCGGCGGAACCGGATGCCGGCCGGCCGGCGCCTGCGCATCGAGCTGGCGTCGCCTGCGCTGGTGCGCTGGTCCGCCGACCATTGGGCCACGGCCGCCGACAGCCCGTGTCGCGATACCGGCTTCGGCATGCATGTCCTCGACCTGCCGACGCAGGCGCTCGGCCCCGACACGATCGATTTTACGATCTTCTGGACGGAGACCGGGCGCTGGGAGGGCGCGGATTTCCGGATCGAGGTAATCTGACGCGGGCTTTTCCGCGCGGTTTGCATGCGGCCTCCGGCGTGTTATCGGCTGTATCGCAAGGTGACGCATACCGGGAGGTCGACACATGTTCGTTTCAAGCACGCTGATCCCGTTTTTCCTGGCGCTTCTCGCCCTGCAGCTCTCACCGGGTCCCGACATGCTGCTGGTGATCGGGCGCGGCATAGGGCAGGGCCGGCGCGTGGCCTTTCTGACGGCCGTCGGCGGCACGCTTGCGGCAGGGCTCGTCCAGCTTCCGCTTCTGGCGCTCGGCATTGCATCGATCATCCAGACCTCGCCGCTCGCCTTTGCCGTTCTTCGCTGGGCAGGGGCTGCCTATCTCATCTGGCTCGGCCTGAAGCTGCTGCTGAAATCGCGCGGAAGGCTCGATCCGGCCGTCGAGCGCGTTCCCGTCTCCGGCTGGACGGCGCTGCGCGAGGGCATGGTCAGCAACCTGACCAACCCGAAGGTGCTGGTTTTCATGCTGGCCTTCCTTCCGCAATTCGTCGATCCGCACAATGGCTGGCCCGTCGCCGCCCAGCTGCTGATCCTTGGAGGGATGCAGAAACTCTCCGGCTTCGTCGTGCTGACGCTCGTGGCGCTCGGGGCCGGCGGCCTCGGCGACTGGATCTCCCGCCGCCCGCATCTGCTCGTCTGGCAGAAGCGCTTTACCGCGCTCGTCATGCTCGGCCTCGGCCTGCGCCTGGCGCTGACGGGCGACGCGCGCGCGGTCCGGGCCTGATGCGGCAGCTTCGGGACGATCGGCGGAAAGCCTGATTACGACTTGTAGATCAGCCAGCTTTTGGTGAATTCCTTCTGCATGCCGTCCTCGTAGACGACGGTGCAGTTGCGGCCGGCATTCTTGGCGCTGTAAAGGGCGATATCGCTCTTGGAATAGAGCTCGCCGGCATCGTCGGCATTGGACGCCATGCAGATGCCGATGGAGACCGTCACCGGGCCGTAATTGACGCGGGTGCGCGAGTTCTTGAAGGGGGTCGATTCCAGCGTGCGGCGGATGCGCTCGGCAATCGCCGTTACTTCCTCCAGCGTATTGCCGTCGATGATGAGGGCAAATTCCTCGCCGCCGGTGCGGGCGACGAAGACGTCGCGGCGCACGTTTGTGCGGATGACGGAGGCGACCGTCGCCAGAATCTTGTCGCCGACCGGATGGCCGTAGGTATCGTTGATCTTCTTGAAATTGTCGATGTCGGCAAGAACCAGCGCCGTGACCGGGCGCAGCGACGGGTTGTTGAAGATGGCGGCCAGCCGGTCGTCGAAGGCGCGGCGGTTGGAAAGGCGCGTCAGCGAGTCCGTATTGGCGATGCGCTTGTATTCGTCCAGTTCCTTGCGGACCTGATCCATCTCCTGCGAGCGCTGGACCATGTCCTCGACGGTCTTTTCGCCGTGGGTGATCGTATCGCCGGTTGCCTGGGTGAGCAGGTCGATGGCGCTTTCGATCAGCTCCGCGCTGCTCGTGCTCTTGGAGCTGATGCGCTTGCAGGTCTCGTTGAGCAGCCGGTTATAGCTTTCGAGCGAGGTCTGCTCCTGGCGCAGCACGCGCAACAGGCCTTCCAGCTCGCTGGCAATGCGGCTGTGGGCGTCGTCGAAAATCTTGGCAGGGGCCGTGTGGGCGCAGTGCTGGGCGCCGAGCGCGTCCAGCTCGGCCTGCGTGGCCTGGCTGCCGAGCGCGGCAAGGTCGCGGGTCAGCGCCGGGTTCGAGCCGATATAGGCCTCGTAGAAGAGTTCGTAATTGCGCGGAATTGGCGCAACGCCCATGGAGCGCATGGCATAGGTGATCTGACCTGCCACATCGGGAACCTGCACCTTGGGCGCAACGGCCGTATTCATTCCGGCAACTCCTCATCCAATTCTTAAGCAATCTTCTATTTGTTATCTTAGATTTCTTGGGAAATGATTAAAGCGACATATACCAAAGATTACATACGATAAGTTTGATCGTCGCGAATACTACGATCAGCCCTATGATTTTTCTCGGATATTTGTAAGCTCCACTGTAGCGGACACACCTCTTATGCGCGAGGTGCGTCAAAAAAGTTCAGTCATTTTGTCTTTTCAGGGATTGTTTTTATTTTGTTGACGGTTGGTCTTCGTTCCCCGATCTACTGGCCGCAGGTACGCAATACCAGATTCTGTCCCATGAAACCTGAATTGCGAGGACCGGGCCACGGTCCTCTTGAGGCATGAGATCATGGAATCGTCTCGCCACACGTCACCCGCCATTCTCGCGCTTGCCATCGTCGCCGGCGCCGCCTTCCTGCTGCAGCAGAGCGGCTTTTTCAACGGCATCTTCAACACCGACATCCTCGCCAGCGTGAAGGCGGAGGATGTGCTTGGTGCTGCCGATATTGCTGGTATGCAGAAACCGGTGGCGGCGAATATCGATCCGGCAGAGACGGCCTCTGTAAGGTAGGGCATTTACGTTTGAGGGTGTTGCCTGTGGCCCCCCTCATCCGCCTGCCGGCACCTTCTCCCCACTGGGGAGAAGGGGATGTGGCGGCCTTCTGCGCCCCTCTGTCCTGAAGATGTTCGAAGGCGAAATGGCTGGCTCCCCTTCGCCCCGGCGGGGGTCCGAAGGACGGGTTGAGACCCGCGGCTCAACCCCGGTCAGGTGCCCGAAGGGCGGATGAGGGGGCCACACGGCACGCCCTCAATCATCCCATCAGAAGCCAATCAACCGAGATTCAGCTCCTGAAAGAAGTCATTCCCCTTGTCATCAATCACGATGAAGGCCGGGAAATCCTCGACCTCGATCTTCCAGACGGCTTCCATGCCGAGTTCCGGATATTCCAGCACCTCGACCTTGCGGATGCAGTCCTGCGCAAGCCGCGCGGCCGGGCCGCCGATGGAGCCGAGATAGAAGCCCTTGTGCGTCTTGCAGGCCTCGCGCACGGCGCGCGAGCGGTTGCCCTTGGCAAGCATGACCATCGAGCCGCCGAAGGACTGGAACTGGTCGACATAGGAATCCATGCGCCCTGCCGTCGTCGGGCCGAAGGAGCCGGAAGCGTAGCCCGCAGGCGTCTTGGCCGGGCCGGCATAATAGACCGGGTGGTTCTTCATGTAGTCGGGCATGCCTTCGCCCTTTTCCAGCCGCTCGCGGATCTTGGCATGGGCCAGGTCGCGCGCGACGATGATCGTGCCCGTCAGCGACAGGCGCGTCTTGACCGGGTGCCTGGAAAGCTCGGCAAGGATATCGGCCATCGGCTGGTTGAGATCGATACGCACCATGGATTCGGAAAGCTTGGCCTCGTCGATCTCGGGCATGTATTTCGACGGATCGGTCTCCAGCTGCTCGATGAAGATGCCGTCGCGGGTGATCTTGCCCTTGGCCTGCCGGTCGGCGGAACAGGAGACACCGAGGCCGATCGGCAGCGAGGCGCCGTGGCGGGGCAGGCGGATGACGCGCACGTCATGACAGAAATACTTGCCGCCGAACTGGGCGCCGACGCCGAGGTTCTGCGTCAGCTTGTGGATTTCCTTTTCCATCTCGATATCGCGGAAGGCGTGACCGCTCTCCGAACCTTCGGTCGGCAGTTCGTCGAGATAGCGCGTGGAGGCGAGCTTGACGGTCTTCAGGTTCATCTCGGCCGAGGTGCCGCCGATGACGACAGCCAGATGGTAGGGGGGACAGGCTGCCGTACCCAAGGTCAGGATCTTCTCCTTGAGGAAGTCCAGCATGCGGTCATGCGTCAGAAGCGAGGGCGTGCCCTGATAGAGAAAGGTCTTGTTGGCCGAGCCGCCGCCCTTGGCGACGAAGAGGAAGTCGTAAGAGTCGGTGCCTTCCTCATAGATGTCGATCTGCGCCGGCAGGTTGTTCCTGGTGTTCTTTTCCTCGAACATCCTGATGGGGGCGAGCTGCGAATAGCGCAGGTTCTTCTTCTCGTAGGCATCGAGCACGCCCTTCGAAAGGGCAGCCGTATCGCCGCCTTCCGTCCAGACGCGACGGCCCTTCTTGCCCATGATGATCGCCGTGCCCGTATCCTGGCACATGGGCAACACGCCGCCGGCGGCGATATTGGCGTTTTTCAGGAGGTCGTAGGCGACGAAACGGTCGTTGTCGGTGGCTTCGGGATCGTCGAGGATCGCGGCGAGCTGCTTCAGGTGGCCGGGGCGCAGGAGGTGGTTGATATCGGAAAAGGCGGTTTCGGCGAGAAGGCGGATGCCCTCGGGATCGACCGTCAGGATCTCCTGGCCCTTGAACGTATCGACAGAGACGTAGTCGCTGCTGATCTTGCGGTAGGGGGTGGTGTCGGCGCCGAGGGGAAAGAGATCGTCAGCCATCGAAGTGACCTTTCTAGGTGGGATAGTTTGGAACCGGTCTAAATGTGGTGCAGTGCAAAAGCAATTGCCGAGCGTGGGGGATTGTTGACAAAAGTGACGCGGCGTATCTAACAAAGTTTGTTAGAAATTGTTGGTCGTGGTATGAGGTTGGGAATGAAGACCGATATGCGCACTCTTACAGTATCGTTGACACCCCAGCAGTCGGCGCGAATGAAGGCCGCCATCGAGAAGGGCGGTTATGCTTCGAACAGCGAAATTGTGCGCGATGCACTTCGTTTGTGGGAGCAGCGCGAAGATATCCGTGCGCTGGAGTTGGAACAGCTCAAACGAGCTTACAGCGACGGCAAAGCCAGCGGCGGCGGAGAGGATGTCGATCCCGCGACCTTTCTGAAGGGACTGAAGGCGGAACGCTCCACTCGTGGCTAGTTACAAACTTACGCCTCGTGCCCAGCAGGATCTTCGTGACATCTGGTTCAATATTGCCGCCGAAAACGAACCCGCGGCTGACAATTTGCTGAACAGGCTTTTCGAGAAGTTCCAATTGGTGGCACTTCACCCGGAGATGGGACCGGCACGCCCGGAAATTGCGGCAACCGTCCGCCTGATTATCGAAGGCAGATATATCGCCATCTATGAGCCGGCGCCTTACGGCATACTGATTATCGCCATCGTGCATGGAATGCGCGATCCGTCGCAGTGGCTGAGCTAGAGCACAAAAAAGGCCGAAAACTCCGGCCTTTTCATCATCGCGTTGGCGATCCACTCACTTCGGGCTGATCATCGTCTCCGGACGCACGATCGCGTCATATTCTTCCGACGTCACCAGCCCGCTCGCCAGTGCCTCTTCCTTCAGCGTCGTGCCGTTCTTGTGCGCCGTCTTGGCGATCTTGGCGGCCGCGTCGTAACCGATCTTCGGGGCGAGTGCCGTCACCAGCATCAGCGAGCGTTCGAGGCCGGCCTTGATATTGTCCTCGCGGGCCTCGATGCCGACGACGCAATTGTCGGTGAAGGAGACGGCGGCGTCGCCGAGCAGCTGGACCGACTGCAGGAAGTTGTAGGCCATCATCGGGTTATAGACGTTGAGCTCGAAATGGCCCTGGCTGTCGGCGAAGGTCAGCGCCGCGTGGTTGCCGAAGACATGGATGCAGACCTGCGTCAGCGCCTCGCACTGGGTGGGGTTCACCTTGCCGGGCATGATGGAGGAGCCGGGCTCGTTTTCCGGCAGCGCCAGTTCGCCGAGGCCGGCGCGCGGGCCGGAGCCGAGCAGGCGGATGTCGTTGGCGATCTTGAAGAGGGCAGCGGCGGCCGCGTTGATCGCGCCGTGCGCGAAGACCATTGAATCATGCGAGGCGAGCGCTTCGAACTTGTTCGGCGCGGTCACGAAGGGCATGCGGGTGATCGCGGCGATTTCCTCGGCGACCTTTTCGGCGAAACCGACCGGCGCATTGAGGCCCGTGCCGACGGCGGTGCCGCCCTGGGCGAGTTCGCAAAGGCCGGGCAGGGTCATCTCGATGCGCCTGATGGCCGAGCCCACCTGCGCGGCGTAACCCGAGAATTCCTGGCCGAGCGTCAGCGGCGTCGCATCCTGCGTATGGGTGCGGCCGATCTTGATGATGTGGCTGAATTCCGTGACCTTCATGTCGAGCGCGGCATGAAGATGCTTCAGGGACGGCAGCAGGTGATGGGCGATCTGTTCGGCGCAGGCGATGTGCATGGCCGTCGGATACGTGTCGTTCGACGACTGGCTCATATTAACGTGATCGTTCGGATGTACCGGCTTTTTGGAACCCATGACGCCGCCAAGCATTTCTATGGCGCGATTGGAAATCACTTCGTTGGCGTTCATGTTGGATTGCGTGCCGGAGCCGGTCTGCCAGACGACCAGCGGGAAATGGTCGTTCAGCTTGCCGTCGATCACTTCCTGGGCCGCATCCACGATGGATTTGCCGATGGTGGAATCGAGTTGGCCGAGCGCCATGTTGGCACGCGCGGCCGCCTGCTTGACGATGCCGAGCGCACGCACGATCGAGAGCGGCTGCTTTTCCCAGCCGATCTTGAAATTGCCGAGAGAACGCTGCGCCTGGGCGCCCCAATAGCGGTCGCTGGCAACTTCGATCGGGCCAAATGTGTCGGTTTCGGTGCGGGTGGAGCTCATGGCTTGCGGCCTTCCTGTCACATGCTGTTAAGGGCAGTTTTTTGAAGATGAGGGACTTATAGGGTGGAACGCTTTCCAAGAAAACCGGACGCCGTGCGAAATATTGATGATGGGCCTCATGTTTTGCATCGTCCTTCGGCGCCGCAGCCAGCGTGTTCTTTCGGCCACGCCGGCAAATTAATGCAAATGGCGGCAGAAAGCGCACTTTCTCGGGCGGGAAAATTCGGTAAAAAATTAACTAATAATTTCATAATTTTGTGTGAACTGCTGGCCGGCGTTGCGTTCAACCCCGTCACACAAAGTTGAGTCTGAAAACGCTGGCGGCGCAGGCCGGTTTCTGATGAATGGACCGCGGCTGCCGGGAAGAATTGATCTGAGCCATTTGCTCGAACAGCATGATACTGGAACTGGAAAACAAGATGAAGTTCGTTTTGAAAAGCGCGGTTTCCGCATTGGCACTTTCCTGCGTGATGGGCGCGGTTCCTGCGCATGCCTATACGCTGATGGATATGCTGCGCGGCGACCGGGCGAGGGGCCAGAGCACCATTTTCATGGACCCTTCGGCTCCGGTTCGCGGCAATCCGGGCAATCGCAACGGCGGCCTTGGCGGCGATCTCGATCCGGAAGCGGCCCTGCCCAAGGTTTCCAGCCCGCGCTATTACACCTACAAGGCTGAAACGCTGCAGCTCGTCGACACGACCAAGTTTGCCGATCCGGTCGTGACCGGCGCGGTGGCCGACGTTTCGGGTGCGGCCACGACCGACGTCGCCCCGCAGCGCCACTTCCTGACGGAAGCCAAGGTTCGCGCCAATGCCGATGTCGCCAGAGCGCTGCAGGCCTATTACGGCGACGGCAAGAACCCGCTCGTCTGGGTTTCCGGCGAGGGTGTCAACGAGCGCGGCAAGGCGGCGCTCGCCGTGCTTGCCGATGCGGCAAGCGTCGGCCTCGATCCGGCCGATTACGCCGTCACCCAGCCGGCGATCGATCCGGCCAATCCCGACCCTGACGCCCGCGACCGGGCGCTGACGCAGTTCGAACTGGCGCTGTCCGCCAAGGTCCTGGCCTATGTGCAGGATACGACGCGCGGCCGCATCGATCCCAACAAGCTCTCCGGCTACCATGATTTCCAGCGCAAGGTCGTCAAGCTCGATCCGGTGCTGAAGCTTTCGCGCCTCAGCCCCGACGTCGCCGCCTATCTTTCCAGCCGCAACCCCGACAGCCCGCAGTTCCTGGCGCTGAAGGCCGAGCTTGCCAAGCTGCGCGCGGCCGACGGCGGCAATGAAGAGCGCATCACCATTTCGCTGGACCGCCTGCTGCGCCCCGGCGACAGCTCGCCGGAAGTGGCCAATATCGTCAAGGCGATCGAGAAGCACGGTTCGCCGGAATTGAAGAGCGCGCATGCGGCAACATTTGCGGCCTATGCGGGCAGCAGCGACTATTCGCCCGAGATCGTGTCGATGGTCGAAGACTTCCAGAAGGAACACGGCCTGAAGCCGGACGGCGTGATCGGCCAGGCGACCGTGCGCACCATGACCGGCGGCGACAGCAACGCCTCCAAGATCGACAAGCTCGTCGTCGCCATGGAAGAGGCGCGCTGGCTGCCGGAAGATCTCGGCCCGCGTTACGTGATGATCAACCAGCCCGCCTTCATGGCCTATTATTACAACGACTCCAAGCAGCAGCTGGCGATGCGCACGGTCGTCGGCGGCAAGAACAACCAGACCTATTTCTTCGACGACGAGATCGAAACCGTCGAATTCAATCCGTTCTGGGGTGTTCCGCAGTCGATCATCATCAACGAGATGCTGCCGAAGCTGCGCGCCGACCCGAACTATCTGGACCAGCTGGGCTATGAAGTCGAAGTCGGCGGCCATGCCGTGCCGTCTTCCAGCGTCGACTGGTACGGCTCGACGCAGAACATCTCGGTGCGCCAGCCGCCGAGCAGCGACAATGCGCTCGGCGAGCTGAAGATCCTGTTCCCGAACAGCCACGCCATCTACATGCACGACACGCCGTCCAAGAGTTTCTTCAAGCGCGACATGCGGGCTCTCAGCCACGGCTGCGTGCGCCTGTCCGACCCGCGCGCCATGGCCGCAGCCGTGCTCGGCACGACGGTCGACGATGTGGCCCGGCAGATCGCGACCGGCCAGAACCATGCCGTGAAGGTGCCGCAGAAGATCCCGGTCTATGTGTCCTATTTCACCGCATGGCCGAACAAGGACGGCGTGATCGAGTATTTCGACGACGTCTACGGGCGCGATGCCTATACGCTGAAGGCGTTCGACGTGACGACGAAGGCGCGTGAGGCGCAGATCTGACGCCTGGCATTATGGAGTTCAAGCGGGCGGTCTTCGGGCCGCCCGTTTTTGTTTAAGGTGGCCGTTTGGACAGGGCGTGCTCGTGGCCCCCTCATCCGGCCCTTCGGGCCACCTGACCGGGGTTGAGCCACGGGTCTCAACCCGTCCTTCGGACCCCCGCTGGGGAGAAGGGGTGTCGCGGCAGCGTTCACTTCCATAAAGAAAGCGTCAGGATAGGCGAGCCGGCTGAGGTTTGTCCCTTCTCCCCAGCGGGGAGAAGGTGGCGGCAGCCGGATGAGGGGGCCGCGATTGCAAGCGTATACGCTCGATTTACCGGCCTCAAACAGCAACCTTCGCCGCAGACCCTTTCAGCAGGCTCTCCACCAGCTCCCCCGTCAGCTCATCGAAATGCGCGATGACGGCATCCGGATCGAGGCTCGCCACCGGCACGTCCGAAAAGCCGAAGGGAACGGCAATCACAGGCACGCCGGCATTCTTCGCCACGGCAATGTCATTGATACTGTCACCGATCATGACGGCGCGGGAGACATCGCCGCTGGCGCGCTCGATCGTGCCGGTCAGATGGCGGGCATCGGGCTTGCGGTATTCGAACGTGTCGCCGCCGATGACCGCATCGAAATAATGCGTCAGCTCAAGCTTCTGGAGGAGGCTGGTCGCAAGCCCTTCCATCTTGTTGGTGCAAACGGCGAGCGCGTAGCCGTCGGCCTTCAGCCGATCCATGGCGGCGACGAGGCCGGGATAGGGCCGGGTGTGGCCCGGCATGTTGGCGATGTAATGATCCACGAAGCGTTCGACCAGGGACGGCAGCTCTTCCTGCGAGACGGGCCTGTCCTGCATCCTGCCGGCGCGCTCGATCATGACGCGGGCGCCCTGGCCGACGAGAGAGGTCAGGTCGTCATAGGTGACGGGCACGAGGCCGATCGTCGCGATCGTGTGGTTCAGGCTATCGACGAGATCAACACTGGTATCGAGCAAGGTGCCGTCGAGATCGAAAACGATGAGGGCCTTATTTTCGGGAGCGCGGGTCAAAGTCGTGCCTCTTTGCGGGGTAAGATCATTCCGCAGTAGGCGATGGACGGGCGAAAAGCAACGCTGCGACATGCTACGGAAAAGTCGCAGCCGAAACGCGTGGCTTTCAATCGCAGGACGATGATTTTGGCTTTCGTTTGCAATACGAGCCGTGTAAACAGCACATCCAACGCAATATCAGGAGCTGGCGGCGCATGGATGCCCGCGAAATGAAGATCAAGGCCGCCGAGGCAGCGCTTGTCCATGTCGAATATGGCATGCGCCTCGGAATCGGGACGGGGAGCACGGCGGAGGAATTCGTCCGGCTGCTCGCCGAAAAGGTGGCGGCCGGTTTCAAGGTCGAGGGCGTTCCGACGTCCGAGCGCACGGCGCGGCTCTGCGTCGAACTCGGCGTTCCCCTGAAGTCGCTGGACGAACTGCCGCAGCTCGACCTGACGATCGACGGCGCCGACGAGGTCGATCCGGCGCTCAGGCTCATCAAGGGCGGCGGCGGCGCGCTGCTGCGCGAGAAGATCGTGGCGGCCGCCTCGACGCGCATGATCGTCATTGCCGACGAAAGCAAGCTGGTCGATACGCTCGGCGCTTTCGCCCTGCCGATCGAAGTCAATCCCTTCGGCCTCGTTTCGACGCGTATCGCGATCGAAGAGACCGCCGCGCGGCTTGGTCTTTCCGGCGAACTGACGCTGCGTCAGTCCGGTGACGGAGAGTTTACCACCGACGGCGGACATCACATCATCGATGCATCTTTTGGCCGCATTCCTGATGCAGAGGCGCTCTCGAGGGAGCTGAATTCCATACCCGGTGTCGTGGAGCACGGGCTTTTCATCAACATGGCGGCGCTTGCGATCATTGCCGGTCCTGCAGGTGCCCGCACGCTGCAGGCAAACAGATAACAGGAGCATAGAAACTCATGATGAACATTGCAGGTCTTGGCCGTCTTGCCGCTGCGACCATCGTTCTTTCCGGGCTTGCCTTCGGCTCTGCCGCAAGAGCGCAGGAAGTATCCGAAGAGCAGCTGAAGGCCGCCCGCGCGGCCATGGACGCGATCGGCGCAACCACGCAGTACGACAATATCCTGCCGGGTCTGGCCGAGCGCCTCAAGGCCGGCCTCATCCAGGATTCGCCGAACTACCAGGACGTCATCACCGCCACCGTCGATGCCCAGGCGCTGGCGCTCGCACCGCGCCGCGCCGACCTGGAAAAGGAAGCGGCGCTGACCTATGCCAAGGCGTTTACGGTCGACGAGCTGAAGGCGATTGCCGATTTCTACAATTCCGACGTCGGCAAGAAGCTGCTGCGCGACGGCCCGGTCGCCTCGCGCGAAACCGCCAAGGCTGCCGATATCTGGGCGCAGGGCATTTCCCGCGACCTGGAAAAGCAGAGCAATGCCGAGCTTTCCAAGGTCATCAAGGCTCCGCCGCCGGCAACCGAAAGCCCGGTGGCGCCGGCTCCGGCCGCTGCCCCGGCCAAGCCGTAAGGCCGCCTTCACCTTTCGCAAAAGCCCGGCCTCGTCCGGGCTTTTGTTTTTCTCCGCCTGTCCCTATGTGTGAAAGACCCTTCTTTCGATTCCTGCGGAGATCATCATGCCTTCCTACGACTACGACCTCTTCGTCATCGGCGGCGGTTCGGGGGGCGTGCGCGGCGCGCGCGTCGCGGCCTCGCTCGGCAAGAAGGTGGCGATCGCCGAGGAATATCGCTATGGCGGCACCTGCGTGATCCGCGGCTGCGTGCCGAAGAAGCTCTTCGTCTATGCCTCGCAGTTCCACGAGCATTTCGAGGACGCGGCCGGCTTCGGCTGGACGGTCGGCGAAAGCGCCTTCGACTGGAAGAAACTCGTCGCCGCCAAGGACGCCGAGATTTCACGGCTGGAAGGGCTCTACAAGAAGGGGCTTGCCGGCGCCCAGGCCGAGATCCTGGAGACGCGGGCCGAACTGGTCGACGCCCACACGATCAAGCTTATGAAAACCGGCGAGACGGTGACGGCGAGGACCATCGTCATTGCGACCGGCGGCAGGCCGAACCCGCACGATGCGCTGCCCGGCCACGAGCTCTGCATTTCCTCCAACGAGGCCTTCCATCTGGAAGAGCTGCCGAAATCCATCCTGATCGCCGGCGGCGGCTATATCGCCGTCGAATTCGCCAATATCTTCCACGGGCTCGGCGTCGAAACGACGCTGATCTATCGCGGCACCGAGATCCTGTCGCGCTTCGACGAGGATCTGCGCCGCGGGCTGCACGAGGCGATGGTCGCCAAGGGCATCCGCATCCTCTGCCAGGATGTGATGGAGAAGGTGACGAAGGGCGAAGACGGCCTTGTCATCCAGACGATGAAGGGCGAGACGCTGCATGCCGGCGTCGTCATGCTGGCGCTCGGCCGCGATCCGAACACCAAGGGGCTGGGGCTGGAAAAGGCGGGCGTTGCGCTCAACGAGCGCGGCGCGGTCATCGTCGACGAATATTCGCGCACCAATGTCGAAAACATCTATGCGCTCGGCGATGTCACCGACCGGGTACAGCTGACGCCGGTGGCGATCCACGAGGCGATGTGCTTCATCGAAACCGAGTACAAGAACAATCCGACCCGGCCGGATTACGACCTTATCCCGACCGCCGTCTTCTCGCAGCCGGAGATCGGCACGGTCGGCCTTTCCGAGGAAGAGGCGGGCAAGCGCTACAAGGAGCTGGAAGTCTACCGCGCCCAGTTCCGGCCGCTGAAGGCCACGCTCTCGGGCCGGGCGGAAAAGATGATGATGAAGCTCATCGTCGATGCAGCCGGCCGCAAGGTCGTCGGCGCCCATATTCTCGGCCACGACGCCGGCGAAATGGCGCAAATCCTCGGCATCACGCTGAAGGCCGGCTGCACCAAGGACGATTTCGACCGCACGATGGCGCTGCACCCGACGGCGGCCGAAGAGCTGGTGACGATGTATGCGCCGAGCTACCGCATCCGCGACGGGCAGCGCGTCTAGAGCCTTTCCTGGTTAGATTGAAGCATTCTGTTGGCTCAAACGGAGTCGGATGGTCGACCGGCCGGCGCGCGTCGTAGCCCAGATCTACGGCCAAGCCGGCCGGTCGATCAGGCGGCCCGTTTCAGCCAACCCCGGTGGTTTGCAAACCAGCCGGGGCCGGGCATCTTTGCGCCAGGATCAGAAGCGATCGGCTCGAACGTACCTTGGGGTATGCCCTTCGCCAATCGCTTCCGCCCTGACACAAACCTGCTCCGGCAGAATGCTTCAATCTAACCAGGAAAGGCTCTAGCGCCTTTCCTTTCTAGCCGGTCAGGCGTGGCGCGCGGATGACCTTCAGGAACAGCGCCTTCATGGCCTCGGCAATGCCTTCGGTCGGCGATACTTCGAAATAGAGGCCGGGCGAGGCGCAGGCGGCCATGCGCGAGGGGATCTCGTTCTGGAAGGGCTTGATCCAGTCATTGTACCAGCTGTTGCTCGGCAGCGGCAGGTAGGTGGTGTAGAGCACGGCGATCTTGACGCCGCGATCCTTCAGCGGCTTGCAGAAGGACGTGTCGATCGGCTCCTGGCAGCGGCCGCCGGTCGTCTTCTTGGTGCAGGTCGAGGGCTTGTAGCTGTCGCCGACGCCGTCCGACACGAAGAACAGGATCTTTTCCGGGCTGATATTCGACGTGCCGTCGCCGGCCGGGGTGATGATGGTGTTCATCTGGCTCATGGCGCTGTCGAAGCTGGTGAGCTGGTCCTTGTTGTAGTTCTGGTAGGGAATGGTCATCAGGTCGACGGCGTCGGTATAGTTCTTCACCTTCGTCAGGTCCGAGGTGAGGCTCGATATCGTCGTCAGCTTGGCGTCTTCCGCCTTGGTGCCGAACGTGTAGACGCCCATGCGGAACTGGTCGGCGCTGACGCGCTCGGTCTTGGCCGTATCGGTCAGGGCCTGGGTCGCCTTGCGCACCACGTCGATGCGCATGGCGACGCCGAGGCTTTTGGCGATCGTGTAATTGTTGCTGCTCTGGTCCATCTGGTGGCAGGCAAAGGCGCAGCCGGTCTTGGCCTCCAGCTTGGAAACGTCGGCCGGGGTCGCGGCGACACCCATGGACGGCGTATTGTCGAGCAGGATGTAGAAATCCATGAAGGAGGCGGTCTGGTATTCCGCCGTCGCCATGCCCGAAACGGTGATCGAGTCCTGGCCGAGCACGTGCATGAACGTGGTCGGCACGGTGGCGCTGAAGACGACCTGCGAATTGATCTTGTTGGCCGTCTTGGTGACGTCGATGGCGAGCTCCACCGGGGTTGCGGCCAGCTCGCCGGACATCTGCGAGAAGAAGATGTTGCGGGCATCCGTCTTGGCGATCGAGATCGTGCCGTCGCCCTGCATGGTCATGGCCGCGGCCACCGCATCCGACTTCTCGGAAACGGCGCCGACGGCTGCGGCATCGGCCGCCGCATAGAGCTGGGTGCGCAGGCTAAGCGCATGGGCATAGTCGAGCGCCAGGCCGGCAGAGCCGACCAGCGGCACCATCAGGAGCGCCGTCATGATGCCGAAATTGCCGGATCGGTCCGAAAAGAAAGCGGACAAAAGGAAATGCATATTCAACCCCCGTTTTTTAGGGGTAGCTGTACATTCAGATTCTAAATTAGCTGGAAAATAGTATGATAAATGCGGCCTTAACCATAAAATTTTGCGCCATACCGGCACGGCCGGCACGGTGCCGTCGGCCGCTTGCGGAAACGCCCGCCGGGCGCCGAATGCGCTAGGCAAGGGATGCCGAAAGGTTTATAAGCCGCCGCAATCTTTAACGGGCAGGCATCCGGGGCAAACCGGGTGGGGAAGCGGATGAGTGACATGGCACAGAATTGGACCCCGAGCAGCTGGCGGAGCAAGCCGATCCAGCAGGTTCCGGAATATCCTGACGCGGCTGCGCTGGCGGCGACGGAAGCCACGCTTGCCACCTATCCGCCGCTCGTTTTTGCCGGTGAGGCCCGGCGCCTGAAGAGCGCGCTTGCCAATGTGGCCGAAGGCAACGCCTTCCTGCTGCAGGGCGGCGACTGCGCCGAAAGCTTCCTGGAACATGGCGCCGACAATATCCGCGATTTCTTCCGCGCCTTCCTGCAGATGGCCGTCGTCCTGACCTTTGGCGCACAGCTACCGGTGGTCAAGGTCGGCCGCATCGCCGGCCAGTTCGCCAAGCCGCGTTCGGCGCCGATGGAAACGCAGAACGGCGTGTCGCTGCCGAGCTATCGCGGCGATATCGTCAACGGCATCGAGTTCACGCCGGAAGCCCGCATCCCGGCGCCGGAGCGCCAGCTCGACGCCTACCGCCAGTCGGCCGCGACGCTGAACCTGCTGCGCGCCTTCGCCATGGGCGGCTATGCCAATCTCGACAACGTGCACAAGTGGATGCTCGGCTTCGTCAAGGACAGCCCGCAGGGCGAGCGCTACCGCAAGCTTGCCGACCGCATCACCGAAACCATGGATTTCATGAAGGCGATCGGCATCACCTCGGAAAACAATCCGAGCCTGCGCGAGACCGATTTCTTCACCAGCCACGAAGCGCTGCTGCTCGGTTATGAGGAGGCGCTGACCCGCGTCGATTCCACCTCGGGCGACTGGTACGCGACTTCGGGCCACATGATCTGGATCGGCGACCGCACGCGCCAGCTCGACCACGCGCATGTGGAATATTTCCGCGGCATCAGGAACCCGATCGGCCTGAAATGCGGCCCGTCGCTGCAGCCCGACAACCTGATCGAGCTGATCGACGCGCTGAACCCGGCCAACGAGGCCGGCCGCCTGACGCTGATCTGCCGCTTCGGCCACGACAAGGTGGCCGAAAACCTGCCGAAACTCATCCGCGCCGTCGAGCGCGAGGGCAGGAAGGTCGTCTGGTCCTGCGACCCAATGCACGGCAACACGATCACGCTCAACAATTACAAGACGCGCCCCTTCGAGCGCATCCTCTCGGAAGTGGAAAGCTTCTTCCAGATCCACCGCGCCGAAGGCACGCATCCGGGCGGCATCCATGTCGAAATGACCGGCAAGGACGTGACCGAATGCACCGGCGGCGCCCGCGCCGTCGCCGCCGAGGACCTGCAGGACCGCTACCACACCCACTGCGACCCGCGCCTCAACGCCGACCAGGCACTGGAGCTGGCCTTCCTGCTGGCCGAGCGCATGAAGGGTGGCCGGGATGAGAAGCGGATGGCTGCGAGCGCTTGATGGCGGGTAGTGAGTAGCGAATAGTGAATAGTGAGTGGCGAATAGTGAGTAGTGAGTAGTGAGTAGAGTTGAAGGCCCGGCTGCGAAGCTGGGCTTTCTGTTTGTGGAGCGGGACACCCCGCACTCCCTCATCTCTGTGCCCTCGTGCCAGCACAAGGCACAGAGATGAGGGAGGAGATGGCATCACTGCACCTGAACATGCAGATGGTCGTCGTGGCGCGCCGCCCGGCATCGGGACTGTCAGGAATTCTGTGCGTGAGGCCGGTTCGTCATTGGTTGAAGAACCGTTCGCCGAAGACGACGGCGAATTGGGTTTTGGCCTCGAACCATTCGCGCGGCGGACGTTTCCAGTCTTCGG
>NZ_JBHSOR010000025.1:0-1478 GCF_042656325.1 Rhizobium sp. GCM10022189
CTTCGGCTGCATGAAGCACTTTCGCCGTTTCGCAACGCGCTACGAACGCAGAACCATTCACTTCCAAGGCTTCGTCCATCTCGCCGCCGCAATGATGTGGATGGCTTGAATGTCGATCGGTCCTAGACCTGCCCGTCGAGGAAGCGATCGAAAGTGCGCCGGCAGGCCAGGTGCACTGAGGGCCAATCGTTTCAGCCCGCCTGCGTCAGCGGATTGGGCGCAGCGAAATGGCAGGCTGAGAACTGGTTTGGCGAGACTTCACGCAGACCCGGCCGATCGACCTTGCAGATGTCCTTTGCAATCGGACAGCGCGTATGGAAGCTGCAGCCCGGCGGAACGCGGGAGGGGCTTGGAACGTCGCCCTGCAGCACGATACGGTTTGCCTTGCGATCCGGATCGGGTTCGGGTGCTGCCGACAGCAACGCCTGCGTATAGGGATGCTGCGGCATGGAATAGACCGACTTCTTCGGCCCGATTTCGACGATCCTGCCGAGATACATGACTGCTACGCGGTCGGCGATATGCCGGACCACCGCCAGATCATGGGCGATGAAGAGGTAGGAAAATTTCCGTTCGGCCTGCAGATCCTGCAACAGATTGACGATCTGCGCCTGTACCGAAACGTCGAGCGCCGAAACCGGCTCGTCGGCGACGATGAAACGCGGATTGACCGAAATGGCGCGGGCAATGCCGATACGCTGGCGCTGGCCGCCGGAGAATTGCCGCGGGTAGCGATCCATGAAAGCGGGCGACAGGCCGACCTGCGTCAGCAGTTCCGCCACACGGTCCCGCCGCTGCCTTGACGACTTCGCCATGCCGAAGACTTCCAGCGGCTCGGAGATGATCTGCGCGATCGAACGGCGCGGACTGAGCGAGCCATAGGGATCCTGAAAGACCATCTGCATCTTGGCGCGCATCATGCGCATCTCGGCGGCACTCAGCGATGTGATATCGCGCCCCTCGAACAGCACTTCGCCGTCGGTCGGCTGGATCAGCCGCAGCAGAAGCCGTCCGAGCGTGGACTTGCCGCAGCCGGATTCACCGACCAGCGCCAGCGTCTCGCCCGGTTTGACGGAGAAGGAGGCGCCGTCCACCGCGCGCACGCCACCCGAGGACGAGCGTGCAAAAGACAGGCCGCCTGCATCCGAAAAGGTCTTGCCAAGGTTGCGGACGGTCAAGAGGTCGTCGACGCTGTTCATCTCTGTCATGCTGTTGCTCCGGCGGTGACCCAGCAGGCCGCCTTATGGCGTTCTGAAACGGTAAACATGGGTGGCATTTCGGCCGCGCATCTTTCGGTCCGGTCGCCACAGCGGGCATAGAAGGGACAGCCCTGCTTGACGGTGCCGGCAAGAGGCACCGAACCGGGGATCTGGTAGAGGCGCTTCTGATCGTCATCGAGGCGCGGGATGGATTTGAGCAGGCCGCGTGTATAGGGGTGGCTGGGATTGGCGAAGATCGAGCGGACATCGGCATCCTCG
>NZ_JBHSOR010000027.1:0-7204 GCF_042656325.1 Rhizobium sp. GCM10022189
AACGCAAAAGCACGAGATGCGCGAAAGGAATTCCAATATGCAACTTGACACATCAGATAGTCGCTCATTCCTGTGCCTGTCACAGGAATCCAGCCACCGCGCGTCCGCGCGGTGAATGACTCCCATGTGCCGCGAGCAAACGAGTCTCTCCTGCCCAAGGACTTGGGCAGGCTGGATCCCTGTGACAAGCACAGGGATGAGGTGGGGAGGGGGCGTCGCTGCCCAAAGCGGGCGTCGGGCGTGGCGGCAAAGACCGCCGCAGCCTCTACCACCCGACACGGCCCTTTCAGCGCCACCCAGCAATGCCTCGCCCAGCCCTCGCCACCGTTCCGCCGGAAGGCCCACCCCAACCACCCCAACAGTGCCTACCCATCCCCCGCAACCGTCCTGCCCGGAGGCCCACCCCAACCTCCCTCATTCCTGTGCCTGTCACAGGAATCCAGCCACCGCGCGTCCGCGCGGTGAATGACTCCCATATGCCGCAAGCAAACGAGTCTCTCCTGCCCAAGGACTTGGGCAGGCTGGATCCCTGTGACAAGCACAGGGATGAGGGTGGGGAGGGGAGCGTCGCTGCCCAAAGCGGGCCTCGTGCCTCACGGCAAAGACCGCCGCGGCCTCTGCTGCCCGACACGGCACTCTCACCGCCACCCCCCGCACCGCCAGCCAGCCCCCGCCACCGCCTCGCTCCCATCGCGATATTTCGGGAGCGACTTGGCACGTCGCAAATGGTAGAGCTCTCTGCCAGAGCCCTTCAAGCGCGGAAAGGACCGGCTGGCCATGGCGACTGCACTCCTCATCGTCGATATGCAGATGCTCATGCAGGAGCGGCTGGATGCCGGGCGCGAGCATGTGAATGGGCAGGCGGGGGAGAATATCGCCGCGCTTGCCGCCGCCTTCCGCGCCGCGCGCCTGCCGGTCATCCATGTCCGCCATGCGGAGGCCGATCCGGCGTCGGCCATGCACAGGGATGCGCCGGGCTGCCGGCCGATGCCCTGCGCGGAGGCGCGCGACAACGAGCCCGTCTTCGTCAAGTCCACCTCGTCGGCCTTCGCCTCCACCGAGCTTGAGGGCTATCTGCACGAGGTCGGCATCACCCATCTCTACGTTGCCGGGGCGGTCGCCGGTTTTTGCGTCAACACCACCGTGCGCGCCGGCTCCGATCTCGGCTTCAGGATGAGCGTCGTCCGGGATGCCGTGCTCGGCTTCGACCTGCCGGACGCCAATCTTTCCGCCCGCGCCATTTTCGACGTGACGATGGCGCATCTGGAATCCGATTTCGCCGAGATCGTCGAGACGCGGCAGGTCATGGCGATGCAGCCGGCGGCCTAAAACAGTTCCGGCGGAAGCGGGAGCCGGTTTGGCCGGAGCATTGAAGGCGAACCCGTTTTCGCCGGAAATGCCCTAATTGCCTTTCTCGGCCACGAGCGCGACGATCGGCCCGTAGCCGCCGTGCCAGGACGTGTCGTTGCGGCCGAGGGCGGGATCGTAGAGACCGGTGCCGTTTCCGCCGTCGAGGAAGAGGGCGTTTTTGCAGTTCAGCCCGTCGCGGAAGAAGCCGGCGAAATCGTGGAAATTCACCTGCGCCTCGCTGATGGCGAAGTAGAGCGTGCCGTCGGCGGCAAGCCCGACGCCGTTGCGGCGCGTGCGGTCGGCCGAGCCGGGGATGAAGATCGGGTTGATGCGGTTTTCGACGACCAGCATCGGGCCGGACTGGGTGGCAAGGCGCGGCTTCGGCCGGCGCTTCAGGAAATCCGGCGTGGGCAGGATATGGGCGCCGGCGGCATCGAGATAGAGGATGCCGTTCGGCTGCTTGAAGAAGTTCGGCACCGGGCCGGAAAGCTTCGGCGGCGCCTGCGTATTGACCGGCACCAGCGCGCGGCCGTCCTCCACGTAGAGCCCCATCGGCGAAAAATCCTCGCGGTACATGCCGGCATTCATGGCAAAGACGAGCGCCTTGCCGCCGGCGGCGAGATCATCGGCAAGGCCCGAAAACCGCCGATAGGGCCGGCCCGCCGCATCCTTCCAGAAGAGCCGCAGCTCGGCTCTGGCGGGATCGACGGCGCAGACGATATAGGCGGCACCCGCAAAGTCCCGGCGCTGGCAGGCGGGCGACGGGCTATCCGTGGCACCGGCGGCAGGCGCGCCGGCAAGAAAGAGGGCAAGGGCAATCAGGCGGCGGAACATGGCGTCTCCCCAGTGGCGTGCCCGTTTCCTCGCCCGCAAAGATGGCGGGAGGAAGGAGGCGGGGTGTTTCTGGTGTGTCGGTGGATTGCGGGTGGAGGAAGGTTGGCGTTGTACCGTGGGTGCGACACGGCACAACAGACAATAGGCTCGACCACCGACGGGCCGAAACCCGTGCAGCCCGACAGGACAGAGGAGGTGCCCCACGGCACAACAGACAATGGAATCGAACACCCGCGCGCGACAACCTCACCCCCCGAACTTCCCCAGGATCACCCAGCTCACCTAACGTAAATCCCCTTGAATCGCCTCGCTTTTTGCCGAAAATCGCCAAAACATCACCCGATTGGGGGTGGCGGCTGGCTGGCCAGGCGCTAAAGTGAAGCCGGCCTTGTGGAGCTGGGCCAACTTGACGCGACTTGGAGGCCGTCTCTCCCGACGTGCCTCTTTTTTTGCGCTGATCGACGCGGAAGGCGGGTTAGCGCGCCTCGACGCCCAGCAGGTCGAATTCGTCGATGAGGCCGACCACTTTCTCGCCGTCGAACGTCTCGGCGCCGATGATGCTCTGGCCGTCGTAATTCTCCGCCTGCAAGACGATGACATATTTGTCCTCCTGCCGGAAATAGGCATATTGCGGGATCTCGATATCGAGCGGCTTGCCGTAGCCCTGGCCGTTCTCGCCGGCGGCAAAGACCGCCGTGCCGTTGTCAACGTCCTCCGGGGCGGCACCGCGGCCGGTCAGGAAGCCCGAGCGCGGCAGCTCCGGCCAGCGGGCGGCGCCGCTGAAGAGCAGGGCGGCGCTGAGCGCGATCGCAAGCGCCCGCACGGTCTTCAACTCACTTGCCTTTGCCATGGTCCGCTCCTGCCGGGAAAGAGGGCGAGGGAACCTGAATCCGCCTCGCATCCGCAAGCCACAGAAAGCGCCACGGGAAGGCAAGGGCAAGACGGCGCAACCGCACTGCACAATTTTATTCGCGATGGCGCATATAGGAGGCCGGCGCATCCGGTAGCCGGATACCGGCGGCGGAGAGGGACGGGCGGACCGGGCGATGGTTTCGCGCAGTTGCGGCGGCTGGATCGCTGCGCATTTTTGCTGGAATTGCGCTTTTCCCTACCGCAATTCCGGACGCAAAACCGCTGCGCACTTTTGCTGGAATCGCGCTTTTCCCTACCGCAATTCCGAACGCAAAACCGCTACACACTTTTGCTGGAATTGCTCAGGTATCCGCCTCGCGGGTCATCTCGACCATGGTCGGGCGGAAGCCCATGGCGGCGAAGAGGTTGCGGGCGGCCTCGTTGCGGTGGGCGGTGGAGAGAACGAAGCGTTCGCAGCCCATGGATTTCAGCCCGGCCATCGCCGCCTCCATCAGCAGCCGGCCGATGCCCCGGCGGCGGCTGGCGGGATCGACGAAGAGATCGTGGATCAGGCCCGCCGGCCCGCGCAGCGACATATAGTCGAAGCCTTCGGAAGCGGCATAGGCATAACCGATGAGCCGCCCCTGCGCCTCGGCCACGAGCACGATAACATCGGGCTGGGCGAGCTGGCTTTTCAGGAAATGGCCGTAACGCTGCGGCGTCGTCTTGCCCGGCTCGATGAAGCGCTTGGCGTCAAGCTCGTGGTGGAGCGCCACCAGCAGGGCGCCGAAACCGCCGAGAATTTCCATGTCGCCCGGCGTGGCGGGGCGGATCGTGACGGCATGTTCAACCGGCTTTGTCGGCATGGCGGTTCCCGTTGGGGTTTGCGGCTGGATATGTCCTACATGGTGGCGGGCTGCGTGGCTATATGGACATATGGCGGTGGCGTCCGGCCGGAGGGGCGGGGCGACACCAGGCGCATCCCCAGCGATCGGCGGAAAATAAATAATCGCCGGAAAACCAGATATTTACAGAAAAAACCTGCACCCGATTCGAAGTTTTTTCCTTCCTGTCGGTTGCCAAATCTAAAATTGTGCGTATATTGCGCTCATCGACCATTGCTTGTGACGTCGTTTCGGAGCCATTTCGCTCTCGTCAGATTTCCTTCCAAATAATCGACCCAAGCCCGCAGGGTATCGCGGGAAATCCAACGGTTGCTTTGAAAGGAGATCGTTATGAATACAGGTACAGTCAAGTGGTTCAACGCCACCAAGGGTTTCGGCTTCATTCAGCCCGATAACGGCGACACGGACGTTTTCGTCCATATTTCCGCCGTCGAGCGCGCAGGCATGCGCTCGCTGTCCGACGGACAGAAGATCAGCTACGACATCGTCCAGGACCGTCGCTCGGGCAAGAACTCGGCCGACAACCTGCGCACCGCCTGAGAATTTGTCACGGCTTCGCGCGACCACGGATGTACTGGCGCGCGCAGACGCTGACGCAGGCCCGGCCTGAAAAGGCGAGGGCCAGGGAAGGTCGGGAGCAGTCCCGGCCTTTTATTTTTCATTCCATGAGGGTAAAACGACATGGCATATCGTCGTTACCGGCCGGGCGACACGGTCGTGCTCAAGCACGGCGTGCTCGGCAGCACCCAGCCCTCGGGTTCGGGCCATATTCTCTCCGTCCTGCCTGCCGCGCAGGGCTTCGTGCATTATCGCGTCCGGTTCCATAACGAGAATTTCGAGCGCAGCATCCGCCAGGACGATATCGACGTCCAGGCATCGCCTTCGCCGCCCAAGCTTGCGCAGGCGGCGCCCGAAAAGCCGAAATCGAGCTGGATCAATGCCAATTCGATCCGCATCAGAAAATGACAGCAATCGCTGATTAAGGAGACAACTTGCAGGTACTCGTCCGAGACAACAATGTCGATCAGGCTCTGCGCGTGCTCAAGAAGAAGCTGCAGCGCGAAGGCGTGTTCCGCGAAATGAAGGAACGCAGCGCCTACGAGAAGCCCTCGGAAAAGCGCGCCCGCGAAAAGAGCGAGGCCATCCGCCGCGCCCGCAAGCTCGCCCGCAAGCAGGCGCAGCGCGAAGGCCTGGTGCCGGCGCCGAAGAAGAAGGTCGGCCGTGGCCGCTGACGCTGCGCGCCCCTGCGGACCCGAAGGCAAGGAGAAGTCATGACCGAGCCGAAGGACACGTTCTTCAAGCCCGAGAAACTTTCGCCGCAGGCGAGGGCCGAGCAGACGACCTCCGTCGCCCGCGACATCCTCGAAAGCGAGGCCGCCGCCCGGCAGAAGAAGACGGAAAAGCTGCGTGCGCTGAGGCTTGCCCAGCCCGCCCCCGAGACGCCCGCGAAGAAGAGCAGGGCGGCGAAGAAGACCTAGGGGCTTTCGGGCCTTGCCTTGTCACGGTTTTTGTATGAACGAAGGCGGCGCTCCGGTTCGGGGCGCCGCCTTTTCCTTTGTCGCGGTGGACGGTTTTTCGCCGATCGGCGCTTGCTGGATGCGCGGGGCGCGGCCTGATATGACCGAGCCCGCGCGGTCGGCATGATGTGCGAGACCCGGCATGACGTGTGAGACGGGGAGTTTTTCGTGAGGCGCGCCCAGCGGCTGTTTCAGATCATCCAGATCCTTCGCACCGGGCGCGGGCCGGTGACCGCCGAACGGCTGGCTGCCGAGGTGGAGACGTCCAGGCGCACGATCTACCGCGACCTTGCGGCGCTGATGGCGGAGCGGGTTCCGATCCGCGGCGAGGCCGGGGTCGGCTACGTTCTCGACGACGGGTTCGACCTGCCGCCGCTCATGCTCACTGCCGATGAGGTCGAGGCCCTGGTGCTCGGCGTGCATTGGGTTGCCGGCCACGGCGACCCGCAGCTGGCGAAGGCCGCCGTGGCGCTGCGGTCGAAGATCGTGGCCGCCGTCCCCGAGCCCCTGAAGAAGATCATCGAGCAGCCGGCGGTGCAGGCAAGCTCGGTGGAGGTGCCCTTTGCCGAAGGCGCGGATCTGGCGGTGCTGCGAAAGGCGATCCATGCCGGCCGCAAGATCAGCATCGGCTATGTCGATGCGCAGGGAGCCGCCACGCGCCGCACGGTGTGGCCGTTCCTGATCGGCTATTTCGAGGGCATCAGGCTGCTGGCGGCCTGGTGCGAATCTCGCGCCGATTTCCGCAATTTCCGGACGGACCGGATCACCCGCATAGAGGTTCTGGACGAGCACTTCGCCGTGGCCCCGCCGGTTCTCATGGCGCGGTGGAGGGCAACGCTCGACAGGAGCGGGCCGCAGCAGGGCGGCGGGCCGGACCCCCGGCAGGGACAGGGATAGCGCGACGGCAGCCGCAACCGGCGGCGCTCGCCGTTCTTGCGATCCGGCCTGCGCATCATGCTGACAGAGCGCTGGCAACAGGCCCGTGATATCGCTGCCTCCGCCACTCCAACAGCAAAGGTAGAGCAAGATGCTGGCCAGAAGACCGGAAGACGTAGACGCCCTGTTTTTCGACGCCATGAACCGCGCCGATCTGGAAACATGCGTGGCCCTGCATGAACCGGACGCCCGGTGGTACATGGATGCGGGCAGGACCGCCCGCGGGCGGGCGGAAATAGGGGAGGCGCTGAAGCAGTTCCTGGCGTTCAGGCCGAGGTTCAGCTTCAGGGTGAAAGCGCTGCCCGACGAAGAGGGTGCCACCGCGATGCTGGTTTCCGATTGGGAAATGGCCGGCACCGACGCCGACGGCAAACCGGTCAGGATGGCGGCCAGAAGCACCGAAGTCGTGCGCCGCCAGGCCGACGGCACATGGCTCTACGCAATCGTCTTCGGAGGCAGCGACTGATCCGGCATCGCGTTCTGCCATGCCGGGACCTTCGGACGCCCCGGAAGAGGCGGACTGCTGATGCGGTTGTGCCGAGGGGCACCCCCCTCTGTCCTGCCGGACATCTCCCCCACAGGTGGGGAGATTGGCAAGACGCGCCGGTTTCCCCAAACAATGAGCGTTGCAAACTGCTCGACGTTTGTGAGGTGCGAAGGTCCAGCCTCTGGCCGATCTCCCCCCTTGTTGTACGGCCTTGATACATACCTGACAGATGTTCGGAGACATACCTGACACTTCCGAGATGGTTTCTCGGGAGGTTTGGATGGTTTGGCGGTCGAGGTCTGTTGTGGATGAGCGTTTGGAAT
>NZ_JBHSOR010000028.1:0-1357 GCF_042656325.1 Rhizobium sp. GCM10022189
ATAGACCGACTGCACGTACACCGTATCGCTGCCTTCGTCGGCAGCCTCGACGACCGTATCCCCGCCATTGTCAACCCAATAGGTGTCATTGCCGATACCGCCGGAAAGCGTGTCGGCACCCATGCCGCCATCCAGCCAATCGTCGCCAGCCTCCCCGGAGAGCACGTCATTGCCGGCGCCGCCGATCAGCCTATTGTCGAGGCTGTTGCCGGTTCCGGTAAAATCGCCGGTGCCGGTGAAGGTCAGGTTCTCCACGTTGGCAATATTGGTCAGCGCATAGGCAGAAAGCGCCGTCTTGATCAGATCCGTGCCTTCGTTGGCAGCTTCGGTCACGACATCGGCAAGATCGTCGACAACATAGGTGTCGTTGCCGGCACCGCCAACCAGCGTATCGGCTCCCGCCTTGCCGTCCAGCGTGTCGGCACCCGCCGCACCCCTGATCGTGTTGGCAAGGCTGTTGCCCGTGCCGGTGAAGGCCACCGTGCCCGTATAGGTCAGGTTCTCGACATCGGCGCCGAGCGTGTAGGCCGCAAGCGCGGTCTTCACCGTATCGGTGCCCGCATCGGCACTTTCGGTAACGACGTCGCCGGCGACATCCACGATATAGGTATCGTCACCCGCTCCGCCGATCAGCGTATCGGCTCCGGCGCCGCCGTTCAGCGTGTCGTTGCCGTCGCCACCCGACAGCCGGTCGGCCGCAGCACCGCCGGTAATCGTGTTGGCAAGGTCGTTGCCCGTTCCGGTGAAGGCCACCGTGCCCGTATAGGTCAGGTTCTCGATATCGCTGCCGAGCGTGTAGGCCGCAAGCGCGGTCTTGACCGTATCGGTGCCCGCACTTGCAGCTTCAGTGACCACATCGCCCACAATATCCACGATATAGGTGTCGTCACCCGCTCCACCGATCAGCGTGTCGGCGCCGGCGCCGCCGTTCAGCGTGTCGTTGCCGTCGCCGCCGGTGATCACGTTCGCCACAGCGTTGCCGGTGCCCGTGAAGGCAGCCGAACCGGTGTAGGTCAGGTTCTCGATATTGGCGAGGGCAGCGATCGAATAGGTCGCAAGTGACGTGCGGATCTCGTCCATACCCGCACCTGCTGCCTCCGTGACCACGTCGCCGGCGGCATCCACGACATAGGTATCGTTGCCGGCACCGCCGACCAGCGTATCGTTACCCGCTCCGCCGTCCAGCCTGTCCGTGCCAACTCCGCCGATCAGCGTGTCGTTACCCGCGCCACCGTCCAGCGTGTCGTTGCCGGCACCGCCGATGATCGTGTTGACCAGGGCATTGCCCGTCCCGGCAAAATCGCCGGTGCCGGTGAAGGTCAGGTTCTCGACATTGGCGATGTTGGTCAGCGCATAG
>NZ_JBHSOR010000029.1:0-40387 GCF_042656325.1 Rhizobium sp. GCM10022189
CCTGCAGCGGCTCTATGTCGTGGCCGCTCTCGCCTTTGCCGCCGCGCTCGTCTTCTTCTATCTCGAACATGGCGGCCCGGTCATGGCCGTGCTCGGCCTTGCCGCCGGCCTGTTCCTGATCCTGGGCGCCGTTGCCGACCTCTGGTATCGCGCCGGCATCGGCAAGGTGAAGGCCGATATCGCCTGGCGGCGGCTCACCGGCCTGCCGCGCTCGGCCTTCGGCACGGCGCTCGCCCATGCCGGGCTTGGCATCACCGTGCTCGGCATCGTCACCGTGACCACGTTTGCGACCGAGCATGTGATCGAGATGAAGCCCGGCCAGTCGGCGGAGGCCGGCGGCTACGGCATCGTCTTCGACGGCATGCAGCCGGCGACCGGCCCGAACTATACCGAGGACCGCGGCCATTTCTCGATCCGCCGCGGCGGCGCGCAAGTCGCCGATACCTGGTCGGCCAAGCGGCTCTATACCGCAAGGCAGATGCCGACGACGGAGGCCGGCATCCTGACCTTCGGCCTCAGCCAGCTCTATGTTTCGCTCGGCGACGCCACCCGTGACGGCGGCATCGTCGTGCGCATCTGGTGGAAGCCGTTCATCCTGTGCATCTGGGGCGGGGCGCTGGTCATGGCGCTCGGCGGCTTCGTCTCGCTCAGCGACCGGCGCCTGCGGGTCGGCGCCCCGAGCCGGAAGGCGAAGGCCAGGGCCGCAGCACCGACAATGGAGCCGGCGGAATGAGGAGCCTCCTCCAAATGTCGCGCCGTCTCTCCCGGCTCCTCATCATCCTGTTCGTCCTTTTCGCCCCAATGTCCGCCTTCGCCGTCAACCCGGACGAAGTGCTTGCCGACCCGGCCCTTGAAGCCCGGGCACGGGCGCTGTCGGCGGAGCTGCGCTGCATGGTCTGCCAGAACCAGTCGATCGACGATTCCAATGCCGACCTTGCCAGAGACCTGCGCCTTCTCGTGCGCGAGCGCATCACCGACGGCGATACGGACGAGGAGGTGCTGGACTATATCGTCTCGCGCTACGGCGAGTTCGTGCTCCTGAAGCCGCGCGTCAGCCTGCGCACGCTGCTGCTCTGGGGCGCGCCCCTGCTGCTGATCCTTGCCGGCGGCGTCTCCCTCATCGTCTTGCCCGCAAACGCGCCGGCAAGCCGACCGGCAGCAAGCTCACCGACGAAGAGCAGGCACGGCTTGCCGAGCTTCTGGATCCGACTCTGCGACTTTGACGGAGGTCAAGGCCCATTCGTCCCGGCCGCCCTACTCTCATGGAACAAGAGGTTTCCGGAAGGGGAGGCGGAGCTATGCAGGCCAAGGACATTATGACGAGCGACGTGGTTTCGATCAGCCCAGCGGCGGAGATCCGCCATGCCGTCGCGGTGATGATGCAGAACAATATCAGCGGGCTGCCTGTCGTTGAAGACGGGGGGCGGATCTGCGGGATTGTGACCGAAGGCGACCTCCTGCTGCGCCGGGAGATCCGGCTTGCGCCGCGTAGCGCGCGCCACGCGGAAGTTACGTCCGATGTCGATCTCGACCGCTACATTCGCGGCAACGGCTGGTCCGTCAGGGATATCATGTCACGCGATGTCATCGTCGCCGGTCCGGACAGCGAGGTTTCGGATATTGCCGAAAGCCTTGAGGTGCATCGCATCAAGCGCATCCCGATCGTCGAGGGCGGGCGGCTCGTCGGGATTGTCAGCCGGCGCGATATCCTCGCTTTGATAACGGACGCGCCGACGCTCAGATTGCCACGCGAGGATGACGCCATCCTCCTGGCGGTTCGCACGCGCCTGAAATACGATCTCGGCCTGACGCCGCAACGGATACGCGTATCCGTTCGCAACGGGCAGATCACGCTCGAAGGGAATTTGGAAAGCGATCTGCAGCGCCGTGCCGTGCTGGCGCTTGTCGAAAACCTCGGGTCGGGAGGCTGCCTTGATCGGTTGCAGATTGCCGCAGATCCGGGTCCGGAAGATCGGTCGCAGCGGACCTGAGCCCGGGCCGCAGCCCCGGCGCTTCCGATCGGCGGCCGGCGGCCAATGCTTGCCGGGCGCTGCACCGATGCCGGCCAACCTGCCTGAACGGCGTGCGGCCATCGCTATGGGCACGCCATAGGCACCCGGTCCATCAGCTCCGTTCGGACTGATCTCAAGGACAGCGTAGGGGCTGTTGCCGCGCGCGAGGACGGTGTTTCCGGCGAATTATCGCCCGTCAGCATGAGGGGCCGCGCGATGCCTGATCTTCGCGACGACCTCGACTTGCCGGCGATAGGCGCGGCCGCGAAACCAGATCGTCACGCTGATGGCGGTCATGGTGGCGAAGGCGACGGCATAGGCGGCCAGCACATATTCCTGATGTGTCATCTCAGTTTGCCCTTTCTGTTGCGGCCCGTGCGGCCAGGCGGTGATGCGACATGAGTTTTCGCCGCCAGATTTCGTTCCTGATCGAGGCGATGTGGAGGGTGAAAAAGAGTGCCGTAAAGGCCAGGCCCATGGTCAGCAGCGGGCGAAGGAATTCGATATCCAGGGCGGGGCCATCCAGCCTGAGCACGCTCGCCGGCTGGTGCAGCGTGTTCCACCAGTCGACAGAGAACTTGATGACGGGAATGTTGACGAAGCCCACGACAACGAGAACGGCCGTGACGCGCGCAGCGCGCGTCGGCTCGTCGATGGCACGGTTGATCGCCAGCAGTCCGAGATACATGAGGAAAAGCACGAACATCGAGGTCAGGCGCGCATCCCAGACCCACCAGGTGCCCCACATCGGCTTGCCCCAGATCGCGCCCGTCACAAGCGACACGAGGGTAAAGGCCGCACCGATTGGCGCCGCGGCGCGGGCGGCGACATCGGCCAGCGGATGGCGCCATACGAGAGAGCCGATGGCGTTTGCCGTCATCACCGCATAGCAGAACATTGCCATCCAGGCCGCCGGAACATGCACATACATGATCCTGACGGTCTCACCCTGCTGGTAGTCTCCGTCGGAGACGAAACTCAGATAGAGGCCGATGACGAAACAGAGGGCGGTGAGCGTCGAAAGGCCGGGCAATATCCGGTCGGCGAACGCCAGGAACCTGGCGGGCTGCGCAAGGCTGGCGATGTTGTCTTTGATGCGTCCGGCATAGGTCATGGCCTGCTCTAGCGCCCAACACCGCCAGATTAATTGACCCGGATCAAACTGCGGTCATGCGCCTCTCATTCGCTCGGCCGACATCAGGGTTCGAGGTAGGGGCAGCGAAGCCTTTCGCTGCATGTTGCTGAGACCTTGTGCCGCGGCAGCGCTCCGGCTCAACCGGTCGATAATTGATCGCGGTCAAAGACGATCGCCGCGCAATGTCAAAAAAAGGGGCATTCCAGTTCAGGAGACCCTCATCTTGATGATTGCCGCGCACGACCGAACCGCCGCTCCCCCTCCCGGCGCGATTGCGGGTTCCCACCCGCGCTCCGGGAAAAAGAAGCCGGCCGTTTCCGGCCTTCTCCGATTGCTGCCCCTGCTGCGGCCCCACCGGGGTCTTCTGCTGTGGGCGCTCGTCTCGTTGGCTGCTGCAGCCATGATCTCGCTTGCGCTGCCGATGGCGGTCCGCCGGATGATCGACCACGGATTCGGTCAGTCCGACGGCGGTTTCGTCAACAGCTATTTCCTGATGCTTCTTGCTCTTGCCGTCGCGCTCGCCATAACAAGCGCCTGCCGGTACTATTTCGTCACGACGCTTGGCGAACGCATCGTCAGCGACCTGCGTGTGAAAACCTTCCGGAACGTGACACGCCTGCCGGCCCGCTTTTTTGACGCCAACAAGTCCGGCGATATCGCATCCCGGCTGACGGCTGACGCTGCGCAGATCAAGTCCGCATTGAACCTTGCCGCGTCGGTGGCCCTGCGCAATTCGCTGCTGTGCCTGGGCGCTCTGGCGATGATGTTCGTCACGAGCCCGGGACTGTCCGCCATTACTTTGGGCGCCATCCCGCTCGTTGTTGCGCCGCTCGTTCTTTTCGGTCGCTCGGTTCGCAGAAAATCGCGGGCGGCGCAGGACACGCTTGCGATCGCGTCGGCCTTCGCCAGCGAGATGATCGCCGGCAGCCGAACGATGCAGGCTTTCAACGGAGAGGCGGCGGCGAGCGAGAGATATGCACGCGAGGTCGAGACCTCCTACCGCAGCGCCGTCCACGCCGCCCGCTCCCGCGCGCTGCTGACCGCCGTCGCCATTGCCCTCATTTTCGGAAGCGTCGTCGGGGTTCTCTGGATCGGCGCCCACAACCTGCTGTCCGGTACGCTTTCGGCCGGGAGCCTCAGCCAGTTCCTGCTTTATTCCGTCATTGCCGCTGGCTCGCTGGGCTCGCTCTCCGAAGTCTGGGGCGAACTGGCGCAGGCGGCAGGTTCGGCCGAACGCCTTTTCGAGCTGCTCGATGAAGATGGCGGCGAAAGCGAGCCGGTCTCGCAAACTGCGCTCAGTCGGCCCGCCGCAGGCGCAATCGAAATCCGGGACCTGCATTTCGCCTATCCGGGAGCCCCGGACAAGGAGGTCCTTGCGGGCCTGTCGATGAGTGTCCGGCCCGGAGAGACGGTGGCGCTTGTGGGCGCTTCCGGCTCCGGCAAGAGCACGATCTTCTCGCTGCTGCTCGGCTTCTACCCGAATTATTCCGGCCAGATCTCGCTCGATGGCTGCGATATCCGCACAACCGCGGCCTCGGCCGTTCGAGGCGAAATAGCCGTCGTGCCGCAGGACGTGACAATCTTTGCGACGACCATCGCGGAGAATATCGGCCTTGGACGCCCCGACGCCTCAGACGAAGAAATCGCGGCGGCTGCGGCCGCGGCACGGGCGCATGGATTTATCTCCGAACTGCCGGATGGCTATCGTAGCGTGGTCGGCGAGCGCGGTCTCACCCTGTCGGGCGGGCAGCGGCAAAGACTGGCGATCGCCCGCGCGGTCCTGAAGAACGCGCCGGTCCTTCTGCTGGACGAGGCCACGGCATCTCTCGACGCGGAAAACGAAATGCTCGTGCAGAAAGGGCTCGACGATCTGATGTGCAACCGCACGACGATCGTGATCGCGCATCGCCTTGCCACTGTGCTCAAGGCGGATCGAATCCTGGTGATCGACGGCGGGCGGGTGATCGAGGAGGGAACGCACGCCGCGCTGATCCGCCAGGGCGGAACCTATTCCAAGCTTGCCGAACTGCAGTTCGATCTCACGGAGGCGACGGCGCTCAAGGGGCACGCGGCATGAGCCTTGCGGCGACAGGTATCTGCGATGTGCACGCCTGTCGCTTGCTCCAGGGCTGGCCGGTCATTCCGCTGACCGGCCCGGAACCCAGGCTTTTCGGATATGAATAAGGTTGACAAGCAACCTTTTAGATGAGAACAAAAAGAGAACTATTGGGAAGGCGGTTATTCATGATACGTTTCGCGCCGAAGACTACTCCGGCAGTCAAAATTGCAAAGCCGAATACCGACATCGAGCTGGCGGATTCCATCGCCGCCGTCCAGAAAGTGGCCGACGACGCGAACAGGCAGGCCGATCCGGCGACGGGCGAACCTGCAGCAATATTACTCCTTGAGTTATCGGGGGAGCCCGCTCCAAAAGTCAGAAAGACGGGCTCCAGGAAGCGCAGAGAGGCTGGAAACCCGACGCGGCTTGAAACGGGCAACCGGGGTCATGATCGAAACGCCGGTGATTTGCTGCTCGACCTCTGACGACAGGTTTCCGGCACCAGTGCCGAAGGTTTGGCTGCGTCACGCCGCCGCCGCGGCGTGACTTGCGGTCAATTCCAGCTCGCAAAGCTCGTCGATGGTCTGGCGTCGGCGGATCAGCCGGGAATTTGCCCCGTCGATGAGATATTCGGCAGCGTGAAGCCGGCTGTTGTAGTTTGACGACATCGACGCGCCATAGGCGCCTGCCCCGTGGAAAACGAGAAAGTCGCCGACCTCGGCAGGAGGCAGCGGCCGCGTCTCGACCACGCCGTCGGCCCCTTGCGTGAATACGTCTCCCGATTCGCAGAGCGGTCCTGCTACGACAGTGGGGCGCGGTTCGGACGAGCTTAGGTCCCGGTCGTCGTGAGGCAGCACCGATATCCCGTGATAGCTGCCATAGAGGGCAGGGCGCATCAGGTCGTTGAAACCCGCATCCACGAGAGTGAAGTGATTTCGGCCAGCTTGTTTTGTCGCGCGGACCTCGGCCAGCAGTACACCGGCTTCTGCCACGAGGAAACGTCCAGGCTCGATCTCCAGGCGCACGGCATGGCCGAGCCTGCTTTCCGCCTGCCTGCGCACGCTGTCCCACAGGCTGAAATAATGCGCGGTATCGATTGCCTTGTCCCCGTCGCGATAGGGAACGGAAAGGCCACCGCCTGCCGATATCGCCTCGATGTCGTGATCCAGACTGTTGAGCAGGCCGGTCATCGCGTGACAGACCTGTTCGAGATGGCCGTAATCGACGCCGGAACCGATATGGAGATGAAGCCCGACGAGATGCAGGCGATAACGGCGGACCAGGTCGATGGCGTGGCCGAGTTCGGTATGCCAGATGCCGTGCTTGCTGTTTTCTCCGCCCGTATTTGTCTTGTTGCTGTGGCCGTGGCCGAAGCCGGGATTGACGCGCAGCCAGACGCGATGACCGGGCGAAAGCTGGCCGAGCTGGTGCAGCATGTCGATGGAGCCGGCATTGACTTCGACCTTGTCGTTGACGACGCGGCGCAGGGTGGGGCGGTCGAAAATGTCGGCGGTGTAGACGAGCCCTGCCGCGCCTGAAACGGTCGAACCGGCAGAAAATCCGGCCCGCTGCGCGCGCTCGATTTCACCAAGGGATACGGAGTCCACAAGCACGCCCGCCTCCCGCATGAGGGAGAGGATGTGGATGTTGGAGCACGCCTTCTGCGCATAGCGGATCACATCGAACGCCCCAAGCTGCCTTATCCGCTCGCGGATCGTCGAAGCGTCGTAAATCCACAAGGGCGTCCCGTATCGATGGGCGAGGGCAATAAGGTCATTGGCGGGGGTGAAGGGCATGGTACGGCTTATCCATAGGGCGACCCTTCGAACCGGGAGATCGTTTCAGCTGGGCAATGCGGTTTTCGCAAAAGGGTTGACCACGAAACCGGCCATATGAAAAATATCAATTTTTCCAGTCTGCATTCAATTCCGATATGAGGTGGCATGGCCGTTACCCTTCGGCATATCGAGGTCTTCAGGGCGGTGATGATGACGGGCAGCGTCACGGATGCGGCCGCGATGCTGAATACGTCACAACCGACAATCAGCCGCGAACTGGCGCGCTTCGAACATCTGATCCAGATGCAGCTTTTTGAGCGCATACGCGGCCGGCTGCGCCCGACCGCGCACGCTCTGCAATTGTTCGAGGAAGTGCAGCGCGCCTATTTCGGGCTGGATCGCATCCTCGATGCAGCGGCGTCGCTGCGCCAGTTCGAGCAGGGACAGCTTTCCATCGTATGCCTGCCGGTCTTTTCTCAATCGCTCCTGCCGCAGACATGCCGGCGTTTCATCGAGCGCTTCCCGAACGTGGGCGTCAGTATCGTTCCGCAGGAATCCCCTCTGCTGGAGGAATGGCTGTCGGCGCAACGTTATGACTTCGGGCTGACCGAGGTCGGCCACGCCCCTCAGGGCACGGAGGCGACCCCACTCATGACGCTCGACGAGATCTGCGTGTTGCCGGAGGCTCATCCGCTTCTGGCAAAGGCCGTTCTGTCGCCCGGCGATTTCGAAGGGCAATCCTTTGTCAGCCTGTCGGCGACGGACAGCTACAGGCAGCAGATTGATCAGATTTTTCGAAATGCCGGCATCGCCAGGCGCATGGTCGTCGAGACCCACAGCGCGGCATCCGTCTGCTCGATGGTGCGGGAGGGAATTGGCCTGGCCATCGTCAACCCCCTGACGGCCCTGGATTTTTCCGGCAACGGTGTTCACCTTCGCCGGCTGTCGTTCTCGGTCCCGTTTTCCGTCAACATCGTGCGGCCGATCCATCGGCCGCAGTCGCAACTGGTCGAGCTATTCGGGGGCGAACTGGCCCGGCAGGCCCGGCAGATCGAAACCCGGCTTGCCGCCCTCATTGGCCCTCGCTGACCGCCGACACCCTGTTGCACCTCGTCAGTTCAGCACCGGTTCTCCAGCGGTGATACGCTGCTCGCCTTCGTCAAACAGATGAACAGAATCGTGGAGCGGAGCGATGCGCAGAACATCGCCGGGGGCAGCTCTGATCCGCTCCCGGAACACGCAGCTGATCGTCTGCGCGCCAAGACGGGCGATCACCAATGTCTCGGACCCTGTCGGCTCGACAACGGCGGTCGTCACCTCGATGCCGTTGGGATCGAGCGTGATGTGTTCGGGGCGAATGCCGTAGGTGACGGCGCCGGACGGGTGCCGCTCGCTCGGCAGGACAAGCCCGTCTGCGGTCCGGAAACCTTCATTCGTCATGGTCCCCCTGATGAAGTTCATGGCGGGAGAGCCGATGAAGCCGGCAACGAAGAGGTTGTTCGGGCGATCGTAAAGTTCGAGCGGAGAACCGGATTGTTCGATCAGGCCGTCCTTCATCACGACGATCTTGTCCGCCATCGTCATCGCCTCGATCTGATCGTGGGTGACGTAGATCGTCGTGGTCTTCAGCCGCTGATGCAGTTCCTTGATCTCGGAGCGCATCTGCACGCGCAGCTTGGCATCCAGGTTCGACAGGGGCTCGTCGAACAGGAAGACGGCGGGATCGCGAACGATCGCGCGTCCCATGGCGACGCGCTGCCGCTGGCCGCCCGACAGCTGCTTCGGATAGCGCTCGAGAAGCGCCTCCAGCCCGAGGATCTTGGCGGCATTGCCGACGCGCCTGTCGATCTCGGTCTTCGGCATGCGCTTCAGCCGCAACGAGAAGCCCATATTCCTGGCGACCGTCATGTGCGGATAAAGCGCGTAGTTCTGGAACACCATGGCGATGTCGCGATCCTTCGGTGCCAGCTCGTTGACGATATGCGCGCCGATCTGGATCTCGCCGGAGCTAATGTCTTCCAGGCCGGCGATCATTCTGAGCAGGGTGGATTTGCCGCAGCCCGAGGGGCCGACCAGCACGACGAACTCGCCGTCGCGGATATCGACCGAAACGCCTTTGATGGCTTTGAACGCGCCGTAGTCCTTGCGCGCATTGTTCACTCTCACATGGGCCATTTCCGTCCTCCCGGGTCGCTCTCAAAGCTTGTCCAAGACGTTTCTGAGGTAGGCGAGCCCGAGGCGCTCACCTTCTTTTCTGGCCTCGAGATCCTTGCCCGGCCATCCGTAGGCGGCGTCTTCGTGTTCGATCGAAAGCGTGCCATCAAAGCCGCCGGCGCGGGCCTGGCGCAGGAAGCGGGGCCAGTCGAGCAGGCCCTGGCCCGGCAGCTTGTACTGCCACCAGCCCTTGCCGTGGTAGCCGACCGCCTGCTGGGCGGCTGCATCGATGGCCGTATCCTTGGCGTGGAGAATGGCGATGCGATCCTTGACCGCCTCCATCGCGGCATAGGGATCGACGCCGATGCGGATGAGGTGCGACGGGTCGAATTCGAGAGCGAAGCGCCGGTCGGGTATGCGCTTGAAGAGCTCCTGCCAGCCTTTCGGCGTGGTGCCGATGAAATTGTCCTTCGGCCCCGGCCAGTTTTCGATCGCGAAGGTGAGGCCGCCTGACGTCGTGCGGGCAATCAATCGGTTGGCGAAATCGGCGAAATCATCGTAGTTGGTCTCCTCGTCGGCACTGTCGTCGCGGCCGGGAAAAATCACGAAGATCGGCACTCCGGCGTCACCGATCGCCTCCGCAAATTCCTCCGTTCGGGTGCGAAGTTCGCCGCGCTTTGTGCGATCGGAATCGAGCTGGTTGCCGAAATAGGTAATCGAGGAGACGAAGAGGTTGCGGTCCCGGGCGAGTGCCACCGCAGCCCGCACCCTGTCCGGCGTCCTGATGTGGCCGCCGACGTCGATTTCGATCGCGTCGAAACCGGCCGACGCCGCAAAATCCACCACTTCCTCAAGTGGCCGGTCGTTGAATGTCGACGTATAAAAACCAATCCTCATCAAAATCCTCCCAGTGCCTTGCCGGCGGTTTCAATTGTTCAGGCGATCCATGAATTTGAGAGGCGAGCGGGTGCGCTGAACGGCGTCGGCCGATGCCAGCATCAGGGCCGCGGCCATCGGCATCGCTGCCGCACCGAGCGCCGAAGCGTCCTCGCCGAGCGAAGCGCGATGCAGCGAGGGCAAGGTGGTGTCTGCGGCCGTCAGATGTTCGTGAACGTAGCGCAGCAGCTCGTCGATCATGCGGATCGGCAATCGGCCGCCGATGATGATGGCGTCGGGATCGACGATCATGCCGATATGCTTGACGGCAACGGCAAGATGCGCGCTCATCTCCTTCAGCCATTTCGAAACGAGCGCCCTGCCATGCGCGTCAAGGGCCAGCAGGTCCTGGGGCACGCTTGCGCGGATGCCGTGTTCGGCCAGGAATTTGTAGAGGAAGAAGATCGTCACCATCTCGCCCAGAAGATCGACCTTCGGTGCCGCCTTGTCCCGATCGTCGGCGATCGGCAGCCAGCCGATTTCGCCGCTGAGCGCCATGGCGCCGCGATGGCCGTTGCCGTCGAGCACGAGGCCTCCGCCAAGGCAGGCGTTGATGGCGATGTAAAAGAAGCTGCGGCTTTCCGACCCGAGGCCGTAATCCAGTTCCGCAAGTGCCGCGGCATTGGTCTCGTTCTCGATGAAGACCGGGTGCTGCGTCAGGTTTTCCAGCGCTGCGCGGACGTCGAATTCCATCCATTCCGAGTAGTCGTCGGGCATGCCGAGGAAGCTGATCTCGCCGAGCCAGTCCGGCATGGCGAGCCCGATGCCGGCCAGATGCGCGTCGTCGATCAGGCGGCTTCGCTGGAAGTGCGAGATCGCATCGGCCGTCAGCTGCATGAATTCGGCCGGCCGCACATAGCGCTTTTCGTGGTGCACGCGGGCACGCACGTTGCCGACCGCATCGACGGCGACAATCGTCAGATGGTCGCGATCGATGTTGATGCCGATTGCGTAGAATGCATCGGGGTTGATCTCGAGCTCGATTGCCGGCTGGCCCCGGAGCCCATGGCGCCGGCGCGCCTCGATGATCAGGCCCTCGTCGAGCAGGCGGTCCACGATGCGGGCGATCGCCGGTTTGGTAAAGCCGGTCTGCCGGGCAATCTCGGCACGCGAGATCGGCGCCTGCCGATGGATGCAGCGCAGAACGACGGCTCTGTTGTGTTCGCCCGCATCCTCGACATTGGCCCCCGTCAGGTCGGGAGACAGTCTGGCGCCGGTCGTCTGGTTCATGGTCGGGATCCTCCATCTGCCACGCACATGCAAGCCGGCCTCATCCTTTCACTGCGCCGCTGGTCATGGCACCAAGGATCAGCCGCTGGAGCGACAGGAAGGCCACGATCGCCGGCACGACGGAGATCAGGCAGGCGGCCGCAAGCAGCTGGATGGACGAGTCGGTCTGCATGCCACGGAAGTTAAAGATCCCGACGCCGATCGGCATCAGATTGTTTTGCGTGAGCAGCAGAAAAGGCACGAGGAACTGCGACCAGCCGGCAATCACGGTGATGATGAAGACGGAAGCGATGCCCGGCGCCGAAAGCGGCAGGACGATCCGCCAGAAGACCGAGAACCGGTTGCAGCCGTCGATCATGGCTGCCTCGTCGAGGCTGCGCGGAATGCCGTCTATCGTGCTTTTCAGCAGCCAGGTCGCAAGCGGCACGCCGAGCGCGATATAGACCATCGTGACGGCGAAATGCGTGTCGAGCAGGCCAAGACGGTTCATGTAGCGGTAGAGCGGCACCATGATGACCAGCGGCGAGATCATCTGGAACAGCAGGAGCCCCATCATCGACAGGCCCTTGCCGCGGAACTGGAAGCGGGAAAATGCATAAGCCGCAGGCAGGGCGACGATCAGCACGCCGAAACCGCTGAAGGCAGCAAGCTTCAGCCCGTTCCAGAGATAGATCGGGAAGTAGCTGTTGTTGAGCACGGTGACGAAGTTGTCGATGGTCGGATTGTGCGGGATGTAGCGCGCCACGCCGCGATAGATTTCCCGCCTGTCGCGCAAGGCCATCGACAGGAGATAGGAGAGGGGGCCGGCGAAGAAGATGAACATCGCCAGCATGAAGAGGTAGCTCAGGAAGTCGCCGAAGCGCGTGCCGGTGCGCCTGCTCATTGCTCCTCCTCCTTCGGCAGGAACGATGCGTAAACGAAGGCAAGCCCTAGGCTGATGATCAGCATCAGCACGGAGAGCACGCTGCCGCCGGAAAGATCGTAATTGCGGAAGACGATATTGAACACGTAAAGCGAGATCACCTCGGTCGCCCGCCCCGGACCGCCGCCGGTCAGCGTGATGATCGCGTCGAAAGTGTTGAGCGTCATGATCGTGATGAGGATCATGTTGACCAGCATGGCGGCGCGCAGCTGCGGGAGAGTGATGAAGAGGAACTGTTGCGAACCTGTCGCGCCGTCGACATCCGCCGCCTCGTAAAGGGACGGGTCGATCGATTTTAGGGCTGCGTACATGACCACCATCGAGAAGGCCGTGCCGCGCCAGATATTGGAGATCAGCGCCGACCACGGCGCGATCGCCGGATCGGATAGCCAGGCGACCGTCGGCAGGTGCATGAGCCGCAAGATGCTGTTCAACGCCCCGTAGGGGGCTTCGGAAAACAGCATCTGCCAGATGATGCCGCCGGCAATGCCGGGCACGACCCAGGCAACGAGCGCCGTGGTGCGCAGGATCGTCGTGCCGAACAGGCCGCGTTTTTCGCCTCTGATGACAACGACGGCAACGGCGAGACCGAATATCTGCTGTCCGATGACGCTGCCGCCCACGAAGATGAGCGTGGCCCATAGGATGTCGGGCAGCTGCGGCGAACTCAGCGCGTTCGAGATCGTGCCGAGCGTATAGACCGGATTGTCGCCGATCAGGGTCGCATTGGTGAACGACAGGCGGAACACGTCGATCACGGGATAGAGATAGAAGATGCCGATGACGATGATCACGGGCATGATCCAGGGCAAGGGTGCCCCGGCAAAACGGCGCATGAACGATCTGCTGTGAGGCGGGCTGGCAGCCTCGATGGCGATGGGGCTCATTGGGCTTCTCTGTCCGGGTTTGACATGACCGGCGACGCCCGTCATGGGCGCCGCCGCAATCTCAATCGTTAGAGACGCTTGTATGCCTCCATCGTCGCGTTGAACGCCGCGTCCAGAGCCTCTTCCGGCTTCTTGGTGCCGGACAGGACATCGCCCATCATGATCTGGATCTGGTTGGAGATTTCCGGATAGATCGGAGCGCCCGGACGGGCCTGGCCGTTGACGAGAGCTGCGGCAAAGGTCTTGTTGGCCTCGGTTGCGAAGACATCATATTTGTCGAAGAGCGACTTGCGCGTCGGCAGCTGCTGCTGCAGCGCATTGGCCGGCCCCATATAGACTTCGCGGGCAAGATTGGCGCACATCTCCACCTTGTCCTTGTCCTTGCTGAACGAGGCGATCGTCCATCCGCCGGTGCCGGTGGAGCGCTGGTCTGCGGTCGGGCCGGGGATCGGCGAGAAAGTCCAGTTCTTGAACTCGTCTTCGTCGAGCGTGACCTTCAGCTGGGCATATTGCCAGTTGCCGCCGATGAAGAGAGCGGTGGTTCCGGCAGCTGCCGCGGCGTTGAGGTCGTCATAGTTTCCGATGGTCGTCACGCGCTTGGGTGCGGCACCGGAATCGACCAGATCCTTGTAGTAATTCAGGGCCTTCAGGAATTTCGCCTTGTTTTCGACCTCGCCGAAGATGGGCTTGCCGGAATCGTCGACGAGCTTGCCGCCGAGCGCCCAATAGTTGGCCAGCCAGTCGAAGGTGGAGCCTTCGTAGCGGCCGGCGTTGAAGAGGATGCCTTCCATGCCCTGTTCGACGGAGGAAAGCCCGGCCTTCTTCAGGTCGTCCCAGGTCTGCGGCGCGTCGGCAACGATGGATTTGTTGCGGTAGAGAACACGAAGGTCCGTGTCCCACCACCATGCACGGATCGTCTGGTCCTTGTCGGTGATGCCGTTGCGGATGAAGGGGAAGAGGTCGGCGATTTCCTCCTTCGAGAAATAGGGCGTGAAGTCGGCGAGCACATGGTTGACCATGAACTGCGAGAGCACGAAGGAGTCGACCGCAGCACAATCCGGAGCGTTGCCGGCCTTGGCCTGCTCCAGCATCTTGGCCTGTTCGGTGCCGATATCGGCCGACATGAACTGCATCTGCAGTTTCCAGTCGGGATGCTTCTTGATGAACTCGACGAAGAGCTTCTGGTAGCCTTCGGCGATTGCCGGGTCGGCATTGTTGGGGCTGTCGTTGGTGAGCCGGACGACCAGGGTTTTCGGGGCGTCGGCAGCCCCGATCCTGTCCTTTGTCGCGAGCTCCTGGGCAAATGCGGCAGGCACTGAAAATAACATTGTGCTCAGCGCTAACGCGCTGATGAACGCTCTCTTCATGATGGGTCTCCTCCCCATTTTAAACGGATACAGCCTGGTGGTCGGTTGACCTCTCCTCATTTCCATGCTGCATTAATTAGATTAAGTTACTTTGATTTGATGTCAAGCCGCAGCTTGGGAGGAATGAGATGCTGGCGACATTCAACACAAGTTAGCGAACCGCAGCCGCACGTCCCGATCACAAGAGAATCGAGCCATTTCGGGCACCCGCAATGGCACGGTGAGGTTTTGCCTCGGCTACGTGAGGATAGCCGAACCTGACATCCATGGAGGATCAGATGCGTTTACTCATTCTCGGCACTGGTGGAATGGCCAACCAACATGCCGCAAATTTCAAGGCGATCGAAGGCGTCAGCGTGGTGGGCGGGGTCGATGTCGTGCCCGAACGGCTGGCAGCCTTTTGCTCCGAACACGGGATCCCGAACCACTTCGGCTCGCTCGAGGAGGCGCTGGCCTGGGGCGAGTTCGACGCCGTCGCCAACGTCACGCCCGACCGCATTCACCACCCGACGACGCTTCAGGCGATCGCGGCGGGAAAGCATGTGTTCTGCGAAAAGCCGCTGGCGACCGATGCCGTCAAGGCGATGGAAATGACCGATGCAATCGAGAAAGCCGGCAAGGTCGGCATGGTCAACTTCACCTATCGCAATTCGCCCGCCCTGCAGAAGGGCCGGCAGATGGTGCTCGCCGGCGAGATCGGCGCGGTCAGGCATGTCGAGGCGTCACATCTGCAGAGCTGGCTCGTCGGCCGTCATTGGGGCGATTGGAAAACCGAGAGCAAATGGCTGTGGCGCCTCAGCAAGAAACACGGCTCGAATGGCGCGCTTGGCGATATCGGCATCCATATCGTCGATTTCGCGTCCTACGGTTCGGGGCTGGACGTCGCCCATGTCTTTGCCCGGCTCAAGACATTCAACAAGGCGCCGGGTGACAAGATCGGCGAATATGACCTGGACGCGAATGACAGTTTCACCATGAATGTCGATTTCACCACAGGGGCGATCGGCACAATCCAGGCGACGCGCACCGCCGCAGGCCAGATGGATCAGCTGCGTCTCCGGGTCTATGGCGAAACCGGCTCGATCGAGATGATCTACGACACCGGAAAATCGACGCTTCGCGCCTGCCTCGGCGAAGACGTTCACACCGCCACATGGCGCGATATTCCCTTCGATCCCGTCGAGACCAACTACCAGCGCTTCGTGCAGGCTGTCAGGGCGGGCAAGACGCAGGAACCCTCGTTCCGTCGCGCGGCGAATATCCAGAAGGTGCTCGACAAGGCACTGGCCTCCGATATCAGCCACGCCGACGAGGCGCTTGTCTGATCGGATACTCGGGCGTCAGGCAGAGACCGGCGGCAGCAGGGTGTTGAGGAAGGGCAGCAAGGCCGCCCCCAGCGCCACGCCGCCGCCGCTGAAGCTTGCCGGTTTCATCGGCGAAATCCATGGTGTCAGGAAAGGTCGCTTGGATGTGTCGCGCCGTTCGACGGAAAGCTGGTGGATCAGCGCTTCGATGACGCTTCGCGGCAGGTCGCTGCCGATCATGATGACACCAGGGGCAATGAAACCGGCCATGGCGATGATCGGGTCGAGAAGGTGGCTGGCCGCGTCGCGGATCCACTGCGTCAACTGGGGGGAAGACGGTTCCGCGCCCGCAATGAGGCGCCGGAACTCCTCGTCGCTGATCAGGGCGCGCAGGGCGCCGAAGCCGACCACGCTGTTCAGCCGGACATTGTCGGGACCGGTCAGCATCTCGCCGATACTGCCGGCGCGTCCGTGAACGCCGGAATAGGGGATGCCGCGAACGAGGAAGCCGGCCTGGACGTCTTCGTCGATGATGATCATTGCCAGCCCGCCTTCGGGCGCGGGCGCGCCGATGGTGCGCTCGGCAAGCAGGCTTGCGGTGCACTCGTTCTCCACATGTATGCGTGCAAGCGTCGAGGTCGCGTCGAGTTCCTCGCCTTCCTGTGGGGTCCAATCGTTGGACCCAATCCCCAGGCCGATGATCGGCAGGCCGGCATGACGGCTCGCCATGGCCTGGGTGGCCGAGACGATTGACGGCACTCTCGCGGTCGGGGAAAGCGGAAAATATTCGCGATCATGGACCTGGCCGCTGAGATCGATCAGCACGGCTTCGCCCCTGCTCTGGCGGACCCTGACGCCGATCGAGAACGCACCATCCGGGCGCAAGGCGAATTCGGCGGCGGTTGCGCCGCTGCCCGCGCCGTTGCGGCGGTGCGACGTCACCAGGCCTTCATCGCTGAGCCGGCGCAGAATATTGGTGATGCCAGGGCCGGTAAGGCCCGAGTGCTGGCCGAGCTCCATACGGGTCAAAGGGCCGTGCCGGCGGATGGCTTCCAGGATGACGCGGATATTTCTGTCGGCGATTTCTCCCGATCGCAGACCGATTGTCTTACCCCGCGTAACAGCCGTTTCCTCTGCCTGACGTCGCCGCGGCCCGGATCGAAGATACCGCATTATCGTCTTCCCTCAGCACCATGACGCTTGTGTATCACAGGGTGTCGACGCCCCTAACCGTTTTCATTTTTGGAAGATAAGCCATTAATTCTATTGGGGCACAAATCGAAGTCTCCCGGACACATTTTCCAAATGTCCCCATAAGTCGTTTGCAAAAAACTACCATCCGGACACGCGATACAAAAAGCCCGCCACTGTCGGGTTTTCTTTAAAGCAGATTTTCAGACTGTAGATCGGTTTTCGAGACGCGGGCATCTGGCACCCCATGCGCAATCATTCGCGGCGGAGCCGATGCGGGGCTTCGGCTCGATCGGCATGCCTGGAGATCGATTGCGGCGACGTTGCTGGCAGGTGTGCGCGGTGTCATCACTCTTCTGGGCGCGTTCGCATTGCCTCTCGTTCTCGACAACGGCGCTCCCCTTCCAGCGCGAGATCTGGCGATCCCTGTCGCTGCCGCGCGTCGTCTTGTCGCTCATCATCGCCAATCTCGGGAGACGGGGATAAATGAGCCCAGTTGGGGGGGGCGATCATGCAAGATCGTACGTTGGAGACGCACGCGCAGGATCGACCAAACGGATGGCGGCGGCCGTCGGCGAGGGAGCCGCGGTTATCTGTCAAATTCAGCAGGCGCTGAAGTTTCTCGACGTCGTGACATGATTTTTTGTTGACCTCGACCGACCGGGCCGATCGAAGAAATCTGCTTAAGCGAAATATTCCTGGGAATATAACGAATTGCATGCAGCCGGCTGTCCTGATAGGGATCGGCATCTTCATCAGGGGAAAATGAATGCTAGCTCGCCTCGTTTCCATTGCGAAAATCGCAGTCGCCGCCGGTGGCCTGTTGTTCGCCGTACCCGCCTGGGCCGATCATATCGTTACCGATCAGATCGGCCGCCAGGTGCATGTGCCGGATGTCGTGAACCGAGTCGTCATACTGCAGCACCAGACGCTCAACATCGCGGTGCAGCTCGGCGCGATGGACAAGGTTGTCGGCGTTCTGGACGAGTGGAAGAAACAGCTGGGTGCCAACTATGTCCGCCTTGCGCCGCAACTGCCCGGCCTCCCGACGCCGGGTGGCCTCACCAAGGTCAATATCGAAGAACTCCTCAAGCTGAAACCAGACGTGGTCTTCGTCACGAACTACGCCCCGGCCGACATGGTCAAGCAAATCGAGGACTCGGGCCTTGCGGTCGTCGCCATTTCCCTGCTCGATGTGCCGCCTGAGGAGGCGGTGAAGATGAACCCTTCGGTGAAGGACGAGCCAGCGGCAATTGATGCCGGATTTGCGAGCGGAGTGAGGCTCATCGCCGACATCCTGGGCGAAAGGGACAAAGGCGAAGATATGATCGCCGTCACCAAGAAGGCACGAGCGCTGGTGGCGGAGCGTCTGGCCGATGTTCCCCAGGAAAAACGAGTGGCGGTCTATATGGCGAACCCGGATCTCTCCACGTACGGGCACGGCAAATATACTGGCCTTATGATGGAGCGCGCAGGTGCCCGCAACGTCGCGAACGAGATCGCGGGCTTCAAGCAGGTGACGATGGAGGATGTCCTCAAATGGGATCCGGCGGTTATTTTCGTGCAGGAGCGCTACCCCGACGTCGTCACCGAAATCAAGAATACCGCGTCATGGCAGACGATCGACGCCGTCAAGAATGGCCGCATATATCTCATGCCGGAATACGCCAAGGCATGGGGCTATCCGATGCCGGAAGCGATGGCTCTTGGCGAATTGTGGATGGCGCAGAAGCTCTATCCCGATCGGTTCAAGGACATTGACATGCAGAAAGAAGCCGACGCGTATTATAAGGAATTCTACCACACCGACTATCGCGCCACGCACTGATGGAAGACGACGAATTTCCGCGACGCCCGCCCGGCGTCGCGATCGCCATACTCGCTGCTTTCCTGGTTATCGCCGCCATCGGGGCGCTCGGCGTCGGCCGCTACGATATTCCCTTCGCAAGAGTGGTCCAAATTCTGATGGATCCGATCTCCCATCCAGACATACCCGTTTCACCGACGGAGGCGAATGTAGTTTTTACCGTTCGGATGCCGCGCATCCTCTTGGCAATTTTAGCGGGGGCAGGGCTTTCGCTTGCAGGCGCGACGATGCAAGGCGTCTTCCGAAATCCGCTCGTCGGTCCCCAGGTTATGGGTGTGTCCTCCGGAGCCGCTTTCGGTGGAGTGCTCGCCATTCTCTACGGCGTATCGGGTTTCGGTCTGCTGAGCTCCGCCTTCGCTTTTGGTCTGTCGGCGCTCATCCTCGTCTATTTGCTGAACGGCATCGTTGCCAGACGCAATATCCTGGCCCTCGTCCTGGCGGGGGTCGTTGTGAGCGGTTTGTTCGGGGCCTTGGTGAGCCTCGTCCAATATCTGGCAGACACGGACGACAAGCTTCCAGCGATGGTTTTCTGGCTGCTCGGTAGTTTTGCGACCGCAAGCTGGGAGAAGCTCTCCCTGGTTGCGGCCCCTGTGCTGATCGCCGCTCTCTTGCTTCTCGGCTTGCGTTGGCGCGTAAACCTGCTGTCGATCGGGGACGAGGATGCCAGGGCAATGGGAGTAAACGTGGAACCGATGCGCTGGATGATCCTGGTCCTGGTCTCATTTATCGTGGCCGCACAGGTGGCTGTCAGCGGGATTATCGGCTGGGTCGGCCTCGTCGTGCCGCACATGGCCAGAATGCTGGTCGGTCCGGATCACAGGGCGATGATGCCGGCCTCGCTGATTATCGGGGGACTCTACCTGCTCATCATCGATACCGTGGCTCGCACGGCGACAGCCAGCGAAATTCCCCTCGGTATCCTCACCGCACTCATCGGGACCCCGGTCTTTGCTATCGTCTTGAGGCAGACGCAACGAGGCGGCCGTGGCATCTGATCGCATCAGACTGGCGATCGAGCGCGCAAGCCAGACCTACGACGGCAAGCGTTGGCAATTCCGGGATCTCGATTTCCAATTGAAGGCGGGCGAGATCACCGCAGTGCTTGGTCCGAACGGCCGCGGCAAATCCACGTTGTTGCGCGTGCTGGCGGGTTTGCTCAAACCCACTTCGGGAAAAGTACATCTGAGCCGAAGTGTTGGGTTTGTGCCCCAGGCATTCTCGGGGACTTTTCCGTATTCCGTGCTGGACATCGTATTGATGGGACGTGCGCGGCATATACCGCTGTTCCAGACTCCTCGCAGAAAAGATATCGAAAAGGCGATGGCAGCGCTCAGTGCGACCGGGATGGCGGACCATGCCTCACGCAGCATCGACGCGCTTTCCGGAGGCGAGCGCCAGCTTGTTCTAATCGCGCGTGCTCTTGCTGGTGAAAACGAGGTCCTGTTGCTCGACGAGCCGGCCTCGGCGCTCGATCTGAGAAATCAGGATATCGTGCTGCATCTCCTCGGCGAACTGGCTGACCGGGAAGCGCTGGCAATCGCATTTACCACTCATCAGCCCAACCATGCTGTGGCAATTGCCGACCATGCGCTTCTCATGCTGCCGGAAGCGAAGACGATTCTCGGCCGGGTTGGTGATGCGATGACCGAGGACAATCTGGAAGCTTTATACGGCCTTCCTATCCGCGCCGCGTCGTTCGGTCTGGGCTGTCGGGAGGAGCGCGCCTTCACGCCTCTTTTCCGCCAACGGAATCGAAAGGGAGGATTGTGATGAAAAGAACCATCAAGCTTCTGTCCGCGGGAAGTCTGAGACATGCGTTTCCGAAGATTATTGAAGCATTTACGCCGGAGATGGATGTCGAAGTTTCGCTTTCACTCGGACCGGCAGGTCTTTTGCGCGAGCGGATCGAGAACGGCGAGGACTTCGATCTCTTCGCTTCGGCGAATATGGAGCATCCCCAAGCGCTCGCTGCAGCAGGCATAGCCGAGGAGGCGATCTGTTTTGCTCGCAATCGTCTCTGCATGATGGCTCGCTCTGATATCGGCATGACGATTGAAAACTTCGTCGAGATCCTCGCCAATCCTGACTTGCGGATCGCTACGTCGACACCGGGCGACGATCCGTCGGGGGACTACGCATTCGAATTGTTCAACCGGATCGAAGCCTTCTATCCAGGGATGGGAACGATGCTGAAGGCACGTGCCCGCCAACTCGTCGGCGGGCGCAATTCTCCGCCGACACCACCCGGCAAAGGCCCCGGCTATCTTATTGCCGATGGGGAAGTCGATCTGATGACGAGCTACTATTCGAACGCGCGACTGCTGGAGGGCAATCCGGCTTTCTCGGTCGTCGAAATCCCGATGGAGCTCGCGCCTGCCATTTCCTACGGACTTTCATTGCGAAAGGGGGCATCGCGTGAGGCGCATTCGCTGCGCGAGTTCGTGCTGGGCGACGCCGGTCGAGTCATATTAAGTGAAACGGGTTTCGCACTGCCGCTGCACTAGCTAGAGCAAACTGATCCTCAAGAGAACCTCGCCGTCCCCATGCAGTATACGACCAGGGCGGCGAATAGCGCTCCTGTGCGTTTCGGCGTTGCTCCGGTCGATCTCCAGGCAGATCGGCGCTTGCAGGATCGAGCTTCGCGCCCGCGAGATGCTGCAGAGGGCGCGGGCTTTTACCCGTACCCATCGGAAAAACTCTCGCAACGCATTTCTTGTGTGCTTGACGTGAAAACAAAGTTACTTAATCTAAGGGTCGCCACGCGTTTCGGTTGGAGGAGACGGACGCGGTGCCTGCTGCCTGTCTGCGCGCGCCTGATCTCCCCCGCTGTCAGTTGCTTATTTTCCGATAGGACCCGCCATGTCTCTTACCATTGCCCAACGCCTCGATCGTCTGAAGGTCCGCACAGCCGAGCTCGCCCACTGGCGCGACCGGCAGAGCGTCGTGATCGACGGCTGGACCTTCGACGGCGAGCCGATCGCCCATCATCAGGACTGGCCGCACCGCAAGGGCACGGTCCGTTTCGCCGCGTCGGCGACGGTGCCGCGCGACTGGCCCATCGAAGAGGTTCGCCTGCAGCTCGATCTCGGCGGCGAGAGCCTCATCACCTTGCACTATTCCGGCGGCCAGACCGAGGCGTTCGGGCTCGACCCCTACCATCAGGAATTCCCGATCAAGGGCCGGGAATTTTCGATCACGACCGAAAGCGTCGCGCGTTTTCCCTTCGGAGAGCCGAACCGGGCGCCCAGGCTCAACAAGGCGCGGCTGATCTGGCTGGACGAGCCGGTCCACAAACTGCACCTCCTCTTGCGGCAGATCGGCGAGGCCGCCGGCGTGCTCGAAAGCCATGAGGTTCTGCCGCACCTGATCGAGGCGGCCGAACAGGCGCTGCGCAGTCTCGACTGGCCCTCGGACACGCCAGCCTATATTTCGCGCACCTCCAGCGCGGTCATGCAGCAGAAGATCTGGGAGCTGCCGGAGCTGCAGGAAAACCCGGCCGGCCTGACGCAAACACAGAGTGCTTCGGCCGCCGTGGCCCATGACCAACTGGTCGCGCGTCTGAAGGAGCTTCAGAAGCGCTTCCCGCAAAACGGCGAGCTGCTGCTGACCGGCCATGCCCATATCGATCTCGCTTGGCTGTGGCCCTATCGCGAGACGCGACGGAAGATGCGCCGCACCTTCAATACCGCGCTGTCCTTGATGGAGCGCTCGGACGACTTCCGCTTCAACCAGTCGACCGCCCACTATTATGCGCAGATGGAAGAGGACGATCCGGAGCTTCTCGACCGTATCAAGAAGAAGGTCGCCGAGGGCAAGTGGGAGACGGTCGGCGGCATGTGGGTCGAACCCGACACCAACATGCCGACCGGCGAAAGCCTTGCGCGACAGGTGCTTTACGGACAGCGCTATTTCGAGAAACATTTCGGCCTGCGCCACACGGTCTGCTGGCTGCCGGACTGCTTCGGCTTTTCGGGAGCCTTGCCGCAGATCCTGAAGCTCGGCGGCATCGACAGCTTCTTCACGATCAAGGTGAACTGGAGCGAAACCAACCATATCCCATCCGACCTTTTCTGGTGGAAGGGCCTCGATGGAAGCAAGGTTCTGACCCACACATTCGACAATCCCATGCACGGCTACAACGGTTTCGTGCAGCCGGACTGCTTCGTGCCGACCTGGAAGAATTTCCGCGGCAAGACGCAGCACGACACATCATTGTTGGCCGTCGGTTACGGCGACGGCGGCGGCGGCGTGACGCCGGAGATGGTCGAACGCGAAGTGCAACTGCGCGACTTCCCGGCGATCCCGAGCGCACGCTGGGGCACGGTGAAGGGTTTTTACGAAAAGGCGCACCGTACGGCGGCGCAAAAGGAGCTGCCGGTCTGGGACGGGGAAATCTATCTCGAACTGCACCGCGCGACGCTGACCTCGCAAAGCGGCGTCAAGCGCAAGCACCGGCAGGCCGAGCGAGCGTTGATAACGGCGGAAACGATTGCGTCGCTTGCGCATCTGCTGGGAGCCGGCAAACCGCAAAGCCTGGAAGCCGACTGGCGCGTTGTCCTGAAGAACGAGTTTCACGACATCCTGCCGGGCTCGAGCATCCGTGAAGTCTATATCGATGCCGAACAGGAACTCGACGGCGTCATCGGCAATGCCAAGGCCGAACAGGCCAAGGCTTTGAAGGCGCTTGCGGCTGAGCTTCCGGCAGGCGGCGTGGCGGATGCGCTCGTTGCCGTCAATCCGTCGCTTGCCCCGCGGCCGCTGACGGCGCGGCTTTCCGACGGGACGGTCCTGTCATCTGCCGATACCGTCGCGCCGCTGTCCGTTGCCGTCTTCGATCGCAAGGCGCTGAAGCCCGCAGGCATGCTGAGAGCCGACACCCACAGCCTGGAAAACCAGCATCTGTCGGTCGTCATCGGCAAGGACGGCGCCGTGTCGAGCCTCGTTCACAAGGCGACGGGCAGGGAGGCGGTCGAGGGCGGCGCAAATCAGCTCTGGGTCTATCCGGCCGACAAGCCGCGCAACTGGGATGCCTGGGACGTCGATGCCGACTATGCCGAAAAGGCCGTCCGCCTCGACAGGCCGGAGAATATCACGCTTGTCGAACAGGGACCGCATCGCGCGGCGATCCGCGTCGTTTACCGCTACCGGAACTCGACCGTCACCCAGCTTTACGTGCTGACCGCCAACGCCCGCAGGCTCGACATCGAGACGGTGATCGACTGGCATGACCGGCGCACTCTGCTTCGCACGCTGAATCCGGTCGCGGTCCGCTCGCGGACAGCCACCTTCGAATGCGCCTTCGGTGTCGTCGAACGCCAGACCCACACCAACACCTCCTGGGAACAGGCGATGTTCGAGGCTGCCGCGCATCGTTTCGTCGATCTCAGCGAGCCGGGCTTCGGCGTCGCCCTGCTCAACAATGCCAAATACGGACACAGCGCGCGCGGCAATGTCATCGGCATGAGCCTCGTGCGCTCGCCGATCTATCCCGATCCGCTCGCCGATGAGGGGGAGCAGAGCTTCACCTACGCGCTGATGCCGCATGAGGGCGCCTGGCACGAAGGCGACGTTCTTCAGGAAGCGATCGACATCAACCAGCCGCTCGTCACCGCCGAGGCAAGCGGGCTTTCGGCAGGCACTCTGTCGCCGCTCGGCGTCGAGGGCATCCCGGTCGCCTTTTCCGGGCTGAAGCCGGCCGAGGAGGGAGACGGCCTCATTCTGCGGCTTTACGAACCGGCGGGCCGGCGCGGCCGGCTTTCCCTCGCCCTGCCATCGGGGTGGCATGCATCGGGTGCCCTCAACATCCTCGAAGAGCCGATCGAGCGTGCCGGACCCGCAGACATCATGCCGTTCGAAATTCGTACCTGGCGGCTGCAGCGAGGCTGAAAGCAGCAATATCCGGGCTTTGCGATTTCGCGTTCGGCGCTCCGGCCGATCGCGTATGCGCAGGGCATGGGGCAGAGCGCGGCTCTCGGCATCAGGCGATCTGTCACCGGATGAGAGGCCGCGGAAAAAGTTTCAACATGCCGCAGTGGCCCCGCTCGCGTCGGACCCTATCTTCCGGCTGGTCTTTCACCAGCCTCCGAGGAAACGATCATGACGGAAACCGTGAAGTCCGTACCGGCGCCCCGCGATCAGCACCTGCGCGACATGGCCAATTGCATTCGGTTTCTCTCGATGGATGCCGTCGAGAAGGCCAAGAGCGGGCACCCGGGCATGCCGATGGGCATGGCCGACATTGCCGTCGTGCTCTTTTCCGACTTCCTGAAATTCGATGCTGAAGACCCTTACTGGTTCGACCGCGACCGTTTCCTGATCTCCAACGGCCACGGTTCGATGCTCCTTTACAGCCTGCTCTACCTGACGGGCTATCGGGACATGACGATCGACCAGATCCGGAATTTCCGGCAGATCGACAGCAGGACGGCAGGTCATCCGGAATACCGCCATGCCACGGGCATCGAGACGACCACCGGCCCGCTCGGGCAGGGCATTGCCAATTCGGTCGGTTTCGCCCTTGCCGAGCGCATCATGAACGCCCGGTTCGGCGATGATCTTTCAAGCCACTATACCTATGTCTTCCTCGGCGACGGATGCCTGATGGAGGGCATCAGCCAGGAGGCCATCTCGCTTGCCGGCCATCTGAAACTCGGCAAGCTGATCGCGTTCTGGGACAACAACTCGATATCGATCGACGGCGCGACGAGCCTGGCGGAATCCGACAGCCAGCCGGCGCGCTTCCGCGCATCGAACTGGCACGTCCAGGAAATCGACGGTCACGACACTGACGCCATCCGCAACGCGATCGCCGAGGCGCAACGGGTCAGCGATCGCCCGTCGCTGATCGCCTGCAAAACCATTATCGGCTTCGGCTTTCCGACCAGGGCCGGCACGCAGAAGGCCCATAGCGACGCGCCCGGCGAGGAGGAGATCGCCGGCGCCCGCAAGATTCTCGGCTGGAGCGCGCCGCCCTTCGAGATCCCGTCAGACCTGCTCGAAGATTGGAGAAAGATCGGCGCGAAGGGACGTAACGCCCGTATGGCCTGGGCGATGCGGGTGCAGACGGCGCAGGCGGATGTCCGCGCCGATTTCGAACGCCGGATGAAGGGCGAACTGCCCCCGGACTGGACGGGGGCGATCGAGGCTGCAAAACAGGAGCTTCTGTCTGCCGAAAAGGACCTTGCCACAAGGCAGGCGAGCGGGATCGTTCTCAATCACCTTGCCGAGGCCATTCCCGAGCTTGTCGGCGGATCGGCGGACCTGACGCCGTCGAACAATACCAAGGCCAAATCCATGATCGAGATCTCGCCGGGCCAGTATAACGGATCCTATATCCACTACGGCGTGCGTGAACACGGAATGGCTGCGGCCATCAACGGGATTGCCCTGCACGGCGGGCTGGTCCCCTACGGCGGCACTTTCCTGACCTTTTCCGATTATGCCCGGCCGTCCATCCGACTGGCGGCGATGATGGCCGTGCGTTCGATCTTCGTGATGACGCACGATTCCATCGGCCTCGGCGAGGACGGCCCGACACATCAGCCGGTCGAACATCTGACGGCGCTGCGCGCCATTCCGGGCCTTGCCGTGTTCCGCCCGGGCGACCCGATCGAGACGGCGGAATGCTGGCAGGCCATTCTCGAAGCCCCGCGGCAGGCCGCGCTGATCGCCTTGTCCCGCCAGCCTATGCCGCTTCTGAGAAGGCAGCCTGGCTCCGCCAACCTGTCGGCAAAGGGCGGATACGTTCTGCTCGAGGCAGAAGGCGGCGCTCGCGAGCTGACGATCATGTCAACCGGATCGGAGTTGCACCTTGCTGTCGAGGCAAGGACGAGCCTCCAGGCGGAAGGCATTCCGACGGCGGTCGTCTCCATGCCGTGCCGCCTGCTGTTCGAGGCGCAAGCACCGGACTACAAGCGCGAGGTTCTTGGAGAGGGAACTGCGCGCGTCGCGGTGGAAGCAGCTGTCCAGGACAGCTGGGACCGGTATCTCGGGCTCGACGGCCGGTTCGTCGGCATGCACAGTTTCGGGGCCTCGGGCAAGATCGACGACGTCTACAGGAAGTTCGGTATCACGACAGACGCCGTTGTGAAGGCTGCTAAGGACGCAGTTGGATTGCGGTATCGATAAGCAAAATCGAGACGCAGCCACTGCCCTGCCGGGTTTGGCACACGTGTGCATTTTCTTCGCTTCTGTCATTCCGATGTTACGCGCCGAGGCTAGCAAGTTCTCAGAACTCATCTGGGGCGCCGCCTCGCTAGCGAAGGGAGACAGGGTATGAATAGACGCGAATTTCTGATCACATCGTCGGCGGCTGCGAGCCTTCTCGCCCTTCCGCGCTTCGCCTCGGCCGCCGCAGGCACGATCGACCTCTACAGCGGTTCGGATTCCAATATTATCGACCTGTGGAACAACATCATCCGTCCGGCTTTCGAAAAGGCGCATCCGGAAGTGACCCTGAAGGTCACCGATGCCGGCGACAATAACGGCCTGCGCGCCATCGGCGACCGCGCTCTCGCTGCGCTTAAGACCAAGACCGATCCGCAGGCCGACCTCTTCGAATCCTTCGATCCGCGCCTTCCGGCCGGCGGTATCGATGCCGGTCTCTGGGTGAAGTTCTCCGCTGAGAACGTACCCGGCTTCGACCGCGTCAATCCGCTCGCTATCGACACGCCCTACTCATTGCCCTATCGCGGTTCGCAGGTTCTGCTTGCCTATGACAAGACCAAGCTCGACCCGAAGGATGCACCGAAGACCTGGGAACAGCTGACGGCCTGGATCAAGGCCAATCCCGGCCAGTTCATCTACAACCGTCCGGACAAGGGCGGTTCGGGCGGCAATTTCGTCCGCCGCGCCATTCATGAAGCCAACGGCCGCGATCCGAAGAAGTTCAAGATCGACAACTTCACTGCCGATTTTGCCGAGCAGTCGCTGACGCCCGCCTGGAAGATCCTCAACGATCTCGCGCCGTCGCTCTATCAGAAAGGCGCCTATACCGCCGGCAACACGCAGTCGATCCAGCTGCTCTCCCAGGGCGTCGTGACCATGGCTCCGGTCTGGTCCGACCAGGTCCTGCAGGCAATCTCGCAGGGCGTTCTGCCCGAGACGACCGGCCTCGTGCAGCTCTCCGATCTCGCGCTCTGCGGCGGGTTCTCGGCCATGACGATTTTCACCAACGGCGCCAATAAGGACGCCGCCCTCAAGCTCGCCTCCTTCATGCTGACGAGCGAGATGCAGGAAGCCATCATCACCGAGATCGGCGGTTTCCCGGGCGTTTCCTGGGATCACATTTCCGAAGACCTGCGCAAGAAATATGCCGATGTCATCCCGGCCACGATCCCGACCTTCCCGGGCGGCGATTGGGAAAAGGCGATCAACGACGGCTGGTACCGCAACGTCGCTCCCGGAATCAGCCGCACCTGATGGCGCTGCATGCCGCACAGCCTGCGGTCGCGCACCGCGCTCCGTCTCTCGGCAGGGGGAGCCTTTACGGGCTCCTCCTGGTCGGCATGCCGGTCTTTCTGGTCGGCTGGCTGATCATCTTTCCGATCCTCTCGGCCGTCGCAACCACCATCTTCGTCCGCCAGCCGGACGGGACGAGCGGCTTCTCGCTCGCCTCCTACCATTTCTTCTTCACCGATACCTACAGCCTCAACAACCTCTGGCTGACGCTCTGGACGACCATGGTCTGCGGGCTGCTCCTGCTTGCGATCGGCCTTCCGATTGCCCTTTACCTGCGCTTTTCCGGCAGCCGCCTTGCGGCCTACGTGCAGGGGCTGGCAATCTTTCCGATGTTCGTTCCTTCGATCATTCTCTCCTATGCCCTGATCCGCACGATCGGGCCGAACGGTACGGTCGATATCCTGCTCAACGCCGTCGGCCTGCCAAAACTGCCCAGCCCCTATCTGACGCCCTGGGGACCGGTCATCGGCCTCGTCTGGGACAATCTGCCTTTGACGGTACTGATGCTGACGGCTGGCCTCGCGTCTGTTTCCAACAGCTCCGTCGAGGCGGCCCGTGATGTCGGCGCAACGCCTTTGCGCGTCTTCATCTCGATCATCCTGCCGCGTATGGGCAATTCGCTGCTGGTCACGGCCTCCTTCGCCGTTCTCGGCATATTCTCCGCCTTCACCTTGCCCTATGTGCTTGGTCCGGCCTCTCCGGAGATGATGGGACCGTTCATGCAGCGCACCTTTGCCGACATGAACGACCCGCTCGGTGCGCTCACGCAGGCCGTCATCACCTTCGGCTTCTGCCTCCTCTTCGGCGTCTTCTATGTCTGGTCGATCGCCCGCAATCGGGAGGGTCGGTGATGCGCCGGCCGACTGCCTTGAAATTCGACTGGACGGGCCTGGTGCTGGCGATGCTGCTGACGCTGTTCATCGCGCTGCCGCTGCTGGTTGTCGCCACCTGGGCCTTCACCGAGGTCTGGCGCTATCCTTCCGTCATCCCCCAGCAGTTCGGTCTGCGGTTCTGGTCGCAGACGCTTGCCCGCAAGGATGTCTGGGACGCGTTGTTCCTCAGCCTGCGTCTGACCGCGACCGTGACGGCGCTCTCGGCGATCGTCTGCCTGCCCGCCGCCTATGCCTTTGCAAGGATGCGTTTTCCCGGCCGCAACGTCCTGTTCCTGTCGTTCCTTGCCTCGCATGCCTTTCCGAAATTCGGCCTGCTGGTGGCGATCGCCGGCATCTTTCTGCAACTCGGGCTGATCAGCACCTTCTGGGGCGTGGTGCTGATCCAGCTCGTCGGCACTTTGATGCTGATGATCTGGATCCCGGTCGCCGCCTTCCAGAATGTCGACCGGCGCATGGAGGAAGCCGCGCGCGATGCCGGCGCGACGCCGCTTCGCGTCTTCTGGTCGATCACGCTTCCACAGGCCGCGCCGACGATATCCGCGGCCCTGCTGCTGACCTTCGTCGGGACCTTTTATGAGACGGAGGGCGCCTGGCTGATCGGAGCGCCCGAAATCCGTACCATGCCGGTGCTGATGATCAGCTTCATCAACAGCCAGATCGTCGTGCAATATGGGGCGGTCCTCTCCGTCATGCTGTGGGTGCCGTCCTTCGCGGCGTTGATGTTTGCGCGGCGCGTCATCGGAACCGGCGCCTTCGCACGGGGCTTTGGCGCCTGAGCGCCGGCAGAAAGGGTTTCAGGAATGGCACATCTGGCGATCGAAGGCGTTTCGAAGAGCTTCGGCCATACGTTTGCCATCCGCGACTTCTCGCTCGAGGTCGGCGACGGCGAACTCGTCTGCCTGCTCGGCCCCTCGGGCTCCGGCAAATCGACGCTGCTTCGCATGATCGGCGGTTTCGAGCACCCGAGCGCAGGCAGCATTCGCATCGACGCGAGAGACGTGACGAACCTGCCGCCGGAGCGGCGCCCGACCGGCATGGTCTTCCAGAGCCATGCGCTCTGGACGCATATGGATGTCTTCAACAACATCGCCTTCGGGCTGAAATTGCGGCGCCTGCCGAAGGCCGAGATCCGCCAGCGGGTCGAGGATGCTCTCGCTCTCGTCGGTCTCGCCGATTACGGGCGGCGTGCGGTGACACAGCTTTCCGGAGGCCAGCAGCAGCGCGTGGCGCTTGCCCGTTCGCTGGTCCTCGAGCCGAAGATCCTGCTGCTCGACGAGCCCTTCGCCAGCCTCGACCAGTACCTGCGCGAGCGGCTGCGGGAGGAAGTGCGCGATATCCAGCAACGGCTCGGCATCACGACATTGTTCGTCACCCACGGTCAGGACGAGGCCCTGGCGCTCGCCGACCGCATCGTCGTCATGCGTGAAGGGCGCACCGAACAGGTGGCTCCGCCGAGCGTCATCTACCGCGAGCCGCAGACGGCCTTTGTCGCCGGCTTCATCGGCTCGATGAACTTCGTGGAGAGCGAGATCCGCAACGGGGTCTGCACGCATCCGCTGTTCGGCTTTTCCGTTCCCGTTGCCGACGGTCCCGTGACGCTCGCCATGCGTCCGGAAGCTCTGACGGTGCGTCCCGCCGGCCGAACGGCAGATGCGACGGTCCGCCGCGTTACCGATTTCGGCACCCACAAGATCGTCGATGTCGATCTCGCCGACGGCATCAGGCTGAAGGCGATGGTTGCGCCGGCCGAAACGATCAGGGTCGGGATGGCCGTCGCCTCGAGTTGCTCAGGCTTCTTCGCTTTCCGCGACAACGCCCTCATCCACCAATCGGGAGAGCCGCAGGCGGCTGCGCCCGCAAAGCCGCTCCCCGCGACCTGACGTGTCTCAGGCCCTCGGCTGAAAACCCTCCTGCAGCCAGGGATGCAGCGCCTTGCTTGCTGCCAGGATATCGCCTTTGCCGGTGACGGCAGCGCCGGAAAACCGTGTGACGATACCGCCCGCTTCCTCGACCATCAGCGCCGAAGCGCCGAAGTCGTGGACCGAGAGGCCATCCTCGAAAAAGCCGTCCAGCCGGCCGCAGGCGACATAGGCGATCGAAAGCGCTGCCGAACCGAGACGGCGCACACCGGCGGTATTGGCCATCAGCCGCTTCACGGCATCGAAATAGAGCTCCTCCGGGACCGCCTTGACCTGGCCGGGTATCGGCAGGCCGGCGCCGATCAGCACGTTCTGGATGTCGGCAACCTCGGCGCAATGGATCCGCTCGCCGTCCAGCCAGGCGCCGGCGCCGGCCTCGACGCTGAAAAGTTCGTCCTGCATGGCGTCGTAAACAACGCCGGCAACGATGCGGCCGCCCTCGGCGATTGAGATCGTCATGCCGAAATGCGGAATGCCCCAGGCAAAATTCGTCGTGCCGTCGATCGGGTCGATATAGATGACCGGCGCGTCCGCGCCAGCCTGCCGGTTGCCGACCTCTTCCTCGCCCCTTATCGCGTAGGACGGGAATGCCTTGACCATCTCCTCGACGATGATCCGCTCGACCGCGACATCGATTTCCGTCTGGTAGTCGCGCGGCGCCTTGTGGACCATCTCGGCCGCCGTGCGCCGCCGGAGCGCGTTGCGCGCCGTCTCTCCTGCCTTGAGGGCTGTTTCGGCCAGGACGAGAAGGCGGGGCGAGGCTGCCGGCGACAGACGCGCGGCGGTCGAAGACAATTTCATGAGGACAATCCGTGTGATGACTGAGGATGGCGGGCAGTTCGGCGCTTCTCATTGCAAATGCGCATGATGTTTTTATGAAGCAGGCGACATGCTGCAAGTCGCCACGCGCGACGGCCGGTTCCGGCAACGATTGGCGCGGCGCCTGCCTGGACTGAATCACGATTCACTCGGCTGCCGCAATATGTCGCCGCCAACCGATTCTGGTAGTGCCCGACCTCACCGGGACAGGAAGTTCGAGACCGTCAGGTCCACGAGTTCGTCTCCCCGGCCGTTCATGACAGCGCGGATGGCCCAGAGACCGAAACCCTTCACCTGCGCCGCTTCGATCTTCGGCGGCATCGACAGTTCCTGTGTATTCGTCACGACGTCGAGCAGGGCCGGACCGGGATGCGCCAGAATTTCCCTGACGGCGCCGTCAAGCTCGGCCGGATCCTCGACGCGAATGCCGTGGATTCCGGCGGCGCGGGCAACCGCCGCAAAATCCGGGTTCTTGAGTTCCGTGCCGGTTTCAAGAAACCCCGAAGCTTTCATTTCCATCGCCACGAACCCCAGAACGGAGTTGTTAAAGACGACGACCTTTACCGGCAGGTTCTGTTGAACGAGCGTCAGGACGTCGCCCATCAACATGGCAAAGCCGCCGTCGCCGGACATGCTGACGATCTGGCGGTCCCGGTGTGTCGCCTGTGCCCCGATCGCCTGGGGAAGAGCGTTGGCCATCGATCCGTGCACCAGCGAGCCGATCAGGCGACGTTTCCCGTTCATCTTCAGATAGCGCGCCGCCCAGATGGTGGGCGTTCCGACATCGAAGGTGAAAACGGCATCGTCGGAGGCGTGTTCGCTCAGAAGGCGTGCCACATATTGCGGATGGATCTTGCCGCCCTGTCTGCCGGTGGCGAGGTCGTCGAGGCCTTCACGCGCTTTCCTGTAGGCGGCAAGGCACTCATCCAGGTGGTTCCTGTCTGCTCGCTCTGCCAGCTTCGGCAGCGTTGCCGCCAGTGTGGATCTGACGTCACCGAGGATTGCGAGATCCAGCGAGGCCCTGCGGCCAAGATTTTCCGGGCGAATATCCACCTGCACGATCTTAGCGCCGGTCGGGTAGAATTGCCGGTAGGGGAAATCGGTGCCGAGCATGAGAAGCATGTCGCACTCCAGCATGGCCTTGTAACCTGACGAAAAGCCGATCAGGCCGGTCATGCCGACATCGAAGGGATTGTCCCACTCGACATGTTCCTTGCCGCCGAGCGCATGGACAACAGGCGCCTTCAGCCGATCCGCAAGGGCGATCAGCTCGTCATGCGCCCCCTGGCAGCCACGCCCGCACAGAAGGGTGACTTTCGAACTCTCGTTGAGCAATGCCGACAATCGCTCGATCTGATCGTTCGTCGGCACGATGCTCGGCTGAGGCAGGGCAAGCGCAGCCGGCGCCGAAATCTTCGCCGTGAAATCGGTCAAAGCCACGTCGCCCGAAATGACCACGACGGCAACGCCCCGTTTTCCGATGGCCGTGCGAACAGCCATCTCGATGACCGCCGGCAATTGCTCCGGGTGGCTGACCAGTTCGCAATAGTGGCTGCATTCCCGGAAAAGCTGGTCGGGATGCGTTTCCTGGAAATAGCCCCTGCCGATTTCGGCCGAAGGGATCTGCGCGGCAATGGCCAGGACGGGGACGCGGGAGCGATGGCAGTCGAACAGGCCGTTGATGAGGTGAAGGTTGCCCGGACCGCAGCTTCCGGCGCAGACGGCCAGCCCGCCGCTGAGATGAGCTTCTGCACCTGCCGCGAAAGCGGCTGTCTCTTCGTGGCGGGTATGGACCCACTCGATGTCGCCTCTTTTCCGGAGTGCTTCCGTAAGCCCGTTCAGACTGTCTCCGACCACGCCGTATATCCGCTTGACCCCGGCCGAATGCAGAACTTCTGTCAGTACATCAGCGACGTTGGACTTCATCGAATGGCTCCTGCGCTTTGGGGTTTCGGGATCACCGACAAGAGAAGCTAGGCCTCGCTCGACGCTTCTCAACCGCAAGACCTGCCAGAGCGGCGCAGCCGTCAAGCCGGACCTGCGTGCCGTCTGCGGTCTGCCCGCATGTCCGGAAGGTTGTCTCCCGCACAAAGACATAGGTTCGGCCCGCCCCCTGCGCTTGCCGGGTCCGATCGATGCAATGGGCGCCGCACCCTATCCCGCGATCCGCTCCCGTTCCTTCATCGCCTCTGTCAGCAGCTTCTTGAAGCGCGGATGCCGGCGCAGGTTGTCGAGGTCGGAATCATGGGTAAACCACTTGATATGGTAGGCCGAACTGCGCGGCAGCAGGCTCTCCAGAATGTCGATCGCCCGTTCCACATGGCCGAGTACGGAATGGACGCAGGCGAGATTGTATTGGGCCACGATATCGTCGGGATCAATCGCGCTTGCCCGGGCGGCCCAGTCGCAGGCGCGCGCCGCTTCGCCGAGATGGGCAAGGGCGAGTGCGCCGCGATGGGCGGGGCCGGAATTTTCCGGGTTCTGGTTGAGCGCGCGCTCGGCTCTCTCAAGCCCCTTGCGTGCCCAGTTTTCCCTGTCCACCGCCCGTCCGAGAGAGTGGTACGAGGACATCAGATGGATTGGAGAAACATAGTCGTCCGGGCGGATTTCGGCGGCGCGGGTAAAATAATGCACGGCCTCGGCGAAGTCGCCGCGCATGAAGAAGATGCGGGCATAATGGAAGTTTGCCTCATAAAGGTTGGGGTCGAGGGCAAGCGCGCGTTCGAAGCATGCCATGGCCTTGTCGTCCTCGCCGTTCTGATGCAGCGCCAGGCCGCGGGAGGCATGGGCTTCCGCGAGGTCCGGCTCAAGTTCCAGGGCCTTGGCGCTCATGGCGAGGATGCGCTCCAGGGGCACGTCACCGGGCGCCCAGTCGCGGATCGCCGCATCGCAATCGGCAATGCCGGCATAGGCGCGGCCATAATCCGGATCGAGTTCGACGGCCTTGTAGAACATACGCCGGGCAAGCTGCAGATAGGACTTGGTCCAGGTATGGGAGAGCTGCCGGCCTCTCAGGTAATAGGTATAGGCTTCGACATTGGCGGTCGGCTCGGCGGCGATCGCCTTGCGCTCCTCCGGTAAGAGCCGCACCTTCAGCTGGCCGACGATCGCGTTGGTGATCTCGTCCTGGATGGCGAAAATATCGGTGAGGTCGCGGTCGTAGCGTTCGGCCCAGAGATGATCGCCGTTTGCCGTATCGATCAGCTGGCCGGAGATGCGCACCCGCGTACCGGCGATGCGCACGCTGCCTTCCAGCATGTAACGCACGCCGAGTTCCTGGGCGACCTGCTTTACCTTCACCGACGTGCCCTTGTAGGTGAAGACGGTGTTGCGCGGCACCACATGCAGGCTGGAGACCTTGGAAAGATCGGTGATGATGTCCTCGGTGATGCCGTCGGAGAAATAGTCCTGATCGGTGTCGCCGCTCATATTCGTGAAGGGCAGGACGGCGATGAAACAGGTGTTGCGGTTCTGCGCGACGAGGCGGGCGGAATTCGGCTTCTCGAAGGAAACCGTGTAGACCTGCACCGGCTGCCGGATATTCTTGAACACGTGTTCACCTAAAAAATCGAAGCCGAGATTGAGGCGTGAACCGACCTGATCGCGCACGATTGCCGACACCGCAATGCCGCCGGTCGGGGCAATGCCTTCCAGGCGCGCGGCAAGGTTGACGCCGTCGCCGAAAATATCCTCGTTCTCGACGACGACGTCGCCGAGATTGATGCCGATGCGGAATTCGACGCGCTCTTCCTTCGGCACGTTTTCGTTGCGCACCGCCATGCTGCGCTGGATTTCGGCGGCGCAGGCCACGGCATTCACGACGCTCTGAAACTCGGCAAGGATGCCGTCGCCCGTCAGTTTGACGATACGGCCCTTGTAATCGGATATACGGATGTCGACCAGTTCGCAGCGATGGCGGTTCAAGGCCTGCAGCGTACCCGTCTCGTCCATGCCCATGAGCCGGCTGTAACCGACAACATCGGCAGCGAGGATGGCACTCAATCGCCGCTCCATGACCCTCTCCATGGATTGTCTCATGTCAGTTTCTCGCTTTTCCAGATTATAGCCGCGCTAGGGTTCCCTCCCTTGCAGCCGAAATCTCTCGATTCGGCATGCTGTCACGGCGGCGCAGAGCCTATATCGTTACGGCGCAGCTTCAATACTCCGAACGGGCGAAGATTGCGTCAAACGATAGCTCTTTCGAATGGGAAAGACCGTGGACGCGGCGCGGTGCCCAATTTTGAGGCCGTGCATCAATTTTGGCAGGCCTCCCGGGGGAAGGGTTCGGGTGCGGCGCGCACGAATTGACCGGGGCATTGTCTAGCGCCGGTTCTTCGCCGCTGAGCGCTTGTGGGGCGCCGCCGCCAGACGAAGTTGTGCTGGGTGGAAGCCGGGTACGATTTCCGGGTGATCCGCCGACAGCCGTGGAAAATGACAGGATCGCGCAAGGAAAAGCTGACGGCCGAGCCGCTTTCTGCCTCTCGAACGGCAAGTCAAGCGTTTGCACAAAAGCCCTTTTGCCTAAAAGGATGCCGCCTGTAGGTCGAAAGGGGTAAGATATACTCGCCCGTTTTTCGATTATAATCGGAAATCCGCGTATCGAACGATCTCTCATAGATTTGATTCTGGCAATTTCGCGAGAGGGCACGCCATGTATCGCAACGCTCGCCGGTGGGCTTCGCGCTCACTAATGGTGGATTCGTGGGCTCCCCGGTGGTTGACCGTCGGTGGAAAGACTAGGCCACGCAAGAACGCAGATCGACCCGAGGACAGTGCCCAGCTTGCGACATCCGCGCAGGCTGCGGGCGCAGGCTTGGGAAGCGTCTTTGTCGCCAATCCCGACAACAACCCTGCATCTGGCGGAAACGGCAGTGAAGCGAGAGCGGAAGCGGTCGGCGAGGCAGACGGTCGCGGCAATATCGACCGGGCATCCCCGTCCTTGCCCGCTGCTCTCGAAGCCGCACGCAGAGCGGCGGAACGAAGCGGAGATCCTGCCGCGTCGGTGCTTCCCGCCCAGATTCCGGCCCTTGCACCTTTCGAGCGGACAGCGAATGGCGCAGCATTCGGGTCAACGTCGTTTCCTTATCGCACCTACGCGGGACCCAGCACCATCGGCGACGATCCCCTGGCGCCATATCTGCCGCAGAACCCGGGATCGGTCGCATCAGGGCAAGGTTCGGCCGCCGCAGCGGGCGGGCGTGCGCATTCCGGCAAGGTGGTCATTCTCGAATCGAGCCCGTCGGCAGAGGCTGCTGCACAGCACACCGGACCGAATGCGTTGGCGTTCGGCATGCCTTTTGGCGTCTGCGGGTGCGGCTACTTTACGTCCCCCACACGGATTCTCGATTGGGCGCATGGCGGCGCCCTGCTCCAGCAGGACGGCCAGTTGCCGGGGACCAGGCTGACCGAAGGGCCGGACTATGTGGCAACGATCAAGCGGGCCATCGGCGCGTCGGTCAGCGACCCGCTGCTCGATCGCGACCTGTCCCCGCTTTCGGGATGGCGTGGCACCGCGACGTGGACGGGTTCGGCGAACGTGAACGGATCGCTGCCCGCCGGCGGAGAGATGGGAACGGCAACCGGCACGAAGGGCGTCGGCATCCTGTCCGGCTCGGTCACCGCGCCGCCGGTCACGCAGCGGTCGCTGACGACACAGAACCTGGCGGCCGCAGCGGCGGCCACCAACGCGATCGTGCTGGAAAACCAGAAGCAGGGCAATCCGGAGAGCGAGTGGGGCATCGATGGCGCCGGCAGCTCCAACATTGAGGGGTTTGCGACCGATATCAGCGTCGATAACGGCAAGACGATCAGCTTCAAGATCGATACGGATTCCACCAATTACCGGATCGATATCTACCGGCTCGGCTACTATGGCGGCATGGGCGCGCGCAAGGTGGCGACCCTGCAGCATACCGGATTGCAGAACCAGCCCAATCCGTTGCGCAATGCCACGACCGGAACGGTCGATGCCGGCAACTGGGCCGTCTCGGCCTCGTGGACCGTGCCTGAGGATGCCGTTTCAGGTGTCTATATCGCCAAGCTCGTGCGGCAGGACGGCACGTTCGGCGAAAACCATATTCCGTTCATCGTGCGCGACGACGACAGTCACAGCGACATCGTCTTCCAGACCGCGGACCAGACATGGCAGGCCTATAATGGCTGGGGCGGCGCAAACTTCTATGGCGGCAACGGCCCGGCGACGGGGCAGGGCGCCGGCCGCGCCTATGCGGTGAGCTACAACAGGCCGATTGCGACCCGGGGCGGGGTCGGCACCTTTGCCGGCCCGCAGGACTATCTGTTCGGCGCCGAATATGCCGGCATCTATTGGCTGGAACAGAACGGCTACGACGTCTCCTACCTGTCGGGTGTCGATGTCGATCGTTATGGCAGCCTGCTGCTCAATCACAAAACCTATATCGATGCCGGGCACGACGAATACTGGTCGGGACAGCAGCGCACCAATGTCGAGGCTGCGCGCGATGCCGGCGTCAACCTGATGTTCTGGAGCGGCAACGAGGTCTATTGGCGTACCCGCTGGGGCAATGCCTACAGCAGCGACGGTACGCCCTACCGCACCCTTATCTCCTACAAGGAGACATGGTCGCCCGGCGCCAGCATCGACCCTTCGAACGAATGGACGGGCACGTTCCGCGACCCGCGCCTCAGTCCGCCGGCCGTCGGCGGCGGAAACCCGGAAAACTCGCTGACCGGGCAGCTGTTCAAGGTCGACGATGTCGGCGACAATCTCAGCGCGATCACGGTCGGATATGATGACGCCAACCTGCGTTTCTGGCGCAATACCAGCGTTGCCAATCTTCAGCCGGGCCAGACGGCGACGCTCACCAGGAACTATCTTGGCTACGAATGGGACGAAGCCGTCGACAACGGGTTTGACCCGGCGGGCCTCGTGAAGCTGTCGTCGACGACGCTTCCGGTCAGCACCTACCTGCTCGATTACGGAAACACGACCGGCAACGCGACCGCGACCCACAATCTGACGCTTTATCGCGCGCCGAGCGGTGCGCTCGTGTTCGGCGCCGGTACCGTCTATTGGACATGGGGCCTAAGCGACAATCACGACAATCAGGCGACCCCGACCGATCCCCGCGTGCAGCAGGCGATGGTCAATCTGCTGGCCGACATGGGCATCCAGCCCGGCACGCTGCAATCCGGCCTCGTCGCTGCAACCGGCTCCACGGATCACGTCGCACCGACGTCGATCATCACGGCGCCGTCAACGGCAACCGTTGGCTCCAGTGTCACGATCACCGGCACGGCGGCCGACACGGGCGGCGGCGTCATTGCCGGCGTCGAGGTTTCGACCGACAACGGGGCAAGCTGGCATCCGGCAACGGGTGACGAGAACTGGACTTATACCTGGTCGCCGCAAGTCGCGGGCAGTTACACGATCCTGTCGCGCGCGGTCGACGACAGCATCAACCTTGAATCACCTTCGGCAGGACGCACTGTCACCGTAACCGGAGCAAGCTTTGCCTCCCTCTTCGGCGCGGCGACGCCGGCGGTCGTCAACACCGACGATACGTCACCCGTTGAACTCGGTGTCCGCTTCCAGACGTCGGTGGCAGGGACCGTCACCGGTATTCGGTTTTACAAGGGCAGTCAGGATACCGGCACGCATACCGGCTCGCTGTGGTCGAGCACGGGTACGCGGATCGCGACCCTCACCTTCACGAACGAGACCGCCAGCGGCTGGCAGACCGCCTATTTCTCCAGCCCGGTGAGCCTGACGCCCGGGCAGACCTACACGGCATCCTACCATACGGACAGCGGCCACTACTCGACGACCGCCAACTATTTCGTCTCCAATGTCACGAGCGGTCCGCTGACGGCGCCGGCCAATGGCAACGGCGTATACGCCTATGGCAGTGCCAGCCTGTTTCCGACGAGCACCTTCGAATCGACGAACTACTGGGTCGACGTGATGTTCACGACGCCGAGTTCGAACACGACACCGACGGCGGTTGCCGATGCGGGTGACGCGACGGAGAAGGGCGGGGTGGCGAACGGTTCGGGCGGCGTGGTCGCAAGCGGCAACGTCCTGACCAACGACACCGATGCGGATGCCGGCGACACCAAGACGGTGACGGCGGTCCGCTTCGGTTCGACATCAGGCACGCTCGGCACGGCGCTGAACGGCACCTATGGCAGTCTCGTGCTCAACGCATCGGGTGCCTACACCTATGCCGTCAACGAGAGCAATGCCGCCGTCCAGGCACTGCGCCAGTCGACCAACACGCTGAGCGAGGTCTTCAGCTACACGATGCGTGACACTGCCGGCGCCACGGCCACGGCCAATATCACCATCACGATCCACGGCGCCAACGATGCGCCGGTGCTGGCCGTGCAGACCGGCACGCAAAATGCCACCACCGGTTCCGCCTTCTCCTTCGTGCTGCCGAGCACGACCTTCACCGATGTCGACAGCAGCGAGACG
>NZ_JBHSOR010000029.1:40525-41513 GCF_042656325.1 Rhizobium sp. GCM10022189
TGCCTGGCTGAGCTTCAATGCCACGACGCGGACATTCTCCGGCACGCCGACGACATCGGGCACCTATGGCGTCAGGGTAACGGCGACCGACCTTGGCGGCCTCTCGGCCAGCGAGACCTTCAACGTTGCGGTATCGACGGCGCCTGCGACCTACAGCCTGTTTTCCGCCTCCAGCACGCCGGCCCAGACGAACCTCAACGACGGTCAGCAGCTTGAGGTCGGGGTCAAGTTCCAGTCGAATGTCGCCGGCGAAATCACCGGCATCAAGTTCTACCGCAGCGCCAACGACAACGGGCAGAACGTCGTCGACCTGTGGACCACCACGGGCACCAAGCTTGCAAGCGCCACCTTCACCAATACCACGGCGAGCGGCTGGCAGACGGTGAACTTCGCAACGCCCGTCGCGATCGCCGCCAACACCAACTATATCGCCTCCTACCACACCACCGGTGCATACGTGGCGACCAACAATTTCTTCACGACAACCATCACCAATGGCCCACTGACCGCCCAGTCAAGCGCTGTCGCCGGCGGCAACGGCGTCTACCGTTATGGCGGGTCCGCCACGACAGGCATTTTTCCGAACGCCACCTATAACGCCGCCAATTATTGGGCCGATGTGGTCTTCCGCCCCTCGAGCGCGAGCAACACGACACCGACGGCGGTTGCCGATACGGGTGACGCGACGGAGAAGGGCGGGGTGGCGAACGGTTCGGGCGGCGTGGTTGCAAGCGGCAACGTCCTGACCAACGACACCGATGCGGATGCCGGCGACACCAAGACGGTGACGGCAGTCCGCTTCGGTTCGACATCAGGCACGCTCGGCACGGCGCTGAACGGCACCTATGGCAGTCTCGTGCTGAACGCATCGGGTGCCTACACCTATGCCGTCAACGAGAGCAATGCCGCCGTCCAGGCACTGCGCCAGTCGACCAACACGCTGAGCGAGGTCTTCAGCTACACGATGCGTGACACTGCCGGCGCCACG
>NZ_JBHSOR010000029.1:41622-119832 GCF_042656325.1 Rhizobium sp. GCM10022189
CATCCACGGCGCCAACGATGCGCCGGTGCTGGCCGTGCAGACCGGCACGCAGAATGCCACCACCGGCTCCGCCTTCTCCTTCGTGCTGCCGAGCACGACCTTCACCGATGTCGACAGCAGCGAGACGCTGACCTACACGGCAACGTCCGCCGACGGTACGGCGCTGCCTGCCTGGCTGAGCTTCAATGCCACGACGCGGACGTTCTCCGGCACGCCGGCGACATCGGGCACCTATGGCGTCAGGGTAACGGCAACCGATCTTGGCGGCCTGTCGGCCAGCGAGACCTTCAATATCGCCGTATCGACACCCGGCAACGCGACACCGACGGCGGTTGCCGATGCGGGTGACGCGACGGAGAAGGGCGGGGTGGCGAACGGCTCGGGCGGCGTGGTTGCGAGCGGCAACGTCCTGACCAACGACACCGATGCGGATGCCGGCGACACCAAGACGGTGACGGCAGTCCGCTTCGGTTCGACATCAGGCACGCTCGGCACGGCGCTGAACGGCACCTATGGCAGTCTCGTGCTCAACGCGTCGGGCGCCTACACCTATGCCGTCAACGAGAGCAATGCCGCCGTCCAGGCACTGCGCCAGTCGACCAACACGCTGAGCGAGGTCTTCAGCTACACGATGCGTGACACGGCCGGTGCCACGGCCACGGCCAATATCACCATCACCATCCACGGCGCCAACGATGCGCCGGTGCTGGCCGTGCAGACCGGCACGCAAAATGCCACCACCGGTTCCGCCTTCTCCTTCGTGCTGCCGAGCACGACCTTCACCGATGTCGACAGCAGCGAGACGCTGACCTACACGGCAACGTCCGCCGACGGCACGGCGCTGCCCGCCTGGCTGAGCTTCAATGCCACGACGCGGACATTCTCCGGCACGCCGACGGCATCGGGCACCTATGGCGTCAGGGTAACGGCAACCGATCTTGGCGGCCTGTCGGCCAGCGAGACTTTCAACGTTGCGGTATCGACGGCGCCTGCGACCTACAGCCTGTTTTCCGCCTCCAGCACGCCGGCCCAGACGAACCTCAACGACGGTCAGCAGCTTGAGGTCGGGGTCAAGTTCCAGTCGAATGTCGCCGGCGAAATCACCGGCATCAAGTTCTATCGCAGCGCCAACGACAACGGGCAGAACGTCGTCGACCTGTGGACCACCACGGGCACCAAGCTTGCAAGCGCCACCTTCACCAATACGACGGCGAGCGGCTGGCAGACGGTGAACTTCGCAACGCCCGTCGCAATCGCCGCCAACACCAACTATATCGCCTCCTACCACACCACCGGTGCATACGTGGCGACGGACGGCTTCTTCAACAATGCTGTGACGAACGGCCCGCTGACCGCTCAGTCAAGTGCTGTCGCCGGCGGTAACGGCGTTTACGCCTATGGCGGATCCGCCACCACGGGGCTCTTCCCGAACAACACCTACGATTCAGCAAATTACTACGCCGATGTGGTCTTCCGCCCGCAACTTGCCGCATGAGACATCGCAAGGAGGTTACGAACGGGATTCGAATGAAGGCTCATATGACGCAAATGCCGACCGCTCCGAGCGCCCGCATTCAAGGCATGCCGACAACCGCGATCGAGCGGCTTCCCGTCACCGTGCTCGCCGGCTTTCTCGGCGCCGGCAAGACGACGCTTCTCAGCCATATCCTGAACAATCGTGAGGGTCTGCGGGTCGCCGTCATCGTCAACGACATGAGCGAAGTGAACATCGACGCGGACCTCATTCGAGACAGTGGCTGCAACCTCTCCCATACGACGGAGGCCCTGGTCGAGCTCAGCAATGGCTGCATATGCTGCACCCTGCGCAACGACCTGCTGACGGAGGTGCGGCGACTGGCCGAAGAAGGACGATACGACTATCTGCTGATCGAAGGCACCGGGATTGCCGAGCCGCGACCGATCGCGGCAACCTTTTCCTTTCGCGACGAAAACGGCATTTCGCTTTCCGATTTTGCCAGGCTCGACACGATGGTCACGGTCGTCGACGCTGCGAACCTGCTGGCCGACTACAGCAGCGCCGACCTGCTTGCCGACCGCGGCCTGCAGCGCGACGGTGAGGACCGGCGCACGCTCATAGACCTGCTGGTCGACCAGATCGAGTTCGCCGATGTCGTCGTGATCAACAAGATCTCGGACGTGAGCGAAGAGGTCCGCGCGGAGATCCGCAGGACAGTTGCGTCGCTCAATCCGGATGCGCGTCAGGTGGAGACGGACCTCGGCAAGGTTCCCCTGGCAGCCCTCCTCGATACCGGCCTTTTCGACGAAGAAAAGGCCGCCGCCCATCCCTTGTGGCACAAGGAATTGTACAGTCCGGGCGAGCATGTTCCGGAGACGGAAGAATACGGGGTATCGAGCTTCGTCTACCGCACGAGGCGCCCCTTCGACCCGAAGCGGTTTCGCGCATTTCTGGACGAGCCCTGGCCGGGAGTGCTGCGCGCCAAGGGGCATTTCTGGCTCGCCACGCGCCCGCGTCATGTGGGTCTGATGTCGGCGGCCGGGGCGCAGCGACGCTGCGAACCCATGGGGCTCTGGTGGGCGGCCGTTCCGCGACAGGATTGGCCGAGCCATCAGCAGTTTCATCAGCACCTGCAGAGCCGATGGCACAGCGCCTGGGGCGACCGCCGGCAGGAGCTGGTGTTTATCGGGGTCGGCATGGACGAGACAGGTGTTCGCACCGCCTTGGACGGTTGCCTCGCCAGCGCGGATCCGCGCGACTGGGCGGATCTCGAAGATCCGTTTCCGGCTTGGTAGTTCAGGGGCAGTGCTGCGATATCTGCACTGTGACCGCACGGACGCAGGCGGTCATGGCCTGCTGCCCGGCCGGGCTCAGCCGTCGAGATAGCGTTCGGTCAAGCGTGCCCACATAGCCGCACCCACCGTCAGGGATTTGTCGGCAAAGTCGTATTTGGCGCTGTGCAGGATCGCGGATTCCACACCATTGCCAAGCCGCAGGAAGCTGCCGGGCTTGTGCTCGAGGAAATGCGAGAAATCCTCACTGCCGGGAATGAGGTTGCAGAGGGCTACATTGCCCGAACCGACAAGCTCTTCCGCGACAGTGCGGGCGAATTCGGTCTCCGCTTCCGAATTGACGACCACGGGGTGCCCCCGCGTGTATTCGATTTCCGCGGTTGCACCGTAACCTTCGGCAATCGTCTCAGTGAGCTTGCGGATCCTGACCTCCAGCGTGTCACGCACCTTCGGATCGAAGGAGCGGATGCTGAGCAGCAGTTTCGCGCTTTCGGGGATGACGTTTGCGGCCTCGCCGGCATGGATCGCGCCGACCGTCACGACGGCGGTCTGTGTCGGATCGATGCTGCGCGAGACGACCGATTGCAGGCTGACGACGAGGTTGCAGGCAATGACCACCGGATCGACGGTCAGATGCGGCCGCGAGGCGTGGCCGCCCTTGCCCTTGATGACGATCTCGGCGCTGTCGGCAGCCGCCATCAGCGGGCCTGATCGCATCAGCCAGGTTCCCTCGGGCGCGCCGGGGTGGTTGTGCAGGCCGAAGATGACGTCGAAGGGAAAGCGCTCGAACAGGCCGTCTGCGATCATTGCCGGGGCGCCGCTCAGGGCGCCGGCCTCCTCGGCCGGCTGGAAAATCAGATTGACGGTGCCGTTGAAGCGGCGCGTGCGCGCCAGATATTCGGCCGCGCCGAGAAGGATTGTCGTGTGGCCGTCATGTCCGCAGGCATGCATCTTGCCGGCGACCGTGCTGGCATAGGGGCGACCGGTTTCTTCGGTGATCGGTAGGGCATCCATGTCGGCGCGGATGGCGATGCTCTTCGTTCCGGCACCGACCGTCATGCGCGCAACCACGCCATGGCCGCCGACATTGCGGGTCACGTCATAACCCCAGGATTCGAGCTTTTCGGCAACGAAACGCGCGGTTTCGGCTTCCTCGAAGGAGAGCTCGGGATGGGCGTGGAGATGCCGGCGGATGGCCGTCAATTCGGCCTCCATCGGTTCGAAATCGGAGAGGCGGGCAAAATCATTGTCGAGGGACATGGCAGTTCCAGTTTCATGGGGCGCGGTATCGCCGGCCGGCTGAGGTCGAAGCCAGCCTGCAGGGCAAGGCAGGAGGAGCCGCCGCGCTAGATGAAGCGCGACAGGAAGCTTCTGGTGCGGGGGTGCTGGGGGTTGCCGATCACGTCTTCCGGCTTGCCCTGTTCCACGACCTTGCCGCCATCCATGAAGACGACGCGGTCGGCCGCCTCCCGGGCGAAGCCGATCTCATGGGTGACGACGATCATCGTCAGGCCCTGGTTTGCGAGATCCCGCATTGTGGCGAGAACCTCGCCGACCAGTTCGGGGTCGAGCGCGGAGGTCGGCTCGTCGAAGAGCATCAGTTTCGGCTTGATGGCCAGCGCGCGGGCGATCGCCACGCGCTGCTGCTGGCCGCCGGAAAGCTGGCGCGGATAGCTGTCGGCCTTGGCCGAAAGCCCGACCCGGTCCAGGAGCCTCAGCGCATTTTCGGTGGCGACCTTGCGGCTCTCGCCGTGGATGCCGACCGGCGCCTCGATAATGTTCTGCAGCGCCGTCATATGCGGGTAGAGATTGAACTGCTGGAACACCATGCCGATCTTGCGGCGCTGCAGGGCGATCGCATGGTTCGACAGCTGCAGCAGACGGTCCTTGTGCAGGCGGTAGCCGATCTGTTCGCCATCCACCTCGATCGAACCCCGGTTGATGGATTCGAGGTGGTTGATGCAGCGCAGGAACGTCGACTTGCCGGAACCGGACGGGCCAAGGACGACGACGACCTCGCCGGGCGCGACATCGAGATCGATCCCTTTCAGCACTTCCAGATCCGCGAAGGACTTGTGGACGTTGCGTGCCCTGACGAGCGGCTCGACGGTGGAGATCTCGTTCATGCGCCTGCCTCCGTTGCCTGTGCCATGACAGCCGCTTCCTTTACGGGCCTGGCGGCACCGGTACGGCGATCGCTGCGGCTGTAATAGCGCTCGATATAGGCCTGGCCGACATTCAGGACCGATGTGATCAGCAGATACCAGAGAACGGCGACGAGCAGCATCGGCACGATTTCGAAAGTGCGGTTGTAGATCGACTGCACCGAATAGAGGAGATCGGCCATGGCGATAACGCTGACGAGCGAGGTTGCCTTGATCATGCTGATCAGCTGGTTGCCGGTCGGCGGAACGATCGAGCGCATGGCTTGCGGAATGATGATGCGGCGAAGCGCGCGGATGCGCGTCATGCCGAAGGCTTCGGCCGTTTCGAACTGACCCTTGTCCACCGAAAGCAACCCGCCGCGGATGATTTCCGCCATATAGGCGGATTCGTTAAGGGCGAGCCCCGCAATCGCGGCCGTCATCGGGCTGATCACCGAATTCGTATCCCAGCTCATGAAGGTCGGGCCGAAGGGAATGCCGATCGACAGGGTCGGAAACAATGTCGAGAGATTGTACCAGAAGATCAGCTGTACCAGCAGCGGGGTTCCGCGGAAGAACCAGATGAACAGGGAGGCGAGCGAACTTGCCAGCCGGTCCCGGGACATTCGCGCGACGGCCAGAACGAGGCCGAGCGCGATGCCGATGGCCATCGCCACCACAGTCAGGCCGAGCGAGACGTAGAGGCCTTTGACGACGGTCGGGTCGAAGAAATATCGGGCGACGACCGGCCAGCCGAAATTCTCGTTATTTGCGACCGACCAGGCCCAGTAGGCGGCGATTGCAAGCGTGACCACCCAGGCCGTCACGCGGCCCTTGGGAAAGGGCTTGTGGGCATGGGCCACATCCCGGCTTCTCGCATCGCCGGAGGGCGATGCGAGCATTTGCGTCTGTTTGCTCATTTCGGAAGCGTCCCACCGAGGTTGATGCCGGGCTCCTTGATCATGTTGTTCTCAAGGCCCCACTTCTTCATGATCGCGGCATAGGCGCCATTGTCCATCAGCACCTTGATCGCATCGCGCAGGACCGGGCCGAGCGGCGAGCCCTTTGCGACAACCGCGCCCTGATAGAGGTTCTCGAAGCCGTTCTTCTGTCCGACGCCGGTCAGTTCCAGCTGGCCGTTGGCCTGCGACACGAAATAGGTGAGCGGCGCCTGGGAAGAGAAGAAGGCATCCGACCGCTTGGAGCGAACGGCAAGGATCGAACTCGGCTGGTCGGTGAAGGACTGCACCTCGATCGCGGCCTTGCCATCGGTCTTGCATTTTTCGGCCTGCACCTGGATGACCTTTTCGGCCGAGCCGCCGGCCATGACGGCGATGCGGTTGCCGCAGGCGGTATCGAGCGAGGTGATACCCTTCGGATTGCCCTTCTGCACCGAGAAAACCACGAATTCCTGCACCCAGTCGACGAAGTCGTTGGATTCTTCACGGCTCTTGAAATCGCCGACGGGGCCGAAGGCAAACTGGTAACGGCCCGAATTGACGCCGGCGAGCAGTGCCGGCAGGCCTCCGACCGTTTCATGCTCGATCTTGACGCCGAGAATCTGGCCGAGCGCGTCGGTCAGGTCGGCGCTGGCGCCGGTCATCTCGGTACCGGTGACGATTTCATAGGGCGGAAACGAGCCGTTGTTGACCGAGATCATCTTGCCGGACGTGCGGATTGCTTCGGGCAGTTGCGCATGAAGCGCGTCGTTGACCGAAAGCTTGGGCAGGGCTGCATCTTCAGCGAAGGCCGTTCCCGAGATCACGACGCTCGTCAGAGCAAGGCATGCAATTTTCCTGATCGACATTATTCATTCCCCTGTTTGGTTCGAATTTATGCGTTTCGTCTTGCGCTCACCCGATGCGGCTACCGTCCACATCGAAGGAGAAGAGGTCTTCCGGCGTCATCAGCCGCGGCAGGATGCCCTGGATGTGAAGTTCGTTGGCGAAGTCGGCGATCATCTTGCGGTTGACCGCAAAACCGCTGGCGTCCCAGCCGACCGGAAGCTCGGCCGCAGACTTCAAAAGCTCGTCCATCATGAAGGGCGAGGTGTCGGCATATTTGCGGCGCTTGCTCAACCACATCCGCTGCGATTCATCGATCAGCTTGCTGAGCTCTTCGATCACCCACGGGTTCTGCGCGACGATGCCCGCTTTGATGCCGATCAGATGCATGCCTGGAACATAGCCCACATCATCGAAATATCGACGCTCGGCACGTCTGAAATCGGAAACGACCTGCCGGAACGGCGATCCGCCGCCGAAATAGCCGTCGGGCATGAAAGGCGTGAAGATCGCATCGAGGAAGCCTTCCTTAAGCAGGTCGACCATGGGGCGCTCGCCGGGTGCGGCTTCGATGCGGCCGGGCCGGCCGAACCCGTCAAGGCGATCGACGATCGGATGGGCTTCCGTCAGGCGGCCCGCATACCACAGGGCATCTTCGACGCCGACGCCCTCGCGGCGCAGCGCCGCTCTTGTCCAGGTATTTCCGGAGTCGCGCCATCCGGTGACGCCGATGCGCTTTCCGGCGAGCTGGCCGAGTTCGGTGACGGGGCTGTCCTTGCGGGTAATGATGCAGCGATGGCGGAAGCCGCGCATGATGAAGTTCGGAATGCCGACAATGCTCTTGTCGCCATCGATGCAAAGCTGCGTGTAGCGGCTGAAGGACATCTCCGCGACGTCGTAGTCTTCGCTTTTGCCGAGATGCGAGAGCAAGGTGCCGACGCGGTCGACCTTGATGTCAAGCTTGGGGGAGGAGACGTCGCCGAGGACCAGGGGCGTCATGTAGTCCCAGTCACGGAGGGCAAGTCGCAGGCTAAGGGGCATCGGCATTCACTCGCAATGATCTTGTTTTCGGAACAATTAAATGTTCAAATTTTTCCGATCAAATGTTATTACGTTATTGAACATTAAAAATGGCGATTAAATGAGCGATACTGTCGACGCAGCCTGGTTTGCCCAAAAATTGACCGATCGGACAATTCGGGGAATTGCGATCGAAACCAGCGCCCTGATCCGGGCCGGGGCGCTTCCCGTCGGAACGAAGCTGCCGCCGATCCGTGATCTCGCCTTTGCGCTCGGCATCAGCCCGGCGACGATCTCGGAGGCCTGGAGCGAACTGAGGCGCCAGAAGATCATTACCGGCAGGGGGCGCAACGGCACCTGGGTGAGCGGCGACCGTTTCGTGGCCAAGCCCGAACGGCTCGGCAGCGCCGGCCACTATGGAGCCGGCGTTCTCGACCTGAGCGCGGCTGTGCCGGATATCAGGCTTTTACCCAAGCTTGCGCAAGCCATGGCTTACGGAGCGTCGGCGGAAAATCTCAACAGTTACGAGCGAAGCCGTATCCTTCCGGAACTCGAAGAGGTTGTCAGAAAGACCTGGCCATACGAACCGGAGGCATTTCTGGCGACGAACGGGGGCTATAACGCCGTCTACACGCTCATCCAGGCGCTCGTCATGCCCGGTGCGTCCGTCGCCATCGAGGACCCGACCGCCATGCGGCTTCTTGACATTCTCGAAGACCGCGGCGTTCGTATCCTTCCTGTCCAGTGCGATCGGGAAGGGCCGCTGCCTGCCTCGCTCGAAGCCGCCATGAAGCTGCGGCCCGTCGCCTTCATTTTCCAGCCGCGGCTTCATTCGGTGACGGGTCAGAGCGTCAGCAGCGCGCGACTGCAGCGGCTTGGAGACATTCTTGACGGTACGGACACCTTGATTGTCGAAGATGACGGCGTCGCCGACATTTCCACGGCCCCGCGTCATTCGCTCGGCGGCCGCTTTGTCGACCGGACAATTCACATTCTTTCCTATTCAAAAACGCATGGTCCGGATCTGAGACTTGCCGTGCTCTCAAGCTCGCGGGCGATCGTCGAACAGATACAGTCCTATCGCAGCTTCAGCGCCGGCTGGACAAGCCGTATCCTGCAGGCTGCGACCGCATGGCTCCTGCGCGACCCCGTGACACAAGACACGCTGCAACATTCCCGCGACATCTACTGCCGGCGTCGAGCCGATCTGGTCGATGCCCTGCGGGAGCGTGGCATGGAAGTGGAGCATGGCGGCGGTCTGTGCGCCTGGGTTCCGGTCGTATCCGAACCCTTTGCGATGGTCACGCTGGCGGCAAGAGGCATTGCGGTTCACCCCGGCGCCAAGTTCTCCATCCTTCCCAGCGCGCATCTTCGCGTCGCGACCGCGATACTGTCCGACCGGGTAAACGACGTGGCCGACTCGATCGCACTCGCTGCCGGCCCCGTCTAGTCTGTGAGATCGCTGCGGCTGTCCCGAGGGCGCCGGCCTGTCTCAAAATAGGCGAAAACGCAATCAATGCGGGAAGTTTTAACTGTAAAAAATCAAATCACAAGCAGAACACGAATGTGCCGCATTAATGTGGCATTGTTGGCATCGTTCTCTTGATCGGTTCAATCTCAATCAGGCGTGGGCTGCGCAAAAGGTAAAGGCGATATGACGATTTACTATGTAAACTCAGCGACAGGATCCAACGCCAACACCGGTACGGACGAAAATTCTGCTTTTGCGACCTTGTCGAAAGTGGAATCCCTGAGACTGCAGCCCGGTGACACCGTGCTTCTTGCTGCCGGAAGCGTCTTCAACGAACAGTTCGACCTCAAGTATTCCGGCAGCACGACCGCTCCGATCACGATCGGCAGTTATGGGGAGGGCGAGGCGCCCGTTATCCACAGTAGCGCTGGGAACGGCATCGCCAGCCAGAACACGTCGAACATTGTCATCGAGAATATCAAGATCGCCGATACGGCAGGCGCGGCCATCTGGGCCGGCAATGTTTCGAACTGGACGGTCCGCAACGTCGATGTTGAACATACCGGACTATCGGGTGCCGGCTCCGTCATGTTCAGGACCGGCCAGAATATCACGATCGAAAACAGCAGGATCAGCGACGTCAACAGCGACGGCATGTGGATCGAAAAGGTCAATGGCGTCAATCTTATCAACAACACCGTGACCAACAGCCACGGAAAGACGGCTGACGCCATTCAGCTGGACCACAGCAGCAACGTTGTCATCAGCGGCAATTACCTCGACCAGACGAATGCGGCCAGCCCAAAGGGCGTACTGGTGCTCGGCACGGTCGAAAACGCCGTCGTCGAGAACAATACGCTGGTCGGCGGCGGCTTTGGAATCAGCGCGCAGGCCGGCACGAATATTGCCATTCATGACAATGATATCTCCGGCTACGGCGGCTATAGCTGGTCTTACGCAATCGGTCTTGGCGATGAGGGCGACACAAGGGATTACGATATATCGGGCAACCACATCCATGACGGCATCTGGGGGGTCTCGATCAGCGCCGCCAGCACCTACCCCTATATTCGCGAAGGGATCGACATTTACGGGAACACGTTTGACGACCTGTCGAAGGCGGCGCTGAAGATCGACAGGCCTGCCTCAGGCGCCTTTCACGAGAATTTCATTGCCGCCGATGTGGTGCCGACCAGCATCTCGCCGGCAATCGTGGCCGCAAATACCTTTCCCGTCAGCGACAACTACACGCTTGATGAGAGTCAGGCCCAGGCTGTCCATGTGGACAATACGCTTGCCGCTGAAGCAACGCATACTCCTGCCGATCCCACGGTTGCTTCCGCAGACAAGAACGCGAAGACGTCGTCAGACACGGTTGACGGAAACCACAGCCATCATGGCGATGACAAGTTGGGCCAGGACGCCTTTCTCTTTCGCCATTTTGTGAGTGACGGTCCCAATGCGAGCAGCCTGGATCCGGCCTACGGTGATCACGACGGCCCGAACAGTGCCTTCGATCCCGCAGGTCATGATGCCAGCGGCCATGAGGCCTCCCATCATCAGATCGCAGATGCGGCTATGCATCAGACCGACTTGCACACACCCAACGTCTCCGCCGATTGGGATAGCCTTCTGCTCTGACAACAGGCAATCCAATCAATCGCGAAGGTTTCTGCGACCTTTCGGCCCGCAAGTCGCAGCTTTGATGCAGCAGCTGCGGGATACGGTCAGTGCAGCTCGATATTTATGTCCGCCAGTAGCGGCTCCAGACCAGGAAGATCTTCGTTCGTGGCCCTGCGCAGCTCCCGCGTGACCGCCGTCAACGCCAGATCGAGAGATTGGGCGCCCAGGTCGATCTTCAAATCTTCCGCCACCGCCTTTGCGTAGGTAATCATCCGAGCCAGAGCCATCAGCTCTTCAAGATTGTCCGTGGCCGCTGCCGATGCGTACTGGCGCTTTCCCGACCCTATGACCGACATATCGACTCTCCAGGTTGTGCGGATAAGCATAAGGACAGTTCAGTACTAAAGTGCGTGAAAAACGCGTGAAACACCTTATAGGTGCAAAGGTGCCTAAGCCTTTGAGCGGGCCAGTTGTTCTGACCAGAGCGTGGTTTCTCTGAACTCCCAATGGCGGTTTATCGGCTTGCGCCGATCGTCCGCGTCGCCAACGGCATCGAGAAGCGCCAGGGCGTCGATCCGTTTCTGATCGATGGCGTGCGTCTTCAACATGTTCAGCCAGTATTGCCTTTGCGATTCCGGTATTGCGGCACATGCGTGCACAATGAGAGACCAGCTTCTCTTCTTGAAGAAGAGGCCTGCGGCGGTTTGTTCGAGGGCCAGGCGAAGGGTTTTGTCGAAGAGCCGCAGTCTTTCCATCTCGTCCAGCGTGCTTCTCACATTGACCATCGGCACCGTCAGCGGCCTGCCGCCCATTTCGATTGGTTCGTGCAGAAGCGCTACGTCGGCATCGTTGTCGATGGCCCCGCTGACATAGTCGTTGAAAATCCGGCCGACGCCGATCATTCCGAAAGCGCGACATTCGGCGGCGCGCAGGGCGCCCATGCTGGCGGCGCCGAAGACCGTGACATTGAGGGAGAGAGCGAAGAGAATTTCCTTGTGCCAGACCGGCGCGGTATTTTCGAACCCGCCATCGACCAGGCCTATGACGTCGGCGCCATCTTCGACCGCCCTCAAAACATCTCCCTGGACAGCCGGCGGCCGCAGAACGATGCCTGCCCTGGCGTGGCTTGCCGCATCGGGCAAGCTCGGGCCGATGAAGACGACCTTCACGCGCTTATCGCTCTGGCAAGGGCACGCTTGCCGAAACGGTGGAGCCTGTTGCCTTCCGGGTTCTCAAGATCGGGTATGAATATCTTCACCACCGCAAACGGCAGGTTTGCAGGTGTCAGGGGGAGGGCAATCACCGAGCCGATTCCGCTGCTGCGAAGCCTCGCCAGCAGTTCCCGCAAAAGGACCGATATGTTGCCGGCCGGCCTTGCGACCGCGGCCGTAGATACGGAAGCGGGGGCGGCAAGAAAGGCGTGGCGGGTCTGTGCAGGAAGAGGTGTCGTGAACAATTCGGGCCAGACATCGTCGCGGGCGCCGCCAATATAGGTCAATCTCGACTGCAGCGCTTCCGTCACGGCGCGGATTGCCGCCCGCACGCCCCAGGGATGGGCGCCGCTTCCTCCCGTGACCTCAACGAACCGGAGCGGCACTTTGCCGGTGACGGCTGACGGGGCGACGAGTGCGGTATAGCAGGGAATGGCGATATCGCTCGTGATATCGAAGAGCTTCAAGACGAGCCCGGCAGCCTCGATCCTGTCAACCAGGCCGGAGAGCGCGGGATCGGAAAAACTTCTCGGATCGACGCAGCATGCATGGCGCTTGTCATCGCCGACGATCTGCCACAGGACATGGGCATCGCGCTCGATCCGTTCCAGGATGCCATGAAACATTGCCTCCTCGAGCGTATTGCCCGAGGCGAGCCCGTCCGACGACATCCAGAACCGGTTCCGCCGCGTCCGGTCGAGGAGGGCGGCATCCCGCGGAACGTGGATCGGCCGGTCGCAAAGCAACTCGGTTGCCAGGCTCCAGACCAGGACCTCGTCTTCGCTCAAAACTCGCTCGCCGCTTGCGACCAGACAATCGAGCGGTTCGGCATGGTCGCCCTGGCGCCGCAGCTCTCGTGCCGACGAAACCGTGGTGACGGTGACGGGTTCGCCCGCCACGGCGCGTTCCAGGGCTTCCATCGCCGCCGAGACCTTGGCGTCGATATCTTCCAATCCCTTGCCCTGCGCAATGACCAGGGACCGGGAGTTCGGCGTGAAGGCGCACCAGACCGGAAGACCGACACAATCGAGATCGGTCTGTCGTGACAGGCGCGTGATGCCCATGGCCTCTAGATAGGGAGCGACACGGGACAATGTGTCCCGCGGCGCAATCGTCCGGTCGGAATAAGGATCGGGATGACCGGTCAGCGGCGCGCGCCTTCAGCCGTCCACGTGACCGGAGAAGACAGTCTGCGCCGACGAAACGGCGACAGCGAAATCGACATTCTTGATCAATGTGCCGCCGCCTTCTCGCTGCTTGACGGCTGCCGCCAGATCGCCGCTGGCAGGCACCTGCAGCGGCGTCACGGTCCCCGCGCCGATATCCACCAGCCAAAGCCCCTTGTCGCCCGACACACCCAATACAACCACTTTCGCCATAAAAACCTCCTTCAGCTTTTTGAAAATCCGGCCTTGAAAAGACCGTCCCGGTAAAGCTCTTTCTGCCACTGCTCTTTGAATGGCACCAAGGCGAGCCATTTCTCGACTTCGAAAGCGGGATTGAGAAGCTCGGCGCGCTGCCGATAGAACTGTGCCCGTTTTCGGTCGCCGATCATTGCGCAGCTGGCGGCTGCGATGCGATAGGCCGGTGCCTTGTCTTTCATCCGATCGACATAGGCGAGCGCCTCTTCGTAACGTTCGAGGAAGTAGCTCGCCCCGGCGGCGCACCAGAGGTAGGCGTCGGGTGCGATCGGATTGAGCGAGATCGCCTTCCTGATTTTCTCCAGCGCATCCTGGGGCCGCGACGCATGGACCAGCGTGTCGGCATGGCTGTAGATCACATCGGCATAGTGCGGACTGAGGCTTTCGGCGAGGTTAAGGGCTGCAACGCTGTCGTCGACGGCGCCCTGGTAGAGCTTTGTCACGCCCAGTTCCCGATGCCCCGCCGCCGATTCCGAATCTCTCTCTATCGCCCGCAGCGCCTGATCTTCCGCGAGCTGCAGCAGGTCGGGATCGCCCTGCGCAGTCAGCAGCCACTCGCTGGTAAACGTCCGCGACAGGCCCGTGAACGCGGGCGCATAGTCCGGAGAGAAATGCAGGGCGCGCTTGAAGGATTTGCGCGCACGCCGGATGTCCGGCAAGCTCAGCTTGGTAAGCAGGCCGGCACCGACGAGATAGGAATGGTAGGCCTGAGGCTCTGCCTCGTTGCGAAGGCGAATGCTTTCGTTCCGCTTCAATTGCCCCGAAACGGCGTCCGCAAGTCTCTGCGCGATCAATCGTCTCTGCGTCGGCAGGGTTTCGACCGCCATGTCGAACCGGGCGGCCCACAAAATCTCGTCGGTCGGGAAATAGATGAGTTGCGCATAGAGCCCCTCTCCGGAAAGCCGCGTGTCCAGGAGGTAGGAAATGGAATGTCGCTGAACGACGGTCGCCTTGTCGGAATCGCGGCGGATCTGCTCGGCCGTATGGGGCGCGACAACGGATATGTTGCGCAGGGCGCAGAGCTCGATCGTGACATCCTCGATAAGGGCGTCGGCAATTGCAGCCTCTCGTGTCAGGGCCGCGGCGCCGGGGGGCAGCAGCACAAGGCGTGGCGCTGCTGTCGCAGTTATGGTCTGCGGCGGGCCGGCGTCTTGCCGCTCGATGACGCGACTGCCCGCCATTGCTACGGCTCTCGTCATCGGCGGCTGGCGTTGCGAATGATCTTCTGCCGTGCCGCGCAGGATCGAGCGAATCTGTTCGTCACCCGGAAAGGCTTCGAGAAGCTGAAGCCCCGAGCGGCGCAGAAGGCGGCGCTGTTCGTCATCGCGAATATGGTCCGCAGCCCTGACGAAGACGTCTCGAAGGGTGAGAAGATGCAGCTGCCGTTCGCGCTCGATCCAAGCATCGATTGCCCTGGTCGATGCACTGAGACCGGGAATGAAGCCGCGTTGCACAAGGTCGCTGATGGCCGCCAGCTGAGCCACCGGCTCGTCTTCCTTCCGCAATATGTCGAGATCGACCGAAATGGCGTTCCGGTTCAGGGTGACGAAAGGTGGCCCGAAATCCAATATCTGTTCGTCGGATGTCGCCGACGTTTCGCGAATGCGCGAAATCAGCTTGCGCAAATTGAGATCGGCAAGATGATCTCCCGTTTCGTTCCAGAGGAACCGCGCAAGCTCCTGCCGGCTGCGCTGCTGATCCGGCGACGAATGCAGATAGGCGAGCATCACCAGAGCCTTGACCGGATAGCGGATCGCCACGCCCAGGCCGTCTGTCAGTCGTAATTCGCCAAAGGTCTGGAGGTGAAGCACGAAAGCCCTCAGGCGCCGGTTTCGGGATGGATGATGTCGTCGATATCGGGATGTGTGTTTCTGGCCAGGCTCTTGGCAAGGGCGACGAGCTTCTGGCGGATCGTTGGGCTCTCGATTGCCATGAAGGCGCGATTGAGGGCCTGAGCATCCTTCGATGCCAAAAACGCATTCAGATCGTCCCTGCCATTGCCGACAAGGTTGTAGTCGCTCGGTTCGGTGTCGTTTTCGAAGAAGAACTGTACCGGTACGCCCAATGTCTCGGCGATCGTCTGCAGCCGGCCCGCACCGATGCGGTTCGTGCCCTTCTCATATTTCTGGATCTGCTGAAAGGTGACGCCGATCCGTTCGGCAAGTCCAACCTGCGATATGCGCAGCAGCTTGCGGCGTGCCCGCACTCTGCCGCCGACATAGGCATCGATCGAAGTGGGCGACTTGGCCTTCATGGCTGGAACCTCCGGTCAGGGCATAATCATTGCGAGGTTTGAGTCAAAATGCAACCGAAAGTAATATAATAATTTCCGTGATCGGCGCTGCGGCGCCAGTAACATTTCGCTGATATCCAGCTTTTCTGTATCGGAATCATTCGGTTGACCGTTCCGGAATGGGGTGGGAGAAGAAAAGGACCGGGCTTGAACCCTGCTAGATCTGGGGAAATTCTTGAAGGCCGATGCGATGACGGCGAGGCTCCCCTTCGGAATTGCCGATTGCGGCGCGGCGACAGATCGATCAGAGTCCTTGCCGGATCCAGGCGGGGCGCTGTAGGGAGGGTCTGCACGGAGAGCGTCATGCGCAGGACAATCAAACGAGAAGCAGATCTACTCATCACGGATGAGAAAGAGCCGGTGAAACGCAGGCTGCGCGAACGGGGCGCGGCGGAACGCCCGGTCGAACTCGACAATTTTCTGAATTTGCTGGCCCGCGCGATGCTGCATCCATCGGCTTCGACGATGGCGAGTTTTGTCGCGGGCAAAGTCTTTCAAAAGCTTGAGCGCACGGGAACGCTGCGCGACAAGCAGCCCCAAGATACCGGAATCCCCTCCGGCCTCGAGGCCGCTCTTCAAAATGCAATCGCCGCCCGAGATATTTACGCCGAGGTCGCGCAGAGCGTTCGGCGCCTCGCCGGATCGCTCGTATGGATCAGGGGCAGAAGCGGGCCATTTGCCAGCCTGAATTTTGAGAAGGCCCACGCCCACAGCGTGATTGTCGGCCCGGGCGGCCTTGAAGACCGGGCCGATATCCGGGTCGGCCTCACATATATGGAACCCTACAGCCGGTTTCCCGACCATGTGCAGCGGTTTTCCCGCGCCTTCCTGCTCTTGTCCCCCTGCGAGCTTTCAATCGCCGGAGCGAGCTGGATTTCGACCGGAATCGGCGGTGTCTTTGCTGCCGAAGCGGGACAGTCATTCGCCATGCGTTGCACCACCACCCCGCTTCTTGCGGTCTGGTGTCACGTTGAGGAGACCGGAAGGTGAACGGCAGGATGCTGACACCTTCCGTCGTGGGACGCCTTCAGGGACACCGGCAAGTGCGCGGTATGGCAACAGGTGATCGCTGCCGTCAATCCGGCAAATTTTCGTAGCCAGCTGCCAAGGGGTGTTTCTCTGTGGCTGCAGCGCTCCAGATATTAGCGAGGCGCAGGCACGTCGATGCCGGCAAGCCGCCAATCGAGGGAGACGTTCCATGACTGCACCGCATCCTCCAAGAACCCATATCGGCAATCATCCCCTGCATCCGGAAACCCAGATGCTGAACTATGGTTACGACCCGGAACTCTCCGAAGGCGCCGTCAAGCCGCCGGTCTTCCTGACGTCCACGTTCGTTTTCAACTCCGCCGAAGACGGCCGCGATTTCTTCGATTACGTCTCTGGCCGGAAAGAGCCGCCGGAGGGTAAGGGAGCAGGCCTCGTCTATTCGCGCTTCAACCATCCGAACAGCGAGATCGTCGAGGACCGCCTGGCGGTCTACGAGCGGGCCGAGAGCGGCGCGGTGTTTTCGTCGGGAATGTCGGCCATCGCGACGGTCCTGCTCGCCTTCGTGCGCCCGGGAGATGCCATCCTCCACTCGCAGCCGCTTTATGGCGGGACGGAAACGTTGCTTGCGAAGACCTTCCTCAATTTTGGCGTTTCCGCCGTCGGTTTCGCCGATGGCGTCAGCGAGGCCTCGGTAGGGGCCGCAGCCGAGGAGGCAATGGTGAAGGGCCGCGTTTCGGTCATCCTCATCGAGACGCCGGCAAACCCGACGAACAGCCTTGTTGATGTCGCGATGATCCGACGTATTGCCGATGCGATCGGTCAGAGGCAGGGACACACGCCCATTGTCGCCTGCGACAACACGTTGCTCGGCCCCGTCTTCCAGCGTCCGATCGAACATGGCGCAGATATCTCCCTTTATTCCCTCACCAAATATGTCGGCGGCCATTCGGATCTGATTGCCGGCGCGGCGCTCGGCAGCCGGGCGCTCATCAGACAGGTGAAGTCGCTTCGCGGCGCCATCGGCACGCAGCTCGACCCGCATTCGTGCTGGATGCTCGGGCGTTCGCTCGAAACGCTGCAGATCCGCATGGAGCGGGCCGACAGCAATGCCAGGGCGGTTGCGGACTTCCTTAGGCAGCATCCCAAGGTCGAGACGATCCATTACCTGCCTTACAGCGATCCCGGCTCCGCCGTCGGCAGGACCTTTGCGGCCCAGTGCAGCGGCGCCGGTTCGACGTTCTCTTTCGATATCCAGGGCGGCCAGCCAGCCTCGTTCCGGTTTCTGAACGCGCTGAAAATCTTCAAGCTTGCCGTCAGCCTCGGCGGAACGGAGTCGCTGGCATCGCATCCGGCAACCATGACGCATTCGGGGGTGCCGGCCGAGGTGCGCCAGCGCATCGGCGTCCTCGAAGCGACGATCAGGTTGTCGATCGGCATCGAACATCCAGACGACCTGATCGCCGATCTCACGCCGGCGCTCGATGCGGCGTAAGCCTCGCAGATTCGAGCCCTATCGGCCGTATCGGCGGCGGGGATAACGTTTCCGCCCGCTGGCGGCCAGAAATGCGTGCGCAGCCATTGTCCTCGGCGCGCTACGCGCCATGTGATTGCTCTTGGCAACAGCTTCACAGGAGGGACAGATGGCATCGAACGAGGATCGCATCAGGCAGCGTGCCTACGAAATCTGGGAGCGGGAAGGCCGGCCCCACGGTGAGGACCTGAAACATTGGCTGCAGGCGTTTCAGGAAATCGTCGCCAGCGTCGAGACGGATGGCCAGGCTGCCAGGAAACCTCGCTCCGCAAAGGCAGCGGGCGCCCCGGCCAAGCCGAAAAGTGCAGCGAAGGCGAAGGGCGGTGCCCAGAGCGTTCCGACGACATCCCCGCCACCAAAGCCGGCCAAGACAACCGGGAGCGTGACGCGACACTGAACCGAGCGGGATGTCGGGTCATCGGCGGCGAAGAGGCGGCTATCGAACGGTTGGCGAGAGGTCGCGGGACCTGAAAGTCCAGTCCTGTTTGCGGTGCAGCAAAGACGAGGGACACGCGGGCTCGTAGGGCAGGGCGGCCGAAAATGAATTGCGGTATCTCGGCATGAGGCCGGCCTCATGCGGAGCTATCGTTCATGCGTTTGTCTGACGTCGCGATTACAAAGAGAATTCTGCTCTCCGTCTGCCTTCCGCTGCTCGTCGTGGCTGGTCTTTCCTATGACAGGCTCGACGGAAGCCTGCGCGCCTACCAGGAAGCCAGGACCCTGGTCAGCGTCACCGAGCAGGTTTCGGACATTGCCAATGCCATTCATCAGCTGCAGACCGAGCGTGGGCAGTCCGCGACCCTGCTTGGCCGGGGTGCTCCGGACAAAGCGGGTCAGCTCAGGAATACGCGGCTGGAGGCAGACCGTCTGGTATCGGCCGCGCTGCAGGCGTGGCCCGCAAGCCGGAAGCTTCAATCCGGTGTCGGACCGGAGGAATTGTCGGCACTGACCGCGTTTCGCAGGCAGGTCGATGAAGGCGCTGTGACATCGGATGAGAGCAATCTGTTCTACACGCGCCTCATCGGCCGTTTCCTTGCCATGTCTCATGCGCTGGCCTCTCCGGCCACGGCGAGCGGAATGATGTCGCAGATTGCCGGCTACAACCAACTTTCTCTCGCAAAGGAATTTGCCGGCCAGGAACGGGCTCTCGGCAATGCGACGATTTCCTCGGGCCGTGTCGATGCCGGGAAAATCCTGAAGCTTTCCTCGCTCTACGGCGCACAGGCCGTGCTGCTCGATGAATTCAGGCAGATTCATCCCGCACTTGCGCAGGAGATCGACGCCGTCTCTCCCGACAGGCCGTCGGCGCTTGCAACGATGCGCCAAAACCTGATCAGCGGCGGGGCGAGCATCGACCTCAGCGGCTGGGATGCGGCGCAATGGCATAAGGCCGCGTCCGAGCGCATCGATGCCATGCATGTCATGGAAGGCAAGGTACTGTCCTCCCTGCGGGCAGATGCCGAAGGCCGGGAGCGGCGGCAATTGCGAGCCCTGGTGATCATCGGTCTGGTATTGGGCCTGGCAACTGGCCTCGCCTTGTTCCTGTCGATCTCGATCGGGCTTGGCGTCGCGCGTCCGCTGAAGCAGCTCACCGGGGCGGTGGAGCGGCTGGCCGATGGGCAGGCGGACGAGGCCGCGGTCGCCATCACCAGCAAGGATGAGATCGGCACGCTGGCGCAGGCCGTCCGTCACGCCACCGAGGCGGCAAGAAGCCGGGCTGTTTTCGAGCACGAGCAGGAAATGCTTCGCCTCGCAGAAGGTCAGGCAGAGACCGAGAGACGGGAACGGGAGCGGGCGATCCGCGCCGGCGAACTGGAAAGCGCCGTGCACGAGTTGAACCGCGGTCTCCGGGAGCTGGCCGCCGGCAACCTTCGCTATCGGATCGAGCGGCCGCTGGCGGCAGACCTGGAGATGCTGCGCCTTGGATATAATCAATCCGTCGAGGCGCTCGAGAGCGTCGTGTCCCTTGCCGGAAACAATGCGCGGTCGATCGACGAAGCCTGCGGCGATCTGCATGCCGCCGCCGATGATCTTGCCCGGCGCACCGCTGGCCAGGCGACCGCCATCGAGGAAGCCTCCGCGGCGCTGGAGGAGGTTGCCGCGGCGGTCAAGATGCTGGCTGGCGGCGCGGAGGAAGCAAAGATATCCGTCGGCATCGCCAATGCCGATACGGCCGAGGCAAGCAAGATCGCTGCCGATACCTTTGCTGCCATGCAGGCGATAAACAGATCGTCCGACCAGATAGGACAGATCATCGGCGTCATTGACGAGATCGCCTTTCAGACCAACCTGCTGGCGCTCAATGCCGGTGTGGAGGCCGCCAGAGCGGGAGAGGCAGGCAAGGGATTTGCCGTCGTCGCCCAGGAAGTGCGTGAACTCGCGCAGCGTTCGGCTCTTGCCGCACGCGAGATCAAGAAGCTCGTCGAGCAGGTGTCGAAGGATGTGTCGGGCGGTGTAACCCTCGTCGGCAAGGCCGGCGAAGCGCTCACGGGCATCGACAAGCATGTCGAAGTCATCAGCCGGCAGATCACCACGATCGTGCAGTCCTCGGTCGAACAATCCGTCGCGCTCGCGCAAATCACGACGACGGTCGGCCAGCTCGACCAGATCACGCAGCAGAATGCGTCCATGGTCGAGCTGACGAATGCCGCCAGCGGTTCTCTTGCGGCCCAGGCCGAGGATCTGAGGATACAGCTCGAGACGTTTCAAGCCGGCCACGGGCCGGTGAGCGATCTGCCGCGAGCGTCCGAAGCGGCCTGACCGTGCAGCATGTTCCATGAGGGGCGTCTCCGTTCGCTTGCCGCGGCGTGCATGCCGGTGCGAAAAGGAAAGCCGGACGGAGACGGCGCAGCCTTCGGCTGCCCCGGCAATCAGCGCCCGGGCCGGCCGTCCGGCGGGGAAACCTCCGGATCGTCGACGAGCGGGTCCGGCGCTGCGAATGCGATCAGCGCGTCGGGCCTGACGATCTCTACCCTCGATCCGTCGATCTCGATGCCATGCGGGCGCAAGGTCGAGAAGGCTCGCGACAGGTTCTCCGGCGTCATGCCGAGGCGCGAGGCCAGGGTACGTTTTTCTATGCGAATATCGATCTCGCCGGTGCCCCCTTGCTCCTTGTCGGCCCGCAGCAGCCAGTTTGCCAGCCGCTCGGCGCCGGTGCGCAATTTCATGCCTTTGAGATCCTTGATGGTGCGGCGGTAGCTTCTGGCGAGCTCCATCACGATCGCCCGTGCAAAGCCGGGATCGGTGTCCATCGCAGCACGCACTTTCTCGGCGGGTATCATCAGGATGTCAGACGGCTCGAGCGTTCGGGCGGACTGAAGATAGACCTCGTCGTTCAGGACTGCAGCGAGAATGAAGACGCCGACCGGACGGACGATGTCCAGCGTTGTCTCGCGCTTGTCCGATCCCGCAAACAGCTCGACGGTTCCGCCGAGTACGACATGGAGAAAATCGGCCGGTTCGTTCTCCCGAAACAGCACCATGCCGCGGGGAAACCGTTGCACGAAACCTGTTTCGGTGAATGACAGGAACGTTGTCTCGCTTCCTGTCGCAAATAATTCGAGCTGTCGAACCTTGGCGGCATTTTCCGGTCTTATCATCTATTTCTCCGCGTCCCATCCGGGAGTATCCGGCGTGTGCTTGATTATTATCAAGCGTATAAAGTACTAAGATCAACTGCCAGATTTATGTTTGTTGTCTTGATCCTATACATTGTTGTTCTTCTATATTTACTGCATTTCCCGATTTCTATTTGACTGAAATCAAAGTCGCTCAACGCGATCGCCGTTACCCATGTCGAGACTGAAGACGGTTCATCTTGCCACGGACGGAATACGGCCATGCTTGCCTTCCAGGAAGTCGATAGCAAACAACAACGCAACGCTCTTGCCGCAAGCACGATTGCCTTCACGGTCTGTTTTGCGGCCTGGACGATCTTCGCCATCATCGGCATCAAGATTCGCCAGGAACTTGGGCTCACGGAAACAGAATTCGGGCTTCTGGTCGGAACGCCCATATTGACCGGGTCCCTTATCCGGGTCGTGCTTGGTATCTGGAGCGACATCTATGGCGGACGTCTCGTTTTCGTGACGACCATGCTGGCGGCCGCGCTTGCGACCTTCCTGCTGACCTTTGCGCAAACCTACCCTCAGATGCTGCTCGCCGCACTCGGTGTCGGCATTGCCGGCGGTTCGTTTGCCGTCGGTGTCGCCTATGTATCGCGCTGGTATCCGCCGGGCAAGCAAGGCACGGCTCTCGGCATATTCGGCGCCGGCAATGTCGGTTCGGCCGTAACCAAGTTGCTGGCGCCCCTCGTTCTGGTCGCCTGGGGCTGGCATGCCGTCGCCGAGATCTGGGCGGCAGCGCTGGTGATTACGGCGCTGCTCTTCTGGTTCATCACCAAGGACGATCCCGTTCATGCCGAACGCCGCCGCACCGGTCAGAAGGCAAAGAGCGCCTGGCTTGAGCTTGAGCCGCTGAAGAACATCCAGGTCTGGCGTTTCGCACTCTACTATTTCTTTGTCTTCGGTGCCTTTGTCGCGCTGTCTCTCTGGCTGCCGGAATATCTGATCGGCGTCTACGGCCTCGATATCCGCACCGCCGGCATCATCGCAGCCTTCTTCTCCGTGCCGGCGAGCCTGCTGCGCGCCTATGGCGGTCGCCTGTCCGATATCTACGGTGCGCGCCGCGTGCTGTATTGGACGTTCCTGGTCTCGATCGTGGCGACCTTCATCCTCGCCTATCCGCCGGCGGACTATGTCGTTCGCACGCTCCATGGCCCCGTTTCCTTCCATATCGAAATGGGGCTGGTGAGCTTCACGACCGTTCTCTTCATCCTGGGCTTCTTCATGGCGCTCGGCAAGGCGGCGGTCTACAAGCATATCCCCGTCTACTATCCGGAACACGTCGGCGCGGTCGGCGGCCTGGTCGGCATGATCGGCGGCCTCGGGGGCTTCGTGCTGCCGATCCTCTTCGGGCTCCTGCTTGACCTGACGGGGCTCTGGACCAGCTGCTTCATGGCACTGTTCCTGCTGGTCGCGGTCGCGCTCGTGTGGATGCATGTCTCCATCCGCCAGATGGAGCGCGGCGCGGCGCAGAAGACGCTCGATGCCCTGCCGCCTTTCCCGGAAATGCAGGGCATGCCGACGCCGGCGATCGAGCCGCGTGCGAGCGAAGCCGTGCTCACAGACTGGCGTCCCGAGGATGCGACCTTCTGGGCGCAAAAGGGCAGCCGGATCGCCCGCCGCAACCTCTGGCTTTCCATTCCGGCCCTGCTGCTCTCCTTTGCGGTCTGGCAGGTCTGGTCTGTGGTGGTTGCAAAGCTGCCGCTCGTCGGCTTCACCTTCACCACCGACCAGCTCTTCTGGCTGGCGGCGCTTCCCGGCATATCGGGTGCGACCTTCCGGATTTTCTATTCCTTCATGGTGCCGATCTTCGGCGGCCGGCTGTGGACGACGCTGACGACCTGGTCGCTGATCATTCCCGCACTCGGCATCGGCTTTGCCGTGCAGAATCCGCAGACGCCTTATGTCGTCCTGCTTCTGCTCGCCCTGCTCTGCGGCTTCGGTGGCGGCAATTTTGCCTCTTCCATGGCCAATATCTCCTTCTTCTTCCCGAAGTCGGAGAAGGGCAACGCGCTGGCGCTCAATGCCGGGCTCGGCAATCTCGGCGTCAGCGTGGTCCAGTTCGTGGTTCCGCTCGTCATCACCGCCGGCATCTTCGGCTGGCTGGGCGGCGACCCGGCGATGACCAAGACTGTGGCGGGCGATGCCCCGCTGTGGCTGCAGAATGCCGGCTTCTTCTTCGTGCCCTTCATTGCCGTCTCCGCCTTTGCCTGCTGGTTCGGCATGAACGACATCGCCTCGGCCAAGGCGTCCTTCGCCGAACAGGCCGTCATCTTCCGGCGTCGGCACAACTGGATCATGTGCTGGCTCTATACCGGCACTTTCGGCTCCTTTATCGGCTATTCGGCCGGCTTCCCGCTGCTCGCCAAGACGCTGTTTCCCGATGTCAACGCCTTGCAATTCGCCTTCCTCGGGCCGCTCGTCGGAGCGATTTCCCGCTCGGGGACCGGCTGGCTGGCCGACCGTTATGGCGGCGCAAGGGTCACGTTCTGGGTCTTCGTACTGATGATGGCGGGTGCCGGCAGCGTGCTCTGGTTCATCGCCGCCAAGGACCAGCCGGGTGCTTTCTGGGGCTTCTTCATCTCCTTCCTGGTGCTCTTCTTCGCAACCGGCGTCGGCAATGCTTCGACCTTCCAGATGATCCCGGCGATCATGGGCAAGGAGATGGTGCGGCTGCTGCCCGATGCGAGCGCCGAGACCCGTCGCCTGCAGGCGGAGAAGGAGGCGGCTGCAATCACCGGCTTCACGTCGGCGATCGCCGCCTTCGGCGCCTTCTTCATCCCCATGGGCTACGGGCTTTCGATCAGCTTCACCGGCGGCGCAGAAGCCGCGCTCTGGGCCTTCCTCATCTTCTATGTGAGCTGCCTCGCCCTCACCTGGGTCGCCTACACCCGCAAGGGTGGCCTCCTTCACGATATCGAGCGCGGCAGGCGCCGCGCCGCCGGCAACGCGGCTGCCGCCGAATAAGACCAGGAGAAATACATGTCTCATTTCCTCGACCGGCTAACCTTCTTCCGAAAGAATGTCGGTCAGTTCTCGAACGGCCACGGCGTCGTCACCAGCGAGGATCGCTCCTGGGAGGATGGCTATCGCAAGCGCTGGCAACACGACAAGATCGTCCGCTCCACGCACGGCGTGAACTGCACGGGGTCGTGCTCGTGGAAGATCTACGTCAAGGGCGGCATCGTCACCTGGGAGACCCAGCAGACAGACTATCCGCGCACGCGGCCGGACCTGCCGAACCATGAGCCGCGCGGCTGTGCGCGCGGCGCTTCGTACAGCTGGTATCTCTATTCCGGCGCGCGGGTGAAATATCCGATGATCCGCGGCCGCCTCCTGAAGCTGTGGCGCAAGGCGAGGGCGACGATGTCGCCGGTCGCCGCCTGGGCCTCGATCGTGGAGGATGCCGAGAAGCGCAAATCCTACATTTCCATCCGCGGTCACGGCGGCTTCGTCCGGGCCAGCTGGGAGGAAGTGACGGAGATCATTGCCGCCGCCAACGCCTATACGATCAAGGCGCACGGCCCGGACCGCATCATCGGCTTCTCGCCGATCCCGGCCATGTCGATGGTCTCCTATGCTGCAGGGGCGCGCTACCTGTCGCTGCTCGGCGGCGTCTGCATGTCCTTCTACGACTGGTACTGCGACCTGCCGCCGGCAAGCCCGCAGACCTGGGGCGAGCAGACCGACGTGCCCGAAAGCGCCGACTGGTACAATGCCGGTTTCATCATCGTCTGGGGTTCCAACGTGCCGCAGACGCGCACGCCCGATGCCCATTTCTATACCGAGGTCCGCTACAAGGGCACCAAGAGCGCCGTCGTCAGCCCCGATTATGCCGAGGCGACGAAATTCGCCGATATCTGGCTCAATCCGAAGCAGGGGACCGATGCGGCGCTCGCGCTCGCCATGGGCCACGTCATCCTGCGGGAATATCATCTCGACCGGTCCGTTCCCTATTTCGACGACTATACACGTCGTTATACCGACATGCCGTTCCTGGTCCGGCTCGCCGAGCGGGACGGTCGTCTGGTTCCCGAACGCATGCTGCGGGCATCCGAACTGAAAGGCGCTCTCGGCGAAACCAACAACCCGGAATGGAAGGCCGTCGCGATCGACGAGGCGACGGACGAGCTGGTCTCTCCGCTGGGCTCGGTCGGCTACCGCTGGGGCGAACAGGCGAAATGGAATCTCGAGCAGAAGGACGGCCACGGCCGCGACATCTGTCTCAAGCTCTCGCTTGCGGGTGAAAACGTCGCGATCGAGGGCGTCGACTTCCCTTATTTCGGCGGCCGCGCCACCGAACATTTCGTCTCGACCGCTCATGACGAGATCCTGACCCGCAACGTCCCCGTCCGCACCATCACCGATGCAGACGGCAAGCCGGTCAAGGTCGCCACCGTCTACGACCTGATGATGGCGAATTACGGCCTCGATCGCGGTTTCGGCGGCGCGAATGTCGCCCGCGATTATAACGACGACGTGCCGTTCACGCCGGCTTGGGCGGAGCGCATCACCGGCGTAAAGCGCGATGCGATCATCACGGTTGCCCGCGAGTTCGCCACCAATGCCGAAAAGACCAATGGCCGCTCGATGATCATCATCGGCGCCGGCATGAACCATTGGTACAACATGGACATGAACTACCGCGGCGTGATCAATCTCCTCGTCTTCTGCGGGGCGATCGGCCAGTCGGGCGGCGGGTGGTCCCACTATGTCGGCCAGGAGAAGCTCAGGCCGCAAACCGGCTGGACGCCGCTTGCCTTCGCGCTCGACTGGGCGCGCCCGCCGCGCCACATGAATTCGACATCCTTCTTCTATGCCCATACCGATCAATGGCGCTACGAGACGCTGACCGCGGCCGAAATCCTGTCGCCGACCGCGCCGGAGGGCGATTGGGAAAACAGCTTCATCGATTACAACGTTCGCGCCGAACGCATGGGCTGGCTGCCCTCGGCACCGCAACTGAAGGCCAATCCGCTCTCGATCGCCGCTAAGGCGAAGGCAGCCGGCCTCGAGCCGAAGGATTATGTGGCCAAGGGGCTGAAGTCCGGCGAACTCGAGCTTTCCTGCGACGACCCCGACGATCCGGCAAACTGGCCGCGCAACATGTTCGTCTGGCGGTCGAACCTGCTCGGCTCCTCGGGCAAGGGGCACGAATATTTCCTCAAGCACCTGCTCGGCACCGAAAACGGCGTCATCGGCAAGGATCTCGGGGCAGAGGGTGCGGTTCGCAACAAGGAGGTCGCCTGGCATGACGAGGCGCCGCGCGGCAAGCTCGACCTGCTGGTGACGCTCGATTTCCGCATGTCGACCACCTGCGTCTATTCCGACATCGTCCTGCCGACCGCCACCTGGTACGAGAAGAACGATCTCAATACCTCCGACATGCACCCCTTCATCCATCCGCTGTCGGCTGCCGTCGATCCGGCCTGGGAGGCGCGTTCCGACTGGGAAATCTACAAGGGCATCGCCAAGGCCTTTTCGCGCATCGCACCGGAAGTGCTTGGCGTCGAGCAGGATGTCGTCCTCACGCCGATCCAGCATGACAGCCCCGGCGAGATGGCCCAGGCCTTCGACGTCAAGGATTGGAAGAAAGGTGAGATCGAGCCGATCCCCGGCCGCACCATGCCGTCGGTTGCGGTCATCGAGCGCGATTATCCGAATATCCATGCCCGCTACACCGCACTCGGGCCGTTGATGACCTCGGTCGGCAATGGCGGCAAGGGCATCAGCTGGAAGACCGAACATGAGGTCGAAGCGCTCGGTGCCCTCAACGGCGTGCATTCGCAAGGCGCGGCAAAAGGCCTGCCGAAGATCGACACGGATATCGATGCGGCGGAGGTCATTCTGATGCTCGCCCCCGAGACCAACGGCGAAGTGGCGGTGAAGGCCTGGGATGCTCTGTCGAAGGCGACCGGCCGCGATCACACCCATCTCGCCATTCCCAAGGAAGACGAGAAGATCCGCTATCGCGACATCCAGGCGCAGCCGCGCAAGATCATCTCCTCGCCCACATGGTCGGGCATCGAGAGCGAGAAGGTCTGCTACAACGCCGGCTATACGAATGTCCACGAGCTGATCCCCTGGCGCACGCTCACCGGCCGCCAGCAGCTCTATCAGGACCATCTCTGGATGCGGGCCTTCGGCGAAGGCTTCGTCACCTGGAAGCCGCCGGTCGATCTGAAGACGATCGGCGTCGTCAAGGACCGCCGTCCGAACGGCAACAAGGAAATCGTCCTCAACTTCCTGACGCCGCATCAGAAATGGGGCATTCACTCGACCTATACGGACAACCTGTTGATGCTGACCCTCAATCGCGGCGGTCCGGTCGTCTGGATCTCCGAGGTGGACGCCAAGTCGGCCGGCATCGTCGATAACGACTGGGTCGAGGTCTTCAACGCCAATGGCGCGCTCACGGCCCGCGCCGTCGTTTCCCAGCGCATCAAGCAGGGCATGATGCTGATGTATCACGCCCAGGAGAAGATCATAAACACGCCGGGCTCCGAGCTCACCGGCAACCGCGGCGGCATCCACAATTCGGTGACGCGCACCGTCCTGAAACCAACGCACATGATCGGCGGCTACGCCCAGCTCGCCTACGGCTTCAACTATTACGGAACCGTGGGGTCGAACCGCGACGAGTTCATCGTCGTGCGCAAAATGTCCAAGGTCGATTGGCTTGAGGAGCCGCTTTCAACCGATGCACCGAAGGAGGCTGCAGAATGAAGATCCGTGCCCAAATCGCAATGGTGCTGAACCTTGACAAGTGCATCGGCTGTCACACCTGCTCGGTGACCTGCAAGAACGTCTGGACCAGCCGCGAAGGCGTCGAATATGCCTGGTTCAACAATGTCGAAACCAAGCCCGGCGTCGGTTATCCCCGCGAATGGGAAAACCAGGAAAAGTGGAACGGCGGCTGGCGGCGCAGGCGCAACGGCACGATCGAGCCGAAGATCGGCGCAAAGTGGCGCGTCCTCGCCAATATCTTCGCCAATCCGGATCTGCCGGAAATCGACGATTATTACGAGCCTTTCACCTTCGACTACCAGCATCTGCATACGGCGGGCGAATCGAAGGCATTTCCGACCGCCCGGCCGCGCTCGGCTATTTCGGGCGAGCGTATCGAGAAGATCGAATGGGGTCCGAACTGGGAGGAAATCCTCGGCGGCGAATTCGAAAAGCGTTCGAAGGACGTGAATTTCGAGGGCGTCCAGAAGGACATCTACGGCCAGTTCGAAAACACGTTCATGATGTATCTGCCGCGGCTGTGCGAGCATTGCCTCAACCCGGCCTGCGTCGCCGTCTGTCCGTCGGGTGCCATCTACAAGCGCGAGGAGGACGGTATCGTTCTCATCGACCAGGACAAGTGCCGCGGCTGGCGCATGTGCGTTTCCGGCTGCCCCTACAAGAAAATCTACTACAACTGGTCGTCCGGCAAGTCGGAGAAGTGCATCTTCTGCTACCCGCGCATCGAGGTCGGCCAGCCGACCGTCTGCTCGGAAACCTGCGTCGGGCGCATCCGCTATCTCGGCGTTCTGCTCTACGATGCAGACCGTATCGAGGCTGCGGCCAGCGCGCCCGACGAGAAGGACCTCTACCAGGCGCAGCTCGATCTCTTCCTCGATCCGAGGGATCCGAAGGTGATCGCCCAGGCGCGCGCCGACGGTGTGCCGGAAGCCTGGATCGAGGCGGCAAAGACATCGCCGATCTGGAAGATGGCCATGGACTGGAAGGTCGCCTTCCCGCTGCATCCGGAATACCGCACCCTGCCGATGGTCTGGTACGTGCCGCCGCTTTCGCCGATCCAGTCGGCGGCGGCAGCCGGCAAGATGGGCCTCGACGGCGACATGCCGGACGTCCGCTCGCTGCGCATCCCGCTGCAATATCTTGCCAACCTGCTGACGGCGGGCAACGAGGAGCCGGTGGCCCTCGCGCTGGAGCGCATGCTTGCCATGCGCGGCTATATGCGCGCCAAGTCGATCGATGGCCGCATCGACGAAAGGATCGCCGAGAAGGTGGGGCTGACCGGCGCCGATATCGAGGACATGTACCGGATCATGGCGATCGCCAACTACGAGGACCGTTTCGTCATCCCGACGGCACACCGCGAGTGGAGCGAGGACGCCTTTGACCTGCGCGGCTCCTGCGGCTTCTCTTTCGGCAATGGCTGCTCCGGCGGCACGAGCGAGACCAACCTTTTCGGCACGAAACAGGTCAAGAAGGCCTCCAATCCGATGGAGATCGCGTGATGGCCGAAAGTCGGGGAATTCTCACCTTCCGGGCGCTCTCGGCGCTTCTGACCTATCCGTCAGCCGAGCTCTGCGCCGGGGCGCCGGAGATTGCGGAGGCGATCGCCTCGGAGCGGCTGGTGCCGGCAGCCTCCGCAGCGGCGCTTCAGCCGCTGCTTGACGATCTCGGCTCGCGCGATCTCTTCGAACTGCAGGAGCGTTATGTCGAACTCTTCGACAGGACGCGGCGCCTTTCGCTGCATCTCTTCGAGCATGTGCATGGCGAGAGCCGCGACCGCGGCCAGGCGATGGTCGATCTTGCCGCGCTCTACGAGAGCGGCGGGCTGGTGCTGGCCGCCAACGAACTGCCGGATTATCTGCCGCTTTTCCTGGAATATCTGTCGACGCGACCGCTGGAGGAGGCTCTGAACCTCCTGTCCGAGACCGTCCACATCCTGGGGGCGCTGGAAGAGCGTCTTGCCGCACGCAATTCTCCCTATGCCGCCGTCCTGGCGGCAATCCGCAGCATGGCCGGCGTCTCGCTCACGGCGTCCGGCGACGGCGACCTTCTCGATCCGGTGAGCGGCGACCTCGCCGCGCTCGATGCGGAATGGGAAGAAACGGCCGTCACCTTCGGCCCGGGAAGCGGCGCGATGGACGGATGTTCCACCGAGAGGCTTCAGACCCGCCTGCGCGCGGCCCATCGCGATGCACGCAGCAACCCGCTTTGAAAGGAGGACGACGATGTCTCAGATAATCAATTCCGCGCTCTTCGGCTGGTATCCCTATTTCTGCCTCACCGTCTTCCTGCTCGGCAGCCTGATCCGCTTCGATCGTGAGCAATATACCTGGAAGACCGGCTCCTCGCAGCTGCTCCGGCGAAAGCAGCTGCGCTGGGGTTCCAACCTCTTTCACATCGGCATCCTGGTAATCTTCATCGGCCATGCCGGTGGCCTGCTGACGCCGATCGTGATCTTCGATGCGCTCGGCATTCCGCACAGTTTCAAGCAGGGGCTGGCGATCGTCGTCGGCGGTCTGGCCGGTATTGCCTGCTTCATCGGCATATCGCTGCTTGCCCATCGCCGCTTCTTCGATCCGCGCATCCGCGCCACCTCAAGCTTCGGCGACATGGCGATCCTGCTCGTTCTCTGGGTGCAGCTGACGCTCGGCCTCTCCACCATCTTCGTCTCCCTCCACCATATGGACGGCCACGAGATGGTGAAGTTCATGAACTGGGCGCAGGGCATCCTGACCTTGCAGCCGGCGGCCGCCGCCTATGTCTCCGATGTCAACCCGATCTTCAAGCTGCATCTGCTGCTCGGCATGACGATCTTCCTGCTGTTTCCCTTCACGCGTCTGGTCCATGTCTGGAGCGCGCCGGTCTGGTATATCGGTCGCCCCGGCTATCAGGTCGTGCGCAGCCGCTTCAGCAGGCAACAGCTGGCCGCCCGTTCCTACCGGCATCCGGCGGAGTGACGGCCATGGTCTCGATCGTCATCGACCGCACCGGTACGCACGCCCGGACGGATCACGACCACCGGCATCAGCACGCGCCGGCTCGCTCTTCCGACCCGGTCATCTTGCCGCCGGTGAGCGTCAACGGCGTGCCGATCTCCCGCAAGGAAATTGCCGCCGAGACGCAGAATTTTCCGGCGGTCAATCCGGGGGCGGCCTGGCACGCCGCAACACGGGCGCTCGTCATTCGCCACCTGCTTCTGGAGGAGGCGCGCCGACTTGGCATTGTCGCCGAGCCGCAGGCCGATGCGGACGGGCGGATCGAGACCGACGAGGATTCCTTGTTGCGTCTGCTCCTGGAGCGGGAAGTACAAACGCCGAAAGCGGACGAGGAAACGCTGCGGCGCTTCTACGAAAACAACCGCAAGCGCTTCCTGACCCCGCCGCTGTTCGAGGCGGACCATATCCTGATCGCCGGAAGGCGGGAGGATGTGGCCGCTTTCGCACAAGCGCGGGAGCGGGCGGCTTCGCTTGCGGCCGTCCTGATGCGGCAGCCCGAGCGGTTTGCGGATCTCGCCAGGGATTGTTCCGATTGCCCTTCGCGGGAAGTCGGCGGCAGCCTCGGCCAGATCAGCATCGGGGACACGACGCCGGAGTTCGAGACGGCGCTGTCCGGCCTCGCCGAGGGTGAAATATCCGGCCCTGTCGAAACCCGCTACGGCGTCCACCTCATCCGGCTGGCGCGGAAGATCGAAGGCTCGCTTTTGCCGTTCGAGGCGGTCAAGAGCCGGATCGCCAGCTATCTGGAGGAGCATGTCCGCCGGCAGGCGACGGCTCAGTATATTTCGCTGCTGATCGGCCGTGCCGATATACGCGGCATCGTGCTTGACGGTGCCGCAACCCCTCTGGTGCAATAGGGAGATGTCATGTTCGGAGCTCTCATAGCCTCGCTCGACAATCCGCAGGCCATGGCCGCACTGATCGGTGTGCTCGGCATGGAAGGCCTGGACGAACGGCTCGAAAAGGCTGCGGCCGCCGAAGCCATGGAACCGGCCGACTATCTCGCCGTCGTCGTCCGCTCCTTCCTCGAAACGGCGTCGGACGACGATTTCGTCCAGCTGGTCGGCATCATGAATCGAGCCGAAGATCCGGGGCTTGCCGCCGTTCGTTCCATCCTGCGCAAGACCGTGATGGAGCAGGGAACGTTGTGACGATGCCTGCCCACTTCTCTTCCTCCTGCTTCGATCCCCGACCGGCGACCGTATCATTCGAGGCGGCACGCCGTGCCGCCGCCGCACTCGCCCGCCCGCTCGATCTGCTGGAAGAGGTGCCGCTGGCTCGGGCGACCGGGCGAATCCTGGCTGCGCCGATCGCGGCGCCGTTGTCCCTCCCGCCCTTCGACCAGGCGGCGATGGACGGATATGCCCTCTGCCTGGCAGGCAAGGACGCCATACCCGCGGTCCTGCCGGTATCGGGCCGCACGCAGGCCGGCGATCGGCCGGGCGTGCTCGTTGCGGGCACGGCCCAACGCATCATGACGGGTGCGCCACTCCCAAGCGGCGCCGATACCGTCGCGATGCAGGAACAGGTGGCGCGCAGAGGCGACCTTGCCCAGTTCGGGCCGGGTCTCAAGCCGGGCGCCAATATCCGAAGGGCAGGGGAAGACGTCACGCAGGGAGCGGTCATTCTCGAAAAGGGCAATGTTCTCGGCTGGAAGGAAATTGCCCTTCTCGCCGCCCTCGGGATCGCTGCCGTCCCCGTTGTTCGTCCGCTCAGGGTCGCCATTATCACCACCGGTTCCGAGCTTCACGCGGCCGGCCGGTCGCTGCCGCCCGGCGCGATCTACGACTGCAACGGTCCGATGCTTGCGGCACTCCTGGCCGGGCCGAACACGCATATCATATCGCGGTCGGTTCCAGACGATCCGGTGGCGATCACCCGGGCGCTTGAGGAGGCCCGTCGGACGGCCGACATGGTGATCACGACCGCCGGCATGTCGGTCGGCGAGGAAGACCATGTGCGCGATGCCGTCGAGCGGGCCGGCGGGCGGCTTGAGGTGATGAAAGTGGCGATGAAGCCGGGCAAGCCGCTGGCTTTCGGCATGCTCGCAGGGGCGCTTTTCGTCGGCCTGCCGGGCAATCCGCAGGCCGCCGCCTTCGCAGCACTTGCCTTCATCCGCCCCATGGCGACGGCTCTGCTCGGTCAGGCGCCTGCCCGGCAGATGACGGCGGAGACAGGCTTTGCCCTTGCCGGCAAGCCGGATCGGACGGAGCTGCTGCCGGTGCGCCTGAGCGTCGAGCACGGCCGCCTGATCGCACATCGCAGCGGACCGGAGGGCTCGCACCGGATGATGACGATGGCATGCGCCGATGCGGTCGTCGTTGCGCCCGCTGCTTCGGCCCCTCTGCCGGCAGGCACGATCCTTGAGGTCCTGCCATTCGATCAAGGCTCTTTCGGCAGGTGCGCGACGTGACGCCCACCCGCTCGACAGGCGCCGATTTCTGTTTGAAGGAGACGTGCATGCACACCGCTCACCCGGAACACCCGATCACCGCGATCGTCTATCCGAAGGGCTCGGATTTCGAAGCCTTTCTTCAGGAGGTCACGGTCAAGCTGGCCGCACAGGGCCTGCGGCTCGCCGGGCTCGTTCAGCACAGCCGGCCGAAGCCCGGCCGCACGAAATGCGACATGTACCTGCGCGATCTTTCAAGCGGCGAAACCAGGGCGATCTCCGATGATCGCGGTCCCCATGCTAGCGGATGCGTGCTGGACACCGGCCGGCTGCTGGATGCGTGCGAGGCCGCGGAAGCCGGCCTGTCCGGCCAGACGGATCTGCTCGTCCTTTGCAAGTTCGGGAAGACAGAAGCGGAGGGCGGTGGTTTCCGGTCGCTGATCGCCCGGGCGCTGGAGCTTTCGGTTCCGGTCCTGATCGGGGTTCCGGAGATCAACCTGGTGCCGTTTCGGGAATTCGCGGCAGGACTTTTCCGGGAGATCGAATTATCTGACCTCGTCTGCGACCTGTCGGCCGCTACAGAAAGACTGCGTCCCGCGCCCCGGCCGTCGGCCGAGGCGGTCGCGGCCGTTGCATGAAAGGTGGATGATGGACGATGTGGCGATCGCTCGTGCCCTGCATGTCCTTGCCGTCATCCACTGGATCGGCGGCCTGAGCTTCGTGACCCTGGTCATTTTGCCGCTCGTCCGATCGGGGCGGACCGGCGAAGAGGCGCAGTTGCTGTTTGAAAGGGTCGAGCGGCATTTTTCCGCACAGGTTCGCGTCTCCGTTCCGCTTGCCGGCGCAACGGGTCTCTGGATGGCCTACAGGATGGAGCTCTGGGATCGTTTCGCCGATCCTGACTTCTGGTGGATGCCGGCGATGTTCGGCACATGGCTCATCTTCATGCTCATGCTGTTTGTGATCGAGCCGCTCTTCCATGGGAAATTCGCAAAGAGAGCGCGTCAGGACGCCGGAGCCGTTTTCCGCCGCGTCAGCCGCCTGCACGAATTCCTGCTGTTGCTTGCGGCCATCACCGCCTTCGGTGCTGTTGCCGGATCGCATGGCTTCAGTTTTTTCTGACGCCGAATTGCGTCACGAATTCCAACCGGAGGTTTGATACAGATGGTCCGCATCGGGATCCTCACAATATCCGACCGCGCGAGCCGCGGTGAATATGCCGACCTTTCGGGACCGGCAATTCGTGCCTGGCTTGAACGGGCGATCGTCTCGCCCTGGTCGGCCGTTGCGAAAACCATACCCGACGGATTCGAGAGCGTGCGCGGCACGCTGGTCGATCTCTGTGATCGCGACCGGCTCGACCTCGTTCTGACAACAGGCGGGACCGGTCCTGCGCTCCGCGACGAGAGGCCGGAAGCGATGCGCAGCGTCATCGACAAGGAGCTGCCGGGATTCGGGGAGGCCATGCGCCGGGCAAGCTTCGAGGCCGTGCCGACGGCAATCCTGTCGCGACAGTCGGCCGGCACGCGTGGCAGCACCCTGATCATCAACCTGCCCGGAAAGCCTTCATCGATCGATCTCTGCCTGAATACCGTGTTCGGCGCCGTTCCCTATTGCCTTGATCTGATCGGGGCCGGTCGCATCGAGACCGATCCGGCGTTCATCGGCGCTTTTCGGCCGCAGTGAAGCCGACCGCTTGCCCGGCTGGATGCCGTGGCCATCGGCCAGCGCGACATCTTGGCGTTGAAATGCCGCTCTTATCCGCTCATCGTTCCGAGATAGGCAAGCAGGCAGACTGCAGACAGGCAGGTCATCGGCGGCCTTGCCAAGCGACAGATCCCGATGAGCGCGCCGGCGAGAAGGCCCGATGCCAGGATCGCGCTTGCAATGGCCGGGCTGTGATGCTGGTAGGCGAGCCCCGCGCCCGAGATGACGATGGTCGATGCAACGCTGGTCGCGACGGAGAACTGAACCGCGATGGAAGTGCCGCGGGCGAAGATCAGAATGAACTGGTTCCAGCTGAAAGCGATGGAGAGGGCGAGAGCGGCGCCCCTGACGAGAGCAAGCATCGTCATGTTCGCGGTCGGGCAGCGCAGGCCGCCCTCCGGTTCATGCCGCATCGATAAATGGTCGTTCCAAGCCGCATTTCGTTGCCCGCCATAGTGTCCGTCGCAACTTATGTGCCAGAGGATGGACGGCCGGAACGTGCTGCAGCGCAAATCCCGCGCAGATTGATCTGGTCTGGACGCTGCGCCGGGCGAAGGTCGGGGCCGCGTTCCGGTCGTGCTATTGACGTGCCGGAAGCCGTTGATGGCGGATGCCGGCAAGATGGCAGCCGGCCCCGGGGAAATCTGGCGGATCAGATCCGTGTCACGGATAGGGCTCGGCCGGCCATTATCGCGATAATGGCGGCGGCGAAGGAAAAGACGGCACCCATCTTCGCCGCATCCTGGATGTTGCCGGCAGGAAAGGCGACGCCAGCGACGAACAGCGAAACCGTGAAGCCGATTGCCGCGACGCAGCCGAGGACGACGAGATCTCTAAAATTCATGCCCGCCGGCAGCCCGAAGCCCAGGACCCTTGCCGCGATCCAGCCCAGGCATGCGATCCCAAGCGGTTTTCCGATGATAAGCCCGGCGGCCACGAGTAAGGTCGGCTCCCCGATGGCGGAGAACTCGACGCCGGCATTTACCAGGCCGAAGAGGAAAAGCACGATTTGAACGGGACCTTTGAGCGCATGTTCGATCACGTTCAAGAGATCGGCCTGCCTTGTCTCGTCTTCCGCGAACATGCCGAACTCGATGTCTGAATGCGGTATGGCGGGGATGACTGGCAACAGGCCGAGCGCCGGATGGATGCCTGCCTGATGAAAGCCGTACCAGCTGATCGCGCCGGCAAGCGCGAAGGGCCAGAACGAGAGGTGCTTGCGCCACGCGGTCGTGACCGGCCTTTCCGGCCGGCCGGCGTCAAGCATCCGCGGCATGCGGTTGGCCACGAGATAGGCGCAGAGCGCCGCGCCGGCCGACAGCAGAAGCCATGCGGGCGCCAGATCGCCCTGAGGATAGAAGACGGCAACGATGATCAGCCCTGCAGCGTCGTCGGCAATTGCAAGCAGCAGGAGGAAGGTGACGGCGGGATGCCGGCCTCCGAAGATGAACCGGCCGACGAGATAGGAAAAGGCGATATCGGTCGCGGTCGGAATTGCCCAGCCGCTGGCGAACACGGCGATCTTTCCGAGCATTGCTGCTCCCGACAGATAGATCACGACCGGGCCGAGCATGCCGCCGGCCGTCGCGATCAACGGCGTCAATGCCTTCTTGCCCCGAAGCGCGCCGTTTCTGAGTGCGACCGCTTCCCAGACCTCCTTGCCGGCCAAGGCAAAGAAGAAGGCCATGAGGATGTCGTTGACGAAGAAATGGATGCTGACGACCCGCGAAGACGTACCGGCGGGCGTGGTGACGACCTCTCCGACCGGCGCCCCCTGCCACAAAGGATGGTCTACGAGCGCATGGTAGCTGGACGGGAGAATATTTGCCCAGATGAGAGCGCAGACGGCGCCGGCGATAAGGAGGAAGGAATATTCCTCCAGCTGCTTCCAGACGCGATACATGGATTGTCCCGTTTCAAGGTTCCGCTGCCGGAAAGCAGCCGGCAAGGAAGGAGCCGGGCGAACCCGGCTCCATGGCAGATCACTTCTTGGCCGCCTGAGCGGCGTACATGTAGCTGTCGTAGCTGTATTCGGCGACGCGGAACCATTCGAAGCTTTCGTCGCGGAATTTCTTCCAGGCCGGATAGATCTTCGCCCAGGCCGGGTGTTTCTGGCTGTATTCGTCATAGAGTTCGAACGAGGCCTTGTAGGCCGCATCCATCACGTCGCGGGGGAGCGGACGCAGCTTGACGCCCTTTCCGACGAGCGAACGGATGGCAGCCGTGTTCTTGACGTCGTAGAGCGCCTGCATGTTGACGTTCGCCGCCTTGCAGGCGGTGTCGAGCGCTGCCTTGTACGTGTCCGGCAGGCCCTCGTACTGTGCCTTGTTGATGAAGAAGTGGATCGTCAGACCGCCTTCCCAATAGGCCGGGTAGTAATAGTTCGGGGCAATCTGGTAGAAGCCGAGCTTCTCGTCGTCGTAAGGACCGATCCACTCGGCCGCGTCGATGGTGCCGCGTTCAAGCGCGGGATAGATATCGCCGCCCGGAAGCTGCTGCGGCACGACGCCGAGGCGCGACATAACCTCGCCGGCGACACCCGCGATGCGCATCTTGACGCCCTTCAGGTCTGCGACCGACTTGATCTCCTTGCGGAACCAGCCGCCCATCTGGGCGCCTGTCGCCCCACCGGGAATGCCGACGACGCCATAGTCTGCGAGGAATTCATTGTAGGCTTCGTTTCCGCCGCCGTGATAGAGCCAGGCATTCTGCTGGCGGCCGTTGAGGCCGAAGGGAATGGTGGAGCCGATGGCGAATGTCGGATCCTTGCCGGTGAAATAATAGCCGCAGGTATGGGCAAGCTCGACCGTATTCGACTTGACGGCGTCGATCGCCTGCGCGCCCGGTACAAGCTCGCCTGCCTGGAAGACCTGGATCTGGAACCTGCCCTCGGTGATCTTGTTCAGCGCATCGGCCATGACCACGGCACCGCCGTAGATCGTGTCGAGGTTGTTCGGGAAGCCCGATGTCAGGCGCCAGCGCAGCGTCGGCGCGCTCTGGGCAATGGCCGGGGCGGCAAGCGAAGCGCCGGCGACGGTGGCAGCGCCTGCCAGCGCGCCTTTGGTCAGAAAGCCTCTGCGGCCGATCTCTTTCGTCATGGTTTTCCTCCTCTGTGGATTGGTACTGCCGCGCGATGCGGCAGCGATCTGGGTGAAAGTCAGGGATTTGATCCGTTCTGTTCCGGGGAGCCGAAGCTTGGCGTCGGCGATCCGAAATCGGGTGCCGGGGCGTCGAAGGCCGGCGGGGAGGCCTCGCCTTCCGAGGGCTCCGCTCCGAAGGGAGCGGCGGGCGTGCCGAAGGGATTGGCTCCATCCTCGCCCGGCATGGGCACGTTCAGCTCGATCGTCGACGGATCGACGGCAACCCGGCCTGACTTGTAGTGCGTCACGAGCTGCGGGAAGGCGATGACGATGATGACCATGGCGAGCTGGATGCCGAGATAGGGCAGGGAACCCATATAAATCTGGCCGGAAGTGACAGGCTGGATCGTCTCGCCGGTCACGCGGTCCTTATAGGCCCTGCTCGGGGCGACCGACCGCAGGTAAAACAGTGAGAAGCCGAAGGGCGGATGCATGAACGAGGTCTGCATGTTGATCGCCAGCATCACCCCGAACCAGATCAGATCGATGCCGAGGCTGTCGGCGACCGGTGCCAGCAGCGGAATGATGATGAAGGCCAGCTCGAAATAGTCGAGGAAGAAGGCCAGGAAGAACACCAGCAGGTTGGCGACGATGAGGAAGCCGACCTCGCCGCCGGGGATCGAGGTCATCAGATGCTCGACCCAGACGTGGCCGTTGACGCCATAGAAGGTGAGCGAGAAGACGCGCGCGCCGAGCAGGATGAAGATCACGAACGAGGACAGCTTTGCCGTCGCATAGAGCGCCGACTTGATCATCGCCAGATCGAGACGGCGGTTGATGGCAGCGAGCACGAGGGCGCCGACCGCGCCCATGGCGCCGCCCTCCGTCGGCGTCGCAAGACCGATGAAGATGGTGCCGAGAACGAGAAAGATCAGAACCAGCGGCGGGACGAGCGAGATGACGACCCGCTGCAGCAGCTTCCAGCCCTTCAGCGTACGTGCTGCGGCAGGCAGCGCCGGCACGCTCGGCGGGCGAACGATCGACATCGTGATGATGTAAAGCGCGTAGGCGGCCACGAGCAGGAGGCCCGGAACCAGGGCGCCCTTGTACATGTCGCCGACGGACCGGCCGAGCTGGTCGGCGAGGATGATGAGGACGAGGCTTGGCGGAATGATCTGCGCCAGAGTGCCGGAAGCCGCGATCGTGCCGGCGGCGACGCTACGGTCGTAGCCGTAGCGCAGCATGATCGGCAGCGAGATCAGCCCCATCGAGATGACCGACGCAGCCACGACGCCGGTGGTTGCGGCAAGGATCGCGCCGACGAAGATGACTGCGAAGGCGAGGCCGCCGCGAACCGGGCCGAAGAGCTGTCCGATCGTATCGAGCAGGTCCTCGGCCATGCCGCTTCGTTCCAGTATCAGCCCCATGAAGGTGAAGAACGGGATCGCAAGCAGCGTCTCGTTCGACATCTGCCCGAAGATGCGGTCCGGGATCGCGCCGAACAGATTGACAGGCAGAAGGCCCATTTCGATGCCGATGAAGCCGAAGATGAAGCCGACGAAGGCGAGTGCGAAGGCTACCGGGTAGCCGAGCAGCAGCACGACGATCAGCGACAGGAACATGATCGGCGCGAGGTTTTCCGCGAAGAATGCAAACATGATGGTGATCCCGGCCTTAGAGGGTCTGTGCTTCGGCGTCGGCGATCGCGATCGCGTCGGGCAAGTCGCCACGAAGGATGGCGATCCGCTTGATGAGTTCAGAGACGCCCTGGAGGGTAAGGAGCCCGAAGCCGAGCGGGATCATCGCCCAGACCGGCCAGAGGATGAGCCCGCCGGTGTTGTTGGATATTTCCCCGGTCGCAAACTTCTCGAGCACCGTCGGCCAGGAGAGGTAGATGGTGATGAGGCAGAACGGGAACAGGAAGAAGATCGTGCCGAGGACTTCGATCCACAGCTGGGCGCGGCGCGAGAGCCGGCCATAAACCAGATCCACCTTGACATGTTCGTTGCTCATCAGGGTCCATGCCGCCGCGACCAGGAAGGCGGCGGAGAACAGGTACCATTGCGCTTCCAGCCACGCGTTCGAACTCAGATTGAAGAGCTTGCGTGTCGTCGCGTTGACGGCGCTGATCAGCACTGCCAGCAGAAGAAGCCAGGAAACAGCTTTCCCGAAAAAGGTATTGATCGCGTCTATCGCCCGCGAAAGCGCCAGAAGTCCGGCCATGAAAGTCCTCCCGAGACCGCTTGGAGCGGCCGCCATGGAGACCTACGGATTGCGGTTTGGGCGCGCAATACGAGAAAAACGCAATCGTCCGAGCCCTACCCAGTAGTGGGTAGGGTGATCAATCCATGCGCACGAGCCCGTGTTCGATGGCAATCCGCGTCAGTTCGGCGGTCGTGGACAGGCCGAGCTTTCGCTTGATCGTCTTGCGATGCGTCTCGATGGTGGCGACCGACAGATCGAGCAGCCTGGCAATATCCCTGTTGCTGCGGCCGGCGGCAAGCAGAGCCAGGATCTCGCGCTCCCGTGGCGTCAGCGGCAACGGCTCGCTCGTCTCCCTTTGCTTTCGCTGCAGGAGAACGTCCGATACGCCGGTCGAAAAGAAGGTGCCGCCGGCGGCGACAGTCTCGATCGCTGCGACGATTTCCTCATTGGGAACGTCCTTGAGGATGTAGCCGGATGCGCCTCTGAGGACAGAGGCCGAGATATATTCGCGGCTGTCATGCATGGACAGCATCAGCACTCTGGTCGACGGGACCGTGCTTTTGAACAGTTCGATCGCATCGATGCCGTTGATCTGGGGCATGTTGATATCCAGCAAGACGATATCAGGCCTTTCGGCAGCCGCAATCTCCAGACCCTGCGCCACCGCCGCGGCCGTGCCGACGACCCTTATGTGCTCGTAGGTTTCCAGAATCGCCCGCAGGCCTTCCAGCACCAACGGATGGTTATCGATGAGAATGACTGATATCGGCGGATCGTTGCTCATGCTGCCTTCGGAGCCGACATTGCCGCGTTTGCCGACTTCGGGAACATCGCCGTGAGCGTCGTGCCTTTGTCGTTGCTCTGTATGAGCAGTATTCCCCGGAAATGCGCCATTCGTTCCTGCATGTTCCTGAGACCCAACCCACCGGAATAGCCGGCACTTCCCGCTCTCGCATCCTTGACGAAGCCGCTTCCATTGTCGGAGATCGACATTCGAACGCGTCCCTTCGTGCTCCACATCCTGATTGCGACCTGCGAGGCGCCGGCATGCCGCTCGATATTGGCGAGCGCCTCCTGGGCGATGCGGTAAAGGGCGGTATTGGCTTCCGGCCTGAGCGTGTCGGGGCTGGATGATTCGACCGAAACCGGGATCCCGGTTCGCTCCTCAAAGTGACTGCCGAGCGAAGTCAGCGCGGCCGCCAGCCCAAGATCGTCGAGAACGCGCGGCCGCAATTCGTGCGAAAGTTCCCGGACTTCCTTGATGGCACCGTTCAGCGCATCGATCCCGCGGTCGATGGCCGCAGCGGCGTCGGCGGTGCTCGCCTTGACTTTTCGGGCGGCCAGATCGAACGCGTAGCGCACGCCAACCAGATTTTGCGAGACGCCATCATGCAGTTCCCGGGCAAGCCTTGTGCGTTCCTCCTCCTGCGTATCGATGATCCGTTGCGTCAGCAGTTTCAGCTTCCCGTCCGCCATGCGCCGTTCGTGAAGGGTGATCCACATGCAGGTGGCGAAGACAAGGAGAACCGAAGGGACGGCAATCAGGGTGACGATGACGAACGTGCGCCGGATGCTGTTCCTCAAGCCGGCCTTGGCCGTTTCCGTCTGCGCAAAGACATCGTCGAGATAGACCCCCGTGCCGATCATCCAGCGCCACTTGTCGAGCCCGGCGGCGAAAGACAGCTTGTCCGCCATCGCTCCCGAAGACGGCTTTTCCCATTTGTACTGGTGCAGTCCGCCGCCTTCCTTGGCCTTCGCAATCAGGTTGGCAATTACCTGGTCGCCGTCCGGATCGACCAGGTCGAGCCAGTTGCGGCCCGGACGAAACGACTGGCGGGGGTGGACGATGCTGTTGCCGTCATAGTCGTAGACGAAGAAATATCCGTCCTGCCCATAGTCTAGCGAGGTGAGGATCTGCCTTACCCGCTCTTTCGCGCCCTCGTCGTCGGCGTCCGCATTGTCATAGACATCCTTGATCGCCGAGAGAGCGAGATTTGTAAGGTTGAGCAGCTCGGTTTCCTTGGCGTCCAGCATGTTGCGTTCAAACGTGGCGATGCTGCTCTGCGCCAATGTCGATGACTGCCACGTCGTGAAGGCCGTTATCAGGGTGATCGCGACGACAAGTGGCAGGACGGCAAGCGCCAGGATCTGATGACGAAGTTGCAAGACTACACCCTTTCGTGAAGGGGCAAGCTTAGTCCGATGTAACGGCGCACCTCAAGAGGCGCGATTCGGGGTTACGAAATACGGCCCGGCAGAGCCGGACCGTCTGCAGTCTTTCCGGGCAAGACAGGCCTTACCAGGACGGGATCAGGGCGCCCTTGAACTCTTCGTTGATGAACTTGCGGATGCTCTCATCATGGTAGGATTCGACCAGCGTCTTGGCCCAGGGCGCGTCCTTGTCGGCAGTGCGGACGACGATGACGTTGGCGTAGGGCGACTTTTCGCCTTCGATGGCGATGGCGTCGGTCTTCGGATGCAAGCCGGCTTCCATGGCGTAGTTGGTGTTGATGACGGCGGCATCGACGTCTTCAAGCGAGCGCGGCAGCTGGGCCGCATCGATTTCGGCGAACTCGATATTCTTCGGATTGTCGATGATATCGGCCACGGTCACCTTGATGCCGGGGTTTTCCTTGAACTTGATCAGGCCCTTGCTGGCGAGAACCAGAAGCGCGCGGCCGCCGTTGGTCGGGTCGTTCGGGATAGCGACGGTCGCGCCGTCCTTCAGCTCGTCCAGGCTCTTCACCTTCTTGGAATAGACGCCCATCGGCGTGGTGATCGTCGTGCCGATGCTGACGAGGTCGAACTTGCGGTCGGCGATCTGGTTGTCGAGATAGGGCTGGTGCTGGAAGGAGTTGGCCTGGATGTCGCCATCGGCCAGCGCCTGGTTCGGCACGACATAGTCGGAAAATTCGACGATCTCGATGTTGAGGCCCTTGGTCTTGGCGATTTCAGCAACCTTTTCCATGATCTGGGCGTGCTCGCCCGGCGTGACGCCGACCTTGATATCCTCGGCGAAAGCCGATCCGGCGGCAAAGGCCGCAATCGCGGCTGCAATGATGAGCTTCTTCATGGGTATCTCCTTGGTATGTCTGCTGGATTATGCGTGTAGCAGATCAGTTCTTCCGGTTGCGCTTGTCGAAGCGTCGCGCAAGCCCGTCGCCGGCGCTTTGCACAACTTGCACCAGCACGATCAGCACCAGGACGACAAGCACCATCATTTCGGGATTGAAGCGCTGGTAGCCGAAGCGGATGCCGAGGTCGCCCAAACCGCCGCCGCCGACAGCCCCGACCATCGCCGAATAGCCGATCAGGCTGACGATGGTCATCGTCAGAGCCATCAGGATGCTCGGTCGCGCCTCGGCGAGAAGCACCTTGAAGACGATCTGGAACGGCGTCGCGCCCATGGCCCGGGCGGCTTCGATCAGGCCCTTGTCGACCTCGCGGATCGCGGATTCCACCAGACGCGCGAAGAACGGAATGGTGGCGATGGTGAGCGGAACGATCGCCGCCCAGGTGCCGATCGACGTGCCGGTCAAGAACCGCGTCAGCGGCACGATGGCAACGACGAGGATGATGAACGGCGTCGAGCGCGCCGCGTTGACGATAAGGCCGAGCACACGATTGGTCTTCGGCGCGGGAAAGAGTTCGCCCTTGCCGCTGGTCGCCAGAAACACGCCGATCGGCAGGCCGATGACCGAGCCGACGAAGCCGGCGACGAAGACCATCTGCAAAGTCTGCAGCAGCGCTTTGGAAATGAGGTTGAAGATCATATCAGGCGACATAACCGAGTACCTCCGTGACAAGGCCCGTCTCGGTATAGAAGCGATCGGCGCGCGCGACGACATCCGGCTCCGCCGAATAGGAAACGACAAGCGAACCGAAAGGCTCGCCCGATATTTCCTCGATCGCGCCGGCAAGGATATTGACGTCCGAGCCGAGTTCGGCAACCAGCCGACCGGTCAGGGGTCTGAAGGCCGTGTCCCCGAAGAAGACCAGCCGGACCAGCACCTTGTCGCCGGCTGACGGCTGCGGCTTGACGACCGAGCGCAGCCACTGGGGCAGTTTCAGGGCCGAAGCAAGCAACGTGCGCGTCGTCTCGTGCTGCGGGTTGGTATAGACGTCGAAGGTACGGCCGGATTCGACGATGCGGCCGGCGTCGATGACGGCGACGTGGCTGGCGATGGTTTTCACGACGTCCATCTCATGGGTAATCAGGAGAATGGTCAGGCCGAGCTCGGCGTTGATCCGCTTCAGAAGCTCGAGGATCGACTGTGTCGTCTCGGGGTCGAGCGCAGAGGTCGCCTCGTCGGAGAGCAGCAGTTTCGGATCGGTCGCCAGTGCGCGGGCAATGCCGATACGCTGCTTCTGGCCGCCGGAAAGCTCCGAAGGATAGCTGCCGGCCTTGTCGCCGAGGCCGACCAGATCGAGCAGCGGCCCGACCTTGTCGCGGATCGCCTTTTTCTCGACGCCGGCGATCTCCAGCGGCAGCGCCACATTGTCGAAGGCGGTGCGCGACGACAGAAGATTGAAATGCTGGAAGATCATGCCGATCTGGCGGCGCAGGCCGCGCAACGCGGCTTCGCCGAGCCCGCCGACATCGACGCCATCGACGAGCACCTTGCCCGACGTTACGGTCTCAAGCCCGTTGACCATGCGGATCAGCGTCGACTTGCCGGCGCCGGAACGGCCGATAATGCCGGTAATGGCGCCGCGTCCGACGATGAGATCGACGCTGTCGACGGCGGTAAAGCCACCTTCGCCGGTGGGGCCGTAGCGCTTTCCGGCGCGCTCGAAAGCCACCATCGGCACGGGATGTGTCGCGTTTGCCGGATCGCTTCCGACCTGACCTTTCGAGGCGGCGCCGGTGGCCGCCTGCTGGTCCGCGTGTTGCGTAGTCATGCTGTGCTCTCGGTTTGGTCTTCACAAACTGGCGGCTCTATAGCCGCATTTGCACAGATTAGCCAACCAGGCTGCACATTCGGCGGCGAACACGGGGCCGGTGCGAGGGAAAGCGTTGGCTCCCGCTCGTGGCGACGCATGCGCCTTGCCCGCCGCTTCCCGCCCGTGGGGCACGTTCGTCCAACCGCTACGACGCCGGAGCGAAATCGGCGGTGAGCACGGCGTCCTTGAGTGCCCGGGAATAGGGGTGCTGGGGATTGTCGAGCACCATGCGTGCCTCCCCCTGCTCGACGATCTCGCCCTTGCGCATGATGATGATCCGGTCGCTTATGTAATAGGCGGTGGCAAGATCATGGGTGATGTAGACGATCGAAAGCCCGAGTTCGCCTTTCAGCTGTTCGAACAGGTTGACGATTGCCATGCGCAGCGATGCATCGACCATGGAGACCGGCTCGTCGGCGATGAGCAGGCGGGGCTGCGGGATCAGGGCGCGCGCAATTGCGGCACGCTGCAGCTGGCCGCCGGAGAGTTCGTGCGGAAACCGGCCCTTCACTTCCGCAAGGCTGAGGCCCACATGCGCAAGTGCCGCGTCCGCCAGTCGTTCGATCTGCTGCCGGTCCGGACTGCCCGCGCCGGCCGAGAAGTTCCGGGCCGTCTCGAAGAGGTAGCGATCCACGCGCTTGAGCGGGTTGAAAGCTTCGAACGGGTTCTGCAGGACTGGCTGCACTTCTTGCATGAAGGCGCGGCGTTCGGCCCTGCCGTGGAGGGCGACCGCCTTCTGGCGAAATCGGAGTTCGCCTTGCGTCGGGGCCGTCTGGCCGAGGATCATGGCTGCGATCGTTGATTTGCCGGACCCGGATTCTCCGACGATGGAAAGAATTTCCGGCTCGTTGCCGATCTCGAAGCTGACATCCTTGACCGCGACGATCTGTCGCCGGCCGAGCATGCCGCCCTGACGGTAGATCTTCGTGACATGGGTGAGTGTGAGAAGCGCGCTCAAGCCTGATCCCCCGTAACCGCAAAACAGGCCACTCGCTGATCCGGTCCGACCGTCACCATCGGCGGGACCTTCTGCGAACAGATCTCCATCCGCTTCGGACAGCGCGGATGGAACCGGCAGCCCTCCGGCGGCATGGCAAGGTTCGGCGGGCGGCCCTCGAGCGAAGGCCGGGCCTTTGCATCGCCGATGCGCGGCAGGCTGCCGACAAGATGCTGCGTGTAGGGGTGGAGCGGCATGTTGAAGATCTTGCGGGTTGGCGCCTCCTCGACGAGGCGGCCGGCGTAGACGATGCCGACACGGTCGGAAACCGTCGCATGCACACCCATATCGTGCGTGACGAACAGGAAGGAGGAGCCGATCTCGCGCTGGATTTCGCGGATCATCGACAGCACGTCGCGCTGGACGATGACGTCGAGCGCCGTCGTCGGCTCGTCGGCAATGATGAATTCGGGTGTCAGGATCGTCGCGAGCGCGATCGTCATGCGCTGGCGCATGCCGCCGGAGAGTTCGTGCGGATAGGCCTCAAGCAGATGCGGATCGAGCTTCAGCCTCTCAAGATGCGAGCCGACTTTTGCGAAGAACTCGCTCTTGCCGATCTTCATGTGGCGGAAGGCGAAATCGGTGAAGGAGTGATGGATGCGCCGGACCGGGTTCAGCACGTTCATCGACCCCTGCATGATGTAGGACAGGTGCAGCCAGCGGAGCGCCATGCGCTCGTCCGGCGTCATGGCGTAAATATCCTGGGTGCCGCCGGCGAAGTGGAAGACGACCCTGCCCGATACGACCTTGAGCGGCGGCCGGATGGCGCCGGCGATCGTCTTGATCAAGGTTGTCTTGCCGCTGCTGGATTCGCCCGCGACCCCGTAGATTTCGCCGCGCGCGATCGTCAGGCTAATGTCGTCGACGGCGCGCACCTCCCGGTCGACGCCGTAAAGGAAGGCGCGGTAATAGGCTTTCAGATTCTGAACCTCGACCAGGGCATCCATGGCTAACCTCCCATCCGGTTCAGCCGGCTGCGCGGATCGTTGTATTCGTTCATTGACATGGAGAGCAGGAACAGCGCCAGGAAGAGAACGACGATGACGGCGACGGGCGCGGCCACCCACCACCAGGTGCCGGCGATCAGCGCCGAGTGGGCGTTTGCCCAATAGATCATCATGCCCATGGTCGGGGTTTCGATGTCCGTGAAGCCGAGCACGGACAAGGTGATCTCCATGCCGATTGACCAGATCATGTTGTTCATTGTCGTGGCGAAGACGATCGGCAAGACGTAGGGCAGGTGCTCCTCGACAAGGATCTTGCGCATGCTCATGCCGGAATAGACGCTCTGGGTGGTGAAGGGCCGCGTCTTGAGGCTGATCGCCACCGAGCGGATGAGCCTTGCGTCGTAAGACCAGCCGAGTGCGGCCATGATGACGATGAGCGCCGTCCAGGTCATGCTGTCCTTCAGCACGAAATAGAACAGGATCAACAGAGGGAACTGCGGGATGACCATGACGCTGTCGTTGATCGCCATCAGTACCCGGTCGACCGCGCCGCCGGCGTAACCGGCGACCAGGCCGACGACCAGCGAAATGATGCGGGACAGGAAGGCGACGCCGATGCCGAAATAGAGCGTGTTGCGCAGGGCCGTCGTCAGTTGCCAGAAGACGTCCTGGCCGCGCGAGGTAGTGCCCAGCCAATAGTCTGCGTCCGGCGGCATGTCCGGCGGCAAAAGGTAGATATCCGTCGCGCCGTAGGGCGAGAAATAGGACAGGACAATCAATCCGACGATGATGGCAAAAAGCACCAGGCCGCACAGGAACTCCATGTTGTGGCGCGTCAGGTCGCGGAGGATCGTGAACATGGGCTACTCCACCTTGATGCGCGGATCGATGAGCGGGCTCAGGATGTCGATGATGAAGACGGCGGCCGCAACGCCGACGATCGACAGGGCGCTGAGGCCGAGCACGAGGCTGTAGTCGCCGGCATGGACGGCCGATATCAGCAGGTTTCCGATGCCGGGATAACCGAAGACGATCTCGGTGATGACCGTGCCGTTGAAGATCGCGCCGAGCGACATTGCGAGGCCGGTAAATTGCGGCACCATGGCGTTGCGGGCGATATAGGAGCGCAGGATGCGCCGCTTCGGCACGCCGCCGAGCTCGGCAAAGACCACGTAATCCTCCGTGATGATGTTGGAAACCAGAGCACGCATGCCGATCAGCCAGCTGCCGGTGCCGACGAGGATCAGCGAGAATGCCGGCAGGATGGAATGTTCGATGATATCGATGACGAGGGAGAGCGACAGGTCGAGATTGGTGTTCATCTCATAGCCGCCGTTGATCGGCAGGATCGGCCAGACATAGCCGAAGAGGATGAGCAGCACGAAGGCCAGGATGTAGTAGGGGATCGGCAGCATCGCGATGAAGACGAGGCTGACGCCTTTCAGGACCATGTTCTTTCTGTAATAGCCGGCAAGCGCGCCGATCGCGTTGCCCAGCACGAATGTGATCAGCGTGGAAACCGTCATCAGCCCGATCGTCCAGGGCAGGGAGCGCAGGATGATCGTCGAGACCGGTGTGGGGAAGGCCGACAGCGAAGGCCCGAGATCGCCGACGGCGAGCCGCTCCCAGAAATGCAGATATTGCTGCCAGATCGAACCCTCGAGCCCATAGAGTTCACGCAGCGACTGGCGCATCAATTCGACGGCGCGCGGATCGGATTGGCCCATCTGCTGGATGGATCCGATGCTTTCCTCGACCGGATCGATAGGCGTCAGATGGGTGATGAAGAAGGTCGCCGTTACGCCGAGAAAGACCACGAGCAGAAACTGGCCGAACCGCTTCAGGACAAAAGTAGAGTAGGACGCCATCAGGCCGTTCACCTCGCTGGTTTCCCCACATGGCTAAAAGGTTCGCCGAACGTAAGAGGTCCGGCGACAGTTGGCCGGCGCGGACAAGCGCGCCGGCCCTGGGAGGTCACTTTTGGGCAGGCTTCAGCTTCACCATCATCAGGCGTGAATTGGCCCAGTTGGGAACCGGATCCGTATAGGGATCGGCAATCGTCGGGTAGCCCGTCCAATAGGTCGTATCCATCGTCGTGAAGACGTTATAGGACATCAGCGGGATGGTCGGCATTTCACGGGCCACCAGCTTCAGATAGTCCTTGCCGAGTTCGACGCCCTTGGGGTCGTCGGCACTGATGCCGCGGATGCTCTCGATAATCTTGTCGAGCTCGGGATTCGACCATCGCTGCCAATTGCGCGGCGGCTGGTTCTCGCCCTTCTTGGCAACGAATTGCGAATGCCAGCTGTCAAGGAAGAACGAGAGATCGGGATCGCCGCCCCAGGTCTCGACGCTCCAGGCGATCGCCACCTGATAGTCGCCAGGCTGCAGCGAGGTCTGCCACAGGCTTGTCGATGGCACCGCCTTCGAATCGATGCCGAACGCTGCCCATTGCTGTGCGATCAGCGTGCCGGCGCGGGTGAAGACCGAACGTGTATCGCCTTCGACGCTCATGCGGATCTTGAATGGCTGCCCGTCCGGCATCATCCACTTGCCGGCGGATTTCTTGAAGCCTGCCTTTTCCAGAAGTTCGGCCGCAGCCTGGGGATCCGGCTTCCACCAGCCGTAGCCGAAGGCCATGTTGATGCCGGCCGCATCCGCCGGGATCTGGTCCTTGTATTTGGGCTGCTTGCGCAGGATATCGGCAATCTGCTGGCCGATCGTCGGATCGTAGGGCTTGATCTTGCGCTTGCCGGTATCGATCTCGAAGTCCTTCAGCCAGTCCTGCAGGGGCGCCTGGTAGTCGGTCATGGCAATGGCGGTCGGCGGCACGCCGAGTGCCGATAGCGTAGCTGCGCCGCGATAGCTCGCCATGTCCACGGCCTTGATATCGATCAGCAGCGCCAGCGCCCAGCGGACGTCCGGGTTCTGGAACGTCGGGTCCTGCGTATTGAAGATCACTGCCGGGAGCGTCGGGTCCGGATGGGCGTAGGGGAAGCCCGGGAACCAGCTGTCGATGCTCTTCGACTTTTCCTTGAGCGTGAACATGCCTTCGGGCGTGTTGTCGTGGATGATATCGAGATTGTGCTCGAGCTGGGCGATGGTGCGTTTGTCCGGCGGACCCGGATCGACATAGGTGACATATTTCGGAGCGGGCTCGCCGAAGCGCCCAAGCGAGGTGCGCTGCCAGTCGTCGCGCTTCTCCCAGGTGTACCATTTGCCCTGGGGATCATAGGCCTTCAGCTTGTAGGCGCCGAGTGAGACCGGATTGGCGAAATCATAGCGAACAGGATCGGCGACCTTCTCGAAGACATGTTTCGGCATGATCCAGGCGCCGTTCCAACGCACGGTGAAGATGGCATGGAAACGGGAATTGGGCTTCTTCAATTTGAAGACGACCGTATAGCGATCGGTCGCTTCAACGCTTGCCACCTGCACCGAGAAGGCGGCACTCCAGACCATGCCAGGATGGTCCATCTGCGTCTTGACCGTATAGACGAGATCGTCGGCGGTGAATTCCACGCCGTCGCTCCAGTAAAGCCCCTGGCGCAGTTTCACCGTCATCTCGGTGAAGTCGGCATTATATTGCGGTTTGTCGGCGGCAAGGGAATTGTCCCAGGTCGAGCCGCCGAGACCTTTTTCCGGATCGATGTACCAGAGCGTGTCCATGGTCAACTGCTGCAGGCCGGTCGAAACGCCGCCGCCGCCGTTGACCCAAATGTTGAACCAGCCGGGATTCTTGATGGTGCCTTCCGGATTTTCGACGATGAGCGTGTCCTTGCGAGGCAAGGACTTGTAGTCATCCGCCTTAGCCGCGGCCATCAGGCCGAACGTCGCCAAGGCGACGCCGAATGCAAGCTTCTTCCAGTGCTGCATTATCTCCTCCCTTTGAGTGCGACGAGAAAGCGGCCGCCATGGACGCGTGGCACGTCGCGGTTCCGGGTTCGCAACTGCGTTCGGACCTGCATGTGTCGAGGTCCGATGCTCCTGCGAACCATTCCTCCAGCCCGGCTGCCTCCTCGCAGCGAGCGGATATGTTGCGGCCGGCATCGCGCAGCCGGCCGGAATGGGTCAGACGGACAGACGGATGACGCTGTAGGACTGCGGCTTCAGGCTTGCACGCAATCTGCCGTCTTCGATCTTTGCGGTTTCGACCCTGGCGGGAACGACAGTCTCCGGCTGTCGCGCCGTATTGACGGCCCGCAGGTCGGGATGCGTCATCTCCAGCTGTTCGAGCACGCGGGCATTGCCAAAGCCGTCCAACCGGGCGTCGAAATCAAGCGCGGTCTGCGGATGACGGTTGACGACGAAAAACGTCAGTTCCCTGCCGTCGTCGGAAAGGACCGCCGACGCATCGAGATAAGGCACGTCGTCGGCCTCGTCGCAGTCATAGGTCGGCGCGTCCGTGACCAGCTGCAGCGCCGATCCGCGACCGTATTTCGATGCGAAATAGAAGGGGTAATAGATCGTCTGGCGCCATGCGGGGCCGCCATTTTCGGTCATGATCGGGGCGATGACATTGACAAGCTGGGCGATGCAGGCGATGCGCACGCGATCCGAGCGGCGAATGAAGGTGTTGAGAATGCCGCCGACCTGCAGCACGTCCTCGAAATTGTAGACGTCTTCCAGCAGATGCGGCGCATCCGGCCATTCGTTCCTCGCCAGGATATCCTTGTCCTGCTGGTTGGAATGATACCAGACGTTCCATTCGTCGAAGGAAATGCCGATCGTCTTCTTCGAGCGCTTCTTGGCCCTGATATAGTCGATCACGCCGCCGATGGTGGTGATATAGCGGTCGAGCCTGGTCGTGCGGGCAAGGTAATTGAGCGTGTTGTTCTCGCGGTTCGCGAAATACATGTGCAGGGAAATATAGTCGGCGCTGTCGTAGCACTCGTTGAGGACCTGCGCTTCCCAGTCCGGATAGGTCTGCATGTCGGGATTGGACGAGCCGCAGACCACGAGTTCCAGCGACCGGTCAAAATTCCGCATGGCCTTCGCCGTCTCGTCGGCGAGCCGGCCATATTCGTGCGCCGACTTGTGTCCGACCTGCCAGGGGCCGTCCATCTCGTTGCCGAGGCACCATAATTTGACATTGTGGGGCTTTTCCCAGCCATGTTTGCGACGCAGGTCCGACCAGTAGGTGCCGCCGGGATGATTGCAATATTCGAGGAAATTGCGGGCCGAATCCAACCCGCGCGAGCCGAGGTTGACGGCCAGCATCGGCTCGGTCTTCGCCTTCCTGCACCAGTCGACGAATTCATTGACGCCAATCTGGTTGCTTTCGCGGGTGCGCCAGGCAAGGTCGAGGCGCACAGGGCGCTCCGAGCGCGGGCCAATGCCGTCCTGCCAGTCGTAGGCGGAAACGAAATTGCCGCCGGGATATCGACAATAGGGCGTGTCGAGCTGCCGGACGAGGTCGATGACATCCTGCCGGAACCCATCGGAATCGGCCGTCGGATGGCCAGGCTCGTAGATGCCGCCGTAAACGGCTCTCCCGAGATGCTCGAGGAACGAACTGTAAAGTCTGGGATCAACGTTCGCGACCTGGAAATCGCGATGAACAACAACGCTCGCCTTCAACGAACCCTCCCTTAAATATCAAATTATTCGTTCTTATACGGCTATCTTGATAGCGCGACCGGAGGGAGTCAATTGAACAATGCCCAGGATGCCCGTGAATCGGGCGTCCAGAAAAACGATTATATTACAGAAATTTAATCAGATAGTGGTCCGATTCGGCCGGAAAATAATCGCGTTATTAAAATCAGGATTTTCGATATTGTCCGTCAAATGTAGAGCCGCATGACGATATCGCGGCCGTAGTTGCCAAATCCGCGACCGAATATGTTCACGCCACCGGTATGGCTGGCATTCTCGGCAATGCCGACGCGCAGGCGGATGGAGGAATGCTGCGCAAGGGCGAGGTCTCCAACCGTGACGTTGGACGTGGAGACGCCGTCGATGAACGTGCCGCGCGTGGAGATCCGCCAGGTTTTCAGCTTGCCGTATTGGGAGCCTTCAAGCTTCCACCAGCCGGGCGTATAGGCGCCGCGCTTGTCGCCATAGTCGCCCGGAGACGTCCAGGTGCCGATCGGCATTCCGTTGACCCAGAGCGTGATATCGGAGGGCCAGTCTGGATTGGTCCCGGGAACCTCCGAAGACAGTTCCATCGCAAATTCGATAGCGCGCACGTCCTTGTTCAGAACCTTGGCATTGTTCGGGAACTTGTATTCGACATACCCCCTTCCGAACCACACGAGACCGGCCTGCATGCGCTGCGGATCAAGGAAATAGTCGGGAACGTCGAGCAGGCCGATGACGCTGTCGCTCGAGCAGAGGCCGCAAGGGGCGTGGATGTCGCAGCTCGTATAGAGCCCGACCGGCATCTCGACCTCGATGACGTCGTCCGCCTTGTTGACGGACTTGTCCTCAAAGCTGATGAGGATTTCATCATAGACTGCCGAGCAGATCTTCTGATTGCCCTTCCGGCCCTTGGCGAGGCGGGATTCGACCAGCCCCACCTCTTCCAGAATCTGAATGCCGGTGGCGACGGTCGACTGCGGCAGCGACAAGGCGCGGGCCATGTCGTTGACGTTCATGGGGCCTTTCGAGCACAGGAGTTTGAGGAGTTGCAGGCGTCCCGGCGCAGAGAGGGCTTTGATAACGGCGTCATTGACCCCGGCATCGACCGTCAAAAACGAGCGTTCCATGATTTCCCCGTGCTGTGTCACACAGTGATTATATCGACAATCCTGATACAGCAAGCGGCGAGAAGCTGATATGGATCGATTTCTCTGATTTAAACTTCAGCAATTCCGGAAGGGTCGAATTCTGGACCTCGCTTCCCGGCCGAAGGATGGAAGCGGGTCGAACGCGACGCAGGCTATGCGACGCCTGTAATCTCTGGAACGAAGGCGGTGATCTTGCCGCTCGATGGATTGTCCGTGGCACCGGAGCCGCGTGCCAGGCGGGCCGCGACTTCACCGATCATGCGGCGCGGCGACCTGGATGTGGCGATCCGTACGGGAAGAGCGGCGGCGAGCTCCAGTCCGTTGAAGCCTGCAATCAGAATGTCGTCGGTGCGGGACGCTTCCATGGTGGCGAATGCGCCCCCGGCAGCCATGTCGTCGTTGGAGTAGTAGATGCAGTCGAGCTTCGGCTCGGCATCCAGGAGCTGATGCGTCAGGTATTTTCCGAGGCCGACGGAGGAAAGAGTGTCGCCTAGCCTTTGCCCGACGAAGGCGAGACGGTGTTCGTGCAGGACGCGTTCGAAGCCGGCCCTGCGTTTTCCGGCGCGCAGGTCCCGGTCCAGCGCACTGCCGACATAGCCAAAACGCTTCCGGCCGGCGGCAATCAATGCCCTCGCCATCTCCTCGCCCGCCCTTTCGTGCGAGAGCCCGACATTGAAATCGATCGGCGTGCCGTCGAGGTCCATGATCTGAATGACGGGAATGGCCGCATTCCTCAGCATTCTCACGGTCTCGTCCGGCTGATCCAGGCCCGTGACGATGATCGCGGACGGCCGCCAGGACAGCATGTCCCGGATGATGTTGTGCTCCTTGGCCACATCGTAGTCGGAAATGCCGAACACGGCCTGCATGCCGGAGCCTTCAAGCCCGTTCGAGATTCCGGCCATGACCTCGGGAAAGACGATGTTGGACATGCTCGGCACCACGACGGCGACGAGGTCCGTTCGCTGCGAAGACAGCGACAGGGCCAGCCGGTTGCCGATATAGTTCAGCCGCTCGGCCGCCTGCAGGACCCTGTCGCGCGTTGCCCTGGAAACATCAGGCGCGCCGCGCAGGGCGCGCGATACGGTCATCTTGCTGACGCCTGCTGCCGCAGCGACCTCTTCCAGAGTGGACTTGTGCGTATCCAAGGGATCTCCCGAGCGCAGCCTATCTGCCGCATCATTATTCATAGGCGCGTTGCGGGGAAAGGGGAACTGGCAGCGCTTGACATCCCCGGCAATTTTGAGGTTTGTTACCGATACCGGTATCGATAACACAGAACCTATCGACGGATCGGCACTATGGAGGAACCCTTGCAGAACGTCAGCAAGGCTGCGGTCATCGGCCTCGGGTCGATGGGGTGGGGTGCCGCCCTGTCCCTCTTGCGGGCGGGATTTGCGGTCAATGGATGCGATGTGCGCCAGAACGTCCTGCAGCGCTTTTCGCAGGCCGGCGGCAAATCGTGTAAAACCCCGTCCGAAGCCGCCGGCGCGGCCGATGCGGTTTTCGTGTTTGTCGTCAACAGCGGCCAGGCCGAAACCGTATTGTTCGGGCCTGGCGGCGCGCTGGAAACGGCTGGCGCCGGCACCGTCTTCCTGCTTTGCACCACCATGGCGCCGAGTGCCACGATGGCGATTGCCGAACGGCTGGAGGCCGCCGGCATGCTCGTCATCGACGCGCCGGTTTCCGGCGGTCACGTCAAGGCGCTTTCTGGAGAGATGGTCGTCATGGGCTCCGGTTCGCCCGAAGCCTTCGCGCGGGCCGAAAAGGCGCTCGATGCCGTCTCCGCCAAGGTATTCCGACTGGGGGACAGGCCCGGGGCCGGTTCCCAGGTGAAAATGATCAACCAGCTTCTCGCCGGCGTGCATATCGCCGTGACGGCGGAGGCGATGACGCTGGCCGCCAAGACAGGGATCGACCTGAAGACGCTCTACGATGTTCTGCGCGTATCGGCGGGCTCTTCCTGGATGTTCGAGAACCGCGGCGAGCACATCGTCTCGGGCGATTATACGCCGCGCTCGGCCGTCGACATCTTCGTCAAGGATCTCGGCATCGTCGCCTCCGAAGCCGAGCGTGTCGGTGCCGTCACGCCGCTCACAGCGACCGCGCTTGCGCTTTTCCGGCAGGCGTCTGAAGCGGGGCTCGGCAAGGAAGACGATGCCGCGGTGGCAAAACTCCTTGCCGAAAGGAGCGGCGTCGTCCTGCCGGGCATGGGAGCTGGCAGCTGAAGATCCGCTGGGCAAGGGAGGCATGAGACTTATGTTCGATTGCTACCACTCGCGGATCATGCAAGGTAAGTTGATTTGCAAGCTGCGGTTTGTTTGATTTCGTTTGATCGCCGGTGGCCCCGAATGGGGCCGAGGCGGTGGGGGCTTGAAAGACGGGTTGGCGGCGCGCCTGGCGTGACGCGTGAGGAGTTCGACGGGGGAGCGGATTCCGATCTGATATCGAGGCCGTCATCGAAAATGACGCCGGCGGCGCTGGGAGGTAAGCCGACATGCATGTGATGATTTTGGGTGCGGCAGGCATGATCGGCCGCAAGCTGGTCGAAAGAATTGCCCGCGCGCCTGATGTGCTCGGCACCACGATCAGCAAGTTGACGCTGGTCGATGCGTTTCAACCGCCGGTGCCCGAGGCGCTTCGGTCGCTGTCGACTGCCCTGACGATCGACCTCGCAAAGGTCGGCGTCGCCGACAAGCTGGTCGAGGCCCGGCCCGATCTGATCTTTCATCTGGCGGCGATCGTTTCCGGCGAGGCAGAGGCGGATTTCGACAAGGGCTATGCCGTCAATCTCGACGGGACACGCGCGCTGTTCGACGCGATCCGCCATGAGGGGCTGAAGTCCGCCTATGTGCCGCGCGTCGTCTTCGCCTCCTCGATTGCCGTGTTCGGTACGCCTTTTCCAGAGGTCATTCCGGACGAGTTCTTTTCCACGCCGCTGACAAGTTACGGCACCCAGAAGGCAATCGCCGAGCTGCTGCTTGCCGATTATTCGCGCCGCGGCATTTTCGACGGTATCGGCATTCGCCTGCCGACGATCTGCGTGCGGCCGGGCGCGCCGAACAAGGCGGCCTCCGGCTTCTTCTCCAATATTCTGCGTGAACCGCTCGCCGGCAAGCCGGCGGTGCTGCCCGTCAGCGACAGCGTCCGGCACTGGTTTGCAAGCCCGCGTGCGGCGGTCGGTTTCTTCGTTCATGCCGCAAGGATCGATACGGCCGAGGTCGGGCCGCGGCGCAACCTGACAATGCCGGGGCTCTCGGCGCTGGTCTCGGAAGAGATCGAGGCCCTGCGCCGGGTTGCGGGCGACAAGGCCGTTGCGCTGATCAAACGCGAGAGCGACCCGGTGATCGAGCGCATCGTTGCCGGCTGGCCGACGCAGTTCGATGCGAGGAGAGCGTCGGCATTGGGCTTCAAGGCGGAGACGAGTTTCGACGAAATCCTGCAGGTGCATATCGAGGATGAACTCGGCGGGAGGATTGCATGAGTGAAACTATCGGCAGGCCGTCGAAGATTGCCCTTGTGACCGGTGGCGGCACGGGTGTCGGCCGCGCGATCGCGAGAGGCCTCGGCGCCGCCGGCTATACGGTCGTCATCTCGGGACGACGTGGCGAAATACTTGAAAAGGCGGCCGCCGAACTCGGCAGCGAGACCGGTGCGGATATTACCGCGATCCGTGCGGATGTCGGCGATCCGGCCTCGGTCAGAGCATTGTTCGATGCGATCGCAAATCGCTATGGCCGGCTCGACCTGCTGGTCAACAATGCCGGTGTCTCGGTGCCGGGCGTGCCGCTGGAGGACGTGTCTTTCGAAGACTGGAGCGCCATCGTATCGGCCAATCTGACGGGCGCTTTCCTGTGCACCCAGCAGGCGTTCAGGCTGATGAAGAGCCAGACGCCGCGAGGGGGCCGCATCATCAACAACGGGTCGGTTTCGGCAACGACGCCGCGCCCGAATTCTGCGCCCTATACGGCGACCAAACATGCCATCACCGGTCTGACGAAATCCACCGCGCTCGACGGGCGCGAATTCGATATCGCCTGCGGCCAGATCGATATCGGCAATGCTGCAAGCGACATGACGAAGAAGATCGCTGCCGGTGTTCTGCAGGCCAATGGCACCACTGCCGCGGAGGCGACGATCGATCCTGTCCATATTGCCGATGCGGTCGTCTACATGGCTGGCCTGCCGCTCGGCGCCAACGTGCTGACCATGACCGTGATGGCGACCAGGATGCCCTTTGTCGGGCGCGGATGACCGGCGTCCTGCGCCGGTCGAAGCCATGAGAAGACGCATACATAGCGTGTAATGCTCGATATCTGGGAGGAGGGAGTATGGCAGGCGTTCAATTCGCGGATGTGCGGAAATCGTTCGGTGCGTTTCCGGTCATCAAGGGTGTGAACATCGACATTGCGGACGGAGAGTTCGTGATCCTGGTCGGCCCTTCCGGCTGCGGCAAGTCCACGCTTTTGCGCATGCTGGCCGGGCTCGAAAACATCTCCGCCGGCGAAATCAGGATCGGCGGGCGAGTGGTCAACACGCTGCCGCCAAAGGATCGCGACATCGCCATGGTGTTCCAGAACTATGCGCTCTACCCGCATATGACGGTGCAGCAGAACATGGGTTTTTCGCTGATGCTCAACAAAGCGCCGAAGGCGGAGGCCGAAAAGCGCGTGAAATACGCTGCCGGCATCCTCGGCCTTGACGCCCTGCTCGATCGCTATCCGCGCCAGCTGTCCGGCGGCCAGCGCCAGCGCGTTGCCATGGGCCGCGCCATCGTGCGCGATCCGGAAGTCTTCCTTTTCGACGAGCCGCTTTCCAATCTCGATGCGAAGCTGCGCGTCGCCATGCGCGCCGAGATCAAGGAACTACACCAGCGGCTGAAGACCACCACAGTCTATGTCACCCACGACCAGATCGAAGCGATGACCATGGCCGACAAGATCGTCGTCATGCATGACGGGATCGTCGAGCAAGTCGGCTCGCCGCTGGAACTCTACGACAAGCCGGCCAATCTCTTCGTCGGCGGTTTCATCGGCTCGCCGGCCATGAACATGATCAAGGGCAGGCTCGATCCCGAGAATGCGGGGCGTTTCATCACGGCCGACGGTACGGCGCTGCCGGTCGTCAATGCGCCGGACAGCGCAAAGGGGCGAGACCTCATCTACGGGCTTCGGCCGGAATATATCCTGCTCGATAGTGGCGGCCTGCCCGGCGAGATCGTGGTGATCGAGCCGACCGGCTACGAGACGCATCTGACCCTGAAACTTGGCGGCAACGACCTCAACTGCGTCTTCCGCGAGCGCGTCAATGCGCGGCCGGGTGAAAGGCTCAACGTGGCGATCGATGCCGCGCATGTTCACCTCTTCGACGCCGAAGGCGGCCGGAGACTGAGTAACTGACGCTGTCGGGCAGGACGCGGGAGAGGAGGAGTCTTCCCGTCCGTTCGCGAGATGGCGGCATCCGCTTTTTGCGGATGCAGGTACCGTCGTTCATCAAGCGGGAGATGAATGCCGGAGAATTCGCTCCCGCTTTTTCAAGGAGGAGGAATATCATGACGATCAAGAGACGTGAATTTCTTGCCGCTTCGGCAGCCGCAGCCGGCGTTGCCGGCCTCGGCATCAGGCCTTCGTTCGCACAGGCCGAGCCGACCTATACGCCCGAAAGCGGTGCGAGCCTGCGCCTGCTGCGCTGGACACCCTTCGTGAAAGGCGATGAGGAGGCCTGGCTTGCCAATACCAAGAAATTCACCGAGGCGATGGGTGTCGAAGTCCGTATCGACAAGGAGAGCTGGGAAGACATTCGCCCGAAAGCTGCGGTGGCGGCCAATGTCGGTTCCGGTCCCGACCTTATCATGTGCTGGTTCGACGATGCCCACCAGTACCCCGACAAGCTGGTCGACCTGACCGAACTGGCCAATTACCTCGGCAACAAATACGGCGGCTGGTATGACGGCGTCAAAGGCTACGCCTCGCGCGGAGACACGTTCATCGCCATGCCGCTGACGGCGATCGGCAATGCGGTAGTCTATCGCGACAGCCATGTGAAGGCGGCCGGCTTCAGCGAGTTCCCGAAGGATACGGCCGGCTTCCTCGAACTTTGCAAGGCGATGAAGGCCAAGGGCACGCCGGCGGGCTTCCCGCACGGAAAGGCCGTCGGCGACGGCAACAACTATGCCCATTGGCTGCTCTGGAGCCACGGCGGCAAGATGGTCGACGAGGGCGGCAAGGTAACGATCAACAGCCCGGAAACGCTGGCCTCGATCAACTATGCCAAGGAACTCTATGCGACCTTCATTCCGGGCACGGAGAGCTGGCAGGACGTCAACAACAACCGCGCCTTCCTTGCCGGCCAGGTTTCGCTGATCGCCAACGGCGTATCGGTCTATTACACGGCCAAGGGCGATCCGAAGCTCGCAGATATCGCCAAGGACATTCGCACGACGAATTTCCCGATCGGCCCGGTCGGCCAGAGCGTCGAGCTGTGCCAGACGAGTTCGCTGCTGCTCTTCAAGCACAGCAAATATCCGGAAGCCGCAAAGGCCTACATCAAGTTCATGATGGAAGCCGATCAGATGAATGCCTGGATCCAGGGCTCCAGCGCCTATTGCTGCCAGCCGCTCAAGGAATTCGCCAAGAACCCGATCTGGACCGCCGATCCGATCCACGCGCCCTATGCGCGCGCCTCTGAAAAGCTGCGCCCGAACGGCTATGCCGGCCCGCTCGGTTATGCCTCGGCGGCCACCATGGCCGATTATGTGCTGGTCGACATGTATGCCGCGGCCGTCACCGGCCAGATGTCGCCGGAAGACGCGATGAAGGAGGCAGAGCGCCGGGCAAACCGCTACTATCGCGTCTGACCGCGCTTTTCCAGGACGAGCGGCATGCCGGAAACCGGCATGCCGCAAGCCCCGAGGGCATATGGCAATCTGGAGATAAGCAATGTCGACGGTGAATTCCGGGGATACGCGGGCAGCGGCCTCCTCGCTCCTGCAGAACAACAATGTGCTCGGCTTCCTGTTCATGCTGCCGGCAGCGGTCTTCCTCGTCTGCTTCCTGACCTATCCGCTCGGCCTCGGCGTCTGGCTCGGCTTCACGGACACGCGCATCGGCCGCGACGGCATTTTCATCGGGCTGGAAAACTACCAGTACCTGATGGACGACAACGTGTTCTGGCTGTCGGTCTTCAACACCGTCCTCTACACGTTCGTTGCCTCGGTGCTGAAGTTTGCGCTCGGCCTGTGGCTCGCACTTCTCTTGAACCAGCATCTGCCGTTCAAAAGCTTCTTCCGGGCGATTGTGCTTCTGCCCTGGGTCGTGCCGACCGTGCTGTCCGGCCTGGCCTTCTGGTGGATCTACGATTCCCAGTTCTCCATCATCTCCTGGTCGCTGATGCAGCTTGGCCTGATCGATGCCCCGATCAACTTCCTCGGCGATCCCACCAACGCGCGCATTTCCGTCATCATTGCCAATGTCTGGCGCGGCATTCCTTTCGTGGCGATTTCGCTGCTCGCCGGCCTGCAGACCATTCCGGCCTCGCTGCAGGAGGCCGCATCGCTGGACGGCGCCACCAGCTGGCAGCGTTTCCGTTATGTGACGCTGCCGATGCTGACACCGATCATCGCCGTCGTCATGACGTTCTCGGTGCTTTTCACCTTCACGGATTTCCAGCTCATCTACGTGCTGACCAAGGGCGGCCCGGTCAACGCCACGCATCTGATGGCGACCTTGTCCTTCCAACGCGGCATCCCCGGCGGCCAGCTCGGCGAGGGCGCGGCGATCGCGGTCGCCATGATCCCCTTCCTGCTCGGCGCGATCATGTTCAGCTTCTTCGGCCTGCAACGCCGCAAATGGCAGCAGGGCGGACAGGACTAGGGAGAAAGACGATGTCGACCAATTCCAACACCGCCAATGTCGTCCTGACCGATAATGCCGAAGGCATGAGCTATCTCAACCGCCTGCCGCGGCGGGTGGTGATGCTCTATCTGCCGATGGCAGTCTTCGTCTTCGTGCTGCTCTTCCCGTTCTACTGGATGGCGATCACCGCCGTGAAGCCGGATGAGCAGCTGACCGACTACAGCAATTACAGCCCGTTCTGGGTGGTCGGGCCGACGCTTGCGCATATCAAATACCTGTTTTTCGAAACGTCCTATCCCGGCTGGATGTGGAACACGATGCTGGTCGCAGTCTGCTCGACCTTCCTCTCGCTCGTGGCGTCGGTCTTCGGCGCCTATGCGATCGAGCGCGTGCGCTTTACCGGTTCCCGGTCCATCGGCCTCGTCATCTTCCTTGCCTATCTCGTGCCGCCGTCGATCCTGTTCATTCCACTTGCCTTCATCGTCTTCAAACTCGGAATCTACGACTCGCGGCTCGCGCTGATCTTCACCTACCCGACCTTCCTCATTCCCTTCTGCACCTGGCTGCTGATGGGCTACTTCCGCTCGATCCCGTTCGAACTGGAGGAAAGCGCGCTGGTGGATGGCGCCAACCGATGGCAGATCCTGACGAAGATCATCCTGCCCCTCGCGGTGCCCGGACTGATCTCGGCCGGCATCTTTGCCTTCACGCTGTCCTGGAACGAATTCATCTACGCCCTGACCTTCATCCAGTCGTCGGAGAACAAGACGATTCCCGTCGGCGTCCTGACAGAACTGGTGCGCGGCGACGTGTTCGAATGGGGATCGCTGATGGCTGGCGCGCTCTTCGGCTCATTGCCGGTCGTCATTCTCTATTCGTTCTTCGTGGACTATTACGTCTCGTCGATGACCGGGGCGGTCAAGGAATGAAAGGGGCAGACGACGCCCCTTTGTCTGTCTAGCGGTTCTTCTTCTTCCGCCATTCCGCGAATTTCTCACGCGGCGCTTCGCTTGTCGCAGGATAAAGGCCGATGATGGTCGCCCCGCCCAGCACTTCCTCGGTGACGAAATCCTCGTAGGCCGTCATCTCGACGGCCTCGTCGGCGATCTCTTCGGCAAGGTGCAGCGGGATGACAACGACGCCCTCGTTGTCGCCAACCATGACATCGCCGGGGAAAACGGCAACATCACCGCAGCCGATCGGAACGTCGATCTCGATCGCCTGGTGCAGGGTCAGGTTGGTTGGAGCCGAAGGCCGGTGGTGATAGGCGGGAATGTCGAGGCCGGCGATTTCCGGGCTGTCGCGAAAGCCGCCGTCGGTGACGACACCGGCAACGCCGCGCACCTGCAGGCGCGAGACAAGGATCGAGCCGGCGGAGGCCGCGCGGGCATCGCGTCGGCTGTCCATGACCAGCACGGCGCCTGGCGGGCAGCGCTCGACGGCGGCGCGCTGGGGATGTTCCGGATTGCGGAAGACATCGAGCGTGTTCAGGTCTTCACGCGCCGGGATATAGCGCAGCGTGAAAGCCTGGCCGACCATATTGGTCCTCTTCGGCGACAGCGGGCGCACGTCCTGAATGAACTGGTTGCGAAGGCCGCGCTTGAAAAGAGCGGTGCAGAGTGTGGCGGTCGAGACGCCTTTCAGCTTCTTGCGCGTTTGTTCGCTCAACGTGGTGGTCATATCCTATCCTCCTGAAATCAATAGATATCCGGCTCGCCGGGAGTAGGGCCGAAGCCGGTTTCCAGAAAATCGAAATCGCAGCCGGTATCGGCCTGAGCGATGTGGCGTGCAAACATCCAGCCGTAGCCGCGGCCAAATTTCTCCGCCGGCTTGACCCAGGCGGCGCGACGGCGGGCCAGTTCCTCGTCATCGACAAGCATGTCGATGCGGCGGGCTTCGAGGTCGAGGCGCACGATGTCCCCCGTCTTCAGGAGGGCGAGCGGGCCGCCGACGTGCGATTCCGGCGAAACGTGCAGCACGCAGGCACCGTAGCTCGTGCCGCTCATGCGTGCGTCCGAAAGGCGCAGCATGTCGCGGTAGCCTTTTTTCAGAAGCGCTTTCGGCATCGGCAGCATGCCCCATTCCGGCATGCCGGGGCCGCCTTGCGGACCGGCGCCGCGCAGCACCATCACATGGTCCGGGGTGATGTCGAGGTTCTCGTCGTCGACCGCTTTCTTCATGTCCGGATAGCTGTCGAAGACGATGGCGGGGCCTTCATGCTTGTGGAAGCGCGGATCGCAGGCCGCCGGCTTGATGACGGCGCCGGTCGGCGCGAGATTGCCTTTCAGAACCGCGAGCGATCCCTCGTGATAGAGCGGGTTGTCGAGCGAGCGGATCACATCGTCATTGTAGCATTTGGCGCCTTCAAGCGTTTCGCCGAGCGTCACGCCTGCAACCGTCATCGCCGAGAGATCGAGTTTGGAGGCAAGCTTCGCCATCAGCGCCCGCAGCCCCCCGGCATAGTAGAAGTCCTCCATCAGATAGGTCTTGCCGGTCGGGCGGATATTGGCAAGCACAGGCGTCGTGCGGCCGGCATGATCGAGATCGTCGAGCGTCAGGGGGACGCCCGCGCGCCGCGCCATAGCAACCAGATGCACGATCGCGTTGGTGGAACAGCCTGTGGCCATGGCGACGGTCACGGCATTGGCGACTGCCGCCTGCGTGACGATTTTCGAAGGGACGAGGTCCTCCCAGACCATCTCCACGATGCGGCGTCCGACGGCCGACGACATGCGGATATGGTTGGAATCGGCCGCGGGAATGGAGCTTGCGCCCGGCAGCGTCAGCCCGAGTGCCTCGGCGATTGCCGTCATCGTGCTTGCGGTACCCATGGTCATGCAATGGCCGTAGGAGCGGGCGATGCCGGCCTCCACCTCGACCCATTCGGCTTCGGAGATCGTGCCGGCGCGGCGCTCGTCCCAGAATTTCCACGCATCCGAACCGGAGCCCAGATATTCACCGCGATAATTGCCGCGCAGCATCGGGCCGGCCGGCAGAAAGATCATCGGCAGGCCCATGCTGAGTGCGCCCATGACGAGACCGGGCGTGGTCTTGTCGCAGCCGCCCATCAGCACGGCGCCATCGACCGGATGGGAGCGCAGCAGTTCTTCCGCCTCCATGGCGAGCATGTTGCGATAGAGCATGGTCGTCGGCTTGACGTAGCTTTCTGAGAGCGACAGCGCCGGCAGTTCGAGCGGAAAGCCGCCGGCCTGGAAGATGCCGCGCTTCACATCCTCCACGCGATGCTTGAAATGCGCATGGCAGGGATTGGCATCCGACCAGGTGTTGAGAATGGCGATGACAGGCTTGCCCGCCCATTCTTCCGGCCCGTAGCCCATCTGCATGGTGCGGGAGCGGTGCCCCGAACTTCTGAGGTCGTCCGGCGCGAACCATCTGGCACTGCGTAGCGTGGAAGGCGTCTTCCTGGCATTCATCGTTTTTGAAGTCCTGTCTCGCACTGAAGAAGATGCCGCCCGTTTCTGTCTCGGCGGCATTGCACGGGTCCGACTAAAGCACTAATGTATCAGTGCATCAAGCCACAAAATATGTTTAAACGGTCGGCAGTGCTTCGACAGGATGGGATGACAGGCGTGAAAGTAAACCGGACCGAATTTGCCCTTGACCGAACGCGCCAGGTCGCGCCGCAAATTCTTGAAATCCTTCGCTCCCGCATTCTCTCGATGGATCTGACGCCGACCACGGTCCTGTCGCGTATGTCGCTGCAGAGCGAGTTCAATGTCAGCCAGACGCCGGTGCGCGATGCCTTGATCCGGCTAGAAGAGGAGGGACTGGTCGAGGTCTATCCGCAATATGCCACTGTCGTCGCCAAGATCGATATCGACCACGCCACCCAGGCGCATTTCCTGCGGCTGTCGATCGAACTCGAGGCGGTTCGCCGGCTGACGCTTGAAAGCCCCGCCGAAACGGCGCAGGCGCTTGAACGACTGCTTCGCCAGCAGGAGGCGGTGGCTTCGCCGGATCAGTTTGACCAGTTCGATGCGCTCGACAAGGATTTCCATCGGACGTTGTTTGAACGCAGCGGCATTCTCGGCCTCTGGGCAACCGTTCGGCGCCAAAGCGTGCATCTCGACCGGCTGCGCCGCCTCAACCTGCCGATGCCGGGCAAGCTGGAAACGGTGCTGGCCGACCATCGGGCCATCATCGAGGCGGTTCGCTCCGGCGATCCTGAAAAGGCGGTCGCGGCCATGCGCAAGCACCTGTCCGGCACGCTATCGATCATCGATCTCATCTGCGACCAATATCCCGATTTCGTCCAGCGTTAGGAGCCTGCGGGAAGCAGGCCGCGCAGGAGGTGGCCGGAAGCATCGTTCCGGTCCGGATCGGCCATGCGGCGCGTGGTGACGAAGAGCGTGCGCGGCATCGTCCGGTTCATCACGAGCTTGGTCGGATGGGTTATCGCAAGCTCGACCGGTTCAAGCGGTTCGCCCGTTGGTGCAAAGCGCAGCAATTGCGAGCCGCCGACCCCGGCGATCCAGTAGACGCCGTCCTCATCGACGAACGCGCCGTCGGGGCGTCCGGCAAAGGCATGTGTCGTCGCAAACACCTGCCGGTTGGACGGCGTGCCCGTGGCAAGGTCGTAGTCGCAGGCCCAGATCGTCTGCACCGACGGATGGGAATCGGAAAAATACATCCTTCGCCGCGCCGGATCGAAGGCGAGACCGTTCGGCGTCCAGAAATCTTCGAAGACCCGGCGGTGGCTGAAATCGGGCTCGATACAGAAAATCGCGCCGGCCGGTGAGGCCATCTCCCGCTGCATCGTGCCCGCCCAGAGCCGGCCGGCGGGATCGAGGGTGCCGTCGTTGAAGCGAACGTCAGGGCGGCTTTCCGGTGCGCAGACGCGGCTGAACCGGCCCGCCTGCCGGTCAAAGAGGAAGATGCCGGTCGCAAGGCCTGCGAGCAGCGTTCCATCCGCTCGCAGGACAATGCAGCCGACTGCTTCGGGTGCATCCCATACAGAGGTCCTGCCGGTTGCCGCATCGGTGCGCAGCAGTTTCCGGCCATCGGTATCCACCCACCAGATGCAATTTTCTGCCTCCGACCAGACCGGGCTCTCGCCAAGAGACGCCCAGCGGTCGGAGAAGACTTCGAATGCAGCAGTCATTTTGCTCCCAGGCTCGCCTCGCCGCCCACCCGTTCACCGGAAAGGCCGCTGACGAGGTCCTTCCAGCGGCCGAGCCGCGGTGCCGTTTCCGGCAAGGCTGCCGTGCAGGCGATGGTGATGATGCAGCCGAGGCCAATATAGCCTGCCAGTGCCCAGGGCGCACCATTGGCGATCTCCAGCAACCAGCCGGCGGCAAGCGTGCCGACCGAGCCGATCAGCGCACCGATCTGCTGGATGAAGGAAACGCCGCTCGCCCGGATCGGTGTCGGGAAGAATTCCGAATAGAACGCGGCCTGTGGTGCGTACATGGCGGCATGGCCAAGGGCGAGAGCCGCGGCAAGGCCGACCCAGATATAGCTGTCCATGCGGTAATAGATCAGCGCAAAAGCCGGGAAGGCAGCAAGCAGGACGCAGGCGGCGCCGAACATGTAGACCGGCTTGCGGCCGATACGATCCGACAATGCGCCGAACATCGGCATGCTGATCAGTTCCAGCACGATCGCGACCAGCGAGGCCGAAGTCATGACGGGACGCGAGACGCCGCGGCTGGTGGCATAAGCGGTCACGAGCACCGCAAAGCTGGTGAAGGCGACGCTTTCGGCGAACTTGCTGCCGCAGCCGAGGATGAGGAAACGCGGATATTTGCGCAGGATTTCCACCAGCGGATGAGGATCCTCGGCGCGGCGCTTGCGCATTTCCAGAAAGAGCGGCGATTCGGTCAGCGACAGCCGGATATACATGCCGATCCCTACCAGGACGAGGCTGAGCAGGAATGGAATGCGCCAGCCCCAGCTGATGAAGGCGTCCTCGGACAGAAGCGTCGTGAGTGCGGCGAAAATGCCGAGCGGCAGGATGAAACCTGCCGGTGCGCCCATCTGCACCCAGGAGCCGAAGAAGCCGCGCTGGCGCGCCGGCGCGTGCTCGCACATGATCAGGATGGCATTGCCCTGTTCACCGCCGATGCCGAAGCCGTGCAGCATGCGGATAAACAGCAGGACCAGCGGTGCGGCAATGCCGATCTCGTTATAGGTCGGCATCAGGCCGATGACGAAAGTGGCGATGCCGACGATGAGCAGCGTCGTCACCAGAGCGCTCTTGCGGCCGTAGCGGTCGCCGAGATAACCGAACAGCAGTCCGCCGATCGGGCGCACGAAAAAGCCGGCCGCATAGGTCGCCAGCGCCACCAGAGATCCGACGAGCGGATCGAAGCTCGGGAAAAAGAGCTTGTTGAAGACGAGCGCCGAAGCGGTCGCGTAAATGAAAAAGTCATACCACTCCACCGTGGTGCCGATGCAGGAGGCGATCGCCACCCTGCGCATCATCCCGGGCGATGGTTCGGTCGCCGGATTTCGATTCTGTTCCATGAAAGCCTCCCAACGCTACAACTCGCAGCGAGAAATGCACTAAAGCACTAATGCATCAATATATCAATACGGCATTCGGCAGCGTTCACAGCAGTCCCTTCGGAGATCCGTCTGCCGATGCGGCCAGTCGCGGAGCCAGCGTCGGGGCAGGAGAAGCGGGGAGTGCTGGCGCACTGCATTCGTGGGGCTCGCGGCCTGCGACAAGCGCGGCCCGAATGCGAAAGAGGGGGCCGGTCACTCGCCGCAGGTCTGCCTGTCACGGGCATGCTGAAGCTGCGGCGGCTGCCCCTGTCACGATCTCGTGTGGCATGTTTTGCGCCCTTCGCGTGGCGCTATCCTGAAAGCTCGGCTATGCTTGATTGTGTTCCGGGCGAGTTTTTTGCGGCTTTACAAACCGCGCCGCTTACCCTCTGGTTGCCAAAAAACCACAATTGCCTCACCTAGATCGCACACAGACCAGGGGCATTAAGAATTGGATCAACGCTGAATGCGCTTACCATACGTTTTTCTTGCGGCATGTCTTGTCATCGTACCGGCCGCTTATGCTGAAGTTGCTTCTCCGCCGGATTTGGCGCCGCTGAAGCGGCAGGCGCAAGCCGCTCAGTTGAGCGCACAGCTGTTGACGCGCTTCAGCTACAAACCCGTTCCCCTGGACGATGCCCTGTCGGAAAAGATCATGGATCGGTTCATCGAATCGCTTGATCCGGACCGCATGCTTTTCCTGCAGGCCGACATCGACAAATTCATGTCCGACCGCAGCAAGATCGATGATGCCATCGAACGGCAAAATCTGAAGATCCCGTTTGCGGTCTTCAACACCTATGAACGGCGCGTCGTCGACCGCATGAACTACGCGCGCAATTTGCTCAAGCAGGATTTCGATTTCGGCACGCAGGAAAACTATTCTGTGTTGCGCGATAAAGCGCCGTGGCCGCAGTCTGAAGCCGAGAGCAACGAACTTTGGCGCAAACGTGTCAAGAGCGACTGGCTGCGCCTGAAGCTGGGCGGCCAAAGCGATGCGGCTATTCGTGAGACGCTCGACAAACGTTATGCCAATACGCTCGAGCGCGTCTACAAGTACAAGAGTGACGACGTATTCCAGTCGTTCATGGATGCCTATGCGACGTCGATCGACCCGCATACCGATTATTTCGGTGCGACCGCTTCGGCCGACTTCGACATTGCGATGAAGCTTTCGCTGGTTGGTATCGGCGCGGTACTGCAGGAGCGGGACGACTATACGACGATCCGGGAACTCGTGCCTGGCGGGCCGGCGCAGTTGTCCGGCAAGCTTTCGGTCGGAGACCGTATCACCGGCGTTGGTCAGGGCAAGGACGGGGCGATCAAAGATGTCGTGGGCACGCGGCTTGACGAAGTCGTGCAAATGATACGCGGGAAAAAGGGCTCCGTCGTGCGCCTGGACATCCTGCCGGCCGATGCCGGCGCAGACGGCGCGCATCGCGTGATCAGCCTTGTGCGCGACAAGATCAGCCTGGAAAAACAGGCCGCCCGAAAGTCCGTACTTTCCGTGAAGGTCGGCGACGTCACGCGCAAGATCGGGGTGATCACCCTGCCGACATTCTACGAGGATTTCGAGGCCCGGCACAAAGGCGACAAGGACTACAAAAGTGCAAGCCGCGATGTCGCCAAGCTTCTTGACGAGCTGAAGCAGGAAAAGGTCGATAGCGTCCTCATCGACGTGCGCAACAACGGCGGCGGTTCCCTGGACGAGGCGATTGATCTGACAGGCCTGTTCATCGGCAATGGCCCGGTCGTGCAGCAGCGCAGCAGCGACGGCAAGGTCGCGGTCAGAAGCGCCGAGTTTGCAGCCCCTGCCTGGACAGGTCCGATGGGTGTCCTGATCAATCGCGGTTCGGCGTCGGCCTCTGAGATTTTTGCGGCGGCGATCCAGGATTACGGTCGCGGCGTGATCATCGGCGAGCCCAGCTTCGGCAAGGGCACGGTTCAGACTGTGGTCGATCTTGACCAGATGGTTCGCAACAGCAAACCCGAATTCGGGGAGCTGAAAGTGACGATCGCACAGTTTTTCCGGGTGAACGGCGGTACGACGCAGCTGCGCGGCGTGACGCCCGATATCAGCTTGCCGGGACTTTCCGATCCGAAGAGCTTCGGCGAGACCAGTTATGACAACGCCTTGCCGTGGGCCGAGATCAAGCCCGCGAACTACACCCCTGCCGACACGGTCGCGAAGTCACTGCCGATATTGCAGAGCCGGCATGATGCGCGGGTCGGGAGCGATCCGGACTTCCAGGGTCTGGTGAAGGACATTGCCGACCTGAAGGCCCAGCGGGAGAAAGGTATTGTCTCCCTCAACGAAGCCGAACGTCGCAAGGAAGCGGCGGCTCGAGAAAGCCGACGCAAGTCTCAGGCGCAGCTGAGCGACGGCGATGTTTCTGCCGGAGATGACGGATTGCAGGCCGACGAGCGCAGCTTGAGCGCCGATCTCGCCATCGAGAATGCCCGCAAGAAGGCAAAAGACGTCCTGCTCGACGAGGCGGCCGCCATTCTTGCCGACGAGGTGGACCTCCAGGAGGGCGCAGCCACGAAATAGTCGGCGGATGCGGCCGGAAAGCAGTCAGACGAGAGTGCCGTGCGACCGATAGGCGCCAGTAAGCGCTCTTTCGACGCCCCGCAATTCGGCAAGCCCTTTCATCCGCCCGATCAGCGGATAGCCGGGCTGCCCGCCGCGGCCGATGTCATCAAGGATTTCCTGGCCGTGATCCGGCCGCATCGGGATCTGATGGTCGGCCCGGCCCTGTTTGCGCCGGCTGGCTTCCTCGCGCACGATCGCGCCGATCAGGGCGACCATGTCGACGCTGCCGTCCAGATGCTCACTCTCATGGAAGGAGCCGCCGGCAATGTCGCTCTCGCGCAGGACGTTTCGCAGATGCAGGAAATGTACGCGATGACCGAGGCGTTCCATCATGCCCGGCAGATCGTTGTCGCAACGAGCGCCGAGCGCGCCCGAGCATAGGGTGATGCCGTTTGCCGGATCGTCGACGGCTTCAATGATCCGGCGGTAGTCCTCCTCCGTCGACATGATCCGCGGCAGGCCCATCAGCGGGAATGGCGGATCGTCCGGATGGCAGCAGAGGCGCAGGCCAAGCCGGCTTGCCACAGGTGTCACCTCGGACAGGAAATCGATGAGGTTGGCGCGCAGGCGATCCGGTGGGATCGCGCCATATTCGGCCAGATGCTGGCGCACCTTATCGAGCGAAAGATGGTCCGCCGCGCCGGGCAGGCCGGCCATGATGGCCGCGGCGATGGAAGCCTTGCGCGCCTCGTCCATACCCGCAATGCGTCGCTCGGCCGCCTCGACGATTTCCTCGGCGAAATCGCCTCTGGCAGCGGGGCGCTGCAGCAGGAAGATATCGAAGACGGCAAAATCGGCGGCATCGTAACGCATCGTGGTGCCGCCATGGGGCACGCGCCAGCGCAAATCCGTCCGCGTCCAGTCGATCACCGGCATGAAATTGTAGCAGATGGTCGAGATCCCGGCGGCGGCCAGGTTTTCGAGGCTCTGCCTGTAGTTGGCGATATGTGTGCGCCATTCGCCTTTCTGCTTCTTGATCGCCTCGGAAACCGGGAGGCTTTCGACCACCTCCCAGGCGAGCCCGGATGGCGTCCCGTCGCTGCGCCGGGCGATCTGCTCCTGGCGCCGGGCGATCTCTTCCGGCGTCCAGAGATTGCCGTCCGGCACATGGTGAAGCGCCGATACGATGCCTGTCGCCCCGGTCTGAACGATATCGTCGATACGGGTCGTGTCATGGGGGCCGAACCAGCGCCATGTATGTTTCATGGGTTTCCTCTCGACTGCCGCCGGCCCGCCGGCCGTTTCTGTCAGGTGTCGATCCGCAGGCCGTCCGCGTCGAAAAGATGCCAATGGTCCGGGCGAGGGATAATCGTCAGCGTGTCGCCGCGCTCGACCTGACTTTGACCCTGCTGGTGCAGCAGAAGCGGTTCTCCGTTCGACAGCGTGGAATGCAGGTAGCTGTTGGCACCATGCTGCTCGGCGACATTGATCGTTACCGGCCAGCCGCTGCCCTGTTCGTTGACCAGGAAATCCTCCGGCCGTACGCCGAGCGTCACCTTCGCGCCGGCGGGCAGCCTGATGCCGGTGGGCAGCGGAAGGGGCGGCAGGCCCTGGGCCACGAAGGTCAGGCTGTTTCCGTCGCAGGCGTCGGCCATGCCGTCGATCAGGTTCATGCGCGGCGAGCCGATGAAGCCGGCAACGAATGTATTGCGGGGCCGGTTGTAAAGCTCGAGCGGGGCGCCGACCTGCTCGATCACGCCGCGACGCAGGACGACGATCTTGTCGGCCATGGTCATGGCCTCGACCTGGTCGTGCGTGACGTAGATCATGGTGTTGCCGAGCCGCTCGTGCAGCTTGGTGATCTCGACGCGCATCAGCACGCGCAATTCGGCGTCGAGGTTGGAAAGCGGCTCGTCGAACAGGAATATCTTCGGGTCGCGGGTGATGGCGCGGCCGATGGCGACACGCTGACGCTGGCCGCCCGAAAGTTGGCGGGGCCGGCGTTCGAGCAGGGTGTCGATCTGCAGCATCTTGCCGGCCGCATCGACGCGCCGGGCAATCTCGTCCTTCGGCATGCCGATATTTTCCAGTCCGAAACTCAGGTTCTGGCGCACCGTCATGTGCGGGTAGAGCGCATAGGACTGGAACACCATGGCCACGCCGCGGTCGGCGGCAGGCGTATCGACGACGCTCTCGCCGTCGATGCGGATATCGCCGCGGCTTGTTTCTTCAAGGCCGGCGATCATGCGCAGCAATGTCGACTTGCCGCAGCCGGAAGGGCCGACGAAGACGACGAATTCGCCGTCCTCGATGTCGAGGTTGATATTGGGGATCACCTCCAGAGCGCCGAAGGACTTGTTGATGTTTTCAAGCACGAGATTGGCCATGGATGAAGCTCACTTGATGCCTGTGGATGCAATGCCTGTTGTGATATAGCGCTGCAGGAAGATGAAGGCACAGGCCAGCGGCAGCGCCGTCAGCGTCGTCATGGCCAGCAGCAGGTCGTAACGGACCTCGAATTCGCTCTGGAAGGAGCTCAGCGCGAGCTGCAGCGTGTAGACCTCGCGCCGGTTGAGCACGATCAGCGGCAGCAGGAAGTCGTTCCAGCGCGACAGGATCGAGAAGATCGCCACGACGGCGAGCGCCGGCGAGGAAAGCGGCAGGACGATGCGCCAGAAGATGCGCCATTCGCTGGCATGGTCCATGCGTGCCGCCTCGATCAGTTCGTCCGGAATCGTCAGCATGTACTGCCGCAGCAGGAAAACCCCGGTCGGGGTGGCGACCGTGGGCAGGATCACGCCCCAGAGATTACCGACAAGACCAAGTTCCGCGACGATCAGATAGGTCGGCACCAGAACGACGGTTGCCGGGATCATGATCGTCGACAGGATGGAAATCAGCGCGATGTTGCTGCCCTTGAAGCGATATTTCGACAGCGCGAAGGCCGCCATAGAATTCATGACGAGCGTTATGATCGTCGCGACGACGGTAATGAAAAGGCTGTTATAGACATAGCCGCCGATTGCCCCGCCGGAATTGGCAACCAGCCCCGTATAGTTTTCGATTGCCAGCCGGACCTTGCGCACGGCCACCGCGTCGGTCACGGAAACGGTGACGCGGCCGGCCCCAGGATTGGCGGGATCGATCATCTGCGCATTGCGGCCGACGCGGCGGATCTGGGCAAGCCGGTGCTGCGAGCCATCCTTCAGCGTCACGTCGTAAAGCGGCAGCGGCTGGTCGAAACCCTCGACGACGGCGGTCTCGTTGGAGTAGGGCAGGATACTTGGCGGAAATTCCTGCAGATTCGCCTGGGTCTTGAACGACGAGAGCACCAGCCAGGCGACCGGGGTGAACATGATCAGCAATCCCAGCACCAGGAAGCCGTAGGTCAGCACATCGCTGAAATCCATTCTCCGGCGCCCGCGCCGCGCCGTCAGCAGGCCGCGCACGGATGTTTCGGGTTTGTTGAGCGCAACATCAGCCATTCTGCGAATTCCTCGACAAACGAAGCTGGAGAGCGGTGAATATGAGGAGAACGATGCCGAGAAGGATCGACGCCGCGGCGGCAAGGCCGAAATTGCGCGGCTGAACGGCAAAGCCGACCTCATAGATATACTGGACGATCAGCATGGTGGCCGAGCCGGGTCCGCCACCGGTCAGCACGTAGAGTTCGTCGAACGTCTGCACCGAACGGATGACGCAGAGCACGAAGACGACGAGCAGGACGGGTTTCAGCAGCGGCAGCGTAATGCGCGTGAAGACGCGCCAGTTGGTGGCGGAATCCATCTTCGCCGCCTCGTAGACATCCTTCGGAATGGACTGCAGTCCGGCAAGCAGGATGATCGTGTAGAAGCCCATATGCGCCCAGACGGTCACGAACACGGACCAGAAGAAGGCCGTATTCGGAAATACCAGCCAGTTGACCGGCTCGATTCCGATTGCCGTAAGGATGCCGTTCAGCGCGCCGTTGCGCTGCAGGATCCATTGCCAGGTCAGGGCGACCACGACAGGCGAGAGCATGACCGGAAAGAAGAAGACCGCCCGGAAGAAGCCGCGGCCCTTGATCTCGCGGTTAAGGCAGACGGCGGCAAGCAGCGCCACGCCGATCATGCAGATGACCTGTACCGGCACGAAGACGAGGCTGTTTCCGACCGCACGCCAGAACAGGTCGCTGGCGCAGCTCGATGCGTCGAGATAATTGCGGCAGTCGAAGAGTGTGGCGTAGTTGCCGGTGCCGACGAAAGGCCGCTCGGAAGGATAGAGCCGGTCGCTTCCTGTAAACGAATAGAAGACGTTGACGACGACCGGGAGGAGCGAGAACAGAAGCACGGCCAGAAGGTTGGGCAGGAGGAACACCCACGGCATTCGCCTGATGCCCAAAACCTTCTGCAATCCCGTCATGACCGGCTCGACGATGCGCGCCGGCAGCACGACGATACTGGCTGCAATCTCAGCCGTCTGGCTTTTCAAGCCCATGTCCTCGTCCTCCCGCTGCTCTTACTTGCCGCCGGCAGCGTTGATGGCGAGCTCGACATCCTGCTTGATCCTCGCAAGCGCGGTATCGACGTCGAGTTCACCGTTCAGAACCTGGCTGATGCGCGTCGTCATCGCGTTCATCATGGCGCGCTGATAGCGCCAGCCCTGGAAGCGGTAAGCGGCCGGCGACATCTTCGGGATCTGGGCGATGAAGGTCGACAGCGACTGCTGCGTGCGCTCGGACGCGCCCGGATAGGTCACGCCTCCTTCGATCAGCGATTTGCTCGAGGGGATTTCCACGGCCGCAGCGATGATCTCGGCATTGTTCTTCGGCTGGGCGACATAGTCAATGAACTTGCCGACAAGCTCCGGGTTCTTCGTATGCTTGAAGCCGACGAGCGCACCGCCGCCCGGCATGACCGTGCAGGAAGCGGGGCCGCAGGGGGCGGGCACGACTTCCCAGTCGAAGAGATCGCCGACCTCCTTGTCCATCTGGCTCAAGGTCCAGGAACCGCCGAAATAGAACACCGTCTTGGCGTTCAGGAAGTCGGAAAAGAGTTCGCGATGCGTTGCGCCGCCGACCGCGCCCCACAGGTCCATCGGCATCGTGCCGTCCTTGTGCCAGGCGACGAACTGTTCGATGGCATCCTTCAGGCCCTTGTCGATCACCGGCTGGCCCTTGTCGTCGACGAGTTCGGCGCCGTAGCTGATGGCAAGGCTGGCGAAACGGTGGCCGGACCGGTCCATTTCCATCGAAAAATCCGTGCCGGTGGCCTTGGCGACCTTACGTGTCGCATCCGCCCATTCGGCCCAGGTCGCACCTTCCTTCGGAACCGGAACGCCGGCCTGTTCGAAGAGCGTGAGGTTCACATAGGCGCCGTTGACCGTCAGCGAGGTCGGCATGCCGTTGATCGCCTTGCTGCTCGGGTTGGCGCCGCGCAGCCATTGCAGCACCTGCCCGTATTCCTTCTCGAAAGAGGCGACGTTCACATAAGGCGTAAGATCGAGATAGTAGCGGCTGAGGCCGCCGAGGTCGGTGATGATCGCCGCATCAGGCCCTTCGCCGGATTCAAGCTGCACCGGCAGGCTCTCGACGATCGTCTGATAGCTTACGGTTTCCAGCTTGACTGTCGTGCCTGGATTGTCGGCCTCGAAGCGTTTGGCAATCGGCGCCATCGTCAGGCAGCCGAAACCAATATCGTCACAATAGACCGTAATTTCCTGCGCCTGGGCAATACCCGTCAGCGCCGTGACTGCGAGCAGCGCCGATGCCGCCCGCAAGCCAATGCGAGTGAGTGTCATATCTTGCTCCTCCAGAGATCCGGCCAAGGGCCTCCCGCCCATCCTGCAATCTCGCTAAAAGCTTGTCTGGTCTTACCAGATTGTCAACCAGCTTTCTGAAACAAATTTTTTATTCCTTTTATATCAATAGGATGGATTGATAGGTGGTGAAATTCACCTCGAAACCCAGCTTGACATGACGTTTTTTTGGATATCTGGTCTAACCAGTTTGGGCGGCTGGGAGTGCTGTCAAAACCAGGAGGATACAATTGCGATGCTGAGATTTGCCGTCGTCGGGATCGACCATGGGCATACGTTCGATCATGTGAAGGGCTTGCTGGCGGCGGGTGGCGAATTCGTCGGCTATTGCCCGCAGACGAGCGTGCCCGCGATCCGGGAGAATTTCGAGAAGACCTATCCGGATGTCCCGCAGATCGACCGGGAAAGGATCTTTGCCGATGCCTCGATCGACGTGATCTGCATTGCCGCCATCCCGCGCGACCGCGCCGGCCTTGCCATCCGTGCCATGAGGGCGGGCAAGGATGTGATGAGCGACAAGCCGGGTGTGACCACCTTCGCCCAGCTCGACGAGGTCAGGCGCACGGTTGCCGAGACCGGCAGGATCTTCTCCATCTGCTTTTCCGAGCGCCATTGCGTGCGCTCCGCCGTCAAGGCCGGCAAGCTGGTGAAGGAAGGGGCGATCGGCAAGGTGATCCAGACGCTCGGCATGGGGCCGCACCGGCTGCAGCTGCCGACGCGGCCGGACTGGTTCTTCGACCCGGAGGCCTTCGGCGGCATCATCGTCGACATCGCCTCGCATCAGGTCGACCAGTTCCTGTTTTATACCGGCTCGACGACGGGCGAGGTGGTCGCAAGCTCGGTCGGCAATTTCGGCATGCCGCAAAAGCCGGATTTCCAGGATTTCGGGGAAGTG
>NZ_JBHSOR010000029.1:120008-131039 GCF_042656325.1 Rhizobium sp. GCM10022189
GACCGAGGGATATATCGAGCTGCGCAAATATATCGATATTGCCGGCCGGCCGGGCAAGGATCATCTCTTCCTCGTCAACGGCAAGGAGATGACGCATATCGACTGCAGCGATGAGAAGCTCGACTATTTCGAGGCGTTCGCCGCCGACGTGCGCGACCGCTCCGAAACCGCAATGACGCAGAACCATGTCTATGAGGTCTGCCGCCTCTCGCTCGAGGCACAGACGAAGGCCGCCAGGCTCGGCGGACGGTAAGGAGGAGAATATATGACGAAGAAATTGCGTGTCGGCGTCGTCGGTGCGGGCATCGCCGCCCGTCACCTGATCGGCTACGACTGGAACAAAGACCTTTTCGAAGTCCCCGTACTTTGCTCTCTGGACGAAGATCGCGGCCGCGAACTCTGCGCCAAGCACGGCATTGCGCAATATACCCAGAATGTCGAAGAGCTTTTCGCGCGTGACGATCTCGACATCATCGACGTGTCGACGCCGCCGGATTCGCATTTTGCCCTGTGCAAGAAGGCGATCGAAAGCGGCAAGCATGTGATCTGCGAAAAGCCGCTCTTCGGCTCCATCGCCGACGTCGACGAGATGAGCCGCATCGTCGCCCGCTCCGGCAAGAAGCTGATGCCGATCTTCCAGTACCGCTATGGAAGCGGCCTGCAGAAACTGAAACTGCTTATCGAGCGCGGCCTCACCGGCCGGCCGTTCATGACGACGATCGAGACCCATTGGTGGCGCGGCCCCGCCTATTACGAGGTTCCGTGGCGCGGCAAATGGGCGACGGAGCTTGGCGGTGGCCTGCTCGGCCATGCGATCCACGCGCATGATATGCTGAATTACGTCCACGGCGCCTGCGCCGAGGTCTTTGCCTATGGCGCCACGCTCCTCAACAGGATCGAGGTCGAGGATACGATGGCGCTTGCCGTGAAAATGCAGAACGGCTCGCTCGCCACGCTGTCGATGACGCTCGGCTCGCGCAAGGAAATCTCAAGGCTGCGTTTCTGCTTCAGCGATCTCGTCGCCGAAAGCATTCTGGAGCCCTACACGATGGGCCGCGACCCCTGGACCTTCACCGCCGGTACGGAGGAACATCAGAAGGCGGTGGATGACGTGCTAGCCGGCTACCAGCCGAAGGAAGATGGCTATACGCGCCAGTTCGAGCTGTTCCATCAAGCGCTTATGGAAGACAGGGATCCGCCGGTCACGCTGCAGGACGCACGCAACTCGCTCGAACTGGTGACGGCTGCTTATTATTCGCAGCGCACCGGCCGGCCGACGCCGATGCCCATTGCGGCGGACCATCCGCTGTATCGTTCCTGGCTTCCTGAAGAGGAGCAGCGCCTGGCCGCCAACGCCTGATAGAATAGGCCATCGCAAAGTCGCGTCGCTCGAGCGGGCGGCGCAGACAAGGAGAGAGTGAATGGAGTTCGCCGCACAAGGCTTCCGAGTTCAGGGTGAACAGCGTCTGTACCAGATCGTTGCCCGACGCATCGCCCGCATGATCGAGGCGAACGCCGCAAATCCGGAGTGGCGCATGCCCTCCGAGCGGGAGTTGGCGGAGGAGCTCCAGGTCAGCCGGCCCGTCGTGCGCGAGGCCGTCATTGCGCTTGAGATGCGCGGTATCGTCGAGGTCAAGGGCCGGGCGGGCATCGTGGTGCTGCCGGCAAGAAACGTCCCGAGCAATTTCGACAAGATCAGCGCCGATATCGGCCCAGGTCCGTTCGAGCTGCTGGAGGCGCGGCTCGCGGTCGAGTCGAGCGCGGCCGCCATGGCTGCGGAACGGGCGACGAATTACGATATCCTCGTGCTCGAAGAATGCATTGCCCAGATGGAGCAGGAGACCAATGTCATGCTGCTCAAGGAAAAGGGCGACCGCGACTTCCACATGACGATCGCGCGGATGACCGGCAATGCCATTATCGTCTCGATTGTCGAGGCTCTCTGGGCGCAGAGGGACGAATCCGTGATGTGGCGCAAACTGCACGAACATATTCACGCACCGAGCGTGCGCCCGCTGTGGATCGGCGACCATCACGCCGTCCTGACTGCTCTTCGCCTGCGCAACCCGGACGCCGCCTACAAGGCCATGGCCCGACATATACGCAATGTGAGCAACGAGTTGATGGACGCATACGAGCGCGGCCGGTTTTCTCCGGACATTATGCAGCTCGACGAAAAGAAGGGCCTCTGAAAATGCTGAAAGCCTTCGAGCACATTGGCATGACGGTCAGCGATATGGACCGTGCCATCGAATTCTACTGCACGCTTCTCGGCCTGCGCCTGCACTTGCGCAAGACCGGGTCCGATGGCTCCGATATCGCCTTCCTCGATGCCGGTGGCGCGATGCTGGAAATCTTCGCGCCCGTCGGCGGTGCCGCGCGGGCCGTCGACGTCCCGGAAGGTGCTGCCGGGCTCAGGCATCTGACGTTCCTGTTCGAGAATATCGACGAGACCTTCGCAACGCTGAAGAGGGCCGGCGTCGAGCTCAAGGAGCCGCCGCGCCTCGCCATCAATCGCGAGATACTGCACAAGGTAGCGTTCGTACGCGATCCCGACGGCATCCTCATCGAACTTGCCGAGCGAGCGAACTGAAGCGCTCATCACCGGCAGAAAAGAGGAAGGCGTGCCGCCCGCCGGGGCGGCTTTGCCAACCTCGGCTGTCCGCTGAAGGGTGACTACCGCCAGTCGCGATTCCAGCGATCGTGGCGTCTGTATTCGCGCCAGCCGTAATGCGGACGGTCCCAACCGTAGCCGCGATGCCAACCGTAATAGCGCGGTGGCGGGGGTGCCCACCGATTGGGCCGGCAGAAGCCGCGGGGGCTCAGGTGATAACCGCGGCCACATGCAAAATCGACCGTTACGACGTTCGAGGCTGCCGGCACCGCAATGTTGCCGACAGGTGCTGCATTCGCGGCTCCAGCGGTTATTCCGGCTGCGAGGAGGGCCGCGGTGACTAGAAGTTTTCGCATGTTCGTTTCTCCGATTGCCGGGGGATTTAGCACCTGCCCCGCTGAACCGGCGCTGAAAACGCCGTTCACCTGAGATACAGCTTCATCTGCTAGTCGCGCGCTTTCTGCCGAACAAATCAAACCGGACGGCTCCGGCGCGCGCCTTGGCCCGGGCGGAGGCATCAGAACGTCATGCGTGCGCTAAGCTCGATGCTTCGCCCGACAGCCGGCAGTTCCCCGAATGTCGGCCTGTAGTCCTTGTCCAGGATATTGTTGACCTGCACGGAGAAGCTGAGCCGCTCATCTTCGCCATGACTGCCGCCAAAGGCAAAATTCAGCGTGCCCCAACCCGGCAGTTCGTCGGTAACGATGCCGCTGCCGCTCAGATAGGTTTGTTTTGTGGCAACAGATCCGCGCATGAACAGATCGGCCCAGAACGGCATATCCTGCCACTCGCCTTCATATTTGACGCCAATGCGGCCGGACAGGGCGGGCGTGTCGCTGTCGTAGGTGGAGAAACTCGAATATTCCAGCTTTCGGCGAATCCAGGTGCCGCTCACATAGGGCGAAAAACCCGTTCCAGCCAGATCGTATTCGGCCAGGAACTCCAGCCCGAACGTGGAGGCGCTGTCGGCATTGACGTAGATGGATGACGGCGAAGACGACGTCCCGGTTGTCAGGCAATAGGTTGTGACGGTTACGCACCGCGTCGTGGTGATATAGTCCTTCGCCCGGGAGTAGAAGGCAGCGGCATCGAAGGTCAAACCACCGTCCTCATAGCGGGCGCCGACTTCGAAGTTGCGGGCAAATTCCGGACCGAGATCGGGGTTGCCATATGTCGTTCCCTGCCCGCCGGCGGTCGTGGAACTGAACAGCTGCAACAGGGTTGGGGTTATGTAACCTTCCGAATAGCTGGCGCGCAGTGTGGTCGTCTCAAGGGCCGCCCAGCTCAGCCCCAGGGAGGAGAGCAGCTGGGTATCGTTCGTCCCCTTGAAATCTGCCCGGTCCGCCACCGTCGTCTCATCCAGTCCTGTCCGGGTGTGATAGAGCCTCAGGCCGGACGTCAGCTTGAGGTTGTCCGTCAGGCCCCATTCGTCCTGCCCATAGAGGGAAAAAGTATCGATATGCGCCTTGTCTCGTGAGAAAGAGGAGGTCGTGACGGGGAAGGGTGCAAAGCCCGTCATCGTTGTTCTTGTGGTTTTTCGGGTCGTGAGATTGTCGGACAGGTATTGAGCGCCGACGATCGTGCGATGCCCGTCCCAAAGATCGAGATCGATTTGCGCATTCGCGCCGTAGTCGATGATACGATCGTCGGATGTCGATACGACCCCGACGGTTCGATTGGGGCCAGCCGTCGTCAGAACGTCATTTTCAAACAGCCGGTCGATGGTCTGGTAGTAGAGATCGACGTGAATCTTGCGCACGGTTTCGTTGATGTCGTCGCCGTCGTAGAAGAGGCCAACCTTGCGTCTGTCGCGTTTGGGAAGGTCGATCTTGAATTTCTGAATGGAGTCGGACAGTTCCCCCGGCCAGCCCTCACTTTCCAGATGATATTGCTCGAGTTTCAGCGCAAGATAATGGTTGTCGTCTTCACCGAACCGATAGCCAAGGTGCGCGTAAAGGTTCCGGTCGTTGAAGGATGTATCATCCAATTCGCCGGTCGATGAATATGTGCCCTTCGGCACGACGCGGTTGCCGTGGCGATCCACGGTGCCCGAGAGCCGGTAGTCGAAGCCGGCCTTGCTGCCGGAAATTGCCGCCCAGCTCTGCCATCCCTTCGAGCCGGTATAGTAGCTGCCGCCGGTCTCGAGCTGCACCGGTTTGTTCGCTCCCTTCTTGGTAATGATATTGACGACGCCGCCAATGGCCTTGGCGCCATACAATACGGAGGAGGGGCCGCGCACGATCTCGATGCGTTCGACGGTTGCCGGGTCGACAAGCAAAGGCGTCCCGTAGGTGCTGTGGTCGGTAATCTCCTGGCCGTCGACAAGTATCGTCACTCGCCGGGAGCTTTCGCCGCGAATACGCAGCCGCTTCATGCCGGCAACGGAATCGTCGGCGATTTCCACGCCCGGCACGTCGCGGAGCATTTCGGCAAGGCCCTCCGGGGCCTGGCGCTCGATATCCTCGCTGTCGATAACCGTGACCGACCGGGGATTGTCGCGAACGGCGAGTTCCGTGCGCGTGCCTGCGATCGTGATCGTATCCAGCCAGGTCGTCGTCCCTTCCTGCGCGAAGGCGGAACGCGGGCTTGCCGGAGCAACCGACACCAGCAATGCGGCAGCCAGAAAACGGCGCAAACCAGCGCCCGCGGGGAGTGATCCCCGCGCCCCCAAGACTCTCATCAATATTTCTCCGTTTTAGATTGTGCCCGCGGACCGCGACGGTTTTCCCCTCTCGGCGCGGCGACGTGGTCAGTTGCCGGTCGTTTTCGGACCTTGAGTTGAAAGCGTGCAATAGTGCCGGAGGCCGTGCTGCGGCGATTGCCGGGGCAACGCGTCACGGCAGGCCTCGGGGCTTTCCATTTCCCTCACATCGGCCCGGTCAGCCTGGAGGCTGACCAGATAGCTGAAACGAGGCGCATCCCCTGGCGGAGCGTGGTCGAAGTCGTCGAACTGCGCCTCGCCGCGGAAACACCCTGCCTCCTTCACCTCGATCTTACCGTTGCGAAGGATCGGCTCGATGCGCTGAAGGCGTGTCTGGCACTCGTCCCGCGTATCGATGTTGACGAAACTCGAGGAAATATCGCCGCCGGGGAGCACGGTCAGGATGATCATGACAATGGCTGTCTGCATGCTGTTTCCTCAGGCCAGAATCGGGAAGGGCCGCACGGCACGCACGCAGGTCATGCGCCCGGCATCGACCGCCGCCAATGCCTGCCCGATCGTGGCTGGATCGCGCAGCGCGCGGGAAACCAGATCGGCGACATCCTGCCGGTGAATGAAACCATGGATTTCGGGATCGTCGGAAAGTATGCCCCTGCCGGTCGCCGGTTCGGACAACAGCCCGCCTGGTCGGATGATCGTCCATGGCATGCCGGATGTGCGCAGCCTCTCCTCTGCCCTGGTCTTGGCATCGACCACCGCTCCGAAGGCGGCAATCGCCCGGTCGGAGCGGAATGGCGCCATCTCTCCGCAGCCGATGGAAGTGACAAGGACAAACCGGCTGACGCGACCTGTCCTTTCCGCTTCGGCAATGACATTGACATTGCCCTCGTCATCGGCGCGTCGGCCATCTGCCGACTGTCCGCCGAGGGTCGAGACGACATCGCATTCTTCCCGCACATGTTCAAACACATGTGCGATATCCGCAGCTTTCAGCGCATCGCCGCGCAAGACGATCGCCCCTGCCGTTCCTATCCCTCCGGCATCGGATTGCTCGCGAACCAGGGCGAAAACCGTCCTGCCGCAGGAGCGCTCCTGTCGCGCAAGTTCCAGTCCGACGCCCTTGCTCGCGCCAAAAATCAGCAACGGCCGCATGTCAGGCATTTCCGGCGGTGTTTGCAGACAGGGCGGCCAGTCTTTCGAAACGTTCCACCTGGTCGCTTTTGAGCGCGCGCTTTTCGTCGCGCCCGACGTAGATCTTGAAAATGGTCTCGCCATCCGCGTTGAAGAACTGCACCGAAAGCGTCTTCATGCCCATGAACGGACGGCGGACAAGAAAGATGGCCTTGCAGTTTTCCGGGCGCAGGTGCCCTGAAAGGCCCGACCTTCCTCCCTGAAGATTGTACATGCCATGCCCGATCTTGCCTTCCGGCAGCGGGCCGCAGAATTCCACGATGGCATCCTTCGAATGGCAAATGAAGGTAATATCGCCCCATTGCGCAATATCGGTCAGAACTGCGACGAAATGCTGCCCGTCAATGCGCGTGAGACCATCGGCGGGCAGGCATTCGACAACGGTTTGCACCGGCACGTGATATTCGGTCGCCAGGGCTTCGAGAATTCCATCCGGCTTGGCCGCGATGGCTTGCCGGATGAGTTCGACTTTCTCGGAAATTGGGAGCTGCTGCATCAGAATTGTTTCCTTTCATACGGGGTGCCGCTCATGCCGCGTCCTGCGACGGATGCAGCCTGTCGTTCAAAATGCTCTGGAAAGCGGAGATAAGGTTGCCGTACCAGAAGCGTCCGGCCACGGTGAGTTCGACGATGCCGTCCGCTACGGTGAGAAGCCCGGCCTTCTGCCATTGACCGAGAAGGGGGCTGAATATGAGGCTGATCTCCTGGCCCGTGATCGCATCCAGGGACCGCAGATCCAGGCGGCCGACTTCAAAACCTGCCGTGACCGCGTCGCGGGCCTGCTGCAGCGAATCCGATACGGTCAGCATGGCTATCGGCTTGCCGCCGGCGCGGACCTGTTCGCCATATCGCTCCAATTCGCCGGTCAGCCCGTAGCTGTAGGCGCCCAGGGTGCCTCCGGCGCCGGCGCCATAGGCCAGGCAGTCCGCGCCCTCCTTGATCAGCAGATTATAGAGGTTCCTCTCACGCGTGGTTCGGCCCCAATGGTTGTTGGAGAGGCGACGCCAGTTCTTCCGCTGCATCAGCTTGTCACCGGCAAGATAGAAATCTCCGAGCTGCCGCAGCTCGGAGGCATCGGAAAACTTGCCCGCTGCCAGCGCCGTAAAAAGCGGCGTGCCCGGAATGACGTTCAACCCGTAGAGATCGATGCCGTCGGCACCGAGGGCCGTGGCCGTTTCCAGATCCTGCTGCCATATATCAAGCGTTTGGCCGGGCAGGCCGTAAATCAGGTCGATCACCACGGCCGCACGGTCGCGACCGCCCAGATTTTCCAGAAATGTTATGGCTTCCTGTCGTGAGGAGCGCCGCCCCTGACGGCGGCGCACATCGGTGTCGAAACTCTGGACACCGATGGAGAACCGGTTTGCCCCGGCCTCCAGGCAGGCGTCGATCTTTTCAGGATCGAAATGGATGATGCGGCCTTCTACGGTGATCTCGCAATCGGCAGCGAGCGGCAGCCTCGTCTTTATGGCACATAGGAGGCGGAACAGTTCGTCGGCGCGGAGCGCCGTCGGAGTGCCGCCGCCGATATAGACGGCATGAACCGGCCGTTCACGGACCGCTGCGGCCGAGGCTTCCTTCTCAATCTCTCCGATGATGAGATCGACATAGCTGGCGCCCGCATCGGGCACATAAGCATTGCGATAGAACCCGCAAAAGAGGCAATGGTTGGCGCAGAACGGCACATGTACATAGACCAGCCGCTTTTTGGGCAGGGCGTCCTGAGTGAGCAACAGCGACCAGCGTGACTGTATTTCGTCATCCGGCACGCGTTGTCTGCCCCGAAACGGCATGACGGCGCTGCGACGCGAAAAGGCGTCACGCAGGGAAGACTGACTGTTTTCGTTCGCGAAGTAACGCGCAATTTCCGTCTGCAATGCCATCCGAAATCGGCACTCCCATGCCTGTTCCCTGTGGCTGCGGACGCTAGAACAAACAAAACATGACTTATTTGCTCCACATCAAACATAACTTGATTCTTGTAGTCATGTTTTAAATCGAGATGTAAGGGATGCAATCACTGATTGCGACTATCAATGGTCAGGAGAAGGGTCGGCTCAGGGGAGCAGGCTTCGCGTCCGATCGATTCTCAATGAAGGCCTTGCAGCCGGTTCCGCCGCTCGCTCAGCAGTTCATGCTGAACCAGGTCTCGCGCTTCGCGGGAGAGGCCGTCCGGCCCGGACAGCCCGAGTTCGACCAACCTCGCTTCGATTGCCTTGGGAACGCTATCCGCTTCGTGCTGGCACAGCCGCACAAGCCACTTCCATTCGTCGCTTGTCATATCCCTTCGCGCGACCATCAACTGCCTCCCACCCAAGGACAACAATATTTCCAAGACTACCACAGTTCTTGCCGAAAGGCAGCAATGTCAGCCATGCTCTTCCAACCGGGAACGACATGTCCCGCGGAACCGCGCCTGATCCGGATCATGGCGGATTCCCTAGCAAACCGCTCGGCAAGCGTGTGCCGAGGTCCTGAATCCGGGCGGCGGAGGGGGCAGGCGATGAGGCGGCTGCAACCTATCCTTGACTCTGATAGCATGCTATCCGACAGTGCTACCTGTTAAATTCATGGGGATTCGATGGGCCTCACGAAAGGCTTCACGATTGTCGGCAGGGCTGCCATTGCCGCTATCGTGGCAATGTTCCTTGCGCTCTCGCTCGTCTTGGGCTTCTGGCTGCATTCGAGCTACATATCCGCCGCCAGGCGTGGAGAGGATCAGGTCACGGCCACCGCCAAGATCGTTGCCGCCAACGCGATCTGGATCAATTCCCTGGCGCGCCAGACCCTGCACCGCATGGACGATGCCTTCGGAACGGCGGAGACCTTGCCGAGCGGGGAGCGCATTCGAAGGTTCAACGCCGCGACAGCGGAACTGCCGACCACGGCGACCGCCTATGTGGTCGCGGCGGACGGTACGCTGCTCTATTCGACCGACCGAGAAAGCAGCCCCGCCGACATTGTCGACCAGACCTATTTTCGTCGCCTGGCCAATGGCGCAGAGGACCATACGTCGGCAATGACCGTCATGCGCAACACGGATCGTCATGTCTTCCTCTCGGCTGCGCGCATCGAGCGGAACGACAGGTTCGAAGCGGTCGCGATCCTGGCATTCGACGTCGGGATGCTGCGGTCGATCTGGGACGCTGCCTCGCTCGGGCCGGGCTCGACGGTGAGTTTCCTGAGACGTGACGGAAAGCTGATCGCCGCATATCCCGAGCCGAAGGAGGTCGTCGATCTCGGCAACAATGTCCTGTTTACCGACTATATGCGCAAGGCGACGTCGGGTTCCTATATGTCTGCCTCCCCGCTCGACCATGTCGAGCGACTGGTCGCATATCGCATCGTGGAGCGGACGCCGTTCGTCGCTCTCGCATCGGCCGACACCGCGGCCATCCTGGAGCCCTTCTGGACCGATGTGTCGATTGCCGCGCTGATCGTTCTTCTGGCGCTTTGCGCGGCCGTGTTCGGCGGCTTGAAGATATTGAGACTTGCGCGTGCGGACGCGCGCCATACCGCTGAACTTGCGGAGGCGCTGCGAACCAATCAGGTGCTGATGCGGGAAATTCATCACCGGGTGAAAAACAATCTGCAGACCGTGATGGCGCTCATCCGGCTGCAGGGCCTGCGGCCGGAGACGGTCCAGAGGGTGAACGAGCGGATCGTCGCCATGTCGGCGGTGCATGAACAGATGTACGGCTTCGATCAGTTCAGCAGCGTGACCGCACGACAGTTCGTGCCAAGCCTGGTCCGCACGCTGGTCGGACTGCATGACCGCGACATCGGGCTGACTTTCGAGATCGACGATATCAGGATCGATGCGGACAAGGCCACGCCATTCGCGTTGCTGTTGAACGAGCTTCTGACCAACAGCATGAAATACGCCTTTGTCGACCGCGCCGACGGACATATCCGTATCAGGCTGCTCAAGCATCCCGGCGGCAAGGTATTGCTCGAAGTGGCCGATGACGGTGTCGGATATGAGCCGGTTGCAACAGAAACCGGCATGGGAAGCAGGCTGATCAAATCCTTCGTCGGCCAGATGGATGGAACCTATGGTACCGAGCGGGCGCAGGGCACCGTCTTCACCGCCCTGTTGTCCATTGCTGCACGATGATGCCCTTGTCTCGGCGCGCGGGCTCGGTGCGGCGCATCGGCAGCGGCGGTCAACGCGCCTGATCTGCGACTCACGTCCACGGATCGCAGGTCTACGGTGACCCGGAGGACGGTGGCGCGGTTCCTGCCGGGGCGGCCGGACGGTCGAAACATATCCATTCGCAATTCGACTTGCGATACCGGCGCTGCGGCCGCCGCTTATCTTTAGGGGGAAAGCTCCGTCTCTTCGCAGCTTGGCATTGCAAGTTTCCTGCTCTGGATTATTTGATAGGGCTCGAAGAACACACCCGGAGTGTCCGTTGAACAAAACCCGGCCAGCGCTCCTTCTCATCATGGCGTCGCTTATTCCGGTCATCATACTGGCGGCGCTGATGGGAAGGTTCTTTATCAAGGAGCAGCAAGCCGCTCTCGACGACGACATTCGCGGGCGGGCGGCGACACTGGCGGC
>NZ_JBHSOR010000030.1:0-39256 GCF_042656325.1 Rhizobium sp. GCM10022189
AGCGAAAATGGTCATTCGCATCGCGCTCGCCAGAAAGCTCCTCGTCATTCTCAACGCAAAAGCACGAGATGCGCGAAAGGAATTCCAATATGCAACTTGACACATCAGATAGTCGCTCATTCCTGTACCCCCCGTCCCACATTGCTGTAGCCTCCCCGCCCCTCATTCCTGTGCTCGTCACAGGAATCCAGCCACCGCGCGTCTGCGCGGTGAATGACTCTCCCACGAGAGGAAGCCAAAAAGTCTTTCCTGCTCAAGGACTTGAGCAGGCTGGATTCCTGTGACAGGCACAGGAATGAGGGAGGTTGGAGGGGCGCTCGTGTGTATCCGGCGCCCTTGGTGGAAGCGGTGAAACAGACGGGCAACCACGCACGCCAGGCCCAGCCAGGGCAATCACCGATCGATCGTCGCCATGATCCAATCGGCATAGCGGTTGCCCGAAATCGTCCCCGTCACCAGCGCCTCGTCCAGCCGCCGCATCTCCCCGTCATCCAGCCGGACGGAAGCAGCCACGATATTCTCCTCCAGATAGGTCCGCCGCTTGGTACCGGGGATCGGCACGATATCCTCGCCCTTGTGCAGCAGCCAGGCGAGCGCCACCTGCCCCGGCTTCACGCCTTTCTCCGCAGCCATATCGAAGACGATCCGCGCCGCCCGCTTGTTGGCGTCGTAATTCGCCCCCTGATAACGCGGATCGATGCGCCGCGTATCGCCCTCCGGATAGTCTTCCGCACGCTTCACATCGCCGGCAAGAAATCCGCGCCCCAGCGGGCAGAAGGGCACGAGGCCCACCCCCATCTCGCGCATGACCGGAATGATCTCGGGCTCCAGATTGCGTTCCCACAGCGAATATTCGCTCTGCACCGCCGTCACCGGATGCACCGCATGGGCGCGGCGCAGATTGGAGATGCCGATCTCCGAGAGGCCGAAGAAGCGCACCTTGCCCGCCTTGACGAGATCGCCAACCGTGCCGGCGACGTCCTCGATCGGCACGCTCCTGTCCAGCCGGTGCTGGTACAGGAGATCGATATGGTCGGTCTGCAGCCGCCTCAGGCAGCCTTCGACCACGCGGACGATAGTCTCCGGCCGGCTGTCGGCGCCGACGATCCTGTCGCCGTCGAAGCGCGAGCCGAACTTAGTGGCGATGACGACCTTGTCGCGCCGGTCCCTGAAGGCCTTGCCGAGCAGCGCCTCGTTCCTGAACGGCCCGTAATTTTCCGCCGTGTCGAAGAAATCGCAGCCGAGTTCGACGGCCCGGTGCAGCGTCGCGATCGATTCGGCCTCGTCGGCCGGCCCGTAGGACTGGCTCATGCCCATGCAGCCGAGGCCGATCGCCCCGACCTCCAGCCCCTGGCTGCCAAGTTTGCGTCTCTTCAATGTCATTCCGCTTCTCTCTGAACGTAACCGCCGGTCTGGCGGCAGGGGCAAACGTAAGGCGCCAATCCGGATTATGAATGCTTGAGAGTGCGGATGAGTTGCGCGATAGTACGAGAATGAGCGCCGATCCCTTTTCCGACATCCTGAAATTCACAAAGGCCGAAACGCTCCTGACCGGCGGCTTCACGGCGGGAGGCGATTGGGCGATCCGCTTTCCCGTGCCGAAGACGATCAAGTTCTTCGCCGTGGTGAAAGGCAGCTGCTGGGCCGCCATCGACGGCGAGCCGGGGCCGGTGAGGTTCGAAACCGGAGATATCGGGCTGCTGGCGGCGCGGCGCGCCTTTGTCCTGTCGAGCGCGCCCGACCTTGCCGCCGTCGATGCGATGAGCATCTTTTCCGGCGCCGGCCGCTCGACGGCGCAGCTCGGCGACGGTGCCGATTTCGCCCATATCGGCGGCCATGTGCTGCTCGATCCGGTCAGCGGCCGCCTGCTGGCGGATGTCCTGCCGCCGTGGATCCACATTCGGGCCGCCTCGCAACAGGCCGGCAATTTCCGCTGGCTTCTCGATCAGCTGGTGCTTGAGCAGGCGAGCGGCGAGCCGGGCGCGCAGCTCGCCTGCGCGCAGCTGGCCCAGCTTCTCTTCATCCAGGTGCTGCGCGCGCATCTGAAGACGAACGGCCTCATGCCCGCCACCTGGCTGCGGGCGCTCTGCGACCCCAGGCTTTCGCCGGCACTGCGGCTGATGCATGGCGATCCCGCGCGCTCCTGGCATCTGGAGGAGCTTGCCGGCGCCTGCGCCATGTCGCGCACCACCTTCGCCTTCCACTTCCGCACCGTATCCGGCGTGGCGCCGCTGACCTATCTTTCGCAATGGCGCATGCGCCTTGCCGAACGGGCGCTGACGCAGGAGACGACGCCCGTCGCCGTGATCGCCCGATCGCTCGGCTACAGTTCGGAGAGCGCTTTCAGCAACGCGTTCAAGCGCATGACCGGCGCCTCGCCCAAGGCCTGCCGCGATGCCGCCAGGGCAGCCGTTGCGCCCCACGATCTTGCCGCGCTCGAAATGCAGGCCTGAAGGCCGCATCCGCCTTGCAGCATCCGCCATCCCGCCCTAGTCTTCCCGCATCCCCCGCCAAAGAGGTCCATCCGCCAATGTCCACCACGATCGCATTGTTCGGCGCCGGCGCCATGGGCAGCGCCGTCGGCCGCCGCCTCGTCGAGTCAGGAGCCAGGGTCGTCACCTTTCTCGAAGGGCGCAGCAGCGCCACGCTGGAGCGCGCCCGCGCCGCCGGGCTTGAAGCCGTCCCGCTCCCGGCCTTCGGCGGGGCCGATATCGTCCTTTCGATCGTACCGCCGGCCGAGGCGCTGGCCGTGGCCGAACGCGTCGCCCCGGTGCTGCGCGCCGGCAGAGGCAAGCCGGCATTTATCGATCTCAACGCCGTCAGCCCGAAAACCATGGAAAGGCTCGCCGCCGGCCTTGCGACGACAGGCGCCAAGGTGCTCGACGGCTCGATCATCGGCGGCCCGCCGGTTCCGGGCAAGGCCGGCCCGGTCGTCTGCCTCAGCGGCGATCTGGCCGGCGAGCCGGAGCTGCTCTCCCGCTTCGGCCTGAAGGTCCGCCCGGTCAAAGGCCCTGTCGGCGCCGCCTCGGCGCTGAAAATGTGTTACGCCGGCATCAACAAGGGCATCGTCGGCCTCTCCTCCGCCATGCTGCTGGCCGCCGCCCGCAACGATGCCAGCGAGGCCCTGAAGGTGGAACTGGCCGAAAGCCAGGCCGAACTCTTAAAGCGGCTCGGCCATTCCATTCCCGACATGTTTCCCAAGGCCTATCGCTGGGTGGCGGAAATGGAGGAGATCGCCGAATTCCTCGGCGCGGACGATCCGGCCGCCCTGATCTTCAAGGGCATGGCCGGCCTCTTCCAGACGATCGCCGACGACCGCAACGGCAGCCGGGAATTGATCGCCACGCTGGAGCGGATGCTGGAAGACGGGCACTGAGCCCGTCAGAGGCCGCGCAGGAAATCGACGATCGCGGCGCTGACGATATCCGGCCGCTCCTGCGCCAGCCAGTGGCCCGCGCCGGGCACGAAGCGTATTGCCCTGAGATCGCTCACAAGCCCCGGCATGGCATCGATGATCTCCCGCATTCCGGGCATGGCAAGGCCGGTATCGCGTTCGCCGGCCATGAAGAGCGCGGGAATGGCGACCTTCAGCCCTGCAAGCGCCTTCTGCAGTTCCCAGTTCCGGTCGAGGTTGCGATAGTAGTTCAGCCCGCCGCCGAAGCCGGATGCCCTGAAGGCTTCGACGAAGACATCGAGATCGGCCTGGGGCAGCCAGCCCGCAAGCGTCCCGCCCTCCGGCAGGCCGGCAAGCAGGCCGGATGCGCGCGACACCATGGCGAACGGGTTCGGCGTTCCGTCTCCCGGCAGGCGCGGTCCCGCCTCGCCGCTTGCGGCGTGATAGATCCTGCGCAGCGTGACCTCCGCATCGCGCTCGAATTCGGCTTCCGCCACGCCCGGCTGCTGGAAATAAAGCAGATAGAAAAGCTGGTCCGGGGTCGCCGGAAAGATGGTGGTCGGCGGCACCGGCGGCTGGCCCATCATCGGCACGCCCAGGGCGACGACGCCGCCGAACCTGTCCGGACGCATCAGCGCCGCCTGCCAGGCAACCGTCGCGCCCCAGTCGCTGCCGGCGATAACGGCCTTTTCCGCACCGAGCGCATCGATAAGCGCCACCATGTCGGCCACGAGATCGAAAAGCGTATAGGCGCCGGCCGCCTCGGGGCTTTCCGTGCCGCCGTAACCGCGCATATCGGGCGCCACGGCATGAAAGCCGGCAGCCGCCAGCGCCCGAACCTGATGGCGCCAGGCATGCGAGGTTTCGGGAAATCCGTGGCAGAGCAGCACCAGCGGCCCCTCGCCGGCCTCGAGGATGCGCATCCTCAGCGTTGCGGTTTCGATGGTGCGGTGCTGCATCCTGGCCTCCTGAAACGATGCGGGCGGCCGGAAGAACCGGCGGCCGCGAAATGGAATCTTTAATTCCGTATCTTTTTGCGTTACAGAAACTTGCACCACAGCAGGCGGAAGTCAATACACCGTAACATCATTTGTTACGCTTTATCGGGAGGCACGGATGCGGCAAGACGGAAGACTGGCGCGGATGATCCATGTCCTCGTCCATATGGGCCTGCTCGGCGGCCGGGAGACATCGGAGCGCATCGCCCAGATGCTCAACACCAATCCCGTCGTCGTGCGCCGCACCATGGCTTCGCTGCGCCAGCACGGCATCGTCGAATCCGAGGGCGGGCGCGGCGGCGGCTGGTCGCTGACGAAGCCGCTCGAAGACATCACCATTCTCGACGTGCAGCGCGCCCTGCAGGGCGAAACGCTGCTCGACGCGCCGCTCTCCAACGATCACCCGTCCTGCCCGGTGGAGCGCGCCGCCAATGCGAGCCTGCAACTGGCCTTTCAAACCGCGGAACAGACCCTGGAGCGGGAATTTGCCAGGGTGACGCTCGCCGATATCGGCAAGGCCGCCATGGTCAGGGCGTGACGAGATCGGTGTGGCCGAATCCCCTGGAATAATCGAGCACCGAAATCAGTTTCGGCACGACGCGGAAGATGCTGATCTGGTCGCGCGTCGGCATGGAGACCGCAAGGTCCCGCTGCGCCGGGTATTTTGCCGGCATCATGCGCAGCACCCGGTCGGCCTCGTCGGGATCTTCCACTTTCCGCGCAAAGGCCGCCATCGACAGGCCGGTGATCTGCATCAGCTGATCGGCATCCGGGTTGATCGTCAGCGACACCCTGTTGTCGCGCGCGATATTTGCGGCCTTCTGGCTGTCGGGGCTGCAGAGAAAGTAGAGCGTCAGCCCGTCATTGACGTAGCCGACCGTCGTCGCCTGCGGCCAGCCGTCCGGCCGCAGCGTCGCCACGCTCATGAGCCGCTGCCCGTCCAGTATCGCCAGAATCCTCGTCCTGATCGCCTCGTCCATATACGCCCCCATTGCGTTTGACGACGAGGCCAGACTGCCGCCGCAACCGGGCGGCGGCATTGACGCATATCAACGCAAAGGCGGCCTCGCGGACGGCATTAGCCTGCGGCAGCCGGCCGGGCGCGCCACCATTTCAGCACACGCAGCGCCCGCAGCGTCACCCAGCGGGAGGGTTCGCCCTCGCCGTCGTCCATGACGAACCAGCTGCGGCCCGACAGGCGCCAGTCGAGCGGCCAGCGTCCGTCCTCCCGCTGCCGCGAGCAGAGGTATTCGATTGCCTCTCCAAGCCGCGGATCGGGTTCCGCGCCCGTCAGCATCGCCGAAGCGCGGAAATAGTCGAGCCCGCGCAGCACGTCGAAGCGCCAGCGGTTCGGATGCAGGAACTGCAGGAATTTTTCGTCGACCGGGGCGCCGGTACTCAGCCGCCGCATCAGGTGCCGCGCCAGCAGGTAATCCTCGCCGGAGCGCCGCGCCGCGCGCGATTGCGCCGTGCCGCCGGTCGCCCTCTCGTATTCCAGCAGCCCCTCCAGCACGTTGATCGTCGTATGGAAGGAGGAGCGCAGCGAGCCGTTCGCCCGCTCGCAGTTCCAGCCGCCGTCGGCCTGGCGCTCGCCGAGCAACCGTTCCACGATGGGCGAGACGTCGACGCCGAAATAGGCGCCGTCGGCGACCGTGCGGCCGTTGATGCATTCCTCGACCTCGCCTTGCCAGAAGGGCTGGCCGCCCTCGTCCCAGCGGCAATTGGCGCCGATGAGCGCGACGGTCCGCCTTGCCCGTTGCGAGCGCGGATCGAGGCCGAATTCGCGCAGCTGCGTCAGCGAGAAATTCGTCGCCGTCCAGGGCTGGCCGCTCGCCTGCCACTCCTCGCGCGTGAAGCCGGCGGGCAGGAAAGAACCGCCCGCCCACTGCCCGTCCGCATCCTGGAAGGAGAGCAGCCGCGCGCCCCATCCTTCCGTCTCGACCTTCTGCCGCTCGGCGGCCCAGACCGGCTCCGGCGCGTCGAGGAGATCGCGCAGCACCTGCCAGCGGATGGCGGGATCGGAGGCGAGCAGCCATTCGATCACGGATGTCTCTAACGGCATCGGCAAGTCTCCCTGTCGCTTGCAGGCCCGGTCGTTGCCGCCGAACGGCGCCTGTGCGATTGTCCGGCACCGTTTTCAGGCGGGCCGCGCTCCATCCATGACCAAAGCCAAAAAGCCCCCGAGATTGCGGCCGGCCGTGCTTGCGGCGCTCACGCTGCCGCTTGCCGCCTGCATGCCTGGCGAGGCCGCTTCCTTATACACGAAGGCCCTGCCCGAAGCACTCCAAACGACGGGCCATGTCCGATGGGGCAGCGACGGAAACTGGTTCGACATGTTTCTGCCGCTTCGCCCCGAAACCTGCGGCGCCGGCGGATTTTCCGATGACGCGGCTCTCACGCCGGCCAGGCCATGCCGGCGACCGCGCAGCCCACGAGCACGGGAATGACCGCCAGCCTGAAGCGGAAGATCGCGATCGCGGCCGCAAGGCTGAGCAGCAGCGACGGAAGCGACAGCGAGGTCCAGACGGGCAGCTCGATCGACAAGGGGCCGATCCTTCGAACCTCGGCGCTGCGGAACAGGAAGTGCAGGCCGAACCAGATCGCAAGGTTGAGGATGACGCCGACCACCGCCGCCGTGATGGCCGACATTGCGCCCGCCAGCGCCGCATTGCCGCGCAGTCTCTCGATGAAGGGCGCGCCGAGGAAGATCCAGAGGAAACACGGAACGAACGTCACCCAGGTCGTCAGCACGGCCGCGCATGTCGCCGCCGTCAGCGGGTTCAGGCTGCCGGGATCGCGATAGGCGCCCATGAAACCGACGAACTGCAGAACCATGATCAGCGGGCCGGGCGTCGTTTCCGCCATGCCCAGACCGTCGAGCATCTCGGTGGGTTTCAGCCATCCGAAATGCTGGACGGCCTCCTGCGCGACATAGGCGAGCACCGCATAGGCGCCGCCGAACGTCACCAGAGCCATCTTGCTGAAGAATACGCCGATCTGCGTGAAGATATCTCCGGGGCCGAGGAAGAGATAAAGCAGCAGCAGCGGCAGCAGCCAGAGCGCCACGAGAACCGCCGATATCCGCAGCGACCAGCCAAGGTTCGGCCGCGCATGCGGCGGTATCTCTTCGCCGAGCAGCGCCTCGGCGTCGGCCAGGATCGCGCCGCCGCCCGCCTTGTGCCCGCCACCGCCCTGAAACAGGCGCGAGCCCGACATCGACCCGACGAACCCGATGACGGCGGCGGCCAGGATGATGACGGGAAAAGGCACGTGCAGGACGAAGATCGCGAGGAAAGCGGCCGCAGCGATTGCAATCATCGCCCTGTTCCTCAATGCGCGGCCGCCGACCCTGACGACCGCCTGGACGACGACGGCAAGGACGGCCGCCTTCAGCCCGAAGAACAGCCCCTCGACGGCGGCGACGCTGCCGAGGCTCACGTAGAGGTAGCTGAGCGCCAGGATGGACAGAAAGCCCGGAAGCACGAACAGGATGCCGGCCACCAGGCCGCCGGCGGTCCGGTGCATCAGCCAGCCGATATAGATGGCAAGCTGCTGCGCCTCCGGTCCCGGAAGCAGCATGCAATAGTTCAGCGCGTGCAGGAAACGCTGCTCGCCGATCCACTTCCTCTCGTCGACGACGATGCGGTGCATGACGGCGATCTGCCCGGCCGGGCCGCCGAAACTGAGGGCCGCGACCCGCAGCCAGACGCGAAAGGCCTCGCCGAAGGTGACGCCATGCGGGTTCGGCGACGCGCCGGCGGCGGGCGTCGCGGGGCTGACGGCGCTGGTCATGTCAGCCTCCCTTTTTCGGCGAGGGCCAGTTGTGCGTCTCGTCCGTGGCGTCGCGGCACCAGCGATAGAAGGCATCGTAAAGCAGCATGCCGGCATCGAGCTGCCTGAGATCGTCGACGAACATGCGCGACAGGCCGAGCGAGGCGGCAAGCAGGCCCGCCACCTCGGGCGCAAGCTCCGGGCGGGCGGTATCGGCGCCGCGGACGATCGTCGCAAGCCTCGACAGCGGCTCCGAAGCCAGACCGAATTCCTCGACCATCACGTCGAAGGTGCAGAACTCGCCACGATGGCTCCAGAACACGTCCTCGACATCGAACGGCACGGCGCCGAAGCGGTCGGCAACCGGGGAGACGTCCGATGTCGGCACGAAGAGAAAGACGGCCTGGGGATCGACGAAGCGCCGGATGAGCCAGGGGCAGGCAATGCGGTCGATCTTCGGGCGCGCCCGCGTGACCCAGACCGTCCGCCCCTGCCCGTCGCGTGGCGGCAGCCTGCCGGCGGGCACGGCCGCGCCGCCGGCGCCTGTCCATGCCTCGAAGCCGCCTTCCAGCACTTCCGCTGCCGTTCCGGCATGGCGAATATGGGCGGCGACCCCGTGGCTAAGCTTTCCGCCCGCCTGGCAGACGACCACCACCGGGCCGGCAAAACCGCCGGCCCATTCCGTTACATCGCTGTGGGATTTGCGGATCGAGCCCGGCACCAGCCGCGGATCGCGGGCGAAATCCTCTTCGCTGCGCACATCGACGATGACGGGCGCATTGGGGGTGCCGACCATGCGGGCAAGCTTGTCTGACGATATTTCGAGAAATGACGGCATGACGCGTCCCTCCGTTGTTCGGTTTCATGGACGCGATTCTTCGGCATGTCGCCTCGTGGGGTGATCGCAACCCCATAGCGTTTTTATGCGCGCCGCCGTTTTTCGTGTCAAGCGGCCGCCGGCGGGCGCATGTCTGTCGCAACCTCCCGTCAGTTCCGCCCGCCATTTGCGCGGATCACCTGCCCGTTGACCCAGCCGCTTTCGCCGCTCGCCAGAAACGAGACGATCCGGGCGATATCCTCCGGCTGGCCGAGGCGGCCGAGCGGGATTTCGCCGGTCAGGCGCTCGATCACCTCCGGCGGGCGGCCGGCGAGCAGCAGTTCGGTCGCGACCGGGCCGGGAGCGACCGCATTGACGGTGATGCCGCGCGGGCCGAGTTCCTTGGCGAGGATATGGGTCATCGCCTCCACCGCCGCCTTCGTGGCCGTATAGACGGCGTTGCCCGGCGAATAATGGCCGATGATGCTGGTCGACAGGTTGACGATGCGCCCGCCTTCGGCCATGCGCCTTGCGCCCTCGCGCATGCCGTTGAACGTGCCGGTCAGGTTCACGGCGACCAGCCGCTGGTAGTCCTCGTCGCGGACCTCGGCGAGCGGCCCGAAAGCGGTGACGCCGGCATTGTTGACGAGCACGTCCACCATGCCGAACTCCGCCTCGCTGCGCGCGAAAAGGTCCGCGACCGCCCCGGCATCCGACACGTCGGCGCGGAGGGCGAGCGCATGGCCGCCTTCGGCGGCGATGGCGGCCACCACCGCGCCCGCGGCAGCGGCATCCGCGGCATAGTTGACGATTGTCCGGAAGCCGTCGGCCGCAAGCCGCCTGGCAATGGCTGCGCCGATGCCCCTGGAGGCGCCGGTCACGATGGCGGTCTTCATGTCCCTGGTCATGTCGTTTTTCCCTTCCGTTCCGGCAGAAGCGGTCGCAGGCGCAGCAAGGTGCATCCGCGTCACCGACCGGTGACGCGCCGCAAGAACCGGCTTGCCGTGCTGCCCGACCGCTTGTGCGCTCGATCTGACGGCGATAATGTGAGCGATAACTCGCTTTCCCGCCACTCGCATTCCAGGCCCATGCCCGACAGCCCCTACAAGAGCCGCTCAACGCCCAGAAAAGCGCCGCGACAGGCCCGTTCGCTCGCAACCGTCTCGGCCATCGTCGAGGCTGCGGCTCGCATTCTGGAAGAGCGCGGTCACGAGGGCTTTTCCACCAATGCGGTGGCGGAAAGCGCCGGCGTCAGCGTCGGCTCGCTCTACCAGTATTTCCCGCGCAAGGACGCGCTGATCGGCGCCCTGATCCAGCGGCAGGCCGTGTCACTTATCGGTGACGCGGAAAAGGCCGCCGAGCAGCCGACCGGGCAAGCCGCGCTTTCGGCCCTGATCGCGCCCTGCGTCCACCACCAGCTGGAGCGCCCTGCCCTTGCCCGCCTGCTGGATTACGAGGAGGCGCGCCTGCCGCTCGACCCCGAGACAGAGCGGGTCAAGCAGCGCTTCTTCGAACTCACCCGCGCCACGCTCCTTCGCCCCGACCTGCCGCCGCAGCCCGATACCGATCTTGCCGCGCATGACGTGGTGGCGATCGTCAAGGGCATGATCGATGCCGCCGGCGAGCATGGCGAGGAGGACAGACAGGGCCTGACGGAGCGCGTCCGCCGCGCCGTCATCGGCTATCTCGCCACCGCCCCGGATGCCGGCTAATCCAAGCAAACCCGCGGTCAGGGAGTGCCGCCGAGGGTCTTCATGGGCAGGATCGACGCGGCGGTCCATCTACGGTCCTCACACCCATCATCGCCTGCACCTACCGGATCGGCGTGGTCCTCTGCTCGATCGGCATCATCATCTGGGCCGCTTCGCTGGGTAAAAGTCAGGCAGGAATCGCCCTGGCCCTGGGCGGTGTGTTGCTATTTGTCATGCCGCGAGCGCGCTGCGCGCGCCAACTGGACGTGACGGGAAATCCTCAGGATTCCTGCTCATCCACGTCGTCGCCTTCGCGGAACAGGGCATCATAGTCCCGGCCGCCGTAAAACACGTTGACGATCTCGACGGCGTCGGTGACGTGATAGGCAATCACAGCGGAGCGCTCAAACGGCACGGTTCGCAAGCCGGGCGAAAGATCGTCCCGAGGACGGCCGCCATTCGGCGCATCGCCGATCTTGCGACACTTCGCCATGATGCGCTTCACAAAGCGGTTGGCCGTGACATGGCTTTGACTCATGTCGGCAATGAGGATGTAGATCTGGCGAAGGTCGTTAAGCGCCTCGGGCCGGTAGATGACCCTAGCGCGCCGCATTGCGGGATGCTTTTTCCTGACCTTTCATGAAACGGTCCATTTCCGCGTCCGCCTCGTCTGCCGACAAGCTTGGGCGTGGATCATCCAAAGAACGTCGAATGCGCGCGCGCATGGCATTAAGCCGCTCGGCGTCTTCAAGGCGCTGACGCTGCCAGACGCGCACCGCATCGCGCATCGCTTCGCTTGTCGTCGCGAATTCCCCAGCCTCGACCGTATCGCGAATACTCTGCAACATATCGGCGGTCAGGGTAATGGTCACCTTTTCGGCATTTCGCATGGTCGTAAACTTTCCTTGGTTGCTTATAAAGTATGATAAAATCATACCTGGCACCAGCAAAAAATCATCGTCGTTGACAAGGCGAACCATGCACCTTTCTGAAAAAAGGCCGCCAGATCCGCTCTAAACGAGCCGGTGATATTTATCACGATGGAAGCATAATCCGACATTTTGCGCCGTCATCGGCTATCTCGCCACCGCCCCGGACGCCGGGTAATCCAGAGCAAAGCCGCGGTCCGGGAGTGCAGCCGCGGGTCTTCATGGGCAGGATGGACGCGGCGGCCCATGTTTCCGGTGCGGGCAAGACGGCAAGCTCCCCCTTGCCGCGAATCGCGCCGCCCGCTACCTCTTCGGGCAAGGCTTGACCCGAGCCTCCTCCCTCCATCCGGGAAGCATCGTCCATGCGGGGTCGTCCACCATCGAACCATCCGTTCGAGCATCGCATAAGGAGGGGTTGCGTTTCCGGCTCGTTATGGAGGTTTGAATGAAACTGTCCGCACCCATCCATCAGCTGAAGCGCAAGGCGAAACTGCTTGCGCGCACGGATACGATCCCGCTTCACCAGGCGCTCGACCGCATCGCCCGGCAGGAAGGCTTTACCGGCTGGAGCCTGCTTGCCGCCCGGCATGAGGCGTCCGCGCCGTCCATGCTGTCGCAGCTTGTCGAAGGCGATCTCGTCCTGATCGCCGCCCGTCCCGGCCACGGCAAGACGCTGCTTGGCCTGCAGCTTCTCGTCGATGCCGCAAGAGAGGGCCGCAAGGCCACGTTCTTCACACTCGAATATACGCAGGAGCAGAGCCTGAAGCGCATCCATGCCCTGCCCGACGGCGAGGTTTTCGGCGACAGGATCGAGATCGTCACCTCGGACGATATCAGCGCCGATTATATCATCCGCCATCTTCGGGGCGCGCGGCGCGGCGCCGTCGGCGTCGTCGACTACCTGCAGATCCTCGACCAGCAGCGCAGCAAGCCGCCGCTCTCCGAACAGGTGCAGGCCCTCAAGAGCTTTGCCCGCAACAGCGGCACGGTGCTGGCCTTCATCTCGCAGATCGACCGCGCCTTTGAGGCCGAAGGCAAGGCCCTGCCGGACCTTGGCGATGTCAGGCTGCCCAACCGGCTGGACCTCTGGCTGTTCGACAAGGCCTGCTTCCTGCATAATCGCGACGTCCAGCTGCAGCACATAGGCTAGATCGGAGGTCGGGGGCCGGCTTCGTAAGCCGCCGGCCCTCAGCCCCGCGCTGCCGGCTGCGGCTGCACCGAGAACGCGTCCGCAGCCAAGCCCTGGCGCATGCGTCTGGTCGCAAACTCCACGAAGGCCCGGAGCTTCGGCAGCGACTGGCTGCGGCTCGGGTAATAGAGGCAGAGGCCCGGCACGTCGCGGGCGTAATCCTCCAGTACCGGCACGAGATTTCCCTGTTCGATATGGTGGCGGATGACCGAGCCGACCGTATGCAGGAAGCCGACGCCGCGAAGGGCCGCGCGGATCGAAGCCTCGTAATCGTTGAGGATCAGCGGGCCGTCGACGGCGACCTTCAGGCTCTCCCCGCCCTCGACGAATTCCCAGGTGCGCGACACCTGCCCGCCCCGCCGGGTCAGAAGCGCAGGCAGCCCCTGCAGCGCGCGCGGATGGGTGGGGCGCGGATATTTGCCAAGCAGGGCCGGTGCGCCGACCGTGACGATCTTGTCCGGCGGCGTCAGCCAGGTCGAGATCATGTCGAGCTCGATCGTGTGGCCGAGCCGGATGCCGGCATCGAAGCCCTGCTCGACGATATTGGTGAACTCGTCGTCGCCGGAAAGTTCGAGCGTGATATTGGGATAGGCCTCGTGAAATTCCGGCAGCAGGCTGTTGATCAGCAGCGAGACCGCCGGGCGCGGCGCGTTGATGCGCAGGTTGCCGCCCGGCTGCTCGCCGAGATCGCGGGCGGCGTTGAGGCCCGCCTGAAACATCGAGGCGGCAGGCCTGGCATGGGCAAGCAGCTTCTGGCCGGCTTCCGTCAGCCGCACGCTGCGCGTCGTGCGCGCAAAGAGTGCCGCCCCCACCCGCCGCTCCAGGCTCTGGATGCCCTGGCTGATCGCCGATGGCGTCAGGCCCAGTTGCCGCGCGGCGGCGCGAAAGCCGTTCTGCTCGGCCACCGCCAGGAAGATTGCAAGGCCGTCCAGTTCCGCTCGGTCCATTGTATAGCCTCGCTTTACAGCGTGATCATAGTGGGGCGCATTATCAAACAATAGGCGGCGTGCCATATCTTGGCAAGAAGGGCTGCCGGGCAAGGCCTGCGCCCCTTCGCCATATCGACCAGCAATCCCCGGCGCGGCGTCCTCTCGGCTTCATAGGCGCGTGCCGCCCCATGTCCAAACGAAAGAGAAACCCATGAAAATCTATGACAGGCCGGGCTTTCCCAACCCCATGCGCATCCGCATCGTGCTGGCGCAGAAGGGCCTCGATTCCCAGGTCGAATTCGTGCCCGTCGATCTGATCGCCGCCGAGCACAAGCAGCCCGCCTTCCTCGCCAAAAACCCTTCCGGCGTCCTGCCGGTGCTCGAACTCGACGACGGCACGCTGATTTCCGAAAGCACGGCCATTACCGAATATCTCGACAATCTCGACGGCCGGCCGGAGCTGACGGGCCGCACGCCGAAGGAAAAGGCGCTCATCCACATGATGCAGCGCCGCGCCGAAGCCTATGTGCTCGATCCGGTCGGCATCTACTTCCACCATGCCACCCCCGGCCTCGGCGCCGCCCTGCAGGCCTTCAAGAGCCCGCAATGGCAGGGCCGCACCGAGATGGGCGAGCGCGAGGGCGAGAAGGCAAGGCAGGGCCTGCTCTATTTCGACGGCATCCTCTCAAGCCAGCCCTTCCTGGCCGGCGAGGCCTATTCGATGGCCGACATCACCCTGCTTGCCGGCCTCGCCTTTGCCGAAGTCGCCGGCCTCGTACCGCCCGGTCTCGATGCGGTGACACAATGGCAGGCGCGCATGGCAGCACTTCCCGCCGTCAGGAACCGCAGCGGCCAGAACTTCCTGCCCGAAGACCTCAGGCGCATGGGCTTCTGAGCGGGAACCTCGGCACAGGGTTGCAAAAATGACGCAGGGCCGCGGCGGATTACCCGCGCTGCGGCCCGCCACTCCCATTGGCGCCCCTCATCTGTTATGCATCGAGGCGAAGAGCATGGGCGTATCGAGGTAGACTTTGCCTAAGTAATCACCGGTCTCAATCCAGTTTCACCCGTGGCCCGGCGGCGGCAGCCGTTCGGCCTATGATTGCGTCCATCGGGTGGTGGCAAGAGACCGGTTTGGCATTGTTCCGATCGCCAGTAGCAGCCCCGCTGTCTCTGCTCTTCAACCACCCGCAAGCATCGCCACGCCGCGCCCTCATGGGTTTTCTCTCGCGCCATCTTGGTGGACTTCCGAACGGAAGACCAAGATACTATGTGCGAAACACTACGGGTCCGATGGACCGTTACCCCGAAAACCGCACCGCAGCCGTGGATTGCCTGTGGCGGATGCGGCGGGTTGAGAGCCTTCCAGTCCAGCGGCAAGGTCAGGCTCAATGCCAACGGCCGCAGGCTGGATGCCTGGCTGATCTATAAATGCCTGACCTGCGACAGGACCTGGAACCGTCCCATCTTCGAGCGGCGGAATGTCCGCGATGTCGATCCGGCCACATTGGCGGCGCTGCACAGCAACGATGCGGCGTGGATCCGGGCCGAAAGCTTCAACCTCGAAGCCCTCAGGCGAAAGGCGCAGCGCATCGACGAATTCCCCGATGTCGATATCGTCCGGCAACTGTGCTCGGCCCCTGCCGGCTGGAGCAGGCTGGAAATCGAGCTGACAGTCCCGTTCGCCTGCGGCATCCGCCTCGACCGGCTGCTGGCATCCGGGCTGCAGCTCTCCCGCACCCGGCTGCAGGTGCTCCACGACGAGGGCCGGCTGCGGACCGGGCCGGATCGGGCCGACCTGCTGCGGCGGCGCATCAGGGCCGGCACCCGTGTGACGATCGACCTTGCGGCCGTGACCGACCGGGACACGCTCTGGAGACCCCTGGCAACCGGAAGTCCCAGCATGACCGATATGGTCTAGCGGACAGCGCGAAGGCCCGGAATGCGGGCCTTCGTCGCCAGAGCCCTTGCAGGAGATCGTCAGGGCGAGGCCGCCGACGAAGCAAGGGAGACCGGCGCGTCATGGGCCGGATGCCGGCCGTGGATGCGGCGCGGTTTCAGCCTGTCCTGCGATGTCAGCGGATTGTCGGCGTCGAAGGAGAGGAAGAGCGCCCGCAGTTCCGGCTCTTCGACCAGCAGCGCCGCCTGCGCCGGAGAGATCCAGATTTTCTGCCTCTGGGCATATTCGGCGCAGTGACCGGCCTCGCTCTTCAGCCGCAGCAGATGGAGCGAAACCCTGAGCGGATTTCCGGGGTCGCTGAGATCGGCATAGTGGGCGAGCGGCTTCTTGCGGACCTTGCCGCTGACGCCCACTTCCTGCAGCGCCTGGCGCTGGGCGCAGCGATAGGGCTTTTCCCGCCTGCCGGGAATGCCTGTCGGGATTGTCCAGCGGCCGGTCTCGCGGCTTGCGATCAGCAGCACGGTCAGCGCCCCGCCCCTTTCCACCCGGCAGCAGATGGCGCCGCTCCTGTCGATCCTGCGGCCTGCGGCACTTGCGGATATGGTCTCGTCCCGTTCGGATGAATGCGCAATCATATGCATGGTCTGCCTGCTCTCTCCTTCTTCTTGCAGGGAGATTAGGGCGCAACATCCGATGGAAAATAGAGACCCCTGAAAATTGAGGTAGCGCGGACCGGCCGGCCCGAAGAGCCGCCTGTTTCAGGCCCCGGCCGCTCGTGCCGCAAAGACACGCCCGATCACCGGGACCGCCGACATGGCCCGCGGCCAGCCGGCGTAGAAGGCGATATGGGCAAGCATTTCCGAGGCCTCCTCCTGCGTCAGCCCGTTATCCATCGCCCTGCCGGCATGGAAGGGAAGCTGCTCCGGCTGGCCGATCGCAATCAGCGCGGCCACCGTTATCAGGCTGCGGTCGCGCGCAGACAGGTCCGGCCGTCTCCAGAGGTCGGCAAACAATACGCGGTCGGTAAGGTCCGCCAACGCCGGAGCCGTCGGCGCGACCGTCGCGGCCACCCGCGCCGCCCGTGCCGCTTCGCCCTCCCGCGGCAGGTCTATCGGCGCCCGGTCGCTGCCGGGGATCGGGCCGATGCCGCGCTCTTCGAAGACCGCGCGGGTCTCGGCCACCGCCGACATGGCGTTCGGCCATCCGCTATAGAAAGCGAGATGGGTGAAGACCTCGCCGAGTTCGGAAGGCTCGACGCCGTTGTCGAGCGCGCGGCGCACATGCGCGCCGATCTGCGCCACCCTGCCGGTCGCGACAAGAACCGCCACCGTGACCAGGCTGCGGTCGCGCGGCGCAAGCTGCGGCCGCAGCCAGACCTCACCGGCCAGGACGTCGTCGGTGAAATGGCCGAGGCCGGGCGCGACCTCATGCACGACATCCGGCGCGACGCGCACGCGTCCCGCCCTTTCGAATTTCGTCACCATCTGAAATCTCCTGCCGGCTTTCTCAGACCCTGAGCAGGGCCTTGATCGCGCGGCGCTCGTCCATCGCCCTGTAGCCTTCGGCCACATCCTCAAGCGGGATCTGCAGGTCGAAGACCTTGCCGGGGTTGATGGTGCGGTCGAGGACGAGATCCATCAGATAGGGCAGATAGCGGCGCACCGGCGCCGGCCCGCCGAGCAGGCTCTTCTGCTGGAAGAACAGCTGCTGGCCGTCGAACGTGACGCCGTGCGGCACGCCGACGAAGCCGATCTTGCCGCCCGGACGGGCGCAATCGACCGCCTGCCCCATCGATTCCTGCGTGCCGACGCATTCCAGAACGCTGTCGGCGCCGACGCCGCCGGTCAGTTCCTTGATCCGCGCCACCCCATGCTCGCCGCGTTCGGAAACGATGTCGGTCGCGCCGAATTCCAGCGCCAGGTCCTGGCGGCTCTTGTGGCGGCTCATGGCGATGATGCGCGCCGCACCCATCTGCCTTGCGGCAAGCACGCCCATCAGCCCGACGGCGCCGTCGCCCACGACGACGGCGGTCGAGCCCTCCTGCACGCCCGCCGCGTCCGCCGCATACCAGCCGGTTCCGAGCACGTCGGAAACGGCAAGCAGGCTCGGGATCAGGTCGTCGGCGGGAAGCGCCGAGGTCGCAACCAGCGTGCCGTCGGCAAGCGGCACACGCGCGAAAGGCGCCTGCGCCCCGCTCATGAATTCGCGCTGCTCGCAGGACGACTGGAAACCGAACCGGCAATGCGGGCAGGTATTGTCGGACAGGCAGAAGGAGCCGACGACGAACTGGCCGGGCCTGACCGTCTTCACCGCGCTGCCGACCTCCACGACGATGCCGCAATATTCGTGGCCCATCGCCCTCGGCTCGTTCACCTCGTTGAGGCCGCGATAGGGCCAGAGGTCCGATCCGCAGATGCAGGATGCCGAAAGCTTGATGATCGCGTCGGTCGGCTTCTGGATCGTCGGCTCGGCGACTTCCTCGCAGCGCACGTCGCCGGGGGCGCGCATGATTGTTGCCAGCATGGCCATGTCCTTTTCTGATCGGTCCGCGCGTCCTCGAAGCGGGTCCGCACGGTGCTCAGGATCGAATCTACCACCCCTCCATTGATCGGATTAGATGGGCAGCTCGGCATGCGGTCATGAATCCCGTTCATGACTACATGCCGATTGCGCGGGCTAATCGAAGCCGGCCGGCTGGTCTATCTTCCGGTCATCCAACGGAAAGGCAAGATCATGAAAAAGCGCATTCTCGGCCGGGGCCTGGAAGTCTCGGCCCTCGGGTTCGGCTGCATGGGCCTCAACTTCTCCTACGGCCATTCGCTGGCGACCGGCGACAGCGTCAGGCTGATCCGCGACGCCGTCGAGCGCGGCGTGACCTTCTTCGACACGGCGGAGGTCTACGGCCCCTTCACCAACGAGGAGATCGTCGGCGAGGCGCTGCGCCCCGTGCGCGATCAGGTCGTCATCGCCACCAAGTTCGGCTTCCGCTTCGAAGACGGCAGGCAGGCCGGCCTCGACAGCCGCCCCGACAATATCAGGCGCGTCGCCGATGCCTCGCTGAAGCGGCTCGGCATCGAGACGATCGATCTCTTCTACCAGCACCGTGTCGATCCCGAGGTTCCGATCGAGGATGTCGCCGGTGCGGTCAAGGATCTGATTGCCGCCGGCAAGGTCAGGCATTTCGGCATGTCGGAACCCGGTGCCGCCACCGTGCGCCGCGCCCATGCGGTGCAGCCGGTCACGGCGCTGCAGAACGAATATTCGCTCTGGACGCGCGGCCCGGAAACGAACGGCATCCTTGCCGCCTGCGAGGAACTCGGCATCGGCCTCGTGCCCTACAGCCCGCTCGGCAAGGGTTTCCTCACCGGCGCGATGAGCAAGGACAGCAAGCTCGCCGACAATGACTTCCGCAAGAACCTGCCGCGCTTCACGCCCGACGCGATGGAGAAGAACCAGGCGCTGGTCGATCTCATCACCCAGGTCGGGCAAGCCAAGAAGGCAACCCCGGCCCAGGTCGCGCTTGCCTGGCTGCTGGCGCAAAAGCCCTGGATCGTGCCGATCCCCGGCACCACCAAGCTGCACCGGCTGGAGGAAAACCTCGGCGCCGCCGATCTCAGCCTCACGGCCGCCGAACTCGCCGATCTGGAAGCGGCCGCCGCAAAGATCCAGGTCGAGGGCGACCGCTATCCCGAGCGGCTGATGAAGATGACCGGCCTCTGAGGCCCGGCCTCCCAGCAAGGCAGGCCGGGGCCGCAACACCCCGGCCTCGACCCGTTTGCCGAAAGAAGACGCATGGCCCATGAACTTGCAGGCTCCGCCGGCGACCGCGCGGAAACGATTGCCCTGACCCCGCCCGCCCCGTCCCCGCCCACTGCGACCCCGCCCGCCGCGACGCCGCCCCGCCTGCGCGTGCTTGCGGTGCTGAGCGCCCTCATGGGCTTCGCCTCGATCTCCACCGACCTCTACCTTCCCGCCATGCCGGCGATGGGCCGCGATCTCGGCGCCGATACCGGCTCGATCGAGCTTACCGTCTCCGGCTTCCTCATCGGCTTCAGCCTCGGCCAGCTCTTCTGGGGGCCGCTCGGCGACAGGCATGGCCGCCGGCTTCCCGTCGCCGTCGGCCTGCTCTTCTTCGTCATCGGCTCGGCCGGCTGCGCGATCTCGAACTCGGCCGGCGAAATGATCTGCTGGCGCGTCGTGCAGGCGCTCGGCGCCTGCGCCGGCGTGGTGCTGGCGCGCGCCATGGTGCGCGATCTCTATGAAGGAAGCCGCGCCGCCCAGATGCTCTCGACCCTGATGACCGTCATGGCGATTGCGCCGCTGCTCGGGCCGATCGTCGGCGGCCAGATCCTGGCGCTCTCCGGCTGGCGCACGATCTTCTGGGTGCTGGTTGCCGTCGGCCTCGCCACGCTCGCGGCCCTCTTCACCATTCCCGAAACCCTTGCCGAAGAGCGGCGCAACCGCGAGCCGATCATGTCGGCGCTTGCCGGCTACGCCAGCCTGATCCGCAACCGGCGGCTTCTCGGCTTTGCCGCGGCCGGCGGCTTCTTCTATGCCGGCATCTACGCCTATATTGCCGGCACGCCCTTCGCCTATATCGACTATTACCGCGTCGCCCCCGAACTCTACGGCATCGTTTTTGCGCTCGGCATTGTCGGCATCATGGCGACCAACATGCTGAACTCGCGCCTCGTCGCCCGCCTCGGCACGACGACCATGCTGAAGATCGGCACGTCGGGCGCCATGATGTCAGGCCTTGCCACGCTTGCCGCCGGCATGACCGGCTGGGGCGGCCTCTGGGCGCTTGCCACCCTGCTCCTTCTCTTCGTCTCCTGGTCGGGCCTGATCGTCGCCAATTCCATCGGCGGCGCGCTGCAGGATTTTCCCGCCCGCGCCGGCGCCGTCTCCGCCCTCGTCGGCGCGCTGCACTATGGCAGCGGCATCGCCGGCTCGGCAGCTTTGCAAGCCTTTCGCTCGTTGCCGCAAGGCGGCCGTCTTGACCGGGCGGGTTCATGAGCGGAAACTAGGAACCGGCAGCCCATCCATTAAAGGCATTCATGAATGAAGCGCGAGGAACTGGCCGATCTCCATGCCTTCCTGGCCGTGGCCGACGAGCAGAACTTCACCCGCGCCGCCGCCCGGCTCGGCACGTCGCAATCGGCGCTCAGCCACACGATCCGGCGGCTGGAAACCCGCCTCGGCGTGCGGCTGCTGACGCGCACGACCCGCAACGTCGCCCCGACCGAAGCCGGCGACCGGCTGATTGCGACGCTGCGGCCGGCGCTCGACAGTATCGGCGCCGAACTGGCCTCGCTCGGCGAATTGCGCGAGCGCCCCGCCGGGACCATCCGCATCACGACCGCCGAACATGCGGCCACCACCATCCTGTGGCCGGTCATGAAGAACCTGCTGCACGACTATCCCGATATTCATGTCGAACTCGGGCTCGATTCCAGCTTCACCGACATTGTCGCGGAACGTTTCGATGCCGGCGTGCGGCTCGGCGAAGCGCTCGCCAAGGACATGGTCGCCGTCAGGATCGGCCCCGACCTGAGAATGGCGATTGTCGGTTCGCCCGACTATTTCGCCCGCCATCCCGTGCCGAAAAGCCCGCAGGACCTTGCGGCACACCAATGCATCAATCTGAGGCAACTGAGCGGCGGCGGCTTCTACGCCTGGGAGCTGGAAAAGGACGGCCGCGAGCTGCGCGTGCGCGTGGACGGCCAGCTCGCCTTCAACAATACCGGCATGATCGTGCGCGCCGCCGTCGCCGGCTTCGGCCTCGGCTTCGTCATGGAGGACATGGCCGAGGCCGAACTCGAATCCGGCGCGCTCGTCCGCGTGATGGAGGACTGGTGCCCGTGGTTTTCCGGCTACCACCTCTATTACCCGAGCCGCCGCCAGCCCTCGGCCGCCTTCTCCATCCTCGTCGATGCGCTGCGCTATCGCGGCAGGCCGTAGGCCCTACTGGAACAGGCCGGCAATCCCGTAGCAGGCGGCGGCGATGGCGGCGGCGGCCGGCATGGTGACGACCCAGGCGACGACGATATTGCCGGCGACACCCCAGCGCACGGCCGAAAGCCGCCGCGCGGCGCCGACGCCGATGATCGCGCCGGTGATCGTGTGGGTCGTCGATACCGGAATGCCGAGCCATGTCGCCGCAAAGAGCGTCAGCGCCCCGCCGGTCTCGGCGCAGAAGCCCTGCATCGGGTTCAGCCGGGTGATCTTCGAGCCCATCGTGTGAACGATGCGCCAGCCGCCGAAGAGCGTGCCGAGCGCCATTGCCGACTGGCAGGAAATGACGACCCAGAGCGGCACATGGAAGCTCGGGCCGAGCTGCCCCTGGCTGAAGAGAAGAACGGCGATGATGCCCATGGTCTTCTGCGCATCGTTGCCGCCATGGCCCAGCGAATAGAGCGAGGCCGAGACGAACTGCATGACGCGGAAGGTGCTGTCGACCGCAAAGGGCGTCTGGCGCACGAACATCCAGGAGACGACGAGCACGAAGAACAGCGCCAGCAGGAAGCCGATCGCCGGCGACAGGACGATCGCGCCGACCGTCTTCAGCAGGCCGCTCCAGACGATGGAACTGACGCCGACCTTCGCCAGCCCCGCCCCGACCAGCCCGCCGACCAGCGCATGCGACGACGACGAGGGAATGCCGAACAGCCAGGTGACGATGTTCCAGACGATCGCGCCCATGAGCGCCGCGAAAATGACCTGCGGCGAGACGATCGCCGGATCGATGATGCCGGTGCCGAGCGTTTCGGCCACATGCAGGCCGAAGAACAGGAAGGCGATGAAATTGAAGAACGCCGCCCAGGCGACGGCATATTGCGGCCGCAGCACCCGCGTCGAAACGATCGTCGCAATCGAATTCGCCGCGTCGTGCAGCCCGTTGAGGAAATCGAAGAACAGCGCCACGCCGATCAGGCCGATCAGCAGCGGAAGGGAGAGAGTGGCTTCCATCAGACGTTCTCGATGACGACGCCGCTGATTTCGTTCGCCACATCCTCGAACCGGTCGACGATCTTCTCCAGGTTGCTGTAGAGTTCGCTGCCGATCATATAGGCCATGGCATTGCCGCTGGCGCCATGCCGGCGATAGAGGTCCCTCAGCCCCTCGTCATGCAGCTCGTCGGACCGGCCCTCGACCCGCGTGATCTCCTCGGCGATCGCCGAGAGCCGGGAGGCATTGGCGCCCAGCTTGTCGAGCAGCCCGATCGCCTGCTGCATGAGGCCCGCGGCCTTGACGATCTCGCCCCCCATTTCCTGCATCAGCGGATCGAAACGCGACTGCTCGAACAGGCGGATGATCTTGACCGTCTTGTGCATCATGTCGATCGCATCGTCCATGGACTGGATCAGATCCTTGATGTCGCCGCGGTCGAAGGGGGTGATGAAGCTGCGGCGGATCGCCTGCAGCACTTCGCGGGTAATCTGGTCGGCCTCGTCCTCCAACGCCACGATACGGTCGCAATTCTCCTCGACCGCCTCGCCCTTCAGAAGTTTCTCCATCGCCTCGGCCGCCGTCACCACGGTTTTCGCATGCCTGCAGAACATCTCGTAGAAGCGGTCTTCCCGCGGCATCATCTTGCGAAACACGCTCATCATTCCGGGCGATCCTTCCCTTGCGGACGACGGTCATCAAAGACTGTCATAAATGTGTCATAAATCGTCGCAGGGAATTGATCCAAAATGTAAAAATTGGCAATGCTCGGCGTCATGAAATCCAGCAAAAAAGGCACAAAATCCGACGCTGGGCCGGCAAGGCCCCTGTTGAAACAGCTTGCGGAGCGGCCGCAGCAGCTTTTTTCCGGCGCCTTTCGCCAGCAATACGGCGCGCTCTGCTTCCGCTACAGGAACGGCGGGCCAAGGACCGATCATTCGGAGATCGAAATCCTCGTCGTCACCACCCGCGACAGCGGCCGCTGGATCATTCCCAAGGGCTGGCCGATGAAAAAGAAGAAGCCGCACGAGGCCGCCGCCATCGAGGCCTGGGAGGAAGGCGGCGTGCGCGGGGCGGTGAGCAAACAGCCGGTCGGCCGCTACACCTATCTGAAGGAGCTGGACAATGGCGACGTCGCGCCCTGCATCGTCGATATTTTCCAGATCGAGGTCGAGCATACGCAGGACCGGTTCCGCGAAACCGGCCAGCGCCGGCTCGATTGGGTAAGCCCCGACGAGGCGGCCCGGCGCGTGCGCGAACTCGAACTGAAATCCCTGCTCGTCGATTTCCGCCCGCGGCTGGGCAAGCAGGCGCGCAAAAGCAAGGCCTGAGCCGCAGCCCTTGCTGCTGCCTCATTTACATCGGCGTTTACGGTAACGTACTTCTCCCGGATGAAGGCTTGTGAAAGGCTCCTCCCCGGAAAGCCGCGCGAGGGGGAAGAGCCATGAGAGGGTCCAAGCCTGCATCCGCCACAGTGCCTGCCGGCATTGCCCGCCACGCCGCCATCGCCACGCTGGCGCTCGCGCTCGCCGCGCCGGCCGGGGCGCAGACGGCCATGCCCGTTACCGTCGACAATTTCGCCCGCGCCGAATCCGACCTCTATTTCGGCAGCGCGGTGAAGGATTCCGGCGGCAAGACCGGCAGCTTCCACCATCACCGCGAGCCTGTTGACATCGATCATCAGGCCGTCATCCGGACCAATCGCGATACGCTCTACTCCTCCGCCGTCATCGACCTCGATGCCGGACCGGTCACCGTCACCCTGCCCGATGCCGGCAAACGTTTCCGCTCGATGCAGGTCATCAATGAAGACCATTACGTCGTCGGCGACGTCAAATATGATGCGGGCAGCTATACCTACGACCGGGCGGCGGCAGGCACGCGCTACATTTTCGTTGCGATCCGAACCCTCGTCGATCCCGGCAATCCCGAAGATCTCAAGCAGGTTCACAGCCTTCAGGACGCCATGACGATCAGCCCGGCAGACGCCGGAAAATTCGAAGCGCCGGACTGGGACCAGGCGAGCCAGAAGGAGATCCGTGACGCGCTGATCGTGCTGGGCGCGACCATTCCCGATTTCCGGGGCGCCTTCGGCACCAGGGACGCGGTCGATCCGATCCGCCACCTGATCGGCACCGCGGTCGGCTGGGGCGGCAATCCGGAGAAGGACGCAATCTACCTGAACGAGACGCCGCCGAAGAACGACGGCGAGACGGTCTACCGGCTCACGGTCAAGGATGTCCCCGTCGACGGCTTCTGGTCGGTCAGCGTTTATAATGCTCAGGGTTATTACGAGAAGAACAAGCTCGACGCCTATACGCTGAACAATATCACCGCTGCCAGGGAGGCCGACGGTACGGTCAAGGTGCAGTTCGGCGGCTGCGACGGCAAGATCGTCAATTGCCTGCCCATCGTGGAGGGCTGGAACTATACCGTGCGCCTCTACCGCCCGCGCCAGCCGATCATGGATGGAAGCTGGACGTTCCCGGAGCCGCAGCCGGTCGGGAAGTAGGCTGTGGGGCGTGCTGCCGCCCCGTCAGTTGCGCAGCCTGTAGCCCGTCTTGAAGATCCAGCCGAGCGTGGTCAGGCAGATCAGCAGGAACAGCGCGATCATGCCGAGGCTGATGAGCGGATTGACGTCGGCAATCCCGTAAAAACTCCAGCGGAAGCCGCTGACGAGGTAGAGAACCGGGTTGAAATGGCTGACCGCCTGCCAGAAGGGCGGCAGCATGTTGATGGAATAGAAGCTGCCGCCGAGGAAGGTGAGCGGCGGCACCACCAGCATGGGGATGAGGTTCAGCTGCTCGAAATTCGTCGCCCAGATGCCGATCATGAAGCCGAACAGGCTGAAGCTGACGGCGGTCAGAAGGAAGAACAGCACCATCATGAACGGGTGCTCGATGCGCACGTCCACGAAGAGGTTGGCGGTGATGAGGATGATCGTGCCGATGATAAGGCCCTTGGTGGCGGCCGCCCCCACATAGCCGATCAGGATCTCCGTCATGGCGACGGGCGCCGACAGGATCTCGTAGATCGTGCCGGTGAATTTCGGAAAATAGATGCCGAAGGAGCCGTTGCCGATGCACTGGCCGAGCAGCGTCAGCATGATGAGGCCGGGCGTGATGAAGGCGCCGTAGGAAACGCCCTCCACCTGCTGGATGCGCGTGCCGATGGCGGCCCCGAAGACGATGAAATAGAGCGAGGTGGAAATGACGGGCGAAATGACGCTCTGCAGCAGCGTGCGCCGCGTGCGGGCCATCTCGAAGAAATAGATCGACTTGATCGCCTCGAAATTCATTTTGCCGCTCCCACCAGCGATACGAATATGTCTTCGAGCGAGCTCTGGCGCGTCGAAAGATCCCGGAAATTGATGTTGTTTTCGCCAAGCCGCGTCAGCAGCGAGGCCACGCTTTCGTGCTCGTTGCGCGTGTCGAATTCGTAGACGAGCCGGTTGCCCTCGGCCTCGATCGACAGGCCGTTGCCGGCAAAACAGTCGGGCAGGCTCTCCAGCGGATCGTTGAGTTCGAGGATCAGCTGCTTGCGGCCGAGCTTGGCCATCAGCGCCTGCTTGTCTTCGACGAGCAGCAGCTCGCCGCCGTTGATGACGCCGACGCGGTCGGCGATTTCCTCGGCCTCTTCGATATAATGCGTCGTCAGGATGATGGTGACGCCGGAGGCGCGCAGCCGCTCGACCACCTGCCACATGTCCTTGCGCAGCGCCACGTCCACGCCCGCCGTCGGCTCGTCGAGGAAGAGGATCGAGGGCTCGTGCGACAGCGCCTTGGCGATCAGCACGCGCCGCTTCATGCCGCCCGAAAGCTGGCGCAGCGTATTGTCCTTCTTGTCCCACAGCGACAGGTCGCGCAGCACCTTTTCGATATGGGCCGGGTCCGCCTTCCTGCCGTGCAGCCCGCGCGAAAAGCTCACCGTGTTCCACACCGTCTCGAACTGGTCGGTGGTCAGTTCCTGCGGCACGAGGCCGATCATCGTGCGCGTGGCGCGGAAATCCTTCACCACGTCGTGGCCGTCGACCGTGACGGTGCCGCCGCTCGGATTGGCGATACCGCAGATAATCGAGATCAGCGTCGTCTTGCCCGCCCCGTTCGGCCCGAGCAGCGCCAGGATTTCGCCGCGCTCGATCTGAAGGTTGATGCCCTTCAGCGCCTCAAAGCCATTGGCATAGGTTTTCGTGAGATTCTGGACGGAAATGATCGGTGCCATGGGGCTCTTTGCGGATATCGGATCGAATTTGGCCCGCTATATAGCCGTTTTGTGAAAGTTTGACATCCCGAAGGGGCTGAACACAGCATTCACGCCATCCGCCTGTCGGGCCGCAAAACCGGCGGGCAGCCCTGTCCACAGGATAATGCGGCCGGCAAAAAGAAAGTTGCCGGCGGGCCGCCGATGTCATCAATCGGTGATGTTCGTCCCGCATAAAAACACGCGAGGACAGCACCGGCTCCCGCCCGCCGCCCACCCCTTTGCGGAGCCGCCCTTTCGGCGATCTCGTTACGCCCTTTCTGCTGGCCTCGGCATTGTAGTGAAATTGATTGTCAGTCACGAAATGCCAGGAACCGGCCAGTACCCCTGTTCAGCCGTGTTCGTCTAAGCCGGCCCTGGGCCGGCTTTCTTTTTATCCTTAGCCGGCTTGAAAGGCGCCTCAAAGCTGCCGGCGCATCGACGAGCCCGAGCGCGCCGGAGAAGAAGGCGTGAAGGTGGCCGCGTCAGTCGTCGAGGCTGTCGAGAATATCGTGGAGAAGCCGTTCGGCATAACGCATCGTTTCGAACTGCTCGTCCGGCGACAGCTTGTGCGCCACGCATTCGGCGCGGATCGCGGTCCTCAGCTTCGCCAGAAGGGCCGCCTGCTCGTAGGGCGTGAACGCGCTGTCGCGAACGGTGATCTTCGCGATCGTTTCCAGAATGGCGATGCGCCCCTCCACCTGCCGTGCCGAGCCGACATAGGACGGCCGCTGCGGCCGGAGGTTCCGGCGTGGGAATGTTACGATATTGCTCATGCGCCCCTCACAGGGCCGGTGTCTTGAAATCGGATCCCGACAGCATGGTATGCAGCTTGTATTCGCTGTCGGCACCCTGCCGGTAAAGGTCGATTGTCACCCGAGCGAGTTCGCGCGCCTCGGTGCAGTCGCGTGAAATGCCGCGCTCTGCGCAGAGCCTGTCGAAGGCCTTCTGCACGATCGCAAGCTCCACAGCACCGATCCAGCGGTCCGCAGGCGCATCCGTTCCGATCTTCGGTTGCATGATCTCCTCCCGATCGCTCCGTAAAGATGCTGCCAAACGCGCGACGCGGCAGAGAGTTCCACACAAAATTCAGGACGCAAAAATTTTCCCTGGAGCGCGCGGGCATGGCCCGGTTCAGGGCCTGCCGGCACCCCCGCAACCGCCTCGAAAGGAAAAACCAATGCGCTGCGTCCCCCTGCTTTTCCGATGACGTTGCCGCCCGTTGCCGCTACACCCCGCCCCCGAAAAAGGCGAGCCGGGTGAGGATCGTATAATCGGCTTCCGATACCATCAGCGCCACGAAGACCAGCACCAGTAGCGGCGGCAGCAGGATGGCGTAGACCAGGGCCAGCCTCTCCCAGGCCATGTGCATGAAGACGGCGACGATCAGCCCCGCCTTCAGCATCATGAACAGCAGGATCAGCGTCCATCTGAGATAACCCTGGATGCCGAGATAATCGACCATGTAGGAAAAGGCGCTGAGCACGAAGAGCAGGCCCCAGACGAGAAGATAGAGCCGGATCGGGTGCTGCTGCCCGTGTTCCGCCGCCGGGACCGCCGGGCTTTGCGCATGTGCCGTTGTCTCGCTCATGACGACCTCACCACAGATAGAAGAAGGCGAAGATGAAGACCCAGACCAGGTCCACGAAATGCCAGTAGAGGCCCATGATCTCGACGGCTTCGTAGCGGCCCTTCCGGCTGGTGAAGAAGCCGCGCCGCTCCACGTCGAAATCGCCGCGCCAGACCTTGCGGGCGATGATGAGGAGGAAGATGACGCCGATCGTGACATGGGTGCCGTGAAAGCCGGTTATCATGAAGAAGGTCGAGCCGAACTGCGCCGCCCCCCAGGGGTTTTCCCAGGGGCGCACGCCTTCGGTAATCAGCTTCGTCCATTCGAAGGCCTGCATGCCGACGAAGGTGGCGCCGAGCAGCGCTGTCAGCAGCATCAGCGCCGCCGTCCGGCCGCGCTCGCGGCGATAGCCGAAATTGACCGCCATCGCCATCGTGCCGCTGCTGGAGATCAGCACGAAGGTCATGATGGCGATCAGGATCAGCGGAACATCCTGCCCGCCTATATGCAGGGCGAAGACCTCGCTCGGGTTCGGCCAGGCGACCGGGGTCGACATGCGCGCGGTCATGTAGGCGATGAGGAAACAGCCGAAGACGAACGTGTCGCTGAGCAGGAAGATCCACATCATCGCCTTGCCCCAGGAGGCGGTCTTGAAGGCGCGCTGGTCGGAGCTGAAATCGGCCGCGACGCCGCGCAGGCCGGCCGGCCTGACGCTTGCCTCCCCATGTGTCCCGACAGTCTGTGCCATCCGTACCCCCTAGTTCAGCAATGTGCGGCAGAGATCGACGAAATCGTTCGCCCAGCCGGCAAAGAGCGCAAAGAGCAGCAGCCAGACGGCGAGCATGAAATGCGAATAGATGGCCGACAGCTCGACGCTGAGCCGCAGCCTTTCCGGCGGCGCGTCCGGCGAAAACGACCGCACCGTCGTATGCGCGAGCACGCCGAGCCCGCCGAGAATATGCAGCCCGTGCAGGCCGGTCAGCATGTAGAAGAAGCTGTTGGCGGGATTGTCGGCAAGCACGTAACCGGCCGCCGCAAGCTGCCGCCAGGCCTGCAGCTGGCCGGCGAGGAAGAAGGCGGCAAGCGCAAGCGCCGTCACCAGCGCCGGCCGCAGGCTTTCCATGCGCCCGTTGCGGGCCTCGTGCCGCGCCCATTGCAGCGCCGCGCTGCTGAGCGCAAGGGCGGCCGTATTGACCCAGAGCAGGCGCGGAACCGGCATTCCCCACCAGTCCGCCAAGCCCATGCGCATGAAATAGGCGCTGACGCCAAGGCTGAAGAGCGCGCCGACGACGCCGAGAAACACGAAAAGGCCGATCTTGACCGCCGGCACCGGCTGCCGGTGGCGGCCGGCATCGTCATGGGCCGGCAGCTGCAGAGAGCCGGTTTCCAGCCACGGTTTCGAGGTCAGCCGCTGCCCGGAGAGCCACCAGACGATGATGGCGCCGATTGCGGCAAGGAAGATCAGCGTGACGTTCATGCCGGAACCTCGCGGGTGACGCCGCCGGCAGCCGGCACCGTCTGCGGGATGAAATCCTCCGCCGCGCCGGGCACGCTATAGTCATAGGCCCAGCGGTAGACGACGGGCAGGTCCCTGCCCCAGTTGCCGTGCGCGGGCGGCGTCTGCGGCGTCTGCCATTCGAGCGTCGTCGCCCGCCACGGATTGCCGCCGGCCTCCCGGCCCCGCAACAGGCTCCAGAAGAGGTTGAACAGGAAGAGGATCTGCGCCGCCCCGACGATGAGCGCCATGACGGTGATGAAGACGTTCAGCGAATGGGCCGAGGCCGGCACGAAGGCCGTCTCCCCAAGCTCGTAATAGCGGCGCGGCACGCCGAGCAGGCCGAGATAATGCATCGGGAAGAAGATCGCGTAGGTGCCGAGGAAGGTGATCCAGAAATGGATCTGGCCGAGCGTCTCGTTCAGCATGCGCCCCGTCACCTTCGGATACCAGTGACAGATTGCCCCGAAGATGACGAGGATCGGCGCGACCCCCATGACCATGTGGAAATGCGCCACGACGAACATCGTGTCCGACAGCGGCACGTCGACGACGACATTGCCGAGGAACAGGCCCGTCAGCCCGCCATTGACGAAGGTGACGATGAAGGCGAGCGCAAAGAGCATCGGCAGCGTCAGGTGGATATCGCCGCGCCACAGCGTCAGCACCCAGTTATAGACCTTGATGGCGGTGGGAACCGCGATGATGAGCGTCGTGGTGGCGAAGAAGAAGCCGAAGGCCGGGTTCATGCCGCTGACATACATGTGGTGCGCCCAGACGACGAAGCTGAGCGCCCCGATGATGACGATCGCCCAGACCATCATGCGGTAGCCGAAGATGTTCTTGCGCGCATGCGTGCTGATGAGGTCCGAGACGATGCCGAAGGCGGGCAGCGCCACGATATAGACCTCCGGATGGCCGAAGAACCAGAACAGGTGCTGGAAGAGGATCGGGCTGCCGCCGCCATGCTGCAGCTGCTCGCCCATTTCGACGATGGCCGGCATGAAGAAGCTGGTGCCGAGCAGGCGGTCGAACAGCATCATGACGCAGGCGACGAAGAGCGCCGGAAAGGCCAGAAGCGCCATCACCGTGGCGGTGAAGATGCCCCAGACGGTGAGCGGCATGCGCATCAGCGTCATGCCGCGCGTGCGCCCCTGCAGCACGGTCACGACATAGTTCAGCCCGCCCATGGTGAAGCCGATGATGAAGACGATCAGCGAAACCAGCATCAAGAGGATGCCCCAGTCCTTGCCGCCGGGCGTGCCGGACAGGACGGCCTGCGGCGGATAGAGCGTCCAGCCCGCCCCTGTCGGGCCGCCGGGGGCGAAAAAGCCCGCGACCAGGATCAGCACCGCAAGCAGATAGATCCAGTAGCTCAGCATGTTGGCATAGGGAAAGACCATGTCGCGCGCGCCGACCATCAGCGGAATGAGGTAATTGCCGAAACCGCCGAGGAAGAGCGCCGTCAGCAGATAGATCACCATGATCATGCCATGCATGGTGATGAACTGGTAATAGTGGTCGGCATCGATGAAGGCGAAATAGCCGGGAAAGGCAAGCTGCAGCCGCATCAGCCAGGAAAGCACCAGCGCCACCATGCCGATCGCGATGGCGGTCAGCGCATATTGCACGGCGATGACCTTGGCATCCTGGCTGAACACATATCTGGTCCACCAGCTTTTCGGGTGATAAAGCTCGACATCCTCGACTTCGGCGGAGGGGATGCTGCCGGATGGAATCTCGACCATATCTCTCTTCCCTTTCCTTCCCGATGCCGCGCGGTCCTTGCCTGTTCAGTTTGCCGGCGGCGGCTCTCCCGACGATGCGGTCAGTTGGGTGAACGTCTGCTGCTCTCCGAGCCAGGTCCGGTAGTCGGCGTCCTCGTCGACGACCACGGTGCCGCGCATCTGCGGATGGCCGACGCCGCAAAGCTCGGCGCAGAGGATCTCGAACGTTCCGGTGCGCGTCGGCGTCAGCCAGAAATAGGTGACCATGCCGGGGATCATGTCCATCTTGGCGCGGAATTCCGGCACGTAGAAATCGTGGAGCACATCGACCGAGCGCAGCAGAACATGCACCGGCTTGCCGACCGGCAGGTGCAGCTCGCCGCCCTCGACGATGATGTCGTCAAGGCCGCTGGCGTCGTTCCTGTCGAGGCCGAGCGGGTTTTCGGGCGTCACGTCGCGCGTGGCGGCGCGGCCGAGCTTGCCGTCGGCGCCCGGCAGGCGGAAGCTCCACAGCCATTGCTGGCTGACGACCTCCACCGCGGCGGCATCGGCCGGCACGGTGATGAACTGGTTCCAGACGACCAGGCCGGGCGCCAGCATGGCCGCGACGCCGACCGCCGTTCCCGAGGCGAGCAGCACTTCCAGCCGGCGGTTCTCCGGCTCGTAATGCGCCCGGTTGCCCGGCCTGTGGCGGAAGCGGTAGACGCAATAGGCCATGAAGGAGACCACCGCCACGAAGACGATGCCGGTGATCCAGAAGGTGATGACGAGCGTGCTGTCGATATAGTTCCAGTTGGACGCGATCGGCGTCCACCACCACGGGCTCAGCACATGAAACAGCACGGAGCCGACGACAATCAGGACAAGGATCAGCACAACAGCCATTTCCGCCCCTCCCCGAGCAGGTTGACCGTGAAACCGCATTCCGCAAAAAGTCCGAAATTATTATCGCACAGATGGAAAATATCGACAATTACGGCAATTTAGGCATGTGCCGGCCGGCCGCCGACCGACCGTTCGGAGTATGCCCCTACTGCGAATATTGCTTGAGATAGGCGATGAGATTGGTGATCTCCTGATCGTCCTTGACGCCGACAAAGGCCATCTTGGTGCCCTTCACCTTCGCTTTCGGATTATGCAGGTAATCGCGCAGCGTCGCCTCGTCCCAGACGAGGCCGCCCTCGCCGGCCGCCTTCATTCCGTTCGAATAGGCGAAATCGGGATGCGTGCCGGCCTGCCGGCCGAACAGCTTGTTCAGCGACGGGCCGACCTTGTTCGTATCGGAATCGACGACATGGCAGGTCGCGCATTTCTTGAAAACCACGGCACCGGCCGTCGCATCGCCCTCCTGCGCCGCTGCGGCGCCGGGACAGAGGGCAATCAGGCACGCACCGATCAGCAGAACGAGACGGTAAACCACGGCAAACCCCATCCTCCTCAAGGTTGCCCAGCCACGCCCGCCTCCGCGACATTTGCGCGAACGGCGGTTGCGATCTATCAAAATCTAGTCCTTCGCGGGAGCAAGTCAACGGCACCGCGATTGCAGTCCGCCGGCGCCGGCGCCCCGCGCGGTCAGCCCTGCCGCGGGCTCGGCAAGCCCCTGCACATGCCGCCAGATGGCATCGGCACTCGCCCCGGCCGAAAGCGCTGTGACGGTAGGGCGTATCGATTTTACCCGCTCGGATCAGAGGTTCAGGGATTATTCGCGAACAGCTCTCTCTGCACCGGGCCAATCGAAGCCGTCATCAGCCGCGGAAAAGCGACAGGATGTTCTGCGGCGCGCTGTTGGCGATGGAAAGAGATTGCACCGCCAGCTGCTGCTGCGTCTGCAGCGCCGATAGCTGCGAAGACTCCGCTTCCATATTGGCATCGACCAGCCGCCCGACGCCGCTGTCGATGGAATCGCTGAGATTGGAGACGAAATCTTCCTGCATGGAGATGCGCTTTTGCAGCGAGCCGAGTTCGGATGCTGTACTACTCATCTGCCGCAAGGCATTCTCGACGTCCTGCAGTGCATCGGCCAGGCCGCCCGTCGTCAACGTCGTAATATCCATTTCATAGACAGACTGGCCCGACAAGTTCCCGAAGCTCAAGCCAAGAATCCCTGTGCTCGTCATTCCAAGGCTGCCGGTCACTGCAGATCCGAATAGGGTGTTACTGTCCCCGGTATATACGGCGACCACCGAATAGTCTGTCGTCATCACCTTCACATTGCCGTTGCCGTCGCGCACGAAAGAAGTGACCACAGAGCGGCTTGTTCCGTGGGTACCCATCATCCAGTTTTCACCGGCAAACGTGGCCGACTGAGCAATACTCATCAACTGATCCTGCAGCTGATCGATCTCGTCCTGAAGCTTGCTCCTGTCGACGCCCTTCTCCGATGCGGCTACGAGCTTCGCCTTGATCTCGTCCACCACGTCGATCGCATTCGACATGGCCGTATAGGCCGTATCCACCTTCGCTGCGCCGAGGCCGAGCGCATCGGAAACTGCCGACATCGCCTTGTTGTCGGATCGCATTGTCGTGGCGATCGACCAATAGGCGGCGTTGTCGGCGGCTTTCTCCACCCGGTAGCCCGAGGAAACGCGTTGCTGGGTATCCTGAAGGCTGCTGCTGACGTTGCGAAGCGTCTGAAGCGCGGCAATGGCGGAATTGTTCGTGATGATCGACGACATCGACAACCTCAATTTCATTGTAAGCGGTCATTGGCAGGAAAATCGATGCGTCATGCACTCGGAAGGTGGGGACGGTTATCGCCGGGACAGGGTTAACAATTCCTTGTTAAAGTGTTCTCGATCTCACAGCCGGCTCGCAGAACAGCTTTAAATTTCCTGTATTATCCGCCTACTTGCACACGACCCTTCCGCTCTTGCGCGACATCAGGTCGAAGTGGAAATGGTTCCAGTGCTCGGGATTGTAGCCCGGCCCGAGCACGGTGGTGAAATAGTTGCAGCTGTCGGTGCGCACCGCCTTCAATAGCCGCCCTTCGCGGAAGGAGAACAGGCCCTTCTTGCGCACGTCGATCTCGTGGCCGTCCTTCAGCACGAACTTGCCGACGTCGATGGCGTTGCCCTTGGCATGTTCGGAGATCGGATTGTAGCGCTGCAGGCTGTTGTTCATGCGCCGGCAGGAATAGCCGCCGAGCGGCTCGATGGTCTTGATGCCGGTCCAGTAGCGGAAGCGGGCCGAAGGGGCGAGTTCGTTCTTGACCCATTTGGCGAAGGCGAGCGTCACCTGGCAGTTGAGGACCACCGCCGGCTTGACGCCGATATTGCCCGAAAGGCCCTTCAGCGAGACGGGATAAGGCACCTGGCAGGACGGCCCGTTGGAAATCGGCGGGCGATCCTCGAAGATCACGCCCAGGCGCTTCAATTCGCGCCGGCAGGCAAGCTCCGAAGCCGGCATGACGCCGGGATCGACGGGGGCCGGCTGGCTCATCATCGGATTGCTGGGCCGCAGCATGGCGACTTCCTGCGGCTCGTCCTCTTGCGGAACGCGGGCCGGCGCCACGACCGGGCTGCCGTCGCTCCAGGTCTGGGCGCGGCTGCCGGCGGCGCGCATCGGCGCGCGGCCGATCTGGCCGGCGGCAACCGGCTGCGGCATGGTGCGCTGGTTGAGCTGGGTCGGATTGTCCGTGCCGATGCCGTCGACCACGGGCTCGCTCGCATTGACCTCGGCAATCTGCTGCTGCTCGTCCTCGGCCAGCCCGACGACGGGATCGTTGCCCGCCCCGGCGCCAAGCTCCTCGTCCATGTTGACGCCACCGGGCGGAATGGCGAGCGGCTTCACGCCGCCCCAGTTGCCGTTCGAGGCGACCTGCTGGCCCTGCCCCTGATACTGTCCCTGCGCAAGCGCCTCGTCGCTGTCGATCATCGGCAGGCGCCGCCCCGGCTGGCCGGCACCGGCGGCCGGCGCGCGCATATCCCGGCCCGTGCCGGCAAGGTTCGGCGTATCGAGATAGTCGACCTGCCCCTGCATATTGCCGACGGGCGCATTGGCTGCGGGATAGGGCTGGTTCTGGGCCGGCGCCATGCGCACCGGCTGGCGCGGCGAAATGGAGCTGACCCGCGTGCCGCGGTCGATATTTTCAGGCGGCACCAGCCCGTCGCTGATCGAACAGGTGGTCAATGCCGCGGAAAGCAGGGCTGGCAGGGCGGCACGCCGGAGAAGGGAGACAAACGCCATACTTATCGCTTCCGCTTTCCGTTCTTATTCTGGGCGGCCTGTGATCTGAAAACCTCGATTCAAATTTAAGTAAAAACGGTGAATGAAAGCTTTACGTGTGGAGAATGGCGGATCGGGGCCGCCTCTTCGCGCCAAAGAGGTATGTGGGCACCTTCGGGAAGCGATGCGGCGGGCGCGGAGCGATGCAGCGGGCTGGACCGCCAAGGCCGGCCGCTCCCTCCAGGGGGCGAAACACGAGGCCTGTGGTCAGCCCCGGAACCACCGAGAACAGAAAGCAGAAAAAGAGCCACGGCATGCCCTGCCGTGGCCCGTCGCACCCTGAAATGCTTTCCCGCCTCAGGCGGCGCGGCTGATCCGCGCAGCCTGCCCGCGCAGCTGGAACTTCGACAGGAGCGAGCGCAGCTGCCGGCTCTCCTGCGCCAGCGTCTGGCTGGCCGCCGTGGTTTCCTCGACCATTGCGGCGTTCTGCTGGGTCATCTGGTCCATGTGGTTGACGGAGGTGTTGATCTCGTGCAGCCCGGTTGCCTGTTCGCGGGCGGCGGTCGCAATCGAATCCACATGGGCGTTGACGCGGTTGACCAGTGCCTCGATCTCGACCAGCGCGTCGCCGGTGGAGCGCACCAGCGCCACGCCGCCTTCGACTTCGGCAGCCGAGCTCGAAATCAACGCCTTGATCTCCTTGGCGGCATTGGCCGAGCGCTGCGCGAGCTCGCGCACTTCCTGCGCGACGACGGCAAAGCCGCGGCCGGCCTCGCCCGCGCGCGCTGCCTCCACCCCGGCGTTCAGCGCCAGCAGGTTGGTCTGGAAGGCGATCTCGTCGATGACGCCGATGATCTGGCTGATGCGGCTCGAGGAATCCTCGATGCGGCTCATGGCCGAGACGGCGTTGCGCACGATCTCGCCGGACTTGCCGGCGCTCGTCTTCGTTTCCGCCACCATGGCGCGCGCCTCGTTGGCCCGCTCGGAGGCGGTGCGCACGGTGGCGGTGATTTCGTCGAGCGCGGCTGCCGTCTCTTCGAGTGCCGCGGCCTGCTGTTCGGTGCGCTTGGAAAGGTTGCCGGTCGCCTCGCTGATGTCGCGGGCGCTGTCGTCGACGACATGGCTCGATTCGGCGATTGCATGGATGACGCCGTTCAGCGCATCGACCGCGGCGTTGAAATCGCCGCGCAGCTTGGCGTAATCCTGGCCGAGATCGCCGATCGAGACGGTGAGATCGCCGGCCGCCAGCCGCTCCAGCCCGGCGCCGAGCGCCTGCATGGCCGCCGTCTGGCGTTCCGAGGACGAGCGCAGGCTCGCCTCGTTGCCGCGCCGCTCGCTTTCGATCTCCCGCTGGCGCTCGTCCTCGCGCACCCGCAGCTCTGCCCGCTCGGCAACCGAATCGCGCAGCACGATCAGCGATTTCGCCATCTGGCCGATTTCGTCGCGGCGGCCGGCATCGGTGATCTCGACGGCGGCGTCCTCCTCGGCAATCGCGTTCATCGCCGCCTTGAGGCGGGCGACCGGCGCGGTCACGCTGCGCACGATCGCATAGGCGATGGCAAGCGTGGCGAGCGCGCCGGCAAGGCCGACCACGGCCGTCCACATGGCGTTCTGGTAATAGAGCGCGGCAAGGTCATCCGCGTAGACGCCGGTGCCGACGATCCAGCCCCAGGGCGCAAAACCCGCCACATGCGAATATTTCAGCACCGGCTGGTCGGCGCCGGGCTTCGGCCAGTAATAATCGACGAAGCCCTGCCCGCTCGCCTTCACCGTATTGACGAATTCGACGAAGAGGAACTTGCCCTTCGGGTCCTTGTTCTGGCTGAGATCCGTGCCGTTCATTTCCGGCTTGATCGGATGCATCACCATGACCGGCTTCATGTCGTTGATCCAGAAATAGCCGGTACCGTTGCCGTAGCGCATGGAGGCGATCACATCCTTGGCCGCCGCCTGCGCCTGCTCGCGGGTCATCGTGCCCGCCTGTTCGAGCTTGTAATATTTGTCGAAGATGGCAAGCGCGGTCGCGTCCATCTGCGCGAGACCGGCTTTGCGCTCGGCCTCCAGCTCGGAATAGGAATAGTTGAGGAAGAAGATCATGGTGGCGGCCAGCACGGCAAGCGTGAAGGCGACGAGGCTGTAAAGGCGGGTTGAAATCCTGATGTTGCGCATGGGGTTCCCGGCGATTCTTATATCTGACAATGATCAGATACTGATGTGAGCCGCTTACCGGACCGTAAAACTTTATTAGAATACAATGAAATAACGCTGCGTAAGGCATTCGAGACGGCCTTCGCGGCAAGATCAAGCAATTGAATCAAAACCGGATTTTAACGCTTGAGATTTTTTTGAGGCAGGCGGCGATTTTCGCCGCCGCAGGGCGCAAACCGATGATTTTGCGCCCTTTCCCAGCGGCTGGCCTTTGCATTAGGGTGATCCCAGATGAATCACCGGCCAAACGGAGAGCCCTGATGACCGATGCCGCCAAGCCCACGGGCGAACTCACCTTGCGCACGCTCGCCATGCCGGGGGACGCCAATCCGGCCGGCGATATTTTCGGCGGCTGGGTCATGGCGCAGATGGACCTTGCCAGCGGCATCCGCGCCGCCGAGCGCGCCAGGGGCCGCGTGGTGACTGCCGCCGTCAAGGAAATGGCCTTCGAACTGCCGGTCAAGATCGGCGATACGCTGTCGGTCTATACCGATATCGAACGCGTCGGCCGCACCTCGATCACGCTGCGCGTCGAGGCCTGGGCGCACCGTTCGCGCTATAACCAGCAGGAAAAGGTCACGGCCGGCACCTTCATCATGGTGGCGCTGGACGAGGACGGCAGGCCCAAGGTCGTCCCGCGGGAGTGAGGCGATGCTGCAGACGGCCGCGACACCGGAAGTCTACGTCTACATCCGCACCGTGATGTCGATGGTGATCGGCCTGTCGCTCGCCCGCCTGCTCACCGGCCTCGGCGGCATCGTCCAGTCTCCGGGCAAGAACCGCGTCTACTGGGTGCATCTCGGCTGGGTCGCCTCAATGTTCCTCTTCATCATCCATTTCTGGTGGTGGGAATATCGCCTGCAGTCGCTCGCCGTCATTTCCTTCGGCGTCTATCTCTTCCTCATCAGCTTCTGCTGCCTGTTCTTCTTCCTCTGCGTGCTGATCTTCCCGACGACGCTGGAGGATTACGGCGGCTACGAGGAATATTTCATCTCCCGGCGCCGATGGTTCTTCGGCATGCTGGCCGTGACCTACGTGGTGGATTTTCTCGACACGCTCCTGAAGGGCAAGGCCTATCTGGCCGCACTCGGCTGGGAATATCCGCTGCGCAACGCCGTATTCATCGCGCTCAGCATCGTGGCGGCCTGGACTGCGAACCGGCGCTTTCATGCCGTCTTCGTGAGCGTCGGGCTGCTCTATCAGATCTCGTGGATTTTCAGGCTCTACGATCTGATCTGAAGGAAGAAAACCGCCCCCCCCCCCCCCCAAGAGAGAGGGGCCTTCTTT
>NZ_JBHSOR010000030.1:39395-40501 GCF_042656325.1 Rhizobium sp. GCM10022189
GGCCCATCAGGATGATCCCGATCAGGAGACGAACAATGCGCATCGATGGAAGCACTCCGAGCTACTCCGCCTTCTCGACCCAGAAGAAGAGCGCCGCCGCCGGCTCGGCCTTTGCCGCAAGCCTCGACGATTTCGACCAGCCGGTCGGCGAGGATACGTCGGGTGACGAAGAAGGCGGCTCCTACGATTTCAGCCACATGACGCCGGCCGAAATGCGCGATCTTTCCACCGACCTCTACGATTCCGGCGACCTCGACCTTGCCCAGGTCCTGCAGTTGCAGCTTTCCGGCCGCCCCTTCGGCAAGATCGCCGCCGACGGCACGCTGCTGCCGCTTTCCGAGGCCGAAAGCTCGGCCTATGACAGCACCTCGCAGGACTTCATCGGCATTGCCAGCAACGCGATGGACGAAATCGAATCCCAGGGCCGCGCCGCCGACCCGGCCTCGGGTTATCAGAGCTGGCAGGGCATTCTGTCGGTGCTGAACAGCCTGCAGGTCAACGGCGGGGTCGAGGACGAGGCCTGACTGGACAGGCCTTTTTGATGTGATTTGAGAGGGTTGGCACGCCGCTCCCTTCCACCTTGCGCTCCTTTTGCGGGCGAACGAGCCACCCCAATCTCCCTCCTGTGCCTGTCATAGGAATCCAGCAGCCGCGTGTCCACGCGGTGCAAGACTCTTCCTTGAACGCAGCGCTAATAAGCCGACTACAGGCGATCCCGATCAGGGAGTCCTTTCAGCTTGCAGACGCAAGCTGGCTGGCAACTGTATTCTCAGGTGGGGTTGAGCATGGTCTTGTCCCTGAGCAAAGCGTTGGCTGTGACGAGGATTTTGCGGGCGATGGCGATGGGCATGACCTTTGCCGCCATGCCCGACGCCGGCTTTGGGCGGCGACGCTCCCCTCCCCACCTCATCCCTGTGCTTGTCACAGGGATCCAGCCTGCCCAAGTCCTTGGGCAGGAGAGACTCATTTGCTTGCGGCATATGGGAGTCATTCACCGCGCGGACGCGCGGTGGCTGGATTCCTGTGACAGGCACAGGAATGAGCGACTATCTGATGTGTCAAGTTGCATATTGGAATTCCTTTCGCGCATCTCGTGCTTTTGCGTT
>NZ_JBHSOR010000031.1:0-1154 GCF_042656325.1 Rhizobium sp. GCM10022189
TCGGCTGCATGAAGCACTTTCGCCGTTTCGCAACGCGCTACGAACGCAGAACCATTCACTTCCAAGGCTTCGTCCATCTCGCCGCCGCAATGATGTGGATGGCTTGAATGTCGATCGGTCCTAGCCTTTGAACAGCGTGCCCGGATAGGCTTCCGGATCGGGATGGGTTTCCGTTCCTTCGCCAAGTCTGCGCTGCATCAGCATCGTATCCAGCCAGCGGCCGTGCTTGTAGCCGGCACCTTTCATCAGGCCGATCTCCTCGAAACCCAGCGACCGGTGAAGCGCGATCGAGGCCGGGCTCGCGCCGCCGATAACCGCGGTCATCTGACGGAAGCCGGAGACCGTGCAGCGCGAAATCAGCTCCCCAAGCAGCAGTTTGCCGATGCCCTTGCCGCGCGCGCCTGTACCCAGATAGATCGAATCCTCCACCAGCCAGCGATAGGCCGGACGGGTGCGGAATGCCGATGCGTAGGCATAACCGAGCAGCGTTCCGTCCTCGGCTGTGGCGACGATATAGGGATAGCCCTGTTCGCGAATGGCGGAGTAGCGGGCCGCCATTTCCGTTTCGGTCGGCGGGACGATCTCGTAACTCGATGTGCCGTTCAGCACGGATTCCCGGTAGATCTCGGTAATTGCGGGGAGATCGGAAGGAAGGGTATCGCGCAGGAGAGGGAGCATTTCGGATCGATCGGCACGGTTGAAGGAAGCGTCCCGTTGAAGCATTCCGGCGAACAGCCCGCAACAAAAAAGGCGGCTTCGCAGCCTGTGTGATAAGTCCGCCAAATCAGTTAGTCTGGCCGCATTGGAAACGATGCGGCCATTTTCATGGGTTATGTTTCAGGAACGGATCGAGGTCAGGCATGTTTGCTGCCTGATCGGATTGAGGATTATGTTGCCGCGGATGCGGCTGTGCGCGTGATCGATGCCTTTGTCGATCGGCTGAACATGGCCGAACTTGGTTTCCAGCGTGCGGTTGCGCCGTCGATTGGGCGACCGTCTTACGATCCGCGCGATCTTTTGAAGCTCTATATCTACGGCTATTTCAACGAGGTGCGCTCGTCGCGTCGGCTGGAACGGGAATGCCGCCGCAACGTCGAGGCCATGTGGCTGATGCGGCGCCTTGTCCCCGACTTCAAGACGGTTGCCGACTTCCG
>NZ_JBHSOR010000032.1:0-900 GCF_042656325.1 Rhizobium sp. GCM10022189
CCAAACACCTCAGACGGATCGCGGCCAGCCAAAAGCTGGTCCAGAAGTTCCTTGTCGATAGCCATGTGATGATTCTCTCCTTTCCATCATCATGGCCTCACGCACAGAATTCCTGACAGTCCCCTGGGGGGCGATGGACGGGTTGAGACCCGCGCAACCTCGGTCAGGCGCCCGACGGCACCCCAACCTCCCTCATTCCTGTGCCTGTCACAGGAATCCAGCCACCGCGCGTCCGCGCGGTGAATGACTCTCTCAATCAGCAGGCAAACGAGTCTCTCCTGCCCAAGGACTTGGGCAGGCTGGATCCCTGTGACAGGCACAGGGATGAGGTGGGGAGGGGAACGTCGCCGCCCAAAGCCGGCGTTGGGCATGGTGGCAGGAGCCTTCCGCAGCCTCCACCACCGGACGCGGTCCTCACCCCAACAGTGCCTCACCCAGTACTCGCAGCAGCTCCGCCCGCGGTCCACCCCAGCAGTGCCTCAGGCAGCTCTCGCAACCGTTCTGCCCGGAGGCCCACTCCAACCACCTCATTCCCGTGCCTCACCCAGCCCCCGCAACCGTTCCGCCGGGAGGCCCACCCCAACCACCTCATTCCCGCGCCTCACCCGGCCCTCGCAACCGTCCTGCCCGGAGGCCCACCCCAACCTCCCTCATTCCTGTGCCTGTCACAGGAATCCAGCCACCGCGCGTCCGCGCGGTGAATGACTCCCTCAATCAGCAAGCAAATGAGTCTCTCCTGCCCAAGGACTTGTGCAGGCTGGATCCCTGTGACAGGTGTACGGCCTTGATACATACCTGACAGATGTTCGGAGACATACCTGACACTTCCGAGATGGTTTCTCGGGAGGTTTGGATGGTTTGGCGGTCGAGGTCTGTTGTGGATGAGCGTTTGGAATTCTG
>NZ_JBHSOR010000033.1:0-1297 GCF_042656325.1 Rhizobium sp. GCM10022189
GGGACTGTCAGGAATTCTGTGCGTGAGGCCATGATGATGGAAAGGAGAGAATCATCACATGGCTATCGACAAGGAACTTCTGGACCAGCTTTTGGCTGGCCGCGATCCGTCTGAGGTGTTTGGCAAGGATGGCTTGCTCGACGATCTGAAGAAGGCGCTTTCGGAGCGCATTTTGAATGCCGAATTGGACGAGCATCTCGATGAAGAGCGCGAGGGCGGGAGTGCCAACCGTCGCAACGGCTCTTCGAAGAAGACGGTGCTGACAGGGACGTCAAAGATGACGCTGTCAATCCCGCGCGACCGGGCCGGGACCTTCGATCCGAAGCTGATTGCGAAATACCAGCGCCGCTTCCCGGACTTTGATCACAAGATCATCTCGATGTATGCGCGCGGCATGACGGTTCGCGAGATCCAGGGCCATCTCGAAGAGATTTATGGCATCGAGGTGTCGCCGGATCTGGTCTCGGCCGTCACGGATGCTGTTCTCGAGGAAGTTGGGGAATGGCAAAACCGGCCGCTCGAGCTTTGCTACCCTCTGGTATTTTTCGATGCAATCCGGGTCAAGATCAGGGATGAGGGCTTCGTCCGCAACAAGGCCGTCTATATCGCGCTTGCCGTTCTGGCGGACGGCACCAAGGAAATCCTCGGCCTGTGGATCGAGCAGACGGAAGGCGCGAAGTTCTGGCTGCGTGTCATGAACGAACTGAAGAACCGGGGTTGCCAGGACATCCTGATTGCCGTCGTCGACGGGTTGAAAGGCTTTCCAGAGGCGATCACCGCCGCTTTCCCGCAGACGATCGTCCAAACCTGCATCGTACACCTGATCCGGCATTCGCTCGAATTCGTGTCCTGGAAGGACCGAAAGCCGGTGGTTCCGGCGCTGAGGGCTATCTACCGTGCCAAGGACGCAGAGGCTGGAATGAAAGCGCTGGAGGCGTTCGAAGCTGGATACTGGGGCCAGAAATACCCTGCCATCACCCAAAGCTGGCGACGCAACTGGGAACACGTCATTCCCTTCTTCGCCTTTCCCGAAGGCGTGCGTCGGATCATCTACACGACGAACGCCATCGAAGCGCTGAACTCCAAGCTCCGGCGGGCAGTTCGCTCGCGTGGCCATTTCCCCAGTGACGACGCCGCCATGAAGCTGTTATACTTGGTGCTGAACCACGCGGCCGAAGACTGGAAACGTCCGCCGCGCGAATGGTTCGAGGCCAAAACCCAATTCGCCGTCGTCTTCGGCGAACGGTTCTTCAACCAATGACGAACCGGCCTCACGCACAGAATTCCTGACAGTCCC
>NZ_JBHSOR010000034.1:0-872 GCF_042656325.1 Rhizobium sp. GCM10022189
CGCTAACCGCAAGGAGGCAGCTAACCACGGTAGGGTCAGCGACTGGGGTGAAGTCGTAACAAGGTAGCCGTAGGGGAACCTGCGGCTGGATCACCTCCTTTCTAAGGAAGCTGTGGAATTGGTAAGGCGCCGGGACATGATCCTGGATGAACCTTCCCGTGCTTTTTAGAACATAGATGGCACCAGTCAGGTGACCATCGAAACGCAATACGCCGCGTAGACTACGGTCACGACGGTATGGCGAGCTCTCGCCGTCCACGTTTCTCTTTCTTCAAGAAGACAAAGAACCGCGTCGATCCAGTTTAGACTGGACCGGTTTGACGAGAATGGGCCCGTAGCTCAGTTGGTTAGAGCACACGCTTGATAAGCGTGGGGTCGGAAGTTCAAGTCTTCCCGGGCCCACCATTTGCTTTTGTGAGTGGGGGGTTGGGAAAGAACGGCAGACGCGGAAAGTTGCCGAACCTGGAGTAATCCGGGCGATCGAGCTGATGGGGCTGTAGCTCAGCTGGGAGAGCACCTGCTTTGCAAGCAGGGGGTCAGCGGTTCGATCCCGCTCAGCTCCACCAAATCGATTGGTGTCGAGACTGGCGGCGATGATGTCTTCTGAAGAAAAACAAAGTTTGCACGACGCAGCAGCGTCTGTGCCTGTTCTGCCTATATCGTGAAGAGAAGATTGATCCGGATGAGCATCAGATGCTCATGCCTTAAGGATCGTTTGTTGTTCGGGGCTTGCCCCGTCTGACGGACGATCTGGTTGACGTTGCCTGACCGCGCGTCATCGGATTTATCTCGAGAAGCTGGTCTTAAGGTATGGCCCGGATGTCGCTCGGCGTGACATTTTTATGAGGGACCATACCGAACACGTCGATGGC
>NZ_JBHSOR010000035.1:0-900 GCF_042656325.1 Rhizobium sp. GCM10022189
CGCTAACCGCAAGGAGGCAGCTAACCACGGTAGGGTCAGCGACTGGGGTGAAGTCGTAACAAGGTAGCCGTAGGGGAACCTGCGGCTGGATCACCTCCTTTCTAAGGAAGCTGTGGAATTGGTAAGACGCCGGGACATGATCCTGGATGAACCTTCCCGTGCTTTTTAGAACATAGATGGCACCAGTCAGGTGACCATCGAAACGCAATACGCCGCGTAGACTACGGTCACGACGGTATGGCGAGCTCTCGCCGTCCACGTTTCTCTTTCTTCACAAGGATATCGAACCATAGCTAGACTGCGCCTGGCGCTGTTTCTTGGCTTTTGGTGCTGCGCTTTTGCAAGTGCAGGACCTTTTAAGAGATGGGCCCGTAGCTCAGTTGGTTAGAGCACACGCTTGATAAGCGTGGGGTCGGAAGTTCAAGTCTTCCCGGGCCCACCATTTGCTTTTGTAGATGGTTTGCTTGCGGTTTACTGATCCCTGACGGTTTGACTGTCGGGTGTTTGTGATGGTTGGGGCTGTAGCTCAGCTGGGAGAGCACCTGCTTTGCAAGCAGGGGGTCAGCGGTTCGATCCCGCTCAGCTCCACCAATTCGCTTTGGTGTCGAGCCGGTGGCGGCGAGGCGATATCCTTTGAAGAAGTAAAAGTTTGCATCGGCTTTAGGCCTGATGCCTGTTCTGCCTATATCGTGAAGAGAAGATTGATCCGGATGAGCATCTGATGCTCATGCCTGAAGGATCGTTTGTTGTTCGGGGCTTGCCCCGTCTGACAGGCGATCTGGTTGACGTTGCCTGACCGCGCGTCATCGGATTTATCTCGAGAAGCTGGTCTTAAGGTATGGCCCGGATGTCGCTCGGCGTGACATTTTTATGAGGGACCATACCGAACACGTCGATGGC
>NZ_JBHSOR010000036.1:0-25560 GCF_042656325.1 Rhizobium sp. GCM10022189
ATGAGGGGGCTCCGGGCGCAACGCTATCCATCACACCACAATCTCCGCGGTCTCGACCACCGCATGGAACAGCACATCGGCGCCGGCGGTGGCCCATTCCTTGGAAATCTCTTCCGCTTCGTTATGCGAGAGGCCGCCCACACAGGGGCACATGACCATCGTCGCGGGCGCGACCTTGGCGGCCCAGCAGGCGTCGTGGCCGGCGCCGGAGATGATGTTCATGTGGCTGTAGCCGAGACGTTCGGCGGCGGAGCGGACCGAGGTGACGAGCTTTTCGTCGAAGGTGACGGGCTCGAAATGGCCGATCGCCTCGATGGAACAGCCGACGCCGAGCGCGTCGCAGATGTCAGGCGCTTCGGCCTCGATCTTTGCCCGCATGCGGTCGAGCTTGGCCTTGTCGGGCGAGCGGATATCGACGGTGAAGACCACCTTGCCCGGCAGGACGTTGCGGGAGTTGGGCGAGAAGAAGACCTGGCCGACGCCGCCGACGGCGCCCGGCTGTTCGCCCATGGCGACAGCCTGGACCATTTCGAGGATGCGCGACATCGCCAGGCCGGCATTGACGCGCATATTCATCGGCGTCGAGCCGGTATGGGCCTCCTTGCCGGTCAGCGTGAATTCCAGCCACCACAGGCCCTGACAGTGGGTGACGACGCCGATCTGCTTGTTTTCGGCTTCGAGGATCGGACCCTGCTCGATGTGATATTCGAAATAGGCGTGCATCTTGCGGGCGCCGACCTCTTCGTCGCCGACCCAGCCGATGCGTTTCAGTTCGTCGCCGAAGAGATTGCCCTCGGGGTCTTTGCGGTTATAGGCGAATTCCAGGCTGTGAACGCCGGCGAAAACGCCCGATGCCAGCATGGCCGGCGCAAAACGGGCGCCTTCCTCATTGGTCCAGTTGGTGACGACGATCGGGTGCTTCGTCCTGATGCCCAGGTCGTTCATGGTCCTGACGACCTCGAGGGCGCCGAGAACGCCGAGAACGCCGTCATATTTGCCGCCGGTCGGCTGGGTGTCGAGATGCGAGCCGACATAGACGGGAAGGGCGTCCGGATCGGTGCCGGGGCGGGTCGCGAACATCGTGCCCATCCTGTCGACGCCGAGCGTCAGGCCGGCCGCCTCGCACCATGTCTTGAAGAGGTTGCGGCCCTCGGCATCCGAATCCGTCAGCGTCTGGCGGTTGTTGCCGCCGGCAACCCCCGGGCCGATCTTCGCCATGTCCATGAGACTGTCCCAGAGACGGTCCCCGTTGACGCGCATGTTTTCGCCTGGCGCTGCCACCATGATTGAAAGTCCTCACCTGTTTTGCGGCAGTCATGCAAAGTCCATGCCCGCCTTGTTCCCGTGGTCAAATCCCGCTGCCGTCTTCCGTTCGTTCAATGCCGGAAAATCGCCAGTTGCCTTTGTTTTTTATCTGGCGGATAATTTGACCGATTGGTAAACATTACAACTTCCATCGCTGCGCTCAAGACGAAAATCACGAAAAATCGATAGAAAATACAGGCAAAAATACAGGCAATTGCCTCTAAAAGCGGCAGGAGGGCCGCTCTTCCAATCTTGAGCGAAGGAGTTGAATTTCAAGGGGAAAAGAGCGAATGGCCATACCGAGAGCGGCGAAGACACTGCGGCGGACACGCATCCAGGAAGAAAAGGAAGAGCAGATCCTGGAAGCGGCGCTGGACGTGTTTTCGGTCAGCGGCTTCCGCGGCTCCACCATCGACCAGATCGCCGACGTGGCCGGCATGTCGAAGCCGAACCTGCTCTATTATTTCCGCACCAAGGAGGCCATGCACCGGGCGCTGATCGACCGGGTGCTCTATAACTGGCTGGAGCCGCTCCGGGCCTTCGACGCGGAAGGCAATCCGGAATCGGAAATCCGCAGCTATATCCGCCGCAAGCTCGAAATGGCGCGCGATTTCCCGCGCGAGAGCCGGCTCTTCGCCAACGAGATGCTGCAGGGCGCGCCGCACGTTCTCGATATGCTGAAGGGACCGCTGAAGGAGCTGGTCGACGAAAAGGCGGCCGTCATCCGCGCCTGGGCGAATAGCGGCAAGATCGCCCATTGCGACCCCTATCACCTGATCTTCTCGATCTGGTCGACGACGCAGCACTATGCCGATTTCGACGTGCAGGTCCGCGCCGTGCTCGGCGAGGAACATTCCGGCGACGGACGGTTCGAAGATGCGGCACGCTTCCTGGAACAGCTCTTCATCAACGGGCTGCTGCCGGAGCACGCTCGCGGCTGACGCATGTCGCGCAAAAGTGCGAAGCGGTTTTGCGATAACGACATGCGCAGGAACAGAGAAGCATGTCGCGCAGAAGTGTGGAGCGGTCTTGCGGGATTCTAAGGCTTCTGCGGAACCGCCAGACGGGCCAGGATGTCCGTGACCCCCTCGATCGTATAGGGCTTCTGCAGGACCGGCGCGTCCGAGTGGCTGTGGGCTTGGGCTATTCCCTCGCCATAACCGGTGGCGAAGACGAAGGGCACGTTGTTGGCGGCCAGCCGGTCGGCAATGGCGAAACTGGTTTCGTCGCCGAGATTCACGTCGAGCAGCGCCAGATCGAAGGACTGGCCGGACAGGAAGGCCATGGCATCGGCGACACTGGGCGCGGTGGCGACTTCCGCGCCAAGGCGGCGCAGGATGTCTTCGCCGTCCATGGCGATGATCAGATTGTTTTCCACCAGCAGCACGTTGAGGCCGGCGAGCGGCTCGTCGTTTCGCGCCGCGGCCGGGCGTGCGGCCGCTTCGACCGGTGCCGGGGCCGGCAGTTCGCCTGTCGCGCCGACCGTGTTGACGTATCTGGCCGGAATGGAGAAATCGGCCTCCAGCCCTTGCCTGACGTAGCGGACCTCGGCCTTGCCGCCGAGATCGTAGGGGATGGAGCGGCGGATGATCGTCGAGCCGAAACCCTGCCGCTTGGGCTGCGTGACCGGCGGGCCGTCCTTTTCGCGCCAGCGGATGTGGAGAGTGCCGTCTTCGTCCCGTTCCCAGCCGAGTTCGACAAGGCCGGACCCGGAAAGGCTGCCGTATTTGGCGCTGTTGGTCACCAGCTCGTGGAAGACGAGGGCCGTCGTCGAAAAAGCCTGGGGTTCCAGCAGCACGTCGTCGCCGGTCATGCGGATGCGCTGGGCGTTTTTGCCGAGATAGGCGGCGGCTTCGGCCAGCAGCAGCTGCCGCAGCGAAGCCGGCGCCCAATGGTCGCGGGTGATCTGGTCGTGGGCTCGGGAGAGCGACTGGACGCGGCCTTCGAGCTGGCGCACATAATCGGGCAGGCTTGCGGAGGTCGATTGCGACTGCCGGATCAGTCCGCCGATGAGGCCGAGAATGTTGCGGACACGGTGGTTCAGCTCGGCGATCAGCAGCTCCTGCCGCTCGTTGGCGAGCTGGCGCGCCATGCTCGCCTCGTCCGTCAGGCGCAATACGACCTCGATCAGGGTGACGCGGATGGTTTCCGCAACCCGTCTTTCCGCTTCGGTGAAGGGCAGGGAACGGCCGCGCACGAGCTCCGACCAGGCCTCGAAACTCTTGCGCGGGGTAAGCCGCGGGCCGTTCGGGCCGTATTCCACCGGCTTGTGCGGATCGCCGGCCCAGCGGACGGTGCGGACGATCTCCTGGCGGAACAGCACGACATAATCGCGCGGCGAACGGGAGATCGGAATGGCCAGCATGCCGGCAACGGTTCCGTCGGTTTCGATATCGGGATAGGTTTCGCCGAGCCGGTCCACGGCATAGACCCGGCCTGCGGCATTGCGGTTGAGGTGGCGGACGAGGGCGGCGAAACCCTTTTCATCCGGCCCGAGGCCGGCAATCGCCAGCCGGCCGTTGATCCACACGCCGATGCCGTCGGCGGGAATGGCGTCGGCCAGCGCGTCGATCAGCCATGTCGGATCGTCGAGCAGGCTCGCATTGTCGGCAACGGAGGTCAGCAGCCGGTCGGCGATGCGGCGCGCCTTGGTCTCGTAGTCGAGCGCCAGGCGCCGTTCGCGGCTTTCGAGGCGGGAGGCGAACATCTGGCCGAAGAGTTCGGCCGTGGAGCGGCTTTCGGCCGAGGGCAGGCGGGCGGAGTAGTGATGGCAGGCAAACAGGCCCCAGAGCCTGCCGTCGACGACGATGGAGATCGAGAGCGAGGCGCCGACGCCCATATTCTTCAGATATTCGATGTGGATGGGCGAAACCGACCGCAGCACCGACATGGAGAGATCGAGCGGGCGGCCATGCTCGTCGCGTTCGGGCAGGATCGGCACCGGCACCGCATGGATATCGGCAATGATGCGGAAGAGATTGCGCAGATAGAGCGCGCGCGCCTGCACCGGAATATCGGATGCGGGATAATGCAGGCCGAGGAAGGAGCCGATGCCGGGCCGGGCGGCCTCCGCCACGACTTCGCCAGAACCGCTGTCGTCGAAGCGGTAGACCATCACACGGTCGAAACCGGTCAGGGCACGCGCCTGGCGCGCGCCTTCGCGAAAGAAGGCTTCCAGCGTTTCGGTATGGTCGAGGCGGGCCATCATGCTGCGCATGGAAAGCGACGGGGCCTCTTTGCCTTCGTCGCAAGGTTCGCCTTCGATGATGATCTGGCCGTGGCTCACATGGATCGCCACGTCGAAGCGCTGGTGGCCGGAGGTGAGGGCAATACCAAAAATGCGTTCCACGACATCGGGTCCGCGCAGGGTGGCAAGCTTGTTGCGAAGGCTGTGCAGCGCATCCGGCACGAGGATCGACGAGACGGGCCGGCCGACCGCTTCGGCATGGGCAATGCCCAGGAATTGCGAAAGGTTTGCCGAAGCGCGGGTGACGATCCAGTCGGCGGAGACGGCAAGCAGGAAGCCGAAGGGCTGGACGGAGCCGAGCTGATGGATCGGCTCCCGGTCGCAATTGGTCAGATCGACAGGGCTTGCTGCCTGGTTCATCAAGCCGTTTCCAGTTCGAGCTGCGCGGCCTTGCGGAAGAGCGCGAAGGCATGGCGTGCCGCGGCAACCGCGCCTGCTATATCGTCGATGCCGCTCGCATCCAGGCTGTCCATGAACAGGCGCATGGAGCCCTTCGGACCCTGGGGGCTGAGATAGACGCTCGGCAGGTGCGCGGGCACGGTCCTTGCGAGCATGGCGCCGCCAAGCTTGGACCCTTCCAGCACGTAGACCGCGCCCCAGAGGGAGGCGTCGTCGTCAAGCTCGGGCTGCTGAAGGGGCCGGGGCGGAAGGTCGTCCAGCGCCGCTATATCGGCAAGAAGAAGGGGCGTGCGCCGGCGTTCCGGCCAGTCCGGCAGCAGCCTGGCAATGCCGGCCCGTTCCAGGGCGGATTCGATTGCGGGCACGGCGCGGGCGTGGGCGCGCAGGAAGGCCTTGTAATCGCCGGGATCGGAAAGGCTGAAATTACCGAAGAGGGCGTCCACCTCGGCATGGCAATCTGCTGTTTGTGCGCGTAGGGCACTGCGAAGTGACATGCTGGCCGTGTTCCAAGTAATATCGCATAGATGCGGCCCGGATGGGGCAGACGAAACTAACGATATACGGCAGCGCTGGCGTATTTCCAGAGAAATCGATAGAAAAACATGGATTTCGCAGAGATTGGCAATGCAATTTCTGCGGATCTGTCCAGCCGGGCCGGCATAGAGCGGCCAGACATTGACGCGGCGCGAAAGTCATGGCCGGCGACAGGTGAAATTCCCTTCCCTCCATCGCAGAGAGAAGGGAGATTGGATCAGGCGGCCGCGCTTGCCCCGCCTTCGAATGCGAAGCCTTCGTCCGCCCAGCCGGTCAGGCCGCCGATCATCAGCTTGACCGAGAGGCCGAGGCGCGAGAGGCGCAGCGCCGCCTTGTCGGCGCCGTTGCAATGCGGGCCGGCGCAATAGACCACGAACAGCGTGTCGGAAGGCCATTCGGACATGCGGTGGGCAGTCATCTTGCCATGCGGCAGGTTGAGGGCGCCGGGAATATGCGAAAGGTTGAAGAGCGCGGGCGAGCGCACGTCGAGCAGGACGAAATCGACCTTGCCGGAGGCGAAGGCTGCGTTCACATCCGAGCAATCGGTCTCGAAGGCGAGCTTGCGGGCAAAATATTCGGCAGTGGCGTCGGGCGCGGCGGCGGGGATTTCGGAAACGGGGCTCGGCATGATCTGGTCCTTTGCTGGCTTGGCTTCGGTTGCGGGCGATCATTGCCGATGATAGGGATGGACGAAATTGGCCATCATGACTGATAGCGTAAAGATCATGCCAAAATCGGAGACATGTCGCACACAGGGACCGCATGTGGTGGCGCTCGCCTATGACGGGCTCTGCACGTTCGAATTCGGCATCGCCTACGAGGTCTTCGGCCTGCCGCGGCCGGAAATGGGCGAGGGCTGGTATCGCTTCTCGGTCGCCGGCATCGAGCCCGGTCCGCTGCGGGCGGCCGGCGGGCTGACGGTTGCGGTCGATCAAGGGCTGGAAGCGCTCGACGAGGCGGATCTCGTTATTGCGCCGGGATGGCGGGCGATCGATGCGCCGGTGCCGGCGCCGCTGATATCGGCGTTGAGGGCGGCGCATGAGCGGGGCGCGCGGGTCATGTCGCTCTGCTCCGGTGTCGCCGTGCTTGCGGCATCCGGCCTGCTCGCCGGCCGGCGGGCCACGACCCACTGGCGCTATGTCGCCTCGATTGCCGCGCGCTATCCCGACATCGCGCTCGATGCCGACGTGCTCTACATGGACGAGGGCAGCATCCTGACGGCCGCCGGCAGTGCGGCCGGCATCGATCTCTGCCTGCATGTGGTGCGCGGCGATTTCGGCCCCGATGCCGCCAACAGCGTGGCGCGCCGCCTCGTCGTGCCGCCGCATCGCGAGGGCGGGCAGGCGCAGTTCATCGCCGCTCCCGTGCCGGAAGAGCGCGAGGGCATCCGTCTTGGGCCGCTGATCGAGTGGATGCGCGAACGGCTGTCCGAAGAGCAGCCGATCAGCCTGCTTGCCGGCAAGGCCGGCATGAGCATGCGCACTTTCCAGCGCCGTTTCGAGGCGGCCACGGGCGACAGCGTCGGCGAATGGCTGCTGAAGGAGCGGCTGCGGCACGCGCGCGATCTTCTCGAAAAGGAGCTTGCCGTCTCGCTCGACGATATCGCTGTCGCCAGCGGTTTCGGCACGCTTGCGACCATGCGCCACCATTTCCGCCGGCGGCTGGGAACGAGCCCCAGCGCCTACCGGAAGTCCTTCGGGCTTTGAGGACCAAATAGCGGGAAAAGAAAAAGCCGCCGTGGATGGGCGGCTTCTTCGTCGGGCTTTCGGAGGTTTTACTCCGCCGCCTGCCTCGCCATCGGGTTGTTCGGATGGGTCGTCCAATTGGCGTAGTTCGGATCGACGACCTTGCCGGTGCGCTTGTCGAGGGCGCCTGCCGGAAGCGCTTCCATGGTGATGCAGTTTTCGACCGGGCAGACGCTGACGCAGAGATTGCAGCCGACGCATTCCTCTTCCATCACCTCGAAATGGCGGGCGCCGTTCACGAAGTTGGTGATCGCCTGGTGCGACGTGTCCTCGCAGGCGATGTAGCAGCGGCCGCATTTGATGCAGGCGTCCTGGTCGATCTTGGCCTTGGCGATGTAGTTGAGGTTCAGATACTGCCAGTCGGTGACGTTCTGCACGGCGCGGCCGGTAATGTCGTCGAGGGTCTTGTGGCCCTTTTCGTCCATCCAGTCCGAGAGGCCCGTGATCATTTCCTGGACGATCTTGAAACCGTAGGTCATGGCGGCGGTGCAGACCTGCACGTTGCCGGCGCCGAGCACCAGGAATTCGGCCGCGTCGCGCCAGGTGGTGATGCCGCCGATGCCGGAGATCGGCAGGCCGTAGGTTTCCGGATCGCGGGCGATCTCGGCGACCATGTTGAGCGCGATCGGCTTGACGGCCGGGCCGCAATAGCCGCCGTGGCTGCCCTTGCCGCCGACCGTCGGGTTCGGGGCAAAGTTGTCGAGATCGACCGAGACGATCGAGTTGATCGTATTGATGAGCGAGACGGCGTCCGTGCCGCCGGCCTTGGCGGCACGCGCCGGGCGGCGGATGTCGGTGATGTTGGGCGTCAGCTTGGTGATGACGGGCATGCGCGTATACTGCTTGCACCAGCGCACGACCATTTCGATATATTCCGGCACCTGACCGACGGCCGAGCCCATGCCGCGCTCGGACATGCCGTGCGGACAGCCGAAATTCAGCTCGATGCCGTCGGCACCGGTTTCTTCCACCAGCGGCAGGATCGCCTTCCAGGCCTGTTCCTCGCAGGGCACCATGATCGAGGCGATCAGCGCCCGATCCGGCCAGTTCATCTTCACCTGCTTCATTTCGCGCAGGTTTGTCTGCAGATCGCGGTCGGTGATGAGCTCGATATTGTTGAGACCAAGCAGGCGCCGGTCGGCGCCCCAGATCGCGCCGTAGCGCGGGCCGTTGACGTTGACGACGGGCGGGCCTTCCTCGCCCAGCGTCTTCCAGACGACGCCGCCCCAGCCGGCCCTGAAGGCGCGCTCGACATTGTAGGCCTTGTCGGTCGGCGGCGCAGAAGCGAGCCAGAAGGGGTTCGGGGACTTGATGCCGACGAAATTGTTGCGGAGATCAGCCATTGTTCATTCTCCCCTTCAGGCGACGGCGACGGCCGGAGCGGCTGCGGCAGTCAGGGTGCGGTGAATGGATTCGGCCGCATCGCGGCCGTGGGCGACGGCAGAGACGGTGAGGTCTTCGCCGCCGAAGACGCAGTCGCCGCCGGCCCACACACCTTCGATCGAGGTGCGGCCTTCGGCATCGACGGCGATCCGGCCGGATTCCATGCGCAGCGCGCCGAGGCTGGAGGCTTCGAAGGTCTGGCCGATGGCTTTCAGGATATGGTCGGCAGTGATGACGCCGGTCTCGCCGGTGCCGGTGAGGCGGCCATCGACGAGCGCGGTATATTCGACCTCGATGCCTGCCACCTTGCCGTCATGCGAGAGGATGGATTTCGGCGCCAGCCAGTGGCGGATGATGACGCCCTTGGAGGTGGCGAGATCCTGCTCGAATTCCGAGGCGTTCATATGCTCCTTGCCGCGGCGGTAGCAGATGGTCACTTCCTCGGCGCCAAGCAGCTTTGCCTGCACGGCGGCATCGATGGCCGTCATGCCGCCGCCGAGAACGACGACGCGGCGGCCGATGGCGATCTTGCCCTTGTCGGAAGCCTGGCGCAGGGCGGCGATGAAATCGACGGCGTCGTCGACACCCGGCAGGTTTTCGTTATCGACGCGCAGCGCGTTGACGCCGGCAAGGCCGAGGCCGAGGAAGACGGCGTCGTACTGGCCCTGCAGGTCGGCAAGCGAGAAATCGCGGCCGAGCTGCTGGCCGTGCTTCACTTCGATGCCGCCGATCGAGAGGACATAGTCGACTTCCTTCTGGGCGAAGTCGTCGACCGTCTTGTAGGTGGCGATGCCATATTCGTTGAGGCCGCCGGATTTCGGCCTGGCGTCGTAGATCACGACATCATGGCCCTTGACGGCGAGGCGGTGGGCGGCGGCAAGGCCGGCAGGTCCGGCGCCGACGACGGCGATCTTCTTGCCGGTCGCCTCGGCGCGCCGGTAGAACTGCTTGTCGGCAGCCATCGCCGCATCCGTGGCGTAGCGCTGCAGCCGGCCGATCTCGACGGGGCGCTCTTCGGCGGTGTTGCGCACGCAGGCCTGCTCGCACAATTCTTCGGTGGGACAGACGCGGGCGCACATGCCGCCGAGGATGTTCTGGTCGAAGATGGTCTTCGCCGAACCCAGCGGATTGCCGGTCGAGATCTGGCGGATGAAGAGCGGAATGTCGATGGAGGTGGGACAGGCCGTCATGCACGGCGCGTCGTAGCAGAAATAACAGCGGTCGGCTGCGACCAGCGCTTCGTGGTTGTCGAGACGCGGGTGAAGATCGGAAAAATTAGCCTCGTACTCGGCGGGCGAAAGCCGGCCGGCACGAATCCCAGTTTCCAGGCGTTCCATTGAAGTTCCCTCTTTATTGGTAACGACTAGTGAGGGAATCGTAACTCAGGTTCAAAAATTTATCAAACGGTAAAATTTTGGCAATTTTCTTGCGTTTTCAGCCTGTAAGCAGTTGATTTTGTTTGTTGTGGCGTTTCTTTGAGCAGCCCCTGCCTGCGAAGTGGAACCTGGCATCGGAAAGCCGGATCGCGGGCCGTTGCGAAAAAGCCGACAAAAGGCGATTTTTTTTACGATCGGACGGAACTAAAGTTAACGCGGGTAGTTGATGGGGTATCCGGATGATGACCGCATCGACCCAACATGCGCGCCCCCAACCCATCATTCGGACGAACTCACGGTCCCCTCCCGGTGAGTGGAGACAACCGGTGCGCCGCCCTCGCACCGGTTGTTTTCCGTTTGGGCTCCCAATTTTCCGGCAAAAAGCGTGCAGCGCTGCGCCTCAGCCGCGTTTGAGGATTTCGAATTCCGTTTCCGGAACCGTCAGGTGGTATTCGATGCGGCCGGGTATGAGCGTCAGTTCGGCCTTGCCGTTGACGGAGGAGGGCACGACACGTTCCAGCACGGTGCGGCCGAAGCTGTTTTCGCTGAATTCGTGCACGTCGGCGCGGTTCGGCAGCACTTCCACCCAGGCAAGTTCGATGGCCTTGCGGCCGGCAATATCGGCTTCCCGGCAGTTCAGCGTGACCGATGTCGCGCCGCTGGCGATGGCGCCGTAGGAGGCGGAATTGACGATGAGCTCGTGCAGCGCGAGGCCGAGATGCACGGCGGCGTTCGGCGTCAGGTGGGCGTTGATGCCGAAGATCGGCATGGAGCCGGACGTTTCGGGCCAATAGGGGGCGAACTGCTTTTCGGCGAGCTCGAACAGGAAGGCGCCGCGCCAGCTGGAATCGGTCACGAGATCCTGGGAATTGGAGAGCGACTGCAGCCGCCCGCGGAACTTCACCAGGAAGGAGTCGAGAGAAATCGTGTTGCGCGCGGTCTGCGTGGCAATGCCCTGGATGATGGCAAGCAGGTTCTTGGAGCGGTGCGACAGCTCGCGCAGCAGCGATTTCAGCACTTTCTCGCGGTGGCGGCTTTCGGTGACCTCGGAGATGACCGAGAGCAGGCCGTAATCGCCGTGGCCGCCGGTGCGCTGGACCTTCAGTTCGAATGTCCTGGTTTCGCCGTCGATGGCAACCTCGACCTCGGCAGCGCTCGACGCGCCCGTCTCCAGCACCCGGCGCTTCATTGCCTTCAGCTGTTTGCCGTGCGCCTCGCCGAAGAGCGAGGCGTCGTCGCCGCCGCGCACGAAGCGCTTCTCGAAATGCGGGGGAAGGTTCTCGGCATAGACGATCGAAAGCCGGGCATCCTGATAGAGGATGGAAATGGCGGCGCTGGCGAGCGCCCGCTCCAACATGGCCGCCTTGCCTTCGGTGGTGAAAGGCGTTCCGGACAATGGTCCAGTCGTATTCACTCGGCCGCCTTTCCTCAGTCCCTTCGAATATAGGGAGGGATGTCACCCCCCGACAAACCTGCCGGTCATTCTAGAAGCAAGCGCTGCAAAAACCGTTAAAGCCGCCAATACGCTCCGGCAGAGCCGGAACGCATCGTCGCCGGAATGGTTCCGGCGCGGCCGAAATTCGCGTTTCAGGCCGCCACGCGGGTCGTTTCGTTAAAGAAAAGCGCCTGGCTGATCAGAGCCTTGACCATGTCGGGGTTGAACGGCTTGGTGACGAGGAAGGTGGGCTCCGGCCGCTCCCCGGTCAGCAGCCTTTCAGGGAAGGCGGTGATGAAGATGACGGGCACGCTCGACGTCTTCAGGATATCGTTGACGGCATCGATGCCCGAGCTGCCGTCGGCAAGCTGGATATCGGCCAGCACCATGCTCGGCTTGGTCTTGTTGTAGAGGGCGACGGCCTCCGCATGGGTGCGGGCGATGCCGGTGACGCGGTGACCGAGGCTTTCGACCATCTGCTCGATATCCATGGCGATCAGCGGCTCGTCCTCGATAATCATGATATCGGTCGCCACCTGGCGCGAGATCTCGTTCGAGGCCTTGTCGAGCAGCTGCATGGTTTCCTCTTCGGTGATCTCGAGGATCTCGCCGATTTCGGAGACGCGGAAATTCTCCACCGAGGCCAGCAGGAAGGCCTGGCGGGCGAGCGGCGAGACCTTGGAGAGGTTCAGCGTGGCGCGCTGCTCCCAGGCATAGGGAGAGGACGGTTCCGGAATCTCGACCGCGGTGGAACCAAACAGTTGCGTGAACAGTTTGTAGAGTGCAACGCGGTCATTCGCGGTATCCGGGAAAATGGAAAGATCGGCGATGATCGCTTCCAGGACGGCGGCGACATAAGCATCGCCCGATGTCTGGGTGCCGGTAAGCGCGCGGGAATAGCGACGCAGATAAGGAAGGTGCGGCGCAATTCGAGTGGAAAGTGTCATTAAAAAACTCCCGTCTGCAGGGCGGTAATGGCTGCAATGACCTGAAAACGCCGCCTCGGTAAAAAAGTTCCGGAGGCGAGGAACTTTTTTTGCGATGCCGCATTACCCTATCCGACAAATGAAGGGCGTCACGTTTTGACCCATGCGAACGGACTGGAACAGAGCCATCAAGGGTTCGAAAGAGCCGGCTTGATCGATCCGGTATCGGTTCCATTTACCTTTAAGGGGGAATTTGCCTTTCATCCCGAGACAACAGGCAAGAAGTGATCAGTTGATGACGACAGCAAAGATAGAAGCATCGGACGAGCGCCAGCTGGAACTCAGGGCGAGCGATTTACTGGATCCGAACAATCAGATCGGCGTCAGGCTGCGGTCGCTTTATGCCGCGGTCCAGGAGGAGGCTATTCCCGACCGCTTCCTCGACCTCCTGGAAAAGCTCGACCAGGCCGAAATGATGGCTTCCGCAAAGATGGCCGAATAGGATATCCGCATGGAAAAAGCGCAACCGAGCTTCAAGCGCGAACTCCTGGCGGCCCTGCCAAGCCTTCGCGCTTTTGCCATCTCGCTGATCGGCCGGCATGACCGGGCCGACGACCTGGTTCAGGACACGATCATGAAGGCCTGGGCCAAGCAGGACCATTTCGAGATGGGCACCAACATGAAGGCCTGGCTCTTCACCATCCTGCGCAACGAGCTTTACAGCCAGATGCGCAAGAGCGGCCGTGAAGTGCAGGACAGCGACGGCCTGTTTACCGAATCCATGGCGACGCATCCGTCCCAGTACGGCGCGCTCGACCTGCAGGATTTCAAGAAGGCGCTCGACCAGCTGCCGCCGGATCAGCGCGAAGCGATCATTCTCGTCGGCGCCTCGGGCTTTTCCTACGAGGAAGCGGCGGAAATCTGCGGCTGCGCGGTCGGCACCATCAAGAGCCGCGTGAACCGCGCGCGCCAGCGGCTGCAGGACCTGCTGCAGATCTCGGGCGAGGCGGATTTCGGCCCGGACGCCACCTCGGCGCCGCTGACCTCGAAGGCCTTTGCCTTCTGATTGACCCGTTTCCTGGGAGGAAGGATGGCCGGCTGCCCCATCGGGCGCCGGCTTTTTTATTGCCGCCGGAGGGATATGGCAGCGCACCGCATGCACGGGCGCGCCGCGTTCTTCCGATGCCGAAGCGCAGGCAGAATTGGCGGGATCAATCGTCGCGCCTGGACCCCACGAGATTGGCGGCGACAAGGGCGGCGACGATGCCCGCCGTCAGCAGCGGCTGCGAACGGACGAGGCCGAGGCCGACGGTTGCCAGAGATTCGAGGGCCGCGCGGCGCTCGCGGGCGCGGCGGGCTTCCTGGTGGTTCATGATCGTCATGATGATGAAGACGACGATGGCGATCAGCAGGGCGCAGGCTGCCAGGAAGAGCGATGCGCCGATCGGCCCGTAGATGCCGGCCAGCCAGATGGCCCCGGCGGTGACGGCCAGCGCATGGGCGGTCAGGACGAACAGCAGTGCAACGGCAATGAAGATGCTGTTGCGCTTGGTGCGCTCCACGGTGCGTTGAACGCTCGTGCCCACGAGCAGGCTCAGGATCGGGAAAAGCATCGAGCCTCCTAAAGCGGTTCCGGCCATGTGCGCGGTGGTTCTGCGTCCGGAATCGGGTTGAAACGAAGAGATAGGGCGGCTCGCCTCACTGGAAGGCAAACGGCCTAGCGGCGGGCGAGCATGGCGACGAGCAGGCCGAAGGCGGCGGCGGCGCCGACGGTTGCCAGCGGGTGGCGGCGCACGGTGCTTCTGACTTCGCTTGCGCCGCGCAGGTAGCTCTGCTGCAATTCGCGCAGCAGGTCCTCGCTGCGGCCGAGAATGTCCTCGTAACTTGCCGATGCCTGCGAGCGCAGCTTCTCACCCTGATGGCGGGAGGTCTTGCCGAGAACATGGGTGAGTTCGGCAAGCTCTTCGCGCAGCGCCTCGATCTGCTCCTCGATGCCGGTTTCGAGATTGTGGAGGGCGCCGTTGCGGCTGCGGCGGCTGCGGCTGGAATGGAAGAGGGAGTAGGCCATGTCTGTCTCCATTGCTGGGCGCAGAAAAGCGCCACCCGGTTTCGCGCGGGGTCAGCGCCATCAATGGCACGGAAGGGAGCGCCCGGCTTTGACCCAAATCATTGCGGACAACGCATTCGGGCGGGAAAGGTTCCTAGCCGGCGGCAAGCGCGCTGTGGGCCAGCACGAAAGGCGTGCCGTCGGACGGCACCTGATTGACGCGCAGCGGGCAGCCGAAGACGGATTGCATGCATTCGTCCGTCAGCACCTCGCGCACGGTGCCGGAAGCGGCCAGCCGGCCGGATTTCATCAGCACGATCCTGTCGGCGAAAAGGGCCGTCAGGTTGAGATCGTGCATGACCGCGATCACCCCGCCGCCGCGCTCGCAGAAATTCCGCGCCAGCCGCATGATCGTCAGCTGGTGGCTGATATCGAGGCTGGAGACCGGCTCGTCCAGCAGCAGCCAGCAGGGCTTGCCGCCGACGGTGGGCTCGGCGATCTGGCAGAGAACGCGGGCCAGCTGCACGCGCTGCTGCTCGCCGCCGGAAAGCTCCTGGTAGAAGCGCCCTTCGAAGCCCATGAGATCGACGGCGGCAAGCGCCCTGGCGGCCGTTGCATCGGCCTGGTCGGCGTGAAGGTTGAGGCCGGAGGTCAGCCCCATGCGGACGATCTCGCGTACCGTGAAGGGAAAGGAGATGCTGCTTGCCTGCGGCAGCACGCCGCGAACCGAGGCAAGCTGCCAGGGTTTGAGCGTGCGCACTTCCTCGCCGTTCAGGAGCACCGAGCCGTCATAGGCGAGTTCCCCGGAAACGGCCTTCATCGTCGTCGTCTTGCCGGAGCCGTTGGGGCCGGCAATGGCGGTCAGTTCGCCGGCCTTTGCGGCGAAGGCGACATGTTGCACGATGGTCTTGCCGGAAAGGCGCACGCTGACGCCGGAAACTTCGATCATCGGGGCAAACTCAAAGGGCAAGGCGCGAGCGCTGCCGCAGCAGGATCCAGAGGAAGAAGGGGCCGCCGACGGCCGCCGTGATGATGCCGATCGGCAGTTCGGCGGGGGCGACGATGGTACGGGCCAGCACGTCGGCAAAGATCAGCAGCGAGCCGCCGAGCAAAGCCGAGGCCGGCAGCAGGAAACGGTGGTCGGGGCCGATTGCCATGCGCAGGATGTGCGGCACGACGATGCCGACGAAGCCGATGCCGCCGCTGACGGCAACGGAGGCGCCGGTTGCGGCCGCCACGGTGACGATGGCGATATTCTTCAGCCGCTGCACCGGTACGCCCATGTGGAAGGCGGCGGCCTCGCCGAGCGTGATGGCGTTCAGCCCGCGCGCCATGAAGGGCAGGGAGACGAAGGAGAGGAGAATGATCGGGCCGGCAGCCGATATCTTGATCCAGGTGGCGCCGGCCAGCGAGCCCATGCCCCAGAAGGTGAGGTCGCGCAGCTGCTGGTCGTTGGCCATATAGATCAGCACGCCCGTCAGTGCGCCGGCGAGCGCGCCGAGCGCGATGCCGGCAAGCAGCATGGTGGCGACCGAGGTCCGGCCGTTGCTGGTGGCGACGCGGTAGAGCAGCAGCGTGGTGGCAAGGCCGCCGCCGAAGGCTGCGAGCGGCAGGGCATAGATGCCGAGGGCCAGATAGAGCGGCGCTGCGACGCTGCCGCCGAGCACGATCATGACGACGGCGCCCAAGCCCGCGCCGGAGGAAACGCCGACAAGGCCGGGATCGGCGAGCGGATTGCGGAACAGGCCCTGCATGACCGCGCCGGACACGGCAAGCGATCCGCCGATCAGGAAGCCGAGAATGGCGCGCGGCAGGCGGATATCGAAAATGATGATGCGGTCGCGGGCGCTGAGCGCCGTTTGCGACCCCGCCATGTTCCTCACGACATCGAGGATAGAGGCGTCCGAGGCCCCTGTCGTGACGGAGAAGAGCAGGGCGAAGACGGAAGCCACGAGGAGGAAGGCGATTGCCAGCAGGGCGAGTTCGGTCCTGTCGCCCGCCTGCCGGCTTTTGCGGAATGCCGCCGAAAGGGATCGCCTGTTGTCCGTCATGGCTTCCGGAACGGCCATCGTCAGCCCCCGTAGATCGCCGCGTTGAGCTCGCGCACGGCGCTCGCCGTGCGCGGGCCGAAGCCCAGCAGATGCAGGCCGTCCATGCGGATGATCGCCTTCTTCTCGCCGGCGGGCGTGATCGCGATCGCCGGCTGGGCCAGCAGGTCCTCGTTCTTCGTACCGGCGCCGTCGCCGCGGTTCATCATCAGGATGACGTCGGGCCTGGCGCTGACGATCGCCTCGTCGGTGAGCGGCTTGTAGCCGGGGAATTCGCCGATCGCGTTGACGGCGCCGGCAAGCCTGATGACGCCGTCGGCGGCCGTGCCGGTGCCCGAGGCCATGATGCGGCCGTTCTGGGCGCTCAGGATGAAGAGCACCCGCTTGCGCTCGGCCTCGGGGCGCTTTGCGGCATCGGCGACGGCGGCATCGAGATCGGCGCCGACCTTTTCTTCCAGCGCTTTGGCCTTTTCCGGCACGTTCAGGAGCGTGCCGACGCGGTCGATCTTGGCGATGATGCCGTCACGCGTATAGGCGTTCGGAACGGTTTCGAAGGGCACGCTGGCATTCTTCAGAACGTTCAGCGCCTCCTGCGGGCCGGACCCCTCGACGGCGATGATCGCCGTCGGGTTCATGGCGAGAATGCCTTCCGGGGAAAGGGCGCGCATGTAGCCGACATCGGGCAGTTTCAGCGCGGCTTCCGGATACATGCTCGTCGTGTCGCGGGCGATCAGCCGGCCCTGCTCGCCGAGCGCATAGATGATCTCGGTGACGTCGCCGCCGACCGAAACCAGCCGCGACGTATCGAGCTTCTTCTCCTCGGCATGGGCGGCGCGGACGAAAGCGTAACCCTCGCCCGCCGGTGCGGCCGGGATCAGCGGCAGGGCCATGACGGCAGCGGTCAAAGCCAGTTCCCAGAGGCGGATCCGGCGCAGGTTGTGAGGCATCTTCATCGCTCCGATCCTCACGCGGCCACGCTTGCGGCCCGCGGCAGGTTTTCCATGATCTCGCGCCATTCGGCGCGCTCGTCGGAGCCTTCCTTCCGCTTGCCGAAGAACTGGATAATCATGTCGCCGTTGGCGTCATAGGCTTCGAGCGAGGTGACGTGGCCGTCCCTGGTCGGCTTGCGCACGGCCCAGGTCTCGGCAATGTGGTCCTGGCGCAGATGCAGGTGGAAGGTCTCGTCGAGGATATTGATCCACGGACCCATCGGCTGGACGTTGAAGATCGGGCCGGAATGGATCTGGACGATGCCGTTATTGGCAACGAAGCACATGATCGGCAGGCCCGACTTGACGGAGGCGTGCATCATTTCGGCCGTCGCCCTGTTGTCGAGCTTCCAGGCATAGTCGTCGCCGACGGTGCGCACGGCGGCCTGCCGGCCGATCTTCAGGCGCTTCAGCATGCCGAAGAACTCGTGCGTGTCGGTCATCTTGCTCCAGTTGTCGCGCAGTTCCTCCTTGCTGACGTTGCCGTCCTCGTCGGAGGCGAAGGAGGCTTCGGCCTCCGCGAATTCCTGGCTCTGGTCTTCCAGCGTCAGCTCGGCGACGATGCGGCGGTAGGCTTCGACATTGGATGCCGGGCGCAGATGGATCTTGTGGATGGCGCTGCCGGTCCTGTCGAAATACTGGAGGCTGAGGCGCTCGGTGTCGCCGTCCTTCTTGGTGACGGCAAAGGCATGCGCCCAGCGGCTCGGGAAGATGCGCAGGTCGATGTTTTCGCCGAGCACGATCGCGTTGTGTTCGCCGACCTTGATGTTTTCGTAGACGCCGATCTTCTCGTGAACGGCGCTTTCGTTGCGCGACAGCGCCAGGACCTCGCCGAGATCGGCGACGCGCTCCAGGAGCCGGGCGGCGCTGGCATCGATGCGCGTTGCACTGATGCCGACTTCGGCGGCGACGAGGGCGGCTTCGGAAATCTTGAGCTGCGCGGCAATGTCGCGCTCGCGCATCTTCGGATTTTCGGCGCGGAACGCGCGGATTTCTGCTGGTGCCGGTCTGGTCTGCTCGGTCATGTCCTACCCTGCTGTCAAGCTTACTTGTTGAGAATGAGTTTGCCCTGACGGGTGATCTTCAGGCGGTAGATCAGGCCGTCGTGCCGAATCATGATCTCGTTGGTGCCGGCAAAAAGGTCGCCGCTTTCGAGAACGCGGATATCGGCCGCCGCAGCTTCGTTGCGCGGCGGTGCGAGCTTAAATGTATCTGGCTTTTCAACCATCATTTCGGTTGGCTTATTCCGTGATTGCGGGGGTCAAGACCCCGGTTCCGGTGACATTTATCTTGACTTTCATACTCATAGTTTTTTAAAGACGCAATAATTGAAGACAATCGCAGTCAAGTTTTTGATCGGGCTGCTGCGAACCCGCCGGCAGCAGCCAATTTGCCATATGGAGAGACGATAATGATGGGTCGGTTTGCTGCTTTTGCGGCCAGCGTGCTGTTTTCGGTGTCGGGCGTGGCCGGGGCCTATGCGCAGGATGCGGCAGCGGCCGCCAGTGCCCCCGCCGCCAAGCTCGATGTCGAGCTTAACGCGCTGGCGCCCTCGCAGAAGGGCTGCATGATGACCTTCGTTGCCGAAAACAACCTGGCGGCGCCGATCAACAAGATCTCCTTCGAGCTTGCCTTCTTCAACGACAAGAACGCCGTCGACCGCATCACCGTGCTCGACTTCCGCGACCTGCCGCAGGGCAAGAAGCGCGTGCGCCAGTTCGATATGCCCAACGTCAAGTGCGAGACGGTCACGCGCATCATCATCAACGATACGCCGGTCTGCGACGGGCCGGCGACCGGCGAATGCATGAAGGGTCTCGTGACCCGCTCGCAGATCTCCGTTCCTTTCGAGGGTTAAGGCGGGTCGAAGGCTAAACCCAGGCCGGGCCGAAGCCCGGCGCGCATGTTGCAGTCTGTCCGAGGCGTAAAATGGCAATTTCAGCGAAATCCAGATCGAGACACGTGCTCATCGAGGAGGCGAGCGCTGACGGCAGCCTGAACGACAACACGCCCGGCATGCATCCCGGCCACGAACTGTCCGACCTGCGCAACGCGCAGCGCCAGCCGGCCGGCGAGCAGGTCATCCACTATGCGCGTTTTGCGCAGATCTCGTCCTTCCCCGATCATCCGCAAGCGGCGCCGGCCGTTGCCTCCGCGCCGCCGCCGATGGATGCGGCGGTGGAAAAGCAGGAGGACGAGAAGGCGCCGGTGCGGCGGCGGCTGACGCTGACCTGCATCTGCTCGCTGATCTTCCATGCGGCGTTGGCGACCGCGCTGATCGTCGCTTTTCCCAAGGCGCCCGAGGAGGCGATCGAGGAAGCCGGCGAGGCTGTCAGCGTCGTCATGTACGGCAATTCCGACATCGACCAGACGGCCGCCGGCGAGACGGAAACGACCGTCCAGGAAGAGATCATCCCGGAGGCGGTCGAACCCGATACGATCCAGCCGACGGAAACGCAGACGGCGGAGGTCCAGCCCGAAACCGTTCAGCCGGCGGAGCTTGCGCCGGCCGAGACGCAGGATCCCGTTCAGCCGGCGCCGGCGCAGGAAGTGACGCGCGTCTCGCCCGAGACGGCTGCGGCCGTCGAGCCGGAAATCCTGGTCTCCGAAGTGCCGGCAGAGGAATCCGTCGTGCAGCCGATGTCGGCGGTCGTTCCCGAACAGCCGACGCCTGTCGATACGGTCAGTTCCGAAGTGCAGCCGGTAGAGGTTCAGCCTGTCGAGACGGCGACGGTTCCGGAGGAGGTCAAGCCGGTCGAAACGGCGGAAATCCAGCCCGAGCCGGAGCAGCCGCAGGAGGTCGTGACCCCGGCGCCGAAACCGAAGCCGACGGTGCAGGAAAAGCCGAAGCCGGTCGAGAAAAAGCGGCCGCCGAAGAAGACGGCGGGTTCGCGCGGCGAAGGCCAGCAGGATTCCCAGCGCGGCGTGGCCGAAGGCACCTCGCAGGCGCAATCGGACAGCAATTCGCGGGCCGCCGGCAACAATAGCGGCATCGGGACCGCCGCGACGGCAAATTATACCGGCAAGGTTCGAAGCCGTATCCGTCGCGCCATCAGGCAGCCTCGCGGCGTTCAGGGCAGCGTCGTCGTCACTTTCTCGGTGAGCGGCAGCGGCAGCCTGACGTCGGCGCGCGTATCGCGGGGATCGGGCGTTCCGGAAATCGACCAGCTCGCCCTTGATGCGGTGCGCCGCGCGGCACCTTTCAGCCCGCCGCCGGGCGGGCAGTCGATGACCATGTCGGTGCCGATCGAGATCACGCCGCGATAATATGATTAAAACATTCAACTTTATACTTTACTCTAAAAATCAAGTTTAATAAGGTCCGTTCGCACACGCAGGAATCGTGTGACGATCAACGAGCGAACGGGTGGCAAATGGCTCGAAAGGCGAAGAAGGGGGCGAACCGGGAGATCCGCGTTCAGGCCGGTCAGGAGAGCAGGCAGGCCTCCTCGGGGCGCTCCAAGCTGGATGGCCGCAGTTTCCTCTATGTCGGCGGCCGCGATTGCCAGGTGGCGCATTTGCGCGAGATTGCCAGCAGCTTCGGGGCGGAACTCATCCATCACGACGGCGGCCTTCGCGAAGCCGTTTCGCGCATCGATACGCTGCTTCCTTCGGTGGACTGCGTCTTCTGCCCCATCGACTGTATCAGCCACGATGCCTGCCTGCGGGTGAAGACCGGCTGCAAGAAGTTCAGCAAGGCTTTCATTCCGCTGCGCAACGGCAGCAAGTCCAGCCTGGAGCGTGCGCTGCAGACGATGAACGAACGAGACAATTCCCGATGAACGACGAACGCCCCGACGGGTTTACGATGATCGGCCTGCACAAGCTTGCCGCACATGGCGGCGAGGGCCTGGTGCCGGAGCTTTACGCGGTTTTCCTGGAAAATGCGGCGCGCCAGCGCAGCTATCCCAATGTCGTGCTGTTTCCCGCCTGGGAAGCGCGCATGCCCGGCGAGGCGGCCGCAAGGCCTGTCGGCGCGGATGCGGCCGCCGGCAATAATATCGTCGCCTTTCCGCGCTATGCGCAGCGGGCGAGCAGGAAGAAGGCGTGAGGAATTTTCGATGTATATCGCGATGAACCGCTTCAAGGTGGCCGCCGGCGCCGAAGGCGATTTCGAGAATGTCTGGCGCAACCGCGATTCCGGCCTGTCGCAGGTTCCGGGCTTCGTCGAATTCCGCCTGCTGCGCGGCAAGGCCAATGCGGAGGAGGGCTACACGCTGTTTTCCTCGCATACGCTCTGGGCGAGCGAAGAGGATTTCCAGAACTGGACGAAGTCGGAGAATTTCCGCGCCGCCCATCGCAATGCCGGGGACAACAAGGCCATGTACAAGGGGCCGCCGGTATTCGAGGGGTTCAACGTGGTCGAGGGCGTGTAAGCGGCCTGCATTTTGGCGCCGTAGTCTGCCGCTTGCTCATCCCCTTTTCGCCGATGAGCAGAAGGGGGTGGGTTAGGCCCGCACCCGCCAGAAGGCGCTCGCCGAGACCGCCAGCCAGCCCAGCATCATCGCCCAGCCGCCGGTCGGCGCGGCATAGGGGAAGAGGCCGGCGCCGGTGAAGCGCAGGGTGACGAGGTCGCCGGCAAAGAGCAGGGTTCCCACGATCATCAGCAAACCGGCGAGCCAGGCGGTTCTAACCCTGGCCGCGCCGATCGCCAGAGCCAGAAGGGCCGGGGCGTGGGCGAGGCACATGGCGGAGGCGGAGGCTGCGAGATGGGCCTCGCCGCCGCCATGGGCGGCAAGGGCGGCAAGGGCCACCCCGGCAAGGCCGAACAGGCCGGCGAAGAGATAGAGCACCGGCTCCAGGCGCGCGTTCAGGCTCATGGCTATTCCTTGTTCTGCATGTGGTGGGCGAGGCGCTCGACGGGCGCCCATATGAGATCGCGCAGGGCCTTGCTGGCGATGGTCTCGTCGATCGCGCGGCGAAAGCAGAGCAGCCATTCGTCGCGTTCGAGCGGGCCGATCTCGGCCACGAAATGGCGGCTGCGCAGGCGGGGATGGCCGCGCTTGTCGGTATAGAGCGGCGGGCCGCCGAGATAGTCGGTCATATATTCGTAGAATTTCTCCTCGCTGCCTTGGAGATCCGGCGGATGCACGGCGCGCACATGCCTTGCTTCCGGCAGCGTATCCATCAGCTCGTAGAAGCGATGCGTCAGCGCCCGGACGGCCGGATCGCCGCCGATCGCCTCATAGAGTGTGGTGACATTTTCCGTCACGAAACCATCCCTTCATTACCCGTCCCGGCACAGCGCTGACCCCTTCGCCGCCCCGGGTGTCCGAAAACCGTTTCAGGCGGTCCGGTCCGGTGTTCTAGATGCACCCGATCAAAAAGGATCGCAACTGTCATCAAAACAGCGCGGCATTTCGCGCATAATCCCTTACGGGGCAGGGGCTCCGGCAGATTTCCCTTGACAAAACCGTCTGGACGGTATCTTTGTAAAACCATGTCAAACGCTCACCATCGCAAGAAACAACCCGTGCTCGTTCGCCAGCAGCTGCTGGAGGTCGCCGCGCGTCTTGCCGGGGAGCAGGGCATGGGCGCCGTCACGCTCGATGCGGTCTCGGCCGCGTCGGGCGTCAGCAAGGGCGGGCTGCTGCATCACTTCCCCACGAAGAATGCGCTGCTGGACGCCCTGTTCGAAAGCCTGCTCGAGAGGTTCGACGCCGATATGGACGAGCTGATGCGCGGCGATCCGCTGCCGCAGGGCCGTTTCTCGCGCGCCTATCTGCAGGCGGTGTCCGGGCTGAAGGATCGTCCCGACGATTCCCGAAGCTGGACGCAGGTGACGATCGCGCTCTTGGCCGAACCCCGATTGCGCCACCGGTGGCGCGAATGGGTGGCGGCAAGGGCCGAGGAATATATCGGCACCGATTCGGCGCTCGACACGCTGATCGTGCGGTTTGCCGCCGACGGCCTGTGGTTTGCGGATACGCTGGAAAGCCACGATATCGACGACGGACTGAGGCGAGAGCTGATCGCCCGCCTCATCGAGCTGACCCACAAGTAGAGCCGGGGCCTCCCTCCATTCTCAGGATGACGGGGGACGCTCCACCCCTTCGTTTCCAGGCAGGTCCGGACGCAGAGCGCCTCCCACGTTCGCCGGCATTGCTGGAGCTTGCTATTGCACAATTCCGCGCACAGGGCGGAACGTGTTTGAAAAGGAATACCGCCATGAACCCGGCTGCCGTCTACGGGCTGCTCGTTGCAGCCATCGTGCTCGAAGTGATCGGCACGACCGCCCTTCAGCTGTCCCAGCAGTTTACCCGGCTCGGGCCGACGGCGCTCGTCGTCGCCTGCTACGGGGCTGCCTTCTACTGCCTGTCGCTGACGCTGAAACATATTCCCGTCGGCATTGCCTATGCGATCTGGAGCGCTTTGGGGATCGTGCTGATTTCCTCCGTCGGCCTCGTCTTTTTCAAGCAGCGGCTGGATACGCCCGCCATTATCGGGCTCGGGCTGATTATTGCGGGCGTGGTCGTCGTCAACCTCTTCTCCAAGACCGTTTCCCATTGATGTGAAAGGGAATTTTTGCCGGCAGTGCGGCGGCTGAAAATCCCCTTTGTCAAAATCGCGGCAAAGGTCTATGTCTTCTTCCGACGCGGAGGAGGAACGGCTTTGGCCGACCATCTTTCCAAAGCGCTTTGAACCCCGCCTTTTCGCCTGCCGAACATATCCAGAAGTTCTAGAGGAGCATCGCCATGGCCATTCGCACCGTCGTCTGGGGTGAGAACATCCATGAGAATACCAATGCCGTCGTCCGCGAGATCTATCCCGAGGGCATGCACACGACCATTGCCAAGGCGCTGAACGGCGACCCGGCGATTTCGGCGACCACGGCTACGCTGCAGGAGCCGGAGCACGGTCTTTCCGAAGCCCGGCTTGCCGAGACCGACGTCCTGACCTGGTGGGGCCACAAGGACCACGGCGCGGTTTCCGACGTCGTCGTCGAGCGCGTCGCCAAACGGGTCTGGGAGGGCATGGGCCTGCTGGTGCTGCATTCGGGCCATTTCTCCAAGATCTTCAAACGGCTGATGGGCACGCCCTGCGCGCTGAAATGGCGCGAGGCGGGCGAGCGCGAGCGGCTGTGGACGATCAACCAGCGCCACCCGATCGCCGCCGGCCTCGGCGAGCATTTCGAGCTGGAAAACGAGGAAATGTACGGCGAGCAGTTTTCCGTGCCGGAGCCGCTGGAGACGGTGTTCATCTCCTGGTTCCAGGGCGGCGAGGTGTTCCGCTCGGGCCTGACCTGGCGGCGCGGTGCCGGCAACATCTTCTATTTCCGCCCCGGCCACGAAACCTATCCGACCTATCACGACGCCAACGTGCAGAAGGTGCTGATCAACGGGGTGAAGTGGGCCTATAACCCGGCGGGCGCATTGAAGAGCATTACCGACGCCCCAAATGTGCCGGTAGAAAAAGCCCTGGAGCCGATCGTCGAACGCGGCCCGAGACTGCACCAGGCCGGCGAAGCCGGTTACCGCTGAGGAGCATCCATGCGACTACTCGTTCTTGGTACGGGCCTGATGGCAAAGAACCAGCTCGACCACTTCACCCGCATCGACGGCGTGGACGTGGTCGGCGCCGTCGATACGGATGCCACCCGCCTTGCCGCCTTTGCCGACAAGTTCAATATCGAAAAGCGGTTTCTGTCGCTCGACGAGGCGATCGCCTGGGGCGAATTCGACGCGGCGACGAATATTACGCCTGACCGCATCCACCACCCGACGACGATGGCCCTGATCGCCGCCGGCAAACATGTTCTGTGCGAGAAGCCGCTGGCGGAGAACTATCCGAAGGCGCTGGAGATGACGGAAGCGGCAGAAGCGGCCGGCGTCATCAACATGGTCAACCTCACCTACCGCAACGTCGCCCCGCTGCAGCGGGCGCGCGAAATGGTGCTGGCGGGCGAACTCGGCACGATCCGCCATGTGGAGGCGTCCTACCTGCAGAGCTGGCTGGTCTCGCGCGCCTGGGGCGACTGGCGCACGGAATCGACCTGGCTGTGGCGCTTGTCGACCGGCCACGGCTCGAACGGCGTGCTCGGCGATGTCGGCATCCACATTCTCGATTTCGCCGCCTATGGCGCGGCCACCGATATCGACCATGTGTTTGCGCGGCTGAAGACCTTC
>NZ_JBHSOR010000037.1:0-362488 GCF_042656325.1 Rhizobium sp. GCM10022189
CGCGGCTCATCTTCTCATGCAGCTTGATCGCCTCGCCGATCTGGTCGCCGATCGTCATGACCGGGTTCAGCGAACTCATCGGCTCCTGGAAGATCATCGCGATGTCGCGGCCGCGGATCTCGGGCATCGCACTTGCCGGCAGTTTCAGGAGATCATGCCCCTCGAAACGGATATTGCCGCCGGAGATCCGACAGAGTTCCGGCACCAGCCGCATGATCGCCAGCGACGTGATCGACTTGCCCGAGCCGGATTCGCCGACGATACCGACCGCGCCCCCGGCCTCGATCTCGAAGCTCAAATCATCGACGACCACGATCGGGTTCGTCGGCGTTCCAAATTCCACCTTAAGATGCTCGACACTCAGCAAGGGCTGCTTCATTGCGCCGTCTCCGGATCGAGCACGTCGCGCACCGCATCGCCGATCAGGTTGAAGGAGAGGACGACGAGCGTGATCGCGATGCCGGCGCCGATGATCGGCCAGGGCGAGCCGAAGAGATTGTTGAGGCCGTCGCGGATGATATTGCCCCAGCTAGGGTTCGGCGGCTGGGTACCGATGCCGAGGAAGCTGAGCGAGGCTTCGAGACGGATGGCTGAAGCGACCCAAAGCGTCATCAGCACGACGATGGGGGCGGCGATATTCGGGATGATGTGCCGGAAGATGATGGTCGGCGTGCGCACGCCGACGGCGACTGCCGCCTCCACGTACGGCTCCTGCTTGACGGCGAGCGTCGAGGCGCGGGCCACACGGGCAAAGCCGGGGATGAAAGCGACAGTGATGACGGCGATGATGTTCCAGAAGCCACCGCCGAGCACGGCTGCGATGATGATGGCAAGCAGCAGTTCCGGAAAGGCAAGCAGCAGGTCGATCAGCCGCGAGATGACGCGGTCTGCGATGCCGCCGAAATACCCGGCCGTGACGCCGAGCAGCGTCCCGAAGATCGCCGCCAGAACCGGTGAGATGAAGCCGAAGATCAGCGAGTTGCGCGAACCGTAGATCATGCGCGAGAGAACGTCGCGCCCGAACTGGTCGGTGCCGAGCCAGTGGGCTGCCGAGGGGTTCTGGTTGATCGCCAGGATGCTCTGGGCGAGCGGATCATAGGGCGCGAGCCAGGGCGCGAAGGCGGCGACGAATATGAAGACCACCACCACGAGTAACGCAAAACTGGTCGATATGCGCCCATAGAGGATATGGCGGAACGCGTCTGCCAGCCGGTGATCGTCGGCAATGATCTGGGGAGCTTGCTCGGTCGTGGCCATCACTTCACCCGGATTCTCGGATCGACGACGATGTAGACGAGGTCCATCGCCAGATTGATCAGGACCACGAACATCGCAAAAACGACGACGCCGCCCTGGATCACACCGTAGTCGCGCTCGGAAATGGCGCTGATCAGCAGCTTGCCGATACCGGGGCGATTGAAGACGAGTTCGATCGCAACAGAGCCGGAAAGTGTGGCGAGCATGCTGAGGCCAAGCCCGGTCGTCAGCGGCAAGAGCGCATTGCGCAATCCATGGCGATAGATGACGCGCGTCTCACGCGCACCCTTGGCGCGGGCCGTGCGCACATAGTCGCGGCCCATCACCTCCAGCAACGAAGTACGGGTCAGGCGGCCGATGAAGGCCGCCTTGACGAGCGCAAGGGTCAGCGCCGGCAGGAACACGTGATACATACGGTCGATAAAGCCCGTGCCGCCGCCATTGATCGGAAACCAGCCGAGATTGAGCGCGAAGGTAATCAGCAGAAGCGCGCCGAGATAGAAATCGGGAATGGCATAACCGAGCAGAGAGAAACCGCGCATGGCCGAATCCGGCAGGCCATTGCGGTGCGTGGCCGCCCAGACGCCGAAGGGCACGCCGACGACGATACCCATGATCATCGCGACGATCGTCAGCTCGATCGTATAGGGGAGGTTATAGGCGATCAGGCCGAGCACCGGCTGGTCGGTCATGGCGGAACGGCCGAAATCGAGGCTGAGCGTGCCGATGACGAAATTGATATATTGCTGCCAGAGGGGAGCATTCAGCCCCATGCGCTCACGAAAGAGCTGGAGCTGTTCGGCCGTGGCATTGTCGCCGAGAGCCGCAATCGCCGGATCGCCCGGCAGGATGCGCATGGCGATGAAGACGAGCGTCAAAACGAGCAGGATGGTCGGAATGGCGTCCGCCAGCCTGAGCAAGAGATACCGGGTCACTGATCCGTCTCCTCCCTGTCACCGCCGGAGCGGTCTCCTCCTTTGGCGATGCCGGCGCTCCCACCGGCGAACGCCCGTGATGGTCCTGCCGTGTTCAGTCCTGCAGCGCGGTATAGTAGGGCTCGTTGGAAAGATTGTCCTCGAGACCCGGTGAAAGCACGCTTCGTCCGCCCCTCCTCGAGCTGACGAAAAACTGCAGGTGAAACTTGGAGTCGGTGTATTCGCCGGGAATGGTGGCGGCAAAGCCATTGCCATTCCGTGTCATCTTCGCCGAATTCCAGCGCTCGGCCTGATTGACGTGACGATAGTGCAGCACCGGTTCCTCGTCCACCGTTTCATCAATCCGCACCGTGATGGCCACGCCGGCTTTGAATTTCGACGGCGCAGAAACACCCGACCGGCTGGCGATGACCGGCTGACGGGCCTTGAGCGCCCTTACGGCGGCCAATACCTGCTCGTCGGCTTGCACAGTTTCAAACTTGCCGGCGCCGCGCAGCGACTCCAGATCGAGCACCTCGGCCGTCATCTCCGGCAGGCGGGACTGCCAGGAGCCGCGCAGCCAGGATTGCGGACCGTAGGTCAGGTCGTCGTGATAGATGTCGCGAGAGACATCGGCCGCCACCTGCCAGGCCATGACCGAGCGCCTCGCGTGATCGATGACAGGTTCGATCAGCGTCGTAACCTTGGTGGCAATGAACAGCTCCGCCCAGCAAGCCGCCCGGAAGCGCTCGGCGAAAAAGCGGGCAATGGCGGCCGAGATCTGCACGTCGATCATGATGCGCTGGACGGCGGCAGAACCGTAGCTTTCGGTTGTCTTCACCCTGCTCAGCGCCGCCTCGCAGCCCTCCGCCATCTCCTCCAGCCAGTCGGCGACATCGAGCGGCGTGTAGCGGTGCGACGATTTTCCGGCGAGCAGAAGCTCGGCATATTCGCGCGCATTGGCAAAGAGCAACGAATCGAAAGTCGGCGCATTTCCGAAACGGACCGGCCCTTCCATATCGAAGGCGTAGGCGCGGCGGCCGGAACCTTCGACCAGCGGCAGATTGGTGTAGATCTCCGGCCAATAGTGGTTGTTGGAGGCCGAGGGGCCGTGCGTCAGGGTGATCAGCGGCAGCACGCGGCTTGCCCAGGAGAGCCCCTTCTCGCACTCGATGGCGGCGTCGCCGCATTCATGCTCAAGATAACGCATCCAGCTTTCGCGCGGCGCGTCGGGACAGTAGAGCAGCCGTCCCCAGACGCGATACTGGTATTCGTATTTCTGCCAGTCGTAGCGCGTCGGCAGGCCATGTTTCTGGTAGTTGAAGCGACCACCGGGAATACCGGTGCCCATGCGGCCCTTGAAGCTCTGCGGCTCGCACCATTCGACGCCGTCGGAGCCGGCAAACATGGAGCTGCGGCCGTAGCCTGCGGCAAATTCCGGATCGCCCCACAGCAGCACGCGCTGCGTGCCCGCCCAGATGCGATAGATGACCTTGTAATCCTTGTCCTTCGTCAAGAGGTCGCCATAGCTGTAACGCAGGAACTTGCGGGAGCCTTCGCTGAGCTGCTCGCGCTCGCTGCGGGCCACTTCCGGCGGATATTCCTTGTTGCGGATGGCGGACTGGTGATAGGGCGGCCCCATATGTTCCGCGAGATATTTCGGGGAGGCGGCAAAGGGCATGCCGGACTCCCGCGCAATCTGCAGCATCGTGTGGTCGAGGCCCTTGCCATGCATGTCGATCTCGACCGGCCGGCCGGCGGCGGCCACGCCGGCGAAAGCTTGCCTCCAGAAGCCGTATTCGCCTTCCGCAATGCCACCCTCGACATGAACGCGGAATGTCAGGCCGGTGATCTCGGGCACTTCCCGCAGCAGCCTGGTGATCGCATCGCGGCAATAAGGGGCGAGATTGTCGTGCGTTATGCCAGTTACCGTGTAGTTGGCACGCGGTACGTCGTCGAAATCATAGCGCTGCGTCCACAGCGCCAGCTGGAATTCCAGCCCGCGCCTCGCCGCCTCGCGAGCGATGAATTTCAGCATCTCCAGATTGGTTTCGCGCTCCTCGTCGGAGAGCTCGGCAACCTCGACATCATAGCCCGGCAGCTTCAGCAGGAACGGATAGGGGAAGTAGAAATAGACATCGGTGATCCACGGATTGTGGTAGGGATAGTTATAGCCCATGCCAAGCGTCAGGGCGAAGCGGTTGAAACGGTTCGATGCCAGCATGGTGAGATAGTCGCGCCATTGCTGCTTGTCGTAGAACCAGACCTTGTCCTCTTCCTCGCTGCAGAACAGCCGCGCCATGCTGCGTATGCGGGCCGACGGCTTTTCTGTAAGCGGAAACTTACCTTCAAACAGGTCCTCGCCGCTGTTATAACGCACGCGGTCGGCAAGCTCGGTCAGTGCATAGACCATGCCCCTTTCATCATGCGCCCATGCGGTGATCGTATTGCCGTCGCGGGTCAGGGCAAAGGCTTCCTCGCTGCGCGCCATCGCCGCCGGCGCCTGCGGCGATCCGACCTCGCCAACCACGACCGACATCGCTTGTGGCGAGCGCCCGTCCGAGAGGCTGATACCGCGCCGCTTCAAACGGCTGCGCAGTTCTTCAACCGCCCATTCCATCGCACTCGAAAGCGGGCCTGACGGAAGGCTGATGGATATAGTATCGGCTTGCGCCATGTCTGACCTCGCGAAAATAGGGGCAATGTCTGCGCGCAGGGCGCAACTCCCCCGGCCTTAAGACCGGGGGCACGATCACAATTTCGGAACCTATTCGCGGTTCGGGCCGCTCAGGCCTTGATCTTCGCCTTGGTCAGCGGCCAGTTCACGTAGCCGGAGACCACATCGTAGCCGAGATCGACCTTTTCGGAGCGCACGATCATGAAGCCGTTGTTGGAAACCGGCAGGATGACCGCATCCTTCAAGGCCTTGATCTCGATCTCCTTGACGATTTCCAGGCGCTTGCTGAGATCCGGCTCGGCAAGCGCCTTGCCCAGAAGGTCGTCGATGCCCGGAATGGCGACACCGTAATGGCTCATATTCGCCCCGCCATTGCCGTCCGAGCGAACCTCGGCCCCCTTCGACAGATAGGTGACGATTACCTGCGTGGGCACCGGCGGCAGCGCGGACGACTGCTGCGACAGCGTGTTGGTGCCGATGTTCTGGTCGGCATGGAAGGCGGTATGGTCCTTGATGTTCAGGTCCATGTTGATGCCGACTTTGCGCAGCTGTGCCTGGATCATCAGCATGATGGCCGAAAAATCCTCGCGCTGCGAGGTATCGTTCTTGAAGCTGAAGCCATCCGGGAATCCGGCCTCGGCAAGCAGAGCCTTGGCCTTTTCCGGATTGTACTTGTAGGCAACGTCCTCCGGGATGGTCTCCGCGGTGAAGCCGCCGGGATAGGAGGGCGGGTTGAGCCCGTAGGTGCGCTTGCTGATCGGCGCGATCGCCGTGGTGATCTCATCGCGGTCGATGGCGTAGAACAGTGCCTGGCGCACACGCACGTCGTCGAACGGCTTCTTCGTCACGTTGACCTGCATGGTGAAGAAGCTGCCGGGGCTGACGACATCGAAGATGAGGTTCGGATCGCGCTGCGACATGGAAGCAGCCCAGCCGGGGGCGCGCACGCCCTCGATCAGATGCACGTCGCCTGAAAGCAGCGCAAGTGTGCGCGCCGTCGTGTCGGCGATATAGAGGCATTGCAGCTTCGGCGTTGCGGGCTGCACATCCCAATGCTCGGCATTGGCAACCAGCATGACGCCCTGCGACGGATCGGGATAGACCGTTTCCAGCACATAGGGGCCGGTTCCGATCGGATCGCGGCCGATCGGCTCCTCGCCCTTTTCCTCGACGGCCTTCTTGCTCATGACGGAGGCGTCGTAGTCGCTGAGAACGCCGAGCAGGAAAAGCGGATCCGGCTGCGCCAGCTTGAAGGTCACGGTGTAAGGATCGTCGGCAACGACCTCGCTGATATTGGTGAATTTCGGACGCACGCCGCCAACGCGGACGGCATCGCGAATACGGTCGAAGGTGAACTTGACGTCCTCGGACGTCATCTCGCCGTAGCCCTTGTGGAATTTGACGCCCTGGCGGAGCTTCAGCGTCCAGGACTTCGAATCCGGCGTCGAACTCCAGCTCGTCGCAAGGCGCGGCACCAGTTCGTCGATCGTTGCCGGGAACTTCCAGAGCGGCAGGTCGACGAGCTTGTCGTAAATATGGATGATCGCCCAGTTGTCGACGCCCTGGATCGACTTCGCAGGATCGATAGTCCTGAGACCGCGGGCTGCAAAAGCAATTTTCAATGTATCGGTGGCTTGCGCAAAAGCGGCCGGGCCGAAGCTCGCCGCAATGCCGGCGCCGACAACGGCAGCCGCAGAATTCTCCATAAATCTACGCCGAGTAATCGCCATGCTCAGATCCTCCCTTATCGAGGCGCTGCATCCCGGCTGACGCTGAATTTCTGGTGTTTTTATTGTTGGGGCGTCTTCTGGGTCGACGAGCAACGCAAGGGCACGGTAGCGCTACCAGATAGAGGCGTCAAGTTTGTTCGGGCGTGGATTTATGGCGTTTTGGAAAAGCTCTTATTCAAATTGCGACATATGCCGCAGCCGGGAAATCGGCGCCCCGGCATCAGCCGCCCGCCAGACGGCGCCGCAGTTCCCCGTTGCGGTCGGTGCTGGCGCGCTTCTGGATCTTGAAGCCCAGATCGACGATCCGGTCTCCGCTGTCGTCACCGCTCAGGCGGCGGCGCAGCGCCATGACGGCATTGTAGCCGGACTCCCAGCGGGGGCTGCGCACGCTGGTAATGGAAGGATAGGCCGCTTCCATGATGTCGAAATCGTTAAAGCCGGCAATGCCGAAATCTTCCGGCACGCGGATGCCGCGTTCCATACATTCGAAGAGCGCGCCAAGCGCCATGACGTCGTTATTGCAGAAGACAGCATCCATATCCGGATTGGCGTCAAGAAGGTCGGCCATCAGCTTGCGGCCCGTCGAAGGCGTTGCAAAGCGAGGCGTTTCCCAGCCGACACCTTCCGGAATATGGTCGCTCCTGTCGATCGGCGAAATGTAGCTCGGATTATAGATGCCGGCTTCCGTCAGCGTATCTTTCAGCCCCGTATAGCGGCCAAAGGAGCGGCCGTTCAGCCACCCGCTCAAAAAGCCGATATGCCGGTAGCCGGCTTCGATCAGGTGGCGGGTGATCGCCCGGCCGGCCTCATAGTGCGAAAAGCCGATGATCGTATCGATCGGCTTGTCCGTCAGGTCCATGATCTGGATGACCGGGCAGCGGGCATTCTCCAGCAACTCGCGGGAGCGGTCGTTCTGCTCCGTGCCCGAAACGATCATGCCCGCCGGTTTCTGTCGCAGCATCTGGGCGATCAGCCGCTCCTCCTCTTCCGGCTGGTAGCGGGTATTGCCCATCTGGATCTGCAGCTCGGTGCCTTCGACACCGTCATAGACCCCGCGCAGGACGTCGGAGAAGATATTCTGGGTCAGCGAAGGAACCAGCACGCCGATGACATCTGCCCTGACGGAGGCAAGTGCGCGGGCGCTGAGATTGGGCACATAGTTCAGCTCCCTCACGGCCTTGTCGATATTGGCGCGCAGGGCGGCGGAAACCTGGCTCGGATCGCGCAGCGCCCGCGACACCGTAATCGCCCCGACACCGGCAAGGCGCGCAACATCGGCAATCGTGGGACGACCATCGGTCCGTCGGCTTCGCAATCTTTTCTCCCCTCGCAGCATTTCGGAACAGCGCCGTTCGCCTTCCCTGGAAGGTTTCGCAGGCATTACTCAAAACGAATATGTCAATTCCAAAAAGCAACATCGGAGTCAACGCAGGCACAAACCAGCCCGACCGGGCAAAAAGTCCAATGTCCCTGCGGAGGCGGCGGCACGCTGGCGTTACGGGAGTGAGTTTATGCGCACCCTGCTTACACTGTCAAAAAGGCGGGCCTCTTCCAGAGCGGGCACAAGGCGGGCGATCTCGTCCGGCCCGGATTTGACGCCGTCACGGAAGACGGCCGTGATCGGCCCTTGCGACACTGCGCGTTTACGAACCCTTGGCGCGACAACGAGCGCTTCCGCGGCCCGCCGGCGCCGCGCAACTGTTTGAACACATTTCCGGATGACCATCGAATAGTTTGCCGGGATTTTCCGTATCGTGGAATTTCCGGGAAAAGTCGGCGACTAAGCGACGCTTTCATCTAGTTTGGCGATGCGAACCAACTGAAACGAGGGTGGAAACAGTCATGGGATCGGAGCCTTGGTACAAGACGGCGTTGCGATGGGGACAGACCAATCTGGTCGAGATCGACCCGGCTCGCTACGACGATCAGTGGTGGCGGGAGCACTGGCGCAAGACGCGCGTTCAAGGCGTCATCATCAACGCCGGCGGCATCGTCAGCTACTATCCGACGAAATTTCCGCTGCATCACAAGGCGGTTACGCTAGGCGACCGGGATCTTTACGGCGAGATCGTCAAGGCCGCACGCGAAGAAGGATTGAAGGTCATCGCGCGCATGGATTCGAACCGCGTCGCCGAGGATTTCTATCGCGCTCATCCGGACTGGATCTGCCTCGATATTGACGGCAAGCCCTACCGGCAGGCCGACAAATACGTGACCTGCATCAACTCGCCCTACTACAGCGAATACCTGCCCGGCATCATGCGCGAAATCATCGAGCGCACCAGGCCGGACGGTTTTGCCGACAACAGCTGGGCCGGCATTCCGCGCAAGAACATCTGCTACTGCCGCCACTGCACCGAGCAATTCTTCGCTTGGTCGGGTGTCGACCTGCCCCGCCGCCACGACTGGGCCGACGAGAACTATCGCCGCTGGATCCGTTGGAACTACAAGCGCCGCACGGATCTCTGGGAGTTCAACAACAAGGTGACGACCGAAGTCGGCGGCAAGGATTGCTGCTGGATGGGCATGATCAGCGGGGATATCCTCAACAACGGCAATCGTTTCATCGATCTCAAGGAAATCCTTGCCCGCAGTCCGATCGTCATGCTCGACCATCAGCGCCGCAACCTGATCGACGGCTTCGAGGACAATACCGAAACCGGCAAGCGGCTGCATGAAGTTGGCGGCTGGGATAAGCTGATCCCTGAAAGCACGCCGCAATATCAGCTTGGCTCGCCGGCCTTCCGTCTCGCCAGCATGCCGCCCGCCGAAGTGCGCCTCTGGTCTTCCTCCGGCTTTGCCGGCGGCATCCAGCCCTGGTGGCATCATATCGGCTCGCTGCATGAGGACCGCCGCCAGTACAAGACCGCCGAGCCGATCTTCAAATGGCACGAGGCGAACCAGGATATCCTCATCAACCGCCAGCCGCAGGCCGATGTCGGCGTCGTCTGGTCGCAGAACAACCATGATTATCACGGCCGCGACAAGGCGAACGACCGCACGATGAATCCCTACAGGGGCACGACGCGGGCGCTCGATCGTGCCGGCATTACCTATCTGCCCGTCAATGCCGATGACATCGGCAAGGCGGCAGGGCGCTTCAGCGTGCTGGTTCTGCCCAACCTCGCGGCCATGTCGGATGGGCAGGTTGCCGCGGTCGAAGCCTTCGCCGCAGGGGGCGCCTCGGTCATCGCATCATCGGAGGCAAGCCTCTACAGCGAGTATGGCGACCGCCGCACGGATTTCGCCCTTGCCAAGCTTTTCGGCGTTCACCGCAAGACCGGTGCGCATGGCGATTTCGAAGCCGCCAATCCCGATATCGAAACCAGCGCGCGCCACACCTATCTGCGCCTCTCGCCCGAACTGCGTGCCGGTGTGCACGGCCCCTCGGACAGGACGGCGCCGAAGGCTGAGGGAAGCCGCCATCCGGTGCTTGCCGGCCTGGAAGAGACCGACACCCTGCCCTTCGGCGGCTATCTGCCGATCGTCAGCGTCGACGACGATGTCAAGGTGCTCGCGACCTTCATTCCGGATTTCCCTATCTATCCGCCGGAAACCTCGTGGATGCGGCAGCCCTATTCGGATGTGCCTGCCATTACCGTTCGCGAGAACGGCAAGGGCAAGTTCGTCTGGTTCGTCGCCGATCTCGACCGTTGTTATGCTCGGGACGACCAGTTCGAGCATGCGCGCCTGATCACCAATGCCGTGCGCTGGATGCTTGCCGACCGCTCGCTTCTGCGGCTTGAAGGCACGCACGGCCTCATCACGGCAACGCTCTACCAGCAGGATAAACGGCAGATCGTTCACCTGAACAACCGCGTGCTGGTCTCCCGCGTGCCGGGGCGCCAGAACGAGCTTGTACCAATCGGGCCGGTGACGCTGCGCCTGCGCAAACCGGCCGGCAAGGCTGCTTCGGATGCGGGTCTCAGGGTGGCCGGAAAAACGGTCAAGGTCCGTGACGAAGGCAGCGAGATCGCCATCGATGTCGGTGCAGTGCTCGACCATGAAGTGATCGTCGTCGACTGGTCCTGACCGGTCAAAGAGAACCGCCGGCTGACAGAGCCGGCGGGTTCGTGCAGGCGAGCGCAGTGTCTTGTGTCAGCTCGCAATGGCGTTGAACGGCGGCATCTCCCCACTGAGAGCCGCCGTCAACTGCGCCGAAGTCTCGGCGAGCAAGCGCCCGAGCACCGGAATCCTCTGCGGTGTGATCCGCGAGGCGAGGCTCGACAGCGATATGGCACAGATCGCTTCGCCCTGATGATTATAGACGGCAGAGGCCACGCAGCGCAGGCCGGGGACCAGTTCCTCGTCATCGATAGCATAACCGTCCGCCCGGACTCTTTCGAGATCGGCCCGCAGCGCCGCCTGATCCCTCAACGTATTGGCGGTAAAGCGCCGGCTCCCCTCGCGCGAAAAGACCGCCTCCAGATCCTGCTGCGAATAGGTTGCGAGAATGGCCTTGCCCATGGCGGATGCCGTCATCGGGACCCGGCTGCCGACGCGCGCGACAGTGCGGGTAATATCGCGGCTCTCGACGCGATCGACGAAAACGACCTCACCGTCCTGAACGAAGCCGAGATTGGCGGTTTCGCGCGTCTGGTCACGCAGCCGCCTGAGATAGGGGAGTGCGGTGGCGACAAGATTGCTCTGGCGGGTGAAGACCGAGCCGATGGCAAAGGCCTGCCGGCCGATATGCCACATGCGGTCGTTCGGATTGTACTGGATGAATTGCCACTGCTCCAACGTCGTCAGAATGCGGTGGACCGTGGAAGGTGCCAGGCCCGTGCGGCTGGCAAGATCAACCAGACGGTTGCCATCCTCATCCATTCCCATCGCCTCAAGCAGCATCATGGCGCGGTCGATCGATTGAACGCGCCCGTGAAGACTTTTCTCCTCCACATGCTCTCCCATGCGTCTCCTCCATTGCGAATTTTCGGGCGTTCTCCGGCGCTGTCAACATAGATGGTAACGCTACCATTCGAGAGCGTCAACGGCGAAGAGTTCGTTGTAGCGCCAGAAAATCCCGAACTTCACGGGATCGTGCACCGGCGGGAGCCAAAACCCGGGACCTCTCCACAGCGCGAAATCGCGCCAGCTCAAGGGCCGGCGGGCGCGGCAAATGATCTGGCCCGACCGGCCATTATTCAGCCGAAGCGTGCTTGACAAAAGAGAGGTGCCTGTATTTTATTCATGCTTGCGGATTAGGCAGATAGTGCACCGCATTTTACATGACTTCGACAGTCGCTGGGCAGTTTCGCCCCATGATGGCCCCCGTCGCGGATGGGACGCCTCATGGGGTTTTTGGTTTTTGGCTTGCAGATGAATGATGCGTTGAAAATCGGCATTCTTTACTCGACCACGGGTCCTTACGGCTCGATGGGGCGCGACGCGCGCGACGGCGCGGAATTCGCAATCGCCGAATTTGCTGCCGAAAGCGGCCGCCCCGTCGAACCCGTCTTCTTCGACCCGCGAGCCGATCTGGCCGCCTATCTCGACGGCGCGCGCCATCTGCTGCGCGCCGGCTGCCGCCATATCGTCGGCACCATAACTTCGGCTGCCCGCAAGGAGGTTATCCCGCTTATCGAAAAGCATGATGGCCTGCTCTGGTATATGTGCCCCTATGAGGGTTTCGAGGCGAACGAAAACGTCATCTATGTCGGCGGCTGCCCGAACCAGCACCTCCTACCGCTCTTCGAGCACCTGATCCCGCGCTATGGCAACCGGCCCTATCTGGTCGGCGCCAATTATGTCTGGGGCTGGGAAATGAACCGGCTCGCCCGCGAGCTGACGACCAATGCCGGCGGCGAGGTGCTCGGCGAACGTTACCTGCCGCTCGAGGAAACCGCGGTCGAGCGTATCGTCGCCGATATCGAGCAGCGCCGCCCGAGTTTCATCCTCAACAATCTGATCGGCCCGTCGAGCTATGCTTTCCACGAGGCGATCCGCCGGCTTGCCGATCGCGACCCGGCCTTCCGGCCTGAGAACTGCCCGGTCGTCAGCTGCGACCTGATGGAATGCGAGCTTGACGATATCGCGCCGGGGGCGGCGGTCGGCCAGCTCTGTGCTGCCTCCTATTTCGACAGTGTCGCCACCTCCGAGAATGCCGAATTCAAGCAGCGGATCATCGCCCATTTCGGCGCCGAACGCCGCATCTCCAGCGTCTTTGCCAGCGCCTATACCGCCGTGCGCCTCTGTGTCGATGCAATCGTGGCGGCCGATGGCGACGAGCCCTCCGCCGTGCGTCGGGAATTGTACGGCCGGACCTGGGCAACACCCTTCGGCGCGCTCACTATTGACCGTGAAACAAATCATGCGGCCCTGCCCTTCCATCTTGGCCGCATCAACGTCAGGAACGGTTTCGACGTGATCGCCTCGCGCCCGCCGCTTGCCGCCGATCCCTATCTGACCGGCCGCAACAAGACGGTCTCGCCGAAATTACGGGTGGTATCATGAAGGAAACACCCAATTTCGCCGGTTGGCACGCCGTCGTCCTGCACCGCGAGGATGGCAATACGGAAAGGCTGATCCGTCAGTTGCGGCTTCTCGGGCTTTCGGCGACCCTGCAATGGGCGCCGCTTTCGGCCGCGAGCGTGCCGGATCTCGTGATCGTCGATGCCGACCAGGGTTTTGACGGCCTGCTTCCCTGGAGTGGAGCCGCCCCGACCTGCCCGATCGTCGCGCTGCTCGGCTCGGAAGCGCCCGGCCGCATCGCCTGGGCGCTCGGCCAGGGTGCCGGCGCGATCATCGCCAAACCGATCGCCGCCTCCGCCGTCTATCCGGCTCTCGTCATGGCGGTTTCCATCCACCAGGAGCGCAAGGGTGTCACTGAGCGTCTTCAATATCTTGAGGAGCGCGTGCGCCTGCGACCGCTCGTGCATGCGGCTGTCGAGAAACTCATGAAGGCGCATGGGGTCGACGAGGAACGCGCCTATTCGATCCTGCGCAACTGCGCCATGCGCCGCCGCCTGCCAATGGAACAGATCGCCGCCTTCATCCTCGGCGGCATAGAACCGCTGCCGGAGGCGGGTTGAATGCGTGCATTGAAAGCCATCCTGAGGCAGCCAGCTGCCCTTTTCGGCCTAATCGTCGTGCTTGTTGTCATCGGCCTTGCCGTGGCGGCCCCCTGGATCGCGCCCTTCAACCCCGATGAACAGATGTTCGACGGCTTGTCGCTGGAAGGCGCCCCGCTACCGCCCGGCGGCCCCTATCTGCTCGGCACGGATACGCTTGGCCGCGACCTCTTTTCGCGCATGCTGTTTGGCGCGCGCACCTCGCTCGTGATCGGCCTTGTCGCCAACGGCATCGCGGTCGCGATCGGCCTCTTCGTCGGCATCCTTGCCGGTTACATGCGCGGCATCGTCGGCAATATCCTGATGCGCTTCACCGACCTGATGATGGCTTTCCCGGCGCTGTTGCTGGCGATCGTGCTTGCTGCCCTGCTGCGGCCAAGCCTGTGGATCGTCGCCATGGTGATTGCGCTCGTCAACTGGGTGCAGGTCGCCCGCATCGTCTATACGGAGACGCGTGGGCTGGTGGAACGCGATTTCATCATGGCCGAACGCTCGCTCGGTGCCGGCCACATGCGCGTGCTTTTCCTGCACATCCTGCCGCATCTCGTACCGACGGCGATCGTCTGGGGCACGCTTGGCATCGCGACCACCGTACTGCTCGAGGCGACCCTCTCCTTCCTCGGCATCGGCGTGCAGCCGCCGCAGCCTTCCTGGGGCAATATCATCTTCGAAAGCCAGAGTTATTTCCAGGCTGCGCCCTGGCTGGTCTTCTTCCCCGGCGCGATCATTCTTCTGACGGCGCTGTCCTTCAATCTCGTCGGGGATGCGCTGCGCGACATTCTCGACCCGACCCAGCGCGGGAGAGGCTGATGATCTTCCTCATCCTCCGTCGGCTGGTCCAGGCCGCGCTCATCCTTCTCGGCGTCGCCGCCATCACTTTCGTGCTGCTTTATGCACTCCCGGCAGACCCGGCGCGCATGATCGCCGGCCGAAGCGCCACCGCGCAGACGGTTGCCAATATCCGCCACGAACTCGGGCTCGATCAGCCGCTGCTCATCCAGTTCAGCACCTATCTGGGCAATCTTCTGCGCGGCAATCTCGGCCGCTCCTATGCGCAGAAGACCGAGGTCTGGACGCTCATTGCCGCCCGTCTGCCGGCAACGCTGGTCCTCATGCTCTCAGGCATTCTGGTGGAAGTGGCTCTCGGGCTGACACTCGGCACGATTGCCGCCGTGCGCCGCGGCGGATTCGTCGACCGGCTTGTCATGACCGCCTCTTTCGTCGGGGTTTCAGCGCCGCAATTCGTCGTCGCCCTGCTGCTTCTATACGTCTTTGCCGTAACGCTCGGATGGCTGCCCATGAGCGGCTATGGCACCTTCGCCCATGTCGTGCTGCCAGCCACCACCCTCGGCGTGCTTGGCGCCGGCTGGTATGCACGCATGGTGCGATCGGCCATGATCGATGTGCTCAATCAGGATTATGTTCGCACCGCTCGGGCCAAGGGCCTGTCCTCACGCCGCATCATCTTCCGCCACGCCCTGCCCAACGCCATCCTGCCGATCATCGCCATGATCGGCATCGATATCGGCCAGTTCATGGGCGGCGTGGTTGTGGTCGAGGCCGTCTACGGCTGGCCCGGCATCGGCCAGCTTGCATGGCAGGCCATCCAGCAGGTCGACATACCGATCATCATGGGCGTCACGCTGACATCGGCACTCGCCATCGTCCTCGGCAACCTGCTGGCCGATCTGATGGCGCCACTCATCGATCCACGTATCCGTACACGTTGACAGCAACCAAAGAAGGGGAACCCGAATGTTCAAACGCTGGCTTCGACACACAACCATGGCAACGATGGTGGCGCTCGCCCCCCTCGCCGCCACCGCACAGGAAACGCCCAAGCAGGGTGGCGACATCGTCGTCACCTATAAGGACGACATCACCACGCTCGACCCGGCCATCGGTTACGACTGGGTCAACTGGTCGATGATCAAGAGCCTCTATTCACGCCTGATGGACTATGCGCCGGGCACGCCGAACCCGGTGCCGTCGCTGGCCGAAAGCTTCACCGTGTCGCCCGATGGCCTCACCTATACGTTCAAGCTGCACAAGGGCGTGAAATTCTCCAACGGCCGCGAAGTCGTCGCGTCCGACGTGAAATATTCGATCGAACGCGCCGTCAACCCGAAGACACAGGGGCCGGGTGCCGGTTTCTTCGGTGCCATCCAGGGCTTCGAGGATGAGACCGGCGGCAAGACCGAGACTCTTTCGGGCATCGAGACGCCCGATGACAGCACCGTCATCTTCCACCTGTCGCGTCCCGACGCGACCTTCCTGCATGTGCTGGCCATCAACTTCGCTTCGGTCGTGCCGAAGGAAGCCGTCGAAGCCGCCGGCGGCGATTTCGGCAAGAAGCCTGTCGGTTCCGGCACCTTCATCCTGAAGGACTGGACGATCGGCCAGCAGCTCGTTTTCGAGCGCAACAAGGATTATTTCGTCAAGGGCGTGCCCTATCTCGACAGCTTCAAGGTCGAAGTCGGCCAGGAGCCGCTGGTCGCCCTGCTGCGCCTGCAGAAGGGTGAGGTCGATATTGCCGGCGACGGCATTCCGCCGGCCAAGTTCCTGGAAATCAAGAACTCCGCCGACGGCGCACAGATGATCGTCGATGGCGAGCAGCTGCATACGGGCTACATCACGCTGAACACCAAGGTAAAGCCCTTCGACAACGTCAAGGTGCGCCAGGCCGTCAATATGGCGATCAACAAGGAGCGCATCACCCGCATCCTGAACGGCCGCGCAACGCCCGCCAACCAGCCGCTGCCGCCACTGATGCCGGGTTACGACAAGTCCTTCACCGGCTACAGCTACGACGTCGCCAAGGCGAAGGCGCTGCTGGCGGAAGCAGGCTTCCCGGACGGCTTCGAAACGGTCCTCTACTCGACCAATACCGATCCGCAGCCGCGTATCGCCCAGGCGATCCAGCAGGATCTCGCAGCCATCGGCATCAAGGCCGAAGTGCGCGCTCTCGCGCAGGCCAACGTGATTTCGGCCGGCGGCACGGAAGGCGAAGCGCCGATGATCTGGTCGGGCGGCATGGCCTGGATCGCCGACTTCCCGGATCCGTCCAACTTCTACGGCCCGATCCTCGGCTGCGCCGGCGCCGTTCAGGGCGGCTGGAACTGGTCCTGGTACTGCAATGCCGATCTCGACAAGCGTGCGGTGGCCGCCGACTCCATGTCCGATCCGGCAAAGTCGGCCGAGCGCACGGCGGCCTGGGGCAAGATCTTCACCGACATCATGGCCGACGCGCCATGGGTTCCGGTCATCAACGAGCGCCGCGTCGTCGCCAAGTCGCTGCGCATGGGCGGCGCTGACAACATCTATATCGATCCGACCCGCGTCATCAATTACGACGCGATCTACGTGAAGCAATAGGCCTCAAGCGGACAATGCCTTCCCGGCCGTGTCGGGAAGGCTCCACAAAATCGAGGGAGACACCCATGTGCATTGCCTGCACCCACACGATTCACCGCGCCCAGCATAATTTCGGCTGGAACAAGGATTTCGCACCCGCTGTCGTCGCCAAGCCGGGCGAAACGATCCATTTCGAATGCCTGGATTCTTCCGGCGGTCAGCTCGGCGCCGATGCGACGCTGGAGACGCTTAACAATCTGGATTTCGGCAAGATCAACCCGGTCTCCGGCCCGATCTATGTGGAGGGCGCCAAGCCCGGTGACGCGCTGAAGGTGACGCTGCGCAAGTTCATCCCCTCGGGCACCGGCTGGACCGCCAACATTCCGGGCTTCGGCCTGCTTGCCGACCAGTTCAAGGAACCGGCGCTGCATGTGTGGTCCTATGACGCCAGCAGCATGACGCCGGCCCTCTACGGTCCCGGCGGCCGCGTGCCGCTGAAGCCCTTCGCCGGCACGATCGGCGTTGCCCCGGCCGAGCCGGGCACGCATTCCGTCGTGCCGCCGCGCCGCGTCGGCGGCAACATGGATATTCGCGACCTGACCGCCGGTGTCACGCTCTATCTGCCGATCGAGGTCGAGGGCGCGCTCTTCTCCATCGGCGACACGCATGCCGCCCAGGGTGACGGCGAAGTCTGCGGCACGGCGATCGAAAGCCAGATGAATGTCGAGGCGACGATCGAACTCGTCAAGGATGCGCGCCTGCAGACGCCACGTTTCACCACCACCGAGCCCGTCAGCCGCCATCTCGATGGTGCCGGCTACGAAGTCACCACCGGCATCGGTCCCGACCTGATGACCGGCGCACGCGAAAGCGTCATGCGCATGATCGATCTGCTGACGGCCGAGCACGGCATGAGCGCCGTCGATGCCTATCTGCTCTGCTCGGTCTGCGGCGATCTGCGCATCAGCGAAATCGTCGACATGCCGAACTGGGTCGTCTCCTTCTACTTCCCGAGGATCGTATTCGCGTGATGGAAGCCAAGCCCGCCGCGCCTATCCTCAGCGTTCGCAATCTCAATGTCGATGCGAGAACACCTGACGGACGCAAACCGGTTCTGAAGGATATCGGCTTTGATCTCGCCAGCGGCGAAACGCTTTGCCTCGCCGGGGAATCCGGGTCCGGCAAGTCGGTAACGTCGCTGTCGATCATGGGCCTATTGCCGAAGGCCTCGCTTACGGTCGCCTCCGGCAGCATCATGCTCGGCGAACGTGACCTGCTGAAGCTTTCCGACCGGGCCATGCGCAGCGTGCGCGGCGGCGATATCGCCATGGTCTTCCAGGAGCCGATGACATCGCTCAACCCGGTCATGTCGATCGGGGCGCAGCTGACGGAGGCGATCCGCGAGCATCAGGGCAGCGAGAATGCCGAGGCGATCGCGCTGCAGATGCTCGATGCCGTGCAGATCACCGATCCGGCAAAACGCCTCAAGCAATATCCGCATGAACTCTCCGGCGGCATGCGCCAGCGCGTGATGATCGCCATGGCGCTCTCCTGCCGTCCCAAGGTGCTGATTGCCGACGAGCCGACGACCGCGCTCGACGTGACGGTGCAGGCACAGATCCTCAAGCTGATGCGGGAACTGAAGTCGGAATTCGGCACGTCGATCATCCTGATCACCCATGACATGGGCGTCGTCGCCGAAATGGCCGACCGCGTCATCATCATGCAGAATGGCGGCATCGTCGAAGAAGGTCCTGCCATCGGCATTTTCCGCGCACCGCGTCAGACCTATACGCAACAGTTGCTCTCGGCCGTACCGCGCCTTGGCGCCTTTGCCGGCACGGACGGTCCGCCGCGCATCACGCCGCGCAGCGTCGAAACACTTCATCCAGACCGGACCCCGGTCCTCAATGTCCGCGGCCTCAACGTCACCTATGGCGGCGCTGCGCGTTTTCTCTTCAAGGGCAAGGCGCCGGCCGCGGCCGTCAGCGACGTCTCCTTCGATATCCTGCCGGGCGAAACACTTGGTCTCGTCGGCGAGAGCGGATCGGGAAAATCGACGACCGGCAAGGCCGTGCTTGGCCTTATTCCCTTTACCGGCGACGTGCTCATCGATGGCCGCAACATCGCCGGCCTGAGCCACAGCGAGATGCAGCCGATACGCCGCACGGCACAGATGATCTTTCAGGATCCCTATGCCTCGCTCGATCCGCGCATGGCGGTCGGCGCGGCGATTGCCGAGCCATTGGTCATCCACGGCATTGCCGGCAGATCCGAGCGGCAGGATAGAGTGGCCGACCTCCTGCGCCGTGTCGGCCTGACCGCTGACGCAGCCACACGCTATCCGCACGAATTTTCCGGCGGCCAGCGCCAGCGCATCTGTATTGCGCGTGCCCTGGCGCTCGAACCGAAGCTGATCGTCGCCGACGAAAGTGTCGCCGCGCTCGATGTATCCGTACGCGCCCGCGTGCTCGACCTGATGCTGGAACTGCAGGAAAGCATGGGGCTTTCCTATCTCTTCATCTCGCATGACATGGCGGTCGTCGAACGCATGTCGCATAAGGTCGCGGTCATGCGCGGCGGCAGGATCATCGAAACGGGAACCCGCCGCCAGATCTTCGAGCATCCGCAAGAGGAGTACACAAAGGCCCTGATGGCCGCCGTTCCGATCCCCGATCCGGAGGCACGACGCGCAGGGCTGGGATAAGCGGCACAAGCGTCCCTGGAGCCGCCGCGCAATTGTGAGTCCCCCTGTCGAATCATGGCTAAGAGCGGTTCGCAGCACGGTCGAGCGTTGGCCGCGCCTGCCGTCCATCCCCTGTCTGCGGGCCGCAATTTGCGGCTGCTTTGCCACCCGGATGTGTAAATACATACCCGCACGACGATAGGCCTTAGATATATTTCCACATTGAGCGGCAGGCCATGTGCCTGTTCACGGGCGGCCGATTTCGCCTAAGTCACGCTAATATAGCGATATTTCGCAATTCCTTTTTTACCACTTGTTAATACCCGTCTGACGACTGTTGTACTTCTGTCACACACACCACGGTTTAGTTAGAATTCTCTACAAAATGGGAGCATTCATTGTTGAGCCCTCCCCCCTTTCGGTTATTTTAGGTCTTACCGAATTGATCGGGTTTTATCAGAGGGGACGTTCTTTCGTGGAACGCACTCGAACTTAGGAGATTGGCTTTCCATGAACATTCGTATGATGTTGCTTGGTTCTGCAGCTGCCCTCATCGCTGCACCGGCATTCGCAGCAGACGCTATCGTCGCTGCCGAGCCGGAACCGGTTGAATACGTTCGCGTCTGCGACGCCTACGGTACCGGCTACTTCTATATCCCGGGCACGGAAACCTGCCTGAAGATCGAAGGTTACATCCGTTTCCAGGTTGACGTTGGCCCGGGCACCGGTGGCGACTCCGACTGGGATGCTAAAACCCGCGGTCAGGTTCAGTTCACCGCCAAGAGCGACACCGAATACGGCCCGCTCACCGGCGTTATCGTTCTCCAGGCCAATGCCGACAACGCAACGGACCAGGAAACGATCCTCGACTCCGCTTACCTCGATGTCGCAGGCTTCCGCGCTGGTCTCTTCTACTCCTGGTGGGACGATGGTCTCTCCGGCGAAACGGACGACATCGGTTCCGTCGTAACGCTGCATAACTCCATCCGTTATCAGTACGAAACCGGTTCCTTCTACGCTGGCCTCAGCGTCGACGAACTGGAAGACGGTGTTTACCAGGGCGATACGTTCGATGCCGACGGCGACCTGATCCCGGACGACGGCCCGAACAACGTCGGCGTTGCCTTCGGCATCGGCGGCACGGCTGGCGCCTTCAGCTACCAGATCACCGGCGGCTGGGACTTCGACAACGAAGACGGCGCTATCCGCGCTATGGGTACGGCTGAACTCGGACCGGGCACGCTCGGCCTCGCAGTTGTCTACTCCAGCGGCCCGAACTCCTACTACTCGACGGCTGAATGGGCAGTTGCTGCCGAATACGCCATCAAGGCAACGGACAAGCTGAAGATCACCCCCGGCGTTCAGTACTACGGTAACTACATCGGCGGCGCCAGCGCGTTCGACACCGTTCCCAACGACTTCGAGGGTACCGGCGATGCCTGGAAGGCTGGTCTGACGGTTGACTACCAGATCGTCGACAACTTCTACGCCAAGGCTTCCGTCCAGTACCTCGATCCGGAAGATGGCGACGACTCCACGACGGGTTACTTCCGTCTGCAGCGCTCGTTCTAAGCTGAATATTGAAAGCCCCGGGATCGCATCTCGGGGTTTTTCATCACGAGCTTCTGGTTTGGTGACCTCCAATTCAGAAGAAAGAGGTCGATCCGGTTCCCTGCCGGATCGGCCTCACCCATCGATACAGAATTCCACTCCTGTAGATGGTTTTGGCTCGCCCTCATCCGAGGGCGAGCTTTTTACCTGACGCGATTGGATTGTCGGACAGACGGGGTCTTTGCCGGTGGCTGAGGGTCTGAAGAACTCAGCCGCCGGTTTTCTTCTGAATGGATCGCAGCAGGCAAGCGCTATGGTCGCCCTGGCGGCCGTAGCGCTTGCCTGTGCCTGTCCCAGACAAGAGCGGCCACGATGGCAGCCGTCCCATACCCGGGACGAAATCACCAGGCGCTCAGACCAAGCTCAACGGTATCAACTGGCGCAATCTCGGGTCGCGCAGATAGAGGCCGCCCCATGCGGCAATGCCGAGAAGCAGGCAGATGATCTGGGGCGGCGTAAAGAACTCGCCCAGGCGGAAATGCGTGCAGATAGCGCCGCCGAGAAAACCCGTTACCAATATGGCGCCGAGAAAGGCCGTCTTCGGAACGGCATAGAGGATCGCGCAGATCGCGATGATAATGCCGAGCGCCGGGGCGAGATTGACGGGAAAACCGGTTGCGTCCATTTCCGCCCTTATGAAGTCAGGCGCAAAGAGGTTTGTGGCCGCATCGGCAAGAAGCAGGACAACGACCACCTCTGACAGAATTCGCCCAATCCAGATCGACACTGTCGCTGCCCCTTCAATTGCCGGTCACAGCCCGGCCGGATGCTGTCAATTCAGGCGAAATCCCGCAATCGGGAATTTGGCCGCCAGGGTCCGACTCGCAGCCAATATGTCCGCGGCAGCTACTTCTCTCTCGCCGAGGCAAAAACAACGCTGGCATCGCTGACAATTTCCACATGCGAATAGGCAGCCTTTGCTGCGGCTGCACCATCTGCACGCATGATCGCAGTGACGATCATGTCGTGCTCGTCATAGGATTTCGCAAGCCGCCCCGGCAGACGGAACTGCGCCCGGCGGAACGGCGCCAGCCGAGCCCGGCTCTGCGTCACCAGCTCATAGATATGCTCGTTATGCGCACCGCGATAAAGCCGCGTGTGGAACTCCGTGTTGTGAATGGCGTAGTCCTCTTCCGCACCCTGATGCACGAGGCGCGCGGAAGCACGATGTTCGATTTCCAGGACACGCCGTTCGTCAACCGTCATCCGCTCGGCGGACAGACGCGCGCAAACACCTTCGAGCTCCGCCATCGCCTCGAACATCGAGTGCAGATAGGTCTCGGTTACGGTGGTGACGACAGCGCTGCGGTTGGGCTCCCGGTCGACCAGCCCCATTGCGCCGAGTTCGCGAAGCGCCTCGCGCACCGGCGTGCGCGACACGTCGAAACGGGCCGCCAGAGAGATCTCGTCAAGCCTGTCGCCCGGCAACATCTGCCCGGTCACGATCATATCGGCAATCGCCCGCACCATCTGCTCGACGGTCGTTCCTGCCCTGACAATCTCTCTGCGCCTGACCTGCTTCAAGGAGTGATTCTGTCCGTGAATTTTGAATGCATACACATGCATCGTTCGCGTCGCAAAGTCAAACATCGCGGTAAACAGCTGTTTCAATTACATAAAAATAGAAATTACTTACCACGACACAGAAGACAAAGACATCTGGCGTGGAAATCAGCTGATTTTATAGACCCTGCATAGTTTTTGATCTTGCATGACTAAAAATTGCATACACTTTTTATCGCGCCCCGAAGCCATCAGAATATATCCAATAAATTCAACGCAATAAAATTTGGCACGGCCATTGCATACACTTTTTCGTAACCAATTGAACCGGCAAAACCGCCGCAAGGGGAGCATTCCGATGACCAAACTCCTTTCCATGAACCGCCGCCATTTTCTCCAGGCATCTGCCGCCACCGCGCTGGTCGGCGCCGTCCCCGGCCTTCTCTCCGCGCCCGCGTTTGCGCAGACTGCCCTGACTGTCGGCTTCATCTATGTCGGTCCGAAGGATGATTATGGTTACAACCAGTCGCACGCCGAGGGCGCTGCCGTCGTCAAGGCGTTGCCGGGCATCACCGTCGTCGAGGAAGAGAATGTGCCGGAGACGGTCGATGTCCAGAAGACGATGGAATCGATGATCAACCTCGATGGCGCGACCCTGCTGTTCCCGACATCCTTCGGTTACTTCGATCCGCATATGCTGGCCATGGCCGCCAAATATCCGGATATCCAGTTCCGCCATTGCGGCGGCCTCTGGCAGGAAGGCAAGAACCCGGCCAATACCGGCTCCTATTTCGGTTATATTTTCCAGGGCCAGTATCTGAACGGTATTGCCGCCGGCCATGCAACGAAGAGCAAGAAGCTCGGCTTCGTGGCCGCCAAGCCGATCCCGCAGGTTCTGCAGAACATCAACGCCTTCCTGCTCGGTGCGCGCTCGGTCGATCCGACCATTACCTGCCAGGTGATTTTCACCGGCGAATGGTCGCTCGCCGTCAAGGAGGCCGAAGCCACGAACGCGCTGGTTGATCAGGGCGCCGACGTCATCACCTGCCATGTCGACAGCCCGAAGGTCGTCGTGGAAACCGCCGCCGGCCGCGGCGCCTTCGTCTGCGGCTATCACGCCAATCAGAGCCCGCTTGCGCCTGAAAAATATCTCACTGGCGCCGAATGGGCCTGGGGCAATGTCTATAGCGATTTCGTCAAGAAGGCGCAGGCCGGCGAGAAACTCGGCAATTTTGTGCGCGGCGGCCTGAAGGACGGGTTCGTCAAGATGAGCGCCCTTGGCCCCGGTGTCTCCGAGGCAGGCCGCAAGGCCTTCGAGGCGACCCATGCCGAGATGATGAAGGGCGGCTTCTCCGTCTTCAAGGGACCGCTCAAGGATAACAAGGGCAATACGGTCGTGACTGCCGACAAGAGCTACGCCGAAGACGCGATCGAGCTCGAAAGCATGAATTACCTCGTCGAGGGCGTCGTCGGGTCCACGGCGTAAACCGCAGAGGGAGAAGCGCCATGACTGTTCAGGCCAATGATCCCGCAATATCAGTCGCTTCCGAACAACCTGCATCGCTGCGCCCCATCCTCGAATGGATCGCGCGCCATGCCGAACCTGTGGTGATCGGCCTTGCGGCCATCCTGATCGGTCTTGGGCTCTTCTCTCTCTTCATCCTGGCGATCGGCAAGTCGCCGGCGATGCTTTTCCAGCTTATGTATACCGGCGGCTTCGGCAGCTGGTTTTCGGTGCAGAACAGTTTAAGTCGTGCCGCACCCCTTCTCCTGACGGCACTCTGCGTCGCCCTGCCCGCCCGCCTCGGCCTCGTCATCATCGGCGGTGAAGGAGCGGTCGTGCTGGGCGGCGTTGCCGCCGCGGCGATGGCCATGCCGCTTGCCGGCACGGCACCCGTTCTCCCGACCCTTATTCTCATGGCTGTCGCGGCGATGGCGGTCGGGGGCATCTGGATCGGCCTTGCCGGTTTCCTGCGCCACTATCGCGGCGTCAACGAGACGATCTCCTCGCTGCTGCTCTCCTATATCGCGATCGCGCTGATGAACCAGTTTGTCGAAGGACCGCTGCGCGATCCCGCCAGTCTCAACAAGCCTTCGACCAAGCCGCTGCCGGCAGACTATATGCTCGGCAACATTCCCGGCATGGACGTGCACTGGGGTCTCGTCATCGGCATCGTCGCCTGCATCCTCTCCTGGATCCTGATCGAGGTGACGAGTTACGGATTCGCCGCGCGCATCGCCGGCGGCAACGTACGTGCCGCCCAGATCCAGGGCCTGCCGGTCGGCAAACTGATTGCCGGCTTCACCGCAATCGCCGGAAGTTTTGCGGGCCTCGCCGGCATGATCGAGGTCGCGGCCGTGCAAGGCAGCGCCAATGCCTCGCTTGCCGCCGGTTATGGCTATACCGGCATCCTCGTCGCCTTCCTTGCCCGGCACAATCCGCTGGCGATCATTCCGGTCGCGATCCTGCTCGGCGGCATCGATGCTTCTGGCGGCCTTATCCAGCGCCGCATGGGTCTGCCGGATGCCACCGTGCTCGTGCTGCAGGGCACGCTCTTCATCGTCATCCTCTTCTGCGAGACCTTCTACGGCCGCTTCAAGATCTTCAATCCCGACCTCTGGAAAAGGAGCCTCTGATGGAAGAGACCGGCATCGGCATATGGGGCGTGCCCCTTGCCATACTCGCAGGCGCCATCCGCGTCTCCACGCCCTTCATCTTCGTCAGCCTCGGCGAGACGATTACCGAGCGCTCCGGCCGCATCAATCTCGGGCTTGAAGGGACACTGGTCTTCGGCGCGATGACGGCCTATGCCGTCGCCGTGATGACTAATTCGCCCTGGCTCGGTGTGCTCGCGGCCATGGCAACGGGCGCGATCTTCGGCCTCGTCCACGGCTGGATCTGCAAATGGCCGAAGGTCAACGATATCGCGATCGGCATCGCCATGATGCAGTTCGGGCTCGGCCTTGCCTTCTTCCTCGGCAAGCCCTTCATCCAGCCGGCAGCGCCGCATCTGCCGGCCATCCCCCTCGGTTTCTGGTCGAACTTGCCGCAGATCCAGGCAGCGCTGAACATCAACGTGCTCTTCCTGCTGGGTGCTGCCCTCGCCTTCGTTCTCTGGTGGGCCTTCAGGAATACCCGCGTGGGCCTCATCCTGCGCGTCGTCGGCGACAGCACCGATGCCGCGCGCGCCATGGGCATCAATCCGGATCGCGTGCGACTGCTGGCAACCGCCATCGGCGGTTCGCTGGCGGCCATCGGCGGCGCCTATCTGTCGCTCTATTATCCGGGCTCGTGGAACGAGGGCATTTCCTCCGGCCAGGGCCTTATGGCCGTGGCGCTCGTGATCTTCGCCCGCTGGAACCCGATCGGCTGTTTCCTCGCCGCCCTGCTCTTCGGCGGCGCCGGCGCACTTGGCCCGGCGCTGCAATCCGTCGGCGTCACACAGGGCTACTATCTCTTCTACGCCGCCCCTTACGTGCTGACGCTGGTCATCATGATCGCGACCTCCTCGCCCACCCGTTCGCTCGCCGGCGCGCCCGGCGCGCTTTCCCTGACCAAATAAGCAATGAAAGGAGCCAAGCGATGAACGGCCTCGGCGGATTGAACAAATCGGAACACGGCGTCGGCATCGGCCTCGTCCAGCTCCAGCTTCCCGTCACCGTCACGAGAGAAGACCTTGCCCGCCAGACACAGGTCATTGTGGATCTCGTCGGCAAGGCACGGCGCAATCAGCCGGGCATGGATCTGGTCGTCTTCCCGGAATATGCCCTGCATGGCCTGTCGATGGATATCAATCCCGAGATCATGTGCACGCTCGACGGGCCGGAGGTCGCAGCCTTCAAGAAGGCCTGCAGGGACAACGCGATCTGGGGCTGCTTCTCGATCATGGAGCTTAACCCGGAGGGCATGCCCTACAATTCCGGTATCGTCATCGACGACAAGGGCGAGCTGAGGCTCTATTACCGCAAGATGCATCCCTGGGTGCCGGTCGAGCCGTGGGAACCCGGCAATTTCGGCATTCCCGTCATCGATGGGCCGAAGGGCGCCAAGCTTGCGCTTATCATCTGCCACGACGGCATGTTCCCGGAAATGGCACGCGAATGCGCCTATAAGGGTGCGGAAATCATGATCCGCACCGCCGGCTATACCGCTCCGATCCGCGAAGCGTGGCGCTTCACCAATCAGTCGAACGCCTTCTGCAATCTCATGGTCACGGCGAGCGTCTGCATGTGCGGCTCGGACGGCACGTTCGACAGCATGGGCGAAGGCATGATCTGCAATTTCGACGGCTCGATCATCGCTCACGGGACATCGGGCCGCGTCAACGAGATCATCACCGCCGAAGTGCGTCCCGATCTCGTACGTGAAGCCCGCCTTGGCTGGGGCGTCGAAAACAACATCTACCAGTTCGGCCACCGCGGCTACGTCGCCGTTTCCGGCGGCGCTGATGATGCGCCCTATACCTACATGCACGATCTGATCGCCGGCAAATACCGCCTTCCCTGGGAGGATCAGGTGAAAGTCACGGACGGCACGCCCTGCGGCTTCGACAAGCCGGCACGCCGCTACGGCGAAACATTCAAACTCGCGGGTGAATAGGAGAAAAGACGATGGACGCCATGGTCGAAACCAAAGGACACTATATCGACGCCGATCCCTATGCCTGGCCCTATAACGGTGCCCTGCGGCCCGACAATACCGCGCTCATCATCATCGACATGCAGACGGATTTCTGCGGCAAGGGCGGTTATGTCGACCACATGGGTTACGATCTATCGCTGGTCCAGGCACCGATCGAGCCGATCAAGAAGGTCATGGCCGCCATGCGTGCCAAGGGCTACCACATCATCCACACCCGCGAGGGCCATCGGCCCGATCTCGCCGACCTGCCGGCCAACAAGCGCTGGCGCTCGCAGCGCATTGGCGCCGGCATCGGCGATCCGGGGCCTTGCGGACGCATCCTCACGCGCGGAGAACCGGGCTGGGACATCATTCCGCAACTTTACCCGATCGAAGGCGAGACGATCATCGACAAGCCGGGCAAAGGCTCTTTCTGTGCCACCGATCTGGAACTGATCCTCAACCAGAAGCGCATCGAGAACATCATCCTGACCGGCATCACCACCGACGTCTGCGTCTCCACCACGATGCGCGAAGCGAACGACCGCGGCTATGAATGCCTGCTTCTGGAGGACTGCTGCGGCGCGACCGACTACGGCAACCACCTCGCCGCCATCAAGATGGTGAAAATGCAGGGGGGCGTGTTCGGCTCCGTCTCCAATTCGCAAACCCTCGTGAGTCAGCTGCCATGAGCACCATCCGCGATACTCCCCTCCCGCAAGCCGGCAAGGCCGTCGGCATCGACACGATCGACATGACGATGCGCTTCGGCAGCTTCACGGCCCTCGACCATGTGTCGGTCAAGATACCCGCGGGCAGCTTCCATGCGCTGCTCGGTGAAAACGGCGCCGGCAAATCGACACTCGTCAAATGCATCATGGGTTTTTATCACGCGACATCGGGCTCGCTTTCCGTCGATGGACGCCAAGTGGCAATTGCTTCGCCGAAGGATGCCGCGACCTATGGGCTCGGCATGGTCTACCAGCATTTCACGCTGGTTCCCTCGCTGACGGGTGCCGAGAACCTCGTCATCAGCCGCGCCGAAGTGCCTGCGATCATCAACTGGGCAAAAGAGCGGAAGGATCTCGCAGCTTTCATGGAACGCATGCCCTTCAAGATCCCGCTCGACCGGCCGGTCAGCGAGCTTGCCGCCGGCGAGAAACAGAAATTGGAGATCGTCAAGCAGCTCTATCTCGGCCGTTCCTTCTTGGTGCTGGACGAGCCGACTTCGGTTCTGACACCCGCCGAGGCCGATGAAATGCTCGGCCTCGTGCGCGGCATGACCGAACGCGGCGAACTGACCGTGCTGATGATCTCCCACAAATTCCACGAGGTCACGAAATTCGCCGATGCCGTCTCGATCCTGCGGCGTGGCAAGCTCGTCGGCACGGGCAAGGTCGGCGAGCTTTCGACCGCCGACATGGCGGCGATGATGATCGGCGACGTCAAGCTCGCCGAACTCGATACCCGTGTTCCGATCTCCGAGAGCGCCAAGCCCGTTCTCACGGTCGAGCAGGTGAAGGCGCCGGATCGCACCGGCCTGAAGACGATCGAGATCGACAATCTCACGGTCCGCTCCGGCGAGATCGTCGGCATTGCCGGCATATCCGGAAACGGCCAGAAAGAACTGACGGAAATCCTCGCCGGCCAGCGGCCGACCGATGCCGGCCGGGTCAGCGTCAATGGCGAGGCCTATGGTGCGACACGCCCCGAGACCCGCAAGAACAACGTCCGTTTCATCCCCGAGGAGCCGCTGCAGAACGCTTGCGCGCCGCGCATGACGGTCAGCGAGAATCTCGCTTTCCGCACCTTCGACCTGAAGGCCGACGGCAAGGATGCGATCTGGCTGAACAAGGGCAAGATGAAGAAGCGCGCCACGGCGCTGATTTCCGACTTCAAGGTGAAAACGGCCTCCTCTTCCTCGCCGATCGCGGCCCTTTCGGGCGGCATGGTGCAGCGCGCCGTGCTTGCCCGCGAACTGACCGGCGAGGTGGACCTGCTGATCGTCTCCAATCCCTGTTTCGGTCTCGATTTCTCGGCCGTCGCCGAGATCCGCGCCCGCATCATGAAGGCCCGCAATTCCGGTACGGCCGTGCTGCTCTTGTCGGAAGACCTCGATGAACTGCTCGAAATGTCCGACCGCATCATGGTCATTTCCGAAGGCAGACTGGTCTACGAGACGCCGGCGCGGTCTGCCGATATCGGCGTTATCGGCGCGCATATGGCGGGGCATCACTGATGGCCGACATCAAGGCACAGCCTTTCGCCTTTCCGGCAAAGCACGACCGGCTCGCCCTTATCGTGATCGACATGCAGCGAGATTTCGCCGAGCCCGGCGGCTTCGGCGCCAGCCTCGGCAATGATGTCAGCCGCATCTTGAGGATCGTGCCGGATGTCAAACGGCTCATCCAGGGGTTCCGCAATGCCGGCCTGCCGGTCATCCACACGATGGAATGTCACAGGCCCGATCTCTCCGACCTGCCGCCGGCAAAACGCGACCGCGGCAACCCGACCTTGCGCATCGGCGACGAAGGGCCGATGGGGCGGATTCTGATCGCGGGCGAGCCCGGTACGGCGATCCTGCCCGAGCTTGCCCCGCTCAAGGGCGAAGTGGTGATCGAAAAGCCCGGCAAGGGCGCCTTCTATGCCACCGAACTTGGCGACGTGCTGCAGGAGAAGGGCATAAGACAACTTGTCTTCGCCGGCGTGACGACCGAAGTCTGCGTGCAGACGACCATGCGCGAAGCCAACGATCGCGGTTACGAATGCCTGCTCGCCGAGGAGGCGACGGAAAGCTATTTCCCCGAATTCAAGGCCGCCGCCATCGCCATGATCCGCGCGCAAGGCGCGATCGTCGGCTGGACGGCCCATGTCGACGATATCCTGGAGAGCATCGCCCATGCCTGAAACGACCCGCGAACTGCTCACGTCAGGCGGCTGGAAGGCGCTGGAATTCGGCCCCTTCCGCGACGAGGTGACGATCCACTGGATTCGTCCTTTCGACGGCGATCAGCCGGGTGTCGCGCTTCTGAAATACGAGGCCGGCGCCAGCGTTCCCCGCCATCGCCATGAAGGGCTGGAAACCATCCTCGTGCTTGATGGCGTCCAGTCCGACGAAGCCGGCGACTATGGCCGCGGCAGCTACATCGTCAATGCGCCCGGCACCGAACATTCGGTCTGGAGTGATACCGGCTGCGTGGTTCTCATCCAGTGGGACCGACCGGTGAAAATACTGGAAGAGGAAGCGGCCTGAATTCGACAGGATCGGCGTCCACTCAAAGAGTGGGCAAGGCTGGCTGACGGACCAGCCTTGCAGTCCGGGCGTCATCAGGCCGACTGGACGGCCTTGATGCGGTCGAGGCCGCCGACAACAGGTGCGAAATCGTCCCAGACACCCTGGGCGCCCTTCTGCCATTCGTCGAAGGCTTCCGGCTTCAACAACTTGCCGCCGTTCTTCAACGAGACTTCGACCGACGCCGCCTCGTCATCGACGATCAACTGATTGAAATAGGCAGCCCCTTCCGTGGAGGCTTGCTGGAAGACGGCCTTCTGCTCGTCGTTCAGGCCAGCCCAGAAGGTCGAGGAATAGTAGATGATGCCCGAGGCCCAGATGTGGCCGGTCTCGGTCATGTAGGGCACGACCTCATAGAGCTTGAAGCCGGCATAGGCGGATTTGGTGAGGTCCATGGCGTCGGCGACGCCGGTTGCCAGAGAATTGTAGGTCTCGGTAATCGGGATGCCGATTGGCGTCGTGCCGAAAGCGGCCCAGAGCTTGGTATGCAACGGGCTCTGGATGACGCGGATGCGCTTGCCCTTGAGCTGTTCGGGACGCGTCACCGGCTCCTTGGTCAGCAGATGACGGGCGCCGTAATTGATGAAATCGCCGACAACGAAATTCTGCGCCTGCAGCTTGCCCTTCAGGTCGGCGCCGACATCACCGCTGACGGTACGGCGCACATGATCGGCGTCGCGGAACAGGAAAGGCAGATCAAGGATCTGCAGTTCCGGAGCCCAGCCTGAGAGCGACGAGACGGTTGAAAGGCTGGCCTGGATGGAACCGAGGCGAACGCCCTCCGCCACTTCCTTTTCGCCGCCGAGCGCGCCGTTCTTGACGATGTTGAACTTGAATTGCCCCGGCAGCCTGGCCTCGACCAATTGGCCGATCTTCACCCAGATCTTGGTCTCCGGCTTGTCGTCACCAAGCAGCGAGGCAATGGTGATCGTTGTCGTGCGGGCGGCAGCCGCGCGAACGAAGGCCGGTGCGGCAAGGGCGGCGCCCGCGAAGGCGGCGGTTTTCAGGAAATTGCGTCGATTGAAATAGTCCATGGAGAAGGTCCTGTCCGTTAGAAGATGATCGCCCAGGCGCAGAGGATTGCGAGCGAGACGAGAAGGGCAAGCAGATAGGGAACGACCGCCCTGAAGAGGGCGGAGGCCGGGATGCGGGTTACACCGCTGACGACGAAGATCAACATGCCAAGCGGCGGCGTCAGGCCGTGGATCATCAGGTTGACGACGATGATGACGCCGAAATGGATGGGATCGATACCTGCCGAGACGGCGGCCGGCAGCAGGATCGGGGCGAAGAGCAGGATCGCCGCGCCGATATCGAGCACGAGGCCGACGACCAGCAGAATGATGTTCGACAGCAGGATCACGGCAAGGGCGCTGCCGCCGAGCGCCATCGTCAGGTGCGAGATCAGACCGGAGACATCATCGACAGCCAGCAGGAAGGCGAAGGGGCCTGCCGTGCCGATCAGGAGGCCGATCGCGGCGGCTTCCACTGCCGCCTGGCGGAAAGCGGCATAAAGCGAGAGAACGCCCAGCCGCGCCCCGATGCCGAGCAGGAATGTGTAGAAGGCGGCAAGAGCCGCAGCCTCCGTCGTCGTGACGATGCCAATGCGGATGCCGACCACGACGATGACGCCGAGACCGAAGGCCGGAATCGCCTGGACGGCCGATTGCCAGCGCTGCGCTGCCGAGGCGTGCGGCAGTGGCGCCTGATCGCGGACCGTCAGATGGATCGCAACGGCAAGGCAGATTGCCATCAGCCCGCCGGCGAAGAAGCCGCCGACCAACAGCGAACCGACCGAAAGATTGGTGGCAGTCGCCAGGATCAGGAACGCGATCGACGGTGGGATGACATTGTCGAGCACGGAGGTTGCCGCGATGATCGCCGCGGCCTTGGCTGGCGGATAACCGTGGCGGACGAGTTCCGGCTGGAAGGTCGATGCGCCGAAGGCGGCATTGGCAACCGAAGAACCGGAGGCGCCGGAGAACAGCACGCTGGTCAACAGCGTCGTCTGGGCAAGACCCGCACGGCGATGGCCGACCATCGCGGCAGCAAAACGCACGAGCTGATTGGCAACACCCGATGCCGTCAGCAGGCCGCCGGCAAGCAGGAAGAAGGGGATGGCGAGCAGCAGGAATTTCGAGATGCCGGTGACGGTCGAGGAGACGATCGCCGGTTCCGGCAGGCTGCTGCCGAAGGCAATCACCACATAGGCGGCGGCGAGAAAGGCATGCGGCAGCGGGGCGGCAAGTACGAGGCCCACCGCCGCAATGAGGCCGAGGACGATGCTGGGCGGCCAGTCGAGCTCGATGGAGACAAGGGGAATGCCGGCATAAAGCGCCGCACCGACGGCAACGGAGAGCAGGACCGGCCAGAGCTTTCCTTCGGCGATGCGCTGCAGCAGGAGAACGATGAGGATCAGCGCGCCGCCGGCGCCGAGAAAACCGAAGCGAATCCATTCCGGCACGCCGAGCGTCGGGGAAACACCGCCGAGCATGGTCATGATCTCACTGCCGCCGAAGCTGAGAATGAGCCCCGACAACACGGTGAAGACATCGGCTGCCACCTGCGTTGCCGGATGCAGGCGTTCCGGCATCATCTTGACGAAGACGTCGAGACGCATGGCAAGGGCGCTGTTGAAGCTCAGCGGCGCGCCGAGCGCGATCAGCAGCACATGCAGCCAGATGCCGAGATCTTCCGCACCGATGAAGCCGGCCGCGAAGAAATAACGCATGCAGACCGTGACCAGCACCATGAAGAGCAGCACGGCAAGCACAAGGGCAGCGCCCAAGCCGAGCACGGTTTCGATCGCCTTCAGGATGCGGGCGGCAAGCCCGTCACCTGTCGTCTCCTGTTCGGCTGGGTGGAATTCGCTTGCTGCCACGGAATTTGCTTTCTTGCCGGTAGGTCAGGCGCTCTTGACGGTGGAAAGGTCGCGATCGAAGAGCGTCGACCAGGTGTAGTTGCGCGCCTTCGACACTTCCCTGCTGACATCGAGACGCGGCAGAACCTTTTCGCCGAAACGGTAGGCTTCCTCAAGCAGCGGCATGCCGGAAAGAATAAAGGTTTCGACGCCCGCCTTCTGATAGGCCTCCAGCGTGCGCAAGACCGTATCGGGCGAGCCGACGATTGCCGTGCCGGGACCGGGCCGCACCAGCCCGATGCCCGCCCAGAGATTGGGCGCGACTTCGAGATCGCGCAGATTGGCCGGCTTCAGGCCGCCATGCAGGGCTGTCATGCGCTGCTGGCCGACGGAATCACTGCGGGCGACGAAACGCTGGTTGGCCGCAATCGCCGCATCGTCCATCCGCCCGTAGAGATCGGCTGCAGCCTCCCAGGCCTTCTCGTCCGTATCGCGCACGATCACGTAGAGCCGAATGCCATATTCGAGCTCGCGTTCGTAACGGGCTGCCCGCGCCTTCACCGCCTCGACCTTGCCCTTGATCTGCTCCGGCGTTTCGCCCCAGGAAAGATAGGTATCGACATGTTTTGCCGCGACATCCAGCGCCCTGTCGGAAGAGCCGCCGAACCAGAGCGGCGGCGGAGCGATGCTTTCGCCGACCGGCAGGGCGAGCTTGGCGCCGTCGGTGGAGAAATACTTGCCCTGATAGGTGACGCTCTCGCCGGCGAAGAGACGATGCCAGAGGTGCAGATATTCGTCCGCCATGTCGTAGCGCTCGTCATGCGGCAGCATCATGCCGTAAGCGCCCAGCATCTTGGCATCGCCGGACACGACATTGATCAGCAGGCGCCCGCGCGCAAACTCCTGGAAGGTTGCGGCCATCTTGGCAAGCAGCGTCGGCGCGACGAGACCGGGATGGATTGCAACGAGGAAACGCAGCCGTTCGGTATAGGAGAGCAGCGCGCTTGCCAGCACCCAGACATCGTGGGCGCCGGTCGCAAAGAGCGCGCCGGTATAGCCGAGATGATCATAGGCCTGGGCGAGCTGTCTGTAATAGCCGTAATCGACCTGACGCGAGCCTTCCGGCTGCCACGGATAGGCGCCGTCGGGCGCGCACATGTACCAGAAGACATTCATTGCCGGCTCCCTACTTCACTGCTTCCGGCGGCCGGCCGATGGCAACCGCGCGATCAAAATGGCCGTGGCGGAAGAGCGTGTCGGCTTCTTCCTGCTGCTCGGCAAGCACTGCCGCATCGACAGGCACCACGGAAAAATCTCGCGAGCGCACCACGCGCTCCCAGGCGTCGGCACCGGTGCCGCCGCGATCATTTTCCGCCAGAAGGCGGGCTGCCCTCACCGGATCGGCTGCAATTTCGCTGCCGATCCTGGCAAGTTCCGAAGCAATGCCGGCGGTTTCCGCGGCCGACAAGCCAATGCGCGCGAGGCTCCAGAACAACGACCGGTTGGGAATAGTGGCGCCGCAGCGAACGATGAGGCGGAGACCGGCGTGCCCGATCGCCTTTTCCAGTCGCGGCGACATGGCAACCCAGGCGTCGACCCTGCCCTCCAGCAGCTCGGCCAGCGAATCCCGCGTGCCGCTCTCGACGCGCTCGACATCCGCAAGCGCCAACCCCTCGCCCTCCAGGCTGCGGGCGAGCAGATAGGTGTGAAACGAACCGTCGATCAGGGAGATCCGGCGTCCGGCAAGATCGGCGATGGAATTGAGGTTGCTATCGGCACGCACAAAGATCGCACCGTTGGCCGGCCTGGGTGCCGACGCAGCGACATATTCGACACCGAGGCCACGCGCATCCGCTTCGATCGGCGGTGTCGACCCTGTTCCGCCGAAATGAATGGCGCCGCTTTCAAGCAGAGCGGCCGTATCGCGTCCCTCGCTATAGGGAACAAAGATCGGATCGAGCCCGGCAAAAGCACCGGGCCAGGCACTGGCAAGCCGCAGGTGGAGATTGTTGGGGTGAACGCCGATTCTCATGCTGATTCCGTCTCGGGATTGGAATTGCGTTCAATTTACTTTTTTATAGATTGAAAGCGAGGAAAGCTATTCCCGCGGGCAGCGTGAAACGAGATCATAAAACCATAAAATCTACAGATAATAACATCATTTGTCGGAATCGTTGCCGCAACCGGGTGCTGCATTGAAATTTCGACGCGCACACTTTACTTTTTTGTAAATCAAAAGAGGTGGCCATGACCAAGCCCGTGTCTTCGAGAGTATGCCGCAGCGTCGGCGAAGCGAGCGAGCTTCTAAAGCGGATCGCCAATGCGAACCGCCTGGCGATCGTCTGTTATCTGATGGAAACCGAGGCGTCGGTTTCGGCGCTGGAGGACGATCTCGGCATCCGCCAGCCGACGCTTTCGCAGCAGCTTGCGGAATTGCGTGAAGCCGGCGTCATCGAAGGGCGCCGCGATGGCAAAGCGATCGTCTATCGCGTCGTCGACCCGCGGATCGAAACCGTTGTCTACGCATTGCGAGAGATGTTTTCCGGCCTCGACGACGTCACCGGTCGTTTCGGGACGGCAAGGCTGCCGGTCGATGAGATGATGTTCGACTGAGCAAGCCGATGATCGATTTCTACACCTGGATCACGCCGAACGGCCTGAAAATATCGATCGCGCTCGAGGAATTCGGGCTACCCTACAAGACCCACGCGATCGACATCACCAGAGGCCAGCAGTTTTCGGCCGAATATGCGGCAATCAATCCAGGTGGCAAGATCCCGGCCATTGTCGATCACGAAGCGGGCCTCACGCTGACTGAGTCCGGGGCCATTCTCCTCTATCTCGCCGAAAAGACAGGACGCTTCCTGCCGCGCGAAGGCGCCGCCCGCCATCACACGATCGAATGGCTGATGTGGCAGATGGGCGGCTTCGGACCGACACTCGGCCATGCCCATTATTTCCTGACCTACAACCAGGGCCGCGCGCCCTTTGCCGAAGAGCTTTTCCGCAAGGATACGGTAAGGCTCTACCAGACGCTCGACGGGAGGCTTGAGGGTCGGGAATATCTTGTCGATGACTATTCCGTCGCGGACATGGCTGTCTGGCCCTGGGTCTCGCGTTTCCAGCGTCACGGGATCGACCTCGGCGATTTCCCGAATGTCTGTCGCTGGTATCTGCAGCTGGCCGCTCGGCCGCAGGTGAAGCGCGGCTACGAAGTGCCGCACTTCACCGGCCCGGTCCCGCTTCCACCAGGTGTCTGATTGTCGGTTTCGGGTCGGCAGTCGGCCTATCGCGTAAACATCAGCCGCATGCGTGCCAGAACGCCCTTCATGCCCGGCATGGCGGTGGCTCTCAGATGGCGGGCGACGACACCCGCATCGACCCGTGCTCCAAAATGGCAGGAGCAGACAAGCCCGTGCAGCTGCCGATCGTTAAGATCGAAGAAGCTCTGCGCATCCCCATAGGTATCGCCCTCGAGACCCGCGGCACGCAAGACCGGATCGGCATAGGCTACCGATATGGGCGACCCGGTGATCCTCATCAATATCCGCTGGTCGCGGGGCAGGTATTCGGTTTCCCGAAGGGTAACGAGCGAACGCGCAGGATCGCTTTCCAGGAGCTCGGCCCACCGGTTCAACCGCTCTGCCCGAGACAGTTGTGGCGTGGTACGGCTGACCTTGGCTATAGCCTTGAGCTGATCGACTGCGTATTGTTCCATGACGGCCTCCTATTTGGAAAAATAGACTGCACGCCCCCGACAGGAAGGTTGACCCCAACGACGCTGCCTGTCCAATCACGTTTGAAGAATCGTGTCGCTTGAACGGGCAGATCCCGTCCATTCAGGCAAATTCGCTCTGTCTGGCAAATGTGCGCGGATGCGCGACATGTTTCTTGACGATCGCGTCCTTGCTGTCGAGCTCCTCCAGAAGCACGTCGTAGGTCCACAGATCGGCAAGATGCTGCAGGACGAGCTTCAGATCCTCCTCTTCCAGGAACTCGTCGTTGCTGGCCCGGTGCTGCAACAGCAATCTGCGGTCGCCGGCAAGATCGACATCGACGATTTCGATTGCCGGGTCGGTATGGCCGATGTCGTAGTCGCGGGAAAGCTGCCGGCGAATACGCCTGTATCCGCGCTCGTCATGGATCGCCGAAACCAGGATACCCTCCTCGATCTCAGGATCGTCGTGAAGCTGGAACATGCGCCACCGGCGCATCAGGCTCGGGCTCAGGAACTGGCTGACAAAACTCTCGTCGCGATAATTGGCCCAGATATCGCGCAGCACCGCCATGGGATCGCCGCGCCCGGCAATCTCGGGAAACCACTCGCGGTCTTCACCGGTCGGCTCGGTCACGATGCGCTCGATGTCCTGCATCATGGCAAAACCGAGCGCGTAGGGATTGAAGCCGGAGAAGCGCCGGTCGTCGTACATCGGCTGGAACACGACATTGGTGTGCGATTTCAGGAACTCGAAATAGTTGCCGTCGCTGATCTGCCCGCGCTCGTGCAGCCGCCGCATGATGTTGTAATGGACATAGGTGGCGGTGCCCTCGTTCATCACCTTCGTCTGGCGCTGCGGATGGAAATATTGCGCGACATGGCGGACGATGCGCAGGATTTCGCGCTGCCAGGAATGCAGCCGCGGCGCGGACTTTTCGAGGAAATAAAGGATATTGTCCTGCGGCAGGCCGAGTGCCGCGCGCCTGCGCTCGAATTCCTGGTCGGACTTGCTGCGCTTGAGGCCGACAGGCACGGTGCGCCAGAGATCGTTGAAGATCTTTTCCTCATGCGCCCGCCGCTCCTGCTGGCGCCTTTCCTCCTGCCGCAGATCGACCTGGGTCTTGCCGGCATAGCGGTGTACGCCGTGCGACATCAGCGCATGGGCGGCATCCAGCGTGCGCTCGACGGCCACCTCGCCATAGCGTTCCTCGCAGCGGGAAATGTAGCTCTTGGCGAAATCGAGATAATCGAGAATGCCTTCGGCATCGGTCCAGAGCTTGAACAGATAGTTGTTCTTGAAGAAGTGGTTGTGGCCGAAGGCAGCATGCGCGATCACCAGCGTCTGCATGGTCGCCGTATTCTCCTCCATCAGATAGGAGATGCAGGGCGAACTGTTGATGACGATCTCATAGGCGAGGTCGCGCATGCCGCGGCGATAGAAGGCCTCGTGATGGGCAAAATGCTTGCCGAAGGACCAGTGGCGATAGAAGAGCGGCATGCCTGTCGAGGAATAGGCATCGAGCATCTGCTCCGATGTGATGACCTCGATCTGGTTCGGATAGACATCGAGACCCAGTTCCCCGAGCGCAATGTCCTCACAGGCGTCATGAATGCGCTGCAGGGTTGGGAAATCCCAGTCGGCCCCTTCGAACAGAAGCTTCTCTTTGTGCCGCGTGCTGGTCCTCATGGCGTCGCCCCTGCCTTGGCAGCCTTCTTCTGAAACAGGTCGTGGAAAACCGGGAAGATCTCGTTCTTGCGGCACACCTTGCGCATGGCGAGCGGCAGGGCCGTAGAGCGTATCTCCTGATAAAGCGTCCAGAGCGGCGATCTCGACGTCGAGGAATCCCCGTCCTCCTCACCGACTTCGATATAGGCGAAATACTGGCAGACCGGCAGGATTTCCTGCTGCAGCAGTTGGCCGGTCAGGGCGCCGTCGGAATAGGAATTGTCGCCATCGGAGGCCTGCGCCGCATAGATGTTCCACTCCGTCGGGTCGAAGCGCGCTGCAACGATCGAGCGCATCACGGCCAGCGCGCTGGAAACCAGCGTGCCGCCCGTCGCCGGACTGTAGAAGAACGTCTCCTCATCGACTTCCTCCGCCTTCTCCGTGTGCCGGATGAAGACGATCTCCACCTTCTCGTAACGCTGCGACAGGAAGAGGTAGAGCAGCAGGTAGAAGCGCTTGGCGAGATCCTTCATATGCTCGCTCATCGAGCCGGAAACGTCCATGAGGCAGAACATCACCGCCTTGACGACCGGTTTCGGCGTGTTTTCAAAGCGCCGGTAGCGGACATCGAGCGGGTCGATATAGGGGATACGCTTGCTCTTGAGGGTCAGGGTCCGCAGCCTCTCCTCAAGGACCAGGCGCTCTTCCGCGTCATCGCATTCGTCGATCTGCTTCTGCAGCGCCTCGATTTCCTCCGGCTTCGGGCGATGAAGCGCCAGGCGCCGCATCATGGCAAGGCGCGTCGTGCGCCCGACGGCGATGTTGGAAGGGGAGCCGGAGACGGAAAAACCGGCTCTTTGCGGCGTTACCTCGTCGGTCTCGCTCAGCCGGCGCTTGGCGAGGTCCGGCAATTCCAGATCTTCGAGGAAGATGTTGAGAAACTCCTCCCGGGTCAGAACGAAGCGGAAGCCGTCTTCGCCGTCGCCCTCCCCGGCCTCGGACGAACGGCCCCCGCCCGATGCCGGCGGACGCTTGATGAAATCGCCCTCGACGAATTTCTGGTTGCCGGGAAGGATCCGATCCTGAATTCCCCCTCCGCCCCGGTGAAGGCCCGGTTCGGACATGCCGCCGATCGGAAGGGTAACCTCGCCGCCATCCAGCACATCGCGGATGGAGCGGTTCTGCAAGGATCGTTTAACCGCTTGTTCTACGGCGTCCTTGGCACGCCGTAGAAACCGTTGCCGATTTTCCAAACTTTTACCGCGCGGATTGAGCCGCCGGTCAATGATGTGCATGTTTGCTCCTACATGGGTACTCGCTCGGACAGCCTACCTAACTCGCCTGCTTGACGCGCATGTACCATTCCACCAGCCGGCGAACCTGCCGTTCGGTATAATCCCGCGCGACCATGCGCGAGACGAACTCACTGTGTTTCTTTTCGGTCTCGCTATCCTTCTTCGATCCGAAGGATATGACCGGCAGTAGATCCTCGACCTGCGAAAACATCCGCTTCTCGATGACTTCCCGGATCTTTTCGTAGCTGGTCCAGGAGGGATTCTTGCCGCCGTTGGCCGCGCGCGACCTGAGGCAGAACTTCACGATCTCGTTGCGGAAATCCTTGGGATTGGCGATGCCTGCCGGTTTTTCGATCTTCGTCAGCTCCTGGTTCAGAAGTTCGCGGTCGAGCAACTGTCCCGTATCCGGGTCCTTGAAATCGATGTCCTCGATCCAGGCGTCCGCATAGTCGACATAGCGGTCGAACAGATTCTGGCCGTAATCGGAGTAGGATTCCAGATAGGCCTTCTGGATTTCGTTGCCGATGAATTCCGCATAACGCGGCGCCAGTTCTGCCTTGATGAACTCCATATAGCGCTTTTCCGTCTCCTCGGAAAACTGCTCGCGGCGAATAGCCTGTTCCAGGACATACATCAGATGAACGGGATCGGCGCCGATATCCGTTGGGTCGTGGTTGAACGTCGACGCAAGGACCTTAAAGGCGAAACGTGTCGATATTCCGTCCATGCCCTCGTCGACGCCTGCGGCGTCGCGATATTCCTGCACGCTTCTGGCGCGCGGATCGGTTTCCTTCAGGCTCTCGCCGTCATAGGCGCGCATCTTCGAGAAGAGATTGGAATTCTCGTGCTTGCGAAGCCGCGACAGGACGGAAAAGCGGGCCAGCATCTCCAGCGTCGCCGGCGCGCAGGCCGCATCGGCAAGCTCCGAGCCTTCGATCAGTTTCTGGTAGATTTTCTGCTCCTCCGTAACCCGCAGGCAATAGGGAACCTTGATGACGCAGATGCGGTCGATGAAGGCTTCGTTGTTCTTGTTGGCCTTGAAGGTCTGCCATTCCGCTTCGTTCGAATGGGCAAGGATGATGCCGGAGAACGGGATCGCACCGATATTTTCGGTGCCCATGTAGTTGTTTTCCTGCGTCGCCGTCAGCAGCGGGTGCAGCATCTTGATCGGCGCCTTGAACATTTCGACGAATTCCAGCACGCCCTGATTGGCGCGGTTGAGACCGCCGGAATAGCTGTAGGCATCGGAATCGTTCTGCGAATAGTGCTCGAGCTTGCGGATATCGACCTTGCCGACCAGCGACGAGACGTCCTGGTTGTTTTCGTCGCCCGGCTCGGTCTTGGCGATCGCGATCTGGCGAAGCCGGGAGGGCTGGATCTTCACCACGCGAAAACGCGAGATATCGCCGTCGAATTCGTCGAGCCGCTTCAGGCACCAGGGACTCATCAGGCCGCTGAGGCGACGGGTGGGAATACCGTATTCCTCCAGCAGCAACGGTCCCATGGTCAGGGGGTCGAAGAGGTTGAGGGGGCTTTCAAAGACCGGGCTCAACTCGTCGCCGGCCTTCAGCACATAAATGGGATTGACTTCCATCAGCTGCTTCAGGCGCTCCGCAAGCGAAGACTTGCCGCCGCCGACCGGGCCGAGCAGATAGAGGATCTGCTTGCGCTCCTCCAGGCCCTGGGCGGCGTGCCGGAAGAAGGACACGATCCGCTCGATCGTCTCTTCCATGCCGAAGAACCCTGTAAAGGCCGGATAGGTCCGGATCGTCCTGTTCATGAAGACGCGCCCGAGCCGCGAATCCTTGGCTGTATCGATGATTTCAGGTTCGCCGATCGCCGCCAGCAGCCGCTCGGTGGCGTTGGCATAGGCCATCGGATCCTTCTTGCATAAGGACAGATAGTCCGCGATAGACATATCCGTCTCGCGGCGAGACTCGTAGTTACGGGTGAACGCATCAAATAGGGAGTTGTTCAGCATAGGCCCTCCTATAAAGGTCTGCCTCAGCGATTTTCGCCTTCGCTAAGTAAGATGGTGCGCCAATGTTTTGAAAGATCAAGGTCCTCCTAGACGGAAATAAGACATGGCTGGCATTCCAGCCGCGCTACACAAAAAAGTGCGCGTAACTCGCCAATTTGCTCCTAGAAAGTTGACCGTCTCTATAGCTTTGCAACGGCGCGGGGAGTATTATTCGCGCGCGGCATGAAAGAGAACGCCGCGCACCTTCACGCCGATGACGCGAATATGTGCTGGTGCCGATGAAGGGCTGCCTGATTCGCTGGAGCGAGCATTTCTCGCGGTCCGTCTCTGAGACGCGTCTTCAAGCAACGTCAAGCGAAAAGCAAGGCCTGATCGAAAACAGACCGGTCGCTCAACCCATGCGATCACGCGAGGAAAGTCCCACCTCGCGCATCAGGACCGCGATCCTCACAGACATCCGAAACCACGGCTGCAAAGAACGGCGGCACAACGGCGGCGGCTGACGGATACTGTCGGCAATACCGGCTCGCCACTTTGGGAAACGTGACGGTCGCTATGCCTCGTTCTCCGTCTTCGAGGGGCTGAAAGCGGCCCGCTCGATACCGTGGCGCTGCAGCTTGTCGTAGAAGGTCTTGCGCGGAATGCCGAGTGTTTCGATCGTGCGGCGCACGTCGCCGTCGTTGCGGGTCAGCGTCTCCCGGATGATATCGGCCTCGTAGCGGTCGATCCTTGCCGGCAAAGGCAGCGCGGCCTCCACCCTCTCCATCCCGTCCTGCGCCCGCTCGGACGGTGTCGCTTCAAGGCCGAGCACGAAGCGCTCGGCGAAATGTGAGAGTTCGCGCACATTGCCCGGCCAGTCATGGCTTTTCAGGTGGCGGCGCAGCTCCGGCGAAGCCGCAGGAACCGGGCGCTTGAAACGGTGGGCAGCCCGTTCGGTGAAGTGGGCAAAGAGGAGCGGGATGTCGTCGCGCCGGTCGCGCAGCGGCGGAATGCCGATCGTCACGACATTGAGGCGATAATAGAGATCCTCGCGGAAATCGCCGCGTTCGCGCGGATTGCCGAGATCGATCTTGGCGGCGGCAACGACCCGCAGATCGACCGGCCGCACCTCGTTGGTGCCAAGCGGCATGACTTCCCGCATTTCCAGGACCCGCAGCATCTGCACCTGGGCGGAGGCCGGCATGCTTTCGATTTCGTCGAGGAAAAGCGTTCCGCCGCTCGAATGTTCGATACGACCGATGCGCTTCTTCTGGGCGCCGGTGAAGGCTCCCGCCTCATGGCCGAAGAGTTCGCTTTCGATCACCGTTTCCGGCAAGGCGCCGCAATTCAGCGCCACGAAGTTTCCCTTGGAACGGCGGCTCCAGCGATGCAGCAGGCTCGCCACCACTTCCTTGCCGCTGCCGGTCTCGCCGGTCACCAGCACGTCGACATCCGTATCGGCGATCTGCCTGAGCGTTCGCCGCAGACGCTCCATGGCCGGCGTCTGGCCGATCAGCGGCAGGTCGCCCTGTGCCTGCTCGGCAGCCTCGCGCAACGCGCGATTGTCGAGTACCAGGCGCCGCTTCTCGGCCGCCCGGTGGACACTCTGAACCAACCTGTCGGCGGCAAAGGGCTTGGTGATGAAATCATAAGCCCCGTCCTGGATCGCCTTGACGGCCATCGGAATATCGCCATGCCCGGTCATCAGGATCACCGGCAGGTCTTCGTCCAGGCGACGTATGCGATCGAACAGCTGCAGCCCGTCGACCTGCGGCATGCGGATATCGGAAACGACGACCCCGGTAAAATCCGCCCTCAGTACCTTCAATGCGTCCATTGCGGCAGAAAATGTCGAAACGGCAAAGCCGGCCAGTTCCAGCGTCTGCTTGGTCGCCTTCAGGAGATCCTTGTCGTCGTCGATCAGGAAGACCGGGATCGTGTCGCTCATGTCTGTACCTTCTGCAGATGGATAGTAAAGCGGGTGCCGCCCTCATTGCTTTCGACCTCGATACGGCCGCCGTAATCGGAAACGATATCCTTGGAGATAACGAGCCCGAGCCCGAGCCCCTTTTCCTTCGAGGTGTTGAAGGGCGAAAACAGCGAACCAAGGATCTCCTCGGATATGCCTGGCCCATTATCGGCGACGGTTACGACAACCTCGCCGCCCGCCTCCTCGCAGAAGATCTCCACCTTCGCGCCCTCCCTGCCGTCAAGCGCCTCCAGCGCATTCTGGAAGAGGTTGATCAGCACCTGCTCCAGCCGGATGCGGTTGCCGCTGACCTTCAGTTCGGCTGGCGGCAGCCGGATATCGAGCGCATCCAGGCGGCCGGCAAAGCGGCTGCGCAAGAGCACGACGGCGCCCTCGACGACGGCGCGCAGTTCCACCGGCTCCGCCGCCGTACGGCCCTTGCGGGCAAAGGCCTTCAACTCTTCGGTGATCGTGCCGATGCGCTCCGTCAGGCCGGCAATCGCATCGAGATTGTCGTCGGCCGATTGCGGCTGCCGGCGCTTGAGGAAGGTTCGGGCATTGTCGGCATAGGCGCGGATGGTCGCGACCGGCTGGTTGATCTCATGCGCCACGCCGGCGGCCACCTGCCCCAGGATCGCCAGGCGGTTTGCCTGCACCAGTTCCTGCTGCACTACCTGCAGCCGCGCCTCAGTCGCGCGGTGATCGGAAATCTCCGCCTGGAGCCTGTCGCGGGCACGGCTCAGGTCATCGGTCCGCTCCAGCACGCGGCGTTCCAACTCTTCACGCGCGGCGCGCTCGGTGGCGATGCGCATGGTGGCGATCTGGCGGCGACGCAGCAGGAAGGTCATGATCGCGAGCACCGGAATGAGCGCCGCCAAAGTCAGCAGGCGCCATTCGCGCACGGATGAGGCGATCGGCGCTTCGGTCGGCACGAGATATTCGAGTTGCCATGAGGTTGAGGGCACCTCCGTCCGCAATCGCAGGAACTCCCCCTCACCACCGCCCGGCATGACGGCATGGACCATTGCGGCACCGGGTCTCAGCGCCTGCCGCTCGTCGATCGGCAAAGGCGAGAGTGGCGCCTCGCCGAATTGCAGGCTGCTTCTGATCGCGGAAAGGCTTTCCAGCGGCAGGGGTTTGGCGGTCATGAAACGCCAGGACGGCAGGCTGGTGATCAGCACGACCCCGTGCTCGTCGGTGACATAGGCCGGCCGGGCCGCATCGCGCCAGTCGGACTCCAGCTGATCGAACTCCATCTTGACGACAACGACGCCAAGCGGAGCCGCGGCATCCCCGACCCGCCGGGAAATATAAAGTCCCGGCCGGTTGCTGACATTGCCGAGCGCGAAATGCTCCGCCGTACCCGTTTCCATGGCGCGGCGGAAATAATCGCGGAAGGAATAGTCGTTGCCGACAAAACTCAGGGGCTCCTGCCAGTTGCTGGAGGCGATCGCGATACCGTTGCTGCCGGTAACGTAGAGAACCGAGGCGCGCGTGCCGGCAACGAGGCTCTGAAGCTTGCGGTCAAGCCCCATGACGGCCTCGCCCTGCCCGGAGGCCAAGGCGTCCCGCACCTGCTGGTCGTCGGCAAGAAGAAGCGGGAGAGCCCGCGGCCCTTCAAGCACGGCCCGCAGCAGCGCGACCTTGAGATTGGCATCGGTCTGCCCCTGTTCCTCCAGCGCCGCAATTGCCTGCAGGCGGCCATAGATGCCGGCCCCGTAAAGGGCGATTGCGATGAGTGCGGCGGCAAGCGCCGCAAAGATCAGCCAGACGGATCGGGAGCGCCGGCCAAGCTGTTCAGGTGTCAGGAGACGTTCGTTGGCGGTCTTCTGGAGCATGGCGACATTGTGCATATTTTCGCACGCCCAGCAAATCACTTTGTGCGGAAAACCGCACCAATGCGACCGATCCGACCAGATACACTCAAAGATATCAATGAATTAGGCCGCCCGAAAAACTGGCACGCGCATTGCAAACCGGAGTCCTCATCAGTCGGGAGGCTGTTTGACCATCATGACTTGCCCGCCGCCGCACAGGCGTCCGGCACAGTGGAGGACACCATGGATATTGCAATGAACGCCGCCGCTGAGCGCGGCAAAACTCCCCTTTACCGGCACCTCTACGTGCAGGTTCTCGCAGCCATTGCCGCCGGCATTCTGCTCGGCCATTTCTATCCGTCTCTCGGCGCTTCGCTGCAGCCGCTTGGAGACGCTTTCATCAAGCTCGTGCGCATGGTGATCGCGCCCGTCATCTTCCTGACCGTCACGACCGGCATTGCCGGCATGGCCGATCTCAAGAAGTTCGGCCGCGTGGTCGGCAAGGCGCTCGGCTATTTCCTCGTCTTCTCGACGCTCGCGCTCGTCGTCGGTCTCGTCGTTTCGAACGTGCTGCAGCCCGGCGCCGGCATGCATATCGATCCGGCGACGCTCGATACGAAGGCCGTCAACAATTACGCCGCACAGGCCCATGACGCGACGATCATCGGCTTCCTGATGAACATCATCCCGGACACGATTGTCGGCGCCTTTGCCAAGGGCGACATCCTGCAGGTTCTGTTCTTCTCCGTCGTCTTCGGCATCGCGCTCGGCTCCGTCGGCGAACGCGGCAAGCCGGTGCTGGATTTCTTCCAGGTTCTGACTGCTCCGGTCTTCCGCCTCGTCGCGATCCTGATGAAGTTCGCGCCGATCGGCGCCTTCGGCGCCATGGCCTTTACCATCGGCAAATATGGTATCGGCGCGATCGCCAACCTCGCATTCCTGATCGGCACTTTCTACCTGACGTCGCTGCTCTTCGTGTTGATCGTGCTCGGCGCGGTCGCCCGTTACAACGGTTTTTCCATCCTAGCGCTGATCCGCTACATCAAGGAAGAGCTGCTGCTGGTGCTCGGCACGTCCTCGTCGGAAGCCGCCCTGCCCGGCCTGATGAACAAGATGGAACGCGCCGGCTGCAAACGCTCGGTCGTCGGCCTCGTCATCCCGACGGGCTATTCCTTCAATCTCGACGGCACCAACATCTATATGACGCTGGCAGCGCTCTTCATCGCCCAGGCGACGGATACGCATCTGAGCTTCGGCGACCAGATCCTGCTGCTGCTCGTAGCGATGCTAAGCTCGAAGGGTGCGGCGGGCATCACCGGCGCCGGCTTCATCACGCTTGCGGCCACACTCTCGGTCGTTCCCTCGGTTCCGATCGCCGGCATGGCGCTCATCCTCGGCATCGACCGCTTCATGTCGGAATGCCGCGCGCTGACCAACCTCGTCGGCAACGCCGTTGCCACCATCGTCGTCGCCCGCTGGGAAAACGAGCTCGACCAGACCCGCTTTGCCGCAGCGATGGCCGGCGATCTGCGCGAGGAGAGCGACCTGCTTGCTCCGGTCGCGCAGCCTGCCGAGTAAAGGCTGAGACAAAAAATCCGCCGCCGATCAGGTGATTGGCGGCGGATTTCATATGATGACGATGCCGCGGGTCAAACAACGGCGGCAAGCTCCTGGGCTCAGAGCGCCAGCCCCGTGCCGCGGTCGAAAATATGGACCTGCTCGCTGGCGATGTTGGCTTCGAAACGCGCGCCATAACGGGCCGCATAATCCCCATCCACCACGGCCGTGACCGGCTGACCCGCGAGATCGAAGACGACGTGTGTCTGTGCGCCTGTCGGCTCGACAAGCAGGGTCTGGCCGGCAAGCGCGTTTCCGTCCTTGCCGCCGGGCGTCAGATGCTCGGGGCGAAGGCCGACCGTCACAGCCTGGCCGGCGCGAACCTTGCGGTCAGGCGCGATACGGATTGCCGTGCCGTCCGAAAGGCGGGCGGCCGGTGCGCCGCCCTCACCTTCAACGACACCCTCGATCAGGTTCATCGCCGGTGAGCCGATGAAGGCAGCAACAAAAAGATTGGCCGGCTTCTTGTAGAGTTCGAGCGGCGTGCCCTCCTGCTCGATATTGCCCTGGTTCAGCACGACGATGCGGTCGGCGAGCGTCATCGCCTCGATCTGGTCGTGCGTGACATAGATCGAGGTCGTCTTGACCTTCTGGTGCAGCGTCTTGATTTCCGAGCGCATCTGCACGCGCAGCTTGGCATCGAGGTTCGAGAGCGGCTCGTCGAACAGGAAGACGGCCGGGTTGCGCACGATGGCGCGACCCATGGCAACACGCTGGCGCTGGCCGCCGGAAAGCTGTGCGGGCTTGCGATCCATGAGTTTCGTCAGATCGAGCATGCGTGCGGCTTCCGCCACGCGCTGCTCGATCTGCGGCTTGGGAAGACCGGACAGTTTCAGATTGAAGCCCATGTTTTCGGCGACCGTCATATGCGGATAGAGCGCATAGGACTGGAAGACCATGGCGATGTTGCGCTCGCGCGGGGTGAGCTCGTTGACGACGGCATCGTCGATGACCACTTCGCCGCCGCTGATTTCCTCAAGGCCCGCGATCATGCGCAGAAGGGTGGACTTGCCGCAGCCGGACGGCCCGACGAGGGCGACGAACTGGCCGTCCTCGATCGACAGCGAGATGTTATGGATCACGTCGAGCGATCCGTAGGCCTTGCGGATATTCTTCAGTTCGACAGACGCCATGTGCGTGCCTCCGAATGCGGGCTCAGGACTTCACCGCACCGGCGGTCAGGCCGGCGATGATGTGCTTCTGGGCAAGGAAAAAGACGATGATGGTCGGCAGGATGGTCAGCGTGATGAAGGCGAGGATGAGGTGCCAGTCGGTGGCGAACTCCCCTCTGTAGACCATGATGCCGAGCGGCCAGGGATAAAGGCTTTCCGAATTCAGCATGATCAGCGGCACGATATAGCTGTTCCAGCTGCCGACGAAGGAGATGATGCCGACGGTGGCGACAATCGGGCGCGAGAGCGGCAGCGAGATGTGCCAGAAGAATCGCATGTAGCCGCAGCCATCGACGAAAGCCGCGTCGAAGAGCTCCGACGGCAGGTTCCGGAAATAGTTGCGGAACAGCATGATGCTCATGCCGAGCCCGAAAGCCACCTGCGGCAGCACGACGCCCCAATAGGTATTGAGAAGGCCGAGATCGCGGATGCGGATATAGAGCGGCAGGATCGCGGTCGCTGCCGGGAACATCAGTCCGATCAGGAAATAGTTGACCAGGTAGGTGGAGCCGAAGAAGCGGATATGGGCAAAGCAGAAGGCGGCCATGGCGCCGAGCGTCAGCGTCAGGAAGACGGTGAGCAGGGCGATCAGCAGCGAATTGCCCATCTGCAGCCAGTAGCGATGGCTGACGATAATGTCGATATAGTTGCTCCACTGCCATTCCGTCGGCAGGCCGAAGGGATTGCCGCGCAGGTCCGAGAGCGTCTTGAAGCCGCCGAGCGCCGTGCTGATCAGCGGGATGACGACGAGGCCGGCGACGATCAGCAGCGAAACATACATATAGATCTGCGTGCCCGTGCGGACCTTGCGGCCGGAACTGTTGGCCGTCGCGGCGTCGATGGGGGGTGCGGTCGAGATATCAGTCATTGCGCATGAATATCCGCTTGTAGCTGAAGGCGAGCGTGACGCAGATCACGAACAGCACGACGCCGACGGCGCTGCCGAAACCGACCTGCATGCGGGTCACCCCGAAATTGTAGAGGAAGGTCACCATCGTCTGCGTCGAGTTCGACGGACCGCCGCCGGTGAGCGGCATGATCATGTCGAAGAGCTGCAGCGAGCCGACGACGCCGAAGAAGACGGAGAGGCGAACGGTGGAGCCGAGGAGCGGCAATGTGACGTGCCGGAACTTCTGCCAGCCGGTCGCCCCGTCGATATCGGCGGCTTCCAGCACGCTCTTGTCGATCGCCTGAAGACCGGCGATGAAGAGCATCATGTGAAAGCCGAAATACTTCCAGACGATGACGCCGAGAATGGCGTACATGGCGACATTGCGATCGGCGAGCCAGAAGGGCGGCTCGATGCCGATCAGGTGCGAAATGCCGGCCACGAGGCCGAAATCGCCGTCATAGACGAAGCGCCAGATCATGCCGGCGGCAACGTCGGCGAGAACATAGGGCAGGAAGAAGATCAGGCGAAAGAACAGCGCGCCCTTGATCTTGGTGGAGACCATCGTCGCCAGCCATAGCGCCAGCGGGATCTGCACCAGGAGCGAGATCAGGACGATCAGGCCGTTATTGATGAGCGCCTGGGTGAAGGCGCCGTTGCGGAAGATAAGCTGGTAATTGCGGAAGCCGACCCATTGCGTCGGGTCGCCGTAACCGTTCCAGTTATAGAAGGAATACCAGGCGGCTTCGCCCATCGGCACGATGACGAGCAGGGTGAAAAGCATCAATGCCGGCGGCAGGAAAAGGATCAGTACCGGCCATTTGCTGTGGGCCAGCGAACGTTTGTGCCGGCGCGGAGCCACTTTGGCGCTCGTCCCTGCAACATTTGCTGACATGAAAGTATCGCTCATCGGTCTCTGGGACTCCTCGGGCGGATTCGCGACTGCGCCGCGAGTGAGAGGGAGCCGGCGCTCATGCGAGCGCCGGCGGGTCGCTTACTTCGCTTCGAGCGAGTAGGCGTCCTGGATCTGCTGGGCGGCATCGGCCGGCGACGTGGAGCCGGAGACGATTTCCATCGTCATGTCGTTGACGACGCCGCCGACATTGGGGCCGAGATCCTGATCGAGGAAGTTCTGGTGCCAGGTCTCCTGATCGAGCGCGACGGCGCTGTCCTTCAGAAGCGGGTTCTGCACACCATCGGCCGCACCCTTGGCGACCGGAATGATGCCGGTTTTCTGGGCCAGCAGCTTCTGGTTTTCCGGATTGCCGAGGAATTTCAGGAATTCTTCGGTTTCCGGAGGCGCATTCTTGGTGACGACCCAGCCGTTCAGGCGGCCGAGGTAATCGGTTGCCAGACCCGGAGCGCCTTCGACGACCGGGAACGGGAAGCGGCCGATATTGTCGTCCGGCTGGCCCTTGCCGCTGGTCGAGCTGGCGCGCGAAGTGTCGTTGGTGTTCTCGAAGCCGAGCAGCATGGCGGCGCGTCCGTCGCCGAAGGCGGCAAGCGCATCGTTCCAGGTGGCCCCGAGATAGCCGTTCTGGAAGGGCTCGAGCTTGCCGAGTTCGGCAAGATGCTCGCCGGCCTTGACGAAGGCCTCACCGGCAAAACCGTCGCCCTCGCCGGCCTTGGCCTTCTCGAAACCGTCATGGCCGGCTTCGCGCATGGCAAGGTAGCCCCAATAGAAATGGATCGGCCACTTGTCGCCGCCGCCGCCGGCAATCGGCACGATGCCGGCTGCCTTCAGCGTCTTCACGGCGTTGAGGAAATCGCCCCAGGTCTTGATCTGCGACGCATCGACATTGGCCTTCTTGAACAGCTCCTTGTTGTAGAAGAAGGAGACGAGGCCGGTCTTGTAGGGCGCTGCCCAGACCTTGCCGTCAAAGGTCATGCCGTCGATCGTGGCGGCGCTCGTGCCGTTGCGCCATGCGCCGCCATCGGCGTCAAGCGCGGCATCGATCGGCCGCAGCATGCCGGTCTCGGCCTGCGCCTTCAGCACCCCGCCGCCCCAGGTATAGAAGAAGCTCGGCGCTTCGTTCGACTGCAGCAGCGTCGGAAGCTTGGCCTTGAAGGCCTGGTTTTCGAGGAACTGCAGTTCGACCTTTACGCCGGGGTGGCTCGCCTCGAAGTCCTTGGCGAGCTGGTTCCACACCGCGAGGGTGCCCGGAACCTGCTCCAGATGGAGCCAGCGAATGGTCGTGTCGGCGGCAGCCGTTACCGTCGACGCGCAGTAGCCGGCGACGGCGATTGCGATCGCCGAAATCATATTGATGCGATGAGTTTTGATGGTCAGCACTTGGCACTCCTCCCGAGGCGCTTTATTTCTGTATCCGGATTAAATAATCGCAGCCTTTCTCTTTCTGTCAATACCCTGCCCGAAAAAGCGGCAGAAGCTGCGCAAAATGATGCAATTATGGAAATTTGTGTTGCGCGATTGCGAAAATCAGTTCTACAACAAGATCGATTTAATTTGCCTCACGAAAAAAATCGTCGGGCCGAATGACAGGGTTTGGGTGCCCGCACGAGACGATGAAGACTGCCGATCCTGAATTGATGCGTGCCATCAACCGCTTGAGCGTGCTGGATACGATCCGGCGCAACGGCCCGATCTCCCGTATCCAGATCAGCGAACGCACCGAATTGTCCACGACGACCGTTTCGGCCATCACCGCTTCGCTGCTCGATGACGGGCTCATTTTGCCCATTCACGAGGGGGATATCCGCAACGAGGCGGTGCGCGGCAGGCCGCGCGTCATGCTGGAGGTCAATCCGGATGCCGCACGTGTGGTCGGAGCCAAGATCGCCGCCAGCCGCATGATCTTCGTCGTCACCAATTTCCGCGGTGACGTGCTCTCCAAGCTCGTGCTGCCGATCCGCATCGATCGGCAGCCGATTGCCGTGATTGCCGACCTCATCGAGGATGGCGTGCGGCGCTGCGTCGTCGACATCGGCCTGTCGCTCGACGACATAGACAGTATCTGCCTGGCATTGCCCGGCGTCATCGAGCACCGCACGGGCCACATCCGCTCGAGCCCCATATTCCGCGAAGTCAACATTGATTTTGCTGCAGAAATGTCAGCCCGACTGTCGACGCCGACAATCATCGAAAGCGACGCGCACGCCATCACGCTCGGCCATCACTGGTTCGGCAAAGCCCGCGACCTTGAAGACATGGTGCTGATCTCGCTGGAGCAGACGCTCGGCCTTGGCGTGTTGCACGACAACCAGCTTTTCCGCGGCGCCGGCGGCCTCAGCCACAATCTCGGCGACCTCGTTCTCGGCATGGGCCAGCAGGGCGTGGTCAGGCTTTCCAGCCAGGCCGGCGAGAGCGCCATTCTCGGAGAACAGCAGGCCGACGGGCGCTTTGCCGAAGCGGTGCGCCTCGGTCGCGGCATGACGCATGTGCAGGCGCTGATTCAGGCCGACGACGACCGGCTGATCGCAGCCGCCGTGCGCGCCGGCGAGGCGGTCGGGCTGACGATCGCCAATATCGTCACGCTGTTTGCCCCGCCGCGCGTCATTCTGGTCGGCTCCTCGCTTGCGCTGGGCGAGCCTTTCCTCAACAGCCTGCGGGATGCCTATGCGCTGGCCATTCCCCCTTCCCTGCAAGGCGTCAGCGAACTCGTCTTCGACGATTCGAGCGACGACTTCTGGGCACAGGGCGCGGCCGCCGTTGCCCTCTACGAACTCTACGAATCGCCCTGGAGCACCACAGGGCCGGCGCTCTGACGCGCGGAACCTGCAATTATCGGAGGATATGATGGAAAAAGTCGGTATCGGCATCATTGGATGCGGCAATATTTCGGGCGCCTATCTCAAGGCGATGACATCGGCGTTTCCGATCCTCGACATCCGCGGACTGGCGGACCTCAACCGCGAACTCGCCGAGGCAAAGGCCGGCGAATTCAACCTGCAGGCCAGGACGGTCGATGAACTCCTGGCCGATCCGAAGGTGGAGATCATCGTCAACCTGACCATCCCGAAGGCCCATGTCGCCGTCGGCCTGCAGGCGCTGGAGGCGGGCAAGCATACCTATTCGGAAAAGCCGCTCGGGATTAATTTCGCGGAAGGGAAAAAATTGGCGGATGCCGCCAGGGCCAAGGGTCTGCGCATCGGCGCGGCCCCCGACACGTTCCTCGGTGGTGGCCACCAGACGGCCCGCGCCCTGATCGACGAGGGTGTTATCGGCATTCCGGTCGGCGGCACGGCCACGTTCATGTGCCCCGGCCACGAGCGCTGGCATCCCAATCCGGCCTTCTACTATGAAGTCGGCGGCGGCCCGATGCTCGACATGGGTCCTTATTACATCACCGACCTCGTCAACCTGCTCGGCCCGGTCGCGAAGGTTGCCGGTTTTGCCGTTACGCCGCGCAACGAGCGCGTCATCACCAGCGAGCCGCGCAACGGCGAGCGCATCCCCGTGCACGTGCCGACCCATGTCGCCGGCGTCATGGCTTTCGCCAATGGCGCTGTCGTGCAGATCGGCATGAGCTTCGATGTCGCCGGTCACAAGCACGTGCCGCTCGAAGTCTACGGTACCGAAGGCACGCTGATCGTGCCGGATCCGAACCGATTTGCCGGCCCGGTCGAATATCTGAAGAAGGGCGGCCAGTTCGAGGATCAGCCCGTGACCCTGCCCTATGCCGACGGCAACTACCGTTCGCTCGGCGTGGCCGACCTCGCCCACGCGATCCGCTCGAACCGGCCGCATCGCGCAAACGGCGATCTGGCGCTGCACGTGCTCGAAGTCATGGAAGCCTTCCAGAAGGCATCCGACACCGGCAGCACGGTAACGCTCACCACGACAACGGAGCGCCCTGCTCCGCTTTCTCAATCCCTCGTCGACGGACTGCTCGGCAAGTAATTTTCAGGAGGAATAGACATGCGTGAAGCACTGATCGTCTGGGGCGGCTGGGCCGGCCACGAACCGGAGCAATGCGCCGCAATCATCAAGGACATGCTCGAAGAAGACGGTTTCAAGGTCTATGTGGAACACAGCACGGAGGCCTTCGCCGATCCGTCGATCCACGACCTGAGCCTGATCGTTCCCGTCATCACCATGTCGAAGATCGAGAAGGAAGAGGTAAAGAACCTTGCTGCGGCGATCGAAAGCGGCGTCGGCATTGCCGGCTATCACGGCGGCGCCGGCGACAGTTTCCGCGAATCCACCGATTACCAGTTCATCATCGGTGGCCAGTGGGTTGCCCATCCGGGCAATATCATCAACTACACGGTCAACATCACCCGCCCGGACGATCCGCTGATGGAGGGGATCACCGATTTCCCCTATAATTCCGAGCAATATTACATGCATGTCGACCCCTCGAACGAGGTGCTGGCGACGACGACCTTCACCGGCGAACATGCCTACTGGATCGACGGCGTGACCATGCCGGTCGTCTGGAAGCGCAAATACGGCAAGGGCCGCGTCTTCTATTCCTCGCTCGGCCATGTCGCCAAGGAATTCGAAGTTCCGCAGATGAAGACGATCTTCCGCCGCGGCGCCAACTGGGCGGCCCGCTGACGCTCCGATATCCGGACGCTGCCGGCTTGCGGCCGGCAGCGTCGAACGAAAAGTGCATATTTGCGCATAACACGGGTGCCAAACCCTGCCGATATGCGATAGTGCTGTCGGAGGATTGAACCAGACAGCAAGACGATGAGCGACAACGTTATCAAGTTTCGCAAGCCGAAGCCTCCACCGAAAGCCCCCAATCCGATGATCCGAAAGCTCGTGATCATCGCCGTGGTGATCCTCGTCTTTGCCGCCGCCTGGGCCTATTTCCAGGTCACCGGCGCCCCGGCGCCGTAAGCCGCAAAGGGAGCCTGCGATGAGCCTTCGCCCGCCGCAATCCTTCAGGCAGTCCTTTTCGGCCGAAGGCGGGGTGAACGTGCTCGAATACGAACTCATGTCGGAGCGCGCGAGTTCGCTGGGACGAAACGGGCTGAAGGTTGAAGCGGCGCTCGCGGCTCTCAAGGCATGGAACCCCGATCGCCACAGTGCCGAACAGCGGGAGGCGCTGGTCAACGAAGCATCCGACGCCGTCTGGGGGCTGTTCGTTCAGCGTGAGATCTGCGGGCTGCGCAACAACAAGGATATTATCCAGCGCTACGGCATCCCCAGCGAGGTGCTGGCGCGGGTTGGCGTCATCCGGAAATAACGGCCGCCCGATGATCTGCGGCTGGCGCCGGATGCGAGACGGCGAATGCGCGTGCCTCCTTCTCCAGCCATTCGCAGAAGAGCGAGGATTTGCGGTTTCGCCTTGCACGGCGCAGCGCCACATATTCATGACCGCTTTCCAGAAAGCCGTGCGGCGCCACCAGTCTGCCAAAGCGGATATCATCCGTCACATAGGGCCAGGGCACGACGCAGACGCCGAGCCCGGCATTGGCTGCCTCCAGCATGAAATAGAAATGCTCATATTCCACGCGGCCGCCCGCTTCGGCGGCAACGCCTGAGCGCGCGAGCCAATCGCCCCAGGCGCGCAGACGGCTGCGGGTATGAAGCCGGGCCGCACCGGTGAAACGCGAGCCGACCGTCTCGGCGAGCGAGGGGGACAGGACGGGACCGGTCTGCTCCGGAAAAAGCGGAATGACCTCCGCCCCGGCTGGCCAGGGCGCGGTTCCGACGCGGATGGCGACATCGAAACTGTCGCGGGCAAAATCCACCGGGCGCGAGGAGGCGGTCAGGCGCACCTCGATATCGGGATATTCCGCCTGGAACCGGTAGAGCCGCGGAATGAGCCAGCGCATGGTGAACGTTCCGGGGCAGGACACGTCGAGCGCACCGTCCCCGGTATCGGCGACCGCGCGGACGGAAGTGTCGATCTGATCGAAAGCGGCATTGAGGCCGGACAGCAGCGTCGTGCCGGCCTCGGTCAGACGCAACCTGTTCTTCGGTCCTTCGAAGAGGGGAACGCCGAGTACATCTTCGAGATGCTGGATCTGGCGGCTGACGGCGCTATGGGTGACGTTGAGCTCATCGGCAGCAAGCGTCATGCGCCCGAGACGACCGGCCGCCTCGAAAGCGCGAAGAGCATTGAGCGATGGGATACGGCGAGCCATGTGCGTTTTCCGAACAATCTTTGTTCGATCATATCGGTTTTCAGGCTGTGTTCCATAGTGTTTCTTGCAGCCGTCGAATTACCGAATGCCATTTCAGGAACAACAAACGCCGGGCTGCAACGCGCTCCGGCAATGAAGAAACTTTGCCTTTTGAAAGAATCATGGAGATTGACCGTGAATAGCAGACACAGTGACGGAAGTGCAGGTGACGCCAACTACGGCGTGATCGGCAGGAACTACACCAGATACCGCCAGCCCGACCCGCATATCGCCGAGTTCATCCGCGCCGCCCTCGGCAATGCCGAGACCGTGCTGAATGTCGGCGCCGGCGCCGGCTCCTACGAGCCGATCGACCGGAAGGTCACGCCTGTGGAACCCTCGGCCTCGATGCGTGCGCAGCGACCGGCGCATCTGCCGGAAGCGATCGATGCGGCCGCAGAAAAACTGCCGTTCGCCGACCAATCCTTCGATGCGAGCATGGCGACCTTTACCGTGCATCAATGGTCGGATCTCAAGGCCGGCCTCACGGAAATGCGCCGCGTTTCGCGCGGCCCAGTGCTGGTCCTGAGCTGCGATCCCAACGAACTGAAACGGTCGTGGCTGTTCGACTATGCGCCCGAGATGATCGCGGTCGAGGCGAGCCGCTATCCGGCCATGCAGACCATTGCCTATCATCTCGGCGGCACTGTCGAAATATTGCCGGTGCCGATCCCGTTGACCTGCGTCGATGGGTTCGGCGAGGCCTATTACGGCCGGCCCGAACTTATGCTTGATCCCGGCGCGCGGCTTGCCAACTCGGCCTGGAGCTTTGTCGATCCCTCGGTCGGCGAGCGTTTCGCGGCCGAACTCGGCCGCGATCTCAAGGAGGGCACATGGGATGCACGCTACGGGCATCTGCGCACACAGCCCTTCTTCGAAGGTTCGCTGCGCCTGATCGTCGCGAGGCCCTAGCGAAAGAAACGGTTCTCCGGCCGCGGCAGGCCGAGATGTTCGCGCAGCGTCGTGCCCTCGTACTCCCTACGGAACAGGCCACGGCGCTGCAACTCGGGCACCAGGCGCGCGGTCACGTCGTCGAGCCCCTGCGGCAGATAGGGGAAGACGACGTTGAAACCGTCGGAGCCCTCTTCGTCCAGCCAGCGCTCCATCTCGTCGGCAATGCTTGCGGGCGTGCCGACAAAGGCAAGGCCGGAATAACCGCCGTAGCGCTGGGCGAGTTGGCGGACGGTGAGACCTTCCTCCTGGGCCAGCTTGATGACCTGGGCGCGGCCCGTCTTGCTGGCATTGGTATCGGGAATATCCTTGGGCAGCGGCGCATCCGGATCGAAGCCGGAGGCATCATGACCGAGCGCGATCGACAGCGAGGCGATGGCACTGTCATAGTGAACGAGGCTGTCGAGGGCGAGGCGCTTGGCGCGCGCCTCCTCGATACTGTCGCCGATGACCACGAAAGCGGCGGGAAGCAGTTTCAGATGGTCGCGGTTGCGGCCGACAGCCTGCATCCGCCCCTTGATATCGGCATGAAGCGCCTTGCCACCGTCGAGATCGCGCGGCGAACAGAAGACCACTTCCGCCGTTTCGGCGGCCAGCTGGCGGCCGGGATCCGACTGGCCGGCCTGCACGATGACGGGCCAGCCCTGAACGGGCCGGGCAATGTTCAACGGCCCGCGCACGCTCAGTTCTTCACCCTTGTGGTTCAACACGTGCATTTTTTCGGGATCGAAATAAATTCCACTCTCGCGATCACGGATGAAGGCGTCATCGGCAAAACTGTCCCACAGGCCGGTGACGACATCGTAGAATTCCCGCGCCCGCTTGTAGCGCTCGCCATGTTCCACATGCTCGTCGAGGCCAAAATTCAAGGCAGCGTCAGGATTGGATGTGGTGACGATGTTCCAGGCTGCGCGACCATTGCTGATGTGATCGAGCGAAGCGAAGCGGCGGGCGACGTGATAGGGCTCGTCGAAGGTCGTCGACGCCGTTGCTGCCAGCCCTATCCGCTCGGTGACGGCGGCCAGCGCCGAAAGCAGGGTAAAGGGCTCGAAGGAGGTTACGGTATGGCTGCGCTTCAGCGCCTCGACCGGCATATTGAGCACCGCCAGGTGATCGGCCATGAAGAAGGCATCGAACTTCGCGGCCTCAAGCTTCTGCGCGAAGGACTTGAGATGCGCGAAATTGAAATTGGCATCCGGATAGGAACCGGGATAGCGCCATGCGCCAGTATGCAGGCTGACGGGACGCATGAAGGCGCCGAGGCGCAACTGCCGTGAACGGGTCATGTTTTTCCTCATGGATCGGGGCGAAGCGGCCGCCTGCCCCTGCTGAACGCTGATGCCGGAATGACGCATACATAGGGCTAGGTAGGCGTTCGCACGCGGCTATTCGAGATTGGCTTGGCTTTTTCCGGCGGCGATTTCATCGGCAGGACGGTCAATTCCCGGTGAAATGGATAGGGGCAGAGGTTAGCTGCCGGCCCGCGCATTCGATAAGCAAGCACGTTTCATTTTCCATCACATCTATAGAATTTATAATCTTACATCCCGTGTCGATTTCTTTCACCCATATCACGGTCAGAACTGGAGAGATTAATGACGACCGTGCTCAGGCAACAAGACCAGATCCGGCCCGTGGCCGCCCGCATTGCCAGCGATGAGGAAGCGCTTGAAACCGCACGCAGGCTTGCGAGGCAGTTTGCCGCCACGGCCGCCACGCGGGACGCGGAGCGCCGGCTGCCCTTCGCCGAACTCGACACGCTGGCGCAATCCGGCCTGCTGGCAATTGCCGTTCCCGCGCAATATGGCGGGCTCGATGTCGCGAATGCCGTACTGGCTGAAGTGACCGCAATTCTGGCCGAAGCCGACGGCTCGATCGGCCAGATCCCGCAAAACCATTTCTACATTCTGGAGGCTCTGCGCACCGACGGCAGCGAGGAGCAGAAGCGCTATTTCTTCGGCCGGGTACTTGCCGGCGATCGTTTCGGCAATGCTCTTTCGGAGCGCGGCACCAAGACCGTCGGCCACTACAATACCCGCATCGTCAGGGACGGTCCCGGCTATCGCATCAACGGCACGAAATATTACTCGACGGGCGTCCTGTTTGCCGACTGGGTCACGGTCTTCGCGCTTGACGAGGAAGACCGGCTAGTCATGGCCTTCGTGCCGAAGGGAACCGAGGGTGTCGAGATCATCGACGACTGGGACGGCTTCGGCCAGCGTACGACGGGCAGCGGCACGACGGTCCTCAACAATGTCTATGTCCACGCCGATTCCGTCGTCCGCCATCACAAAGGCTTCGAGCGGCCGACGACGATCGGCTCCGTCGGCCAGATCGTCCATGCCGGCATCGATCTTGGCATCGCGCGGGCAGCGTTTGCCGAAACGCTCGAATTCGTGCGAACCAAATCGCGCCCGTGGATGGACAGCGGCGTGGAACGCGCCGCCGACGATCCGCTGACGGTCTCGAAGATCGGGCAGATCGCCATCCGGCTGGACGCTGCAACGGCGCTGCTGGAACGCGCCGGCCGCAAGGTCGATGCGGCGCAGATCGAGACGACGGAAAAGACCGTCGTCGAAGCCACGCTTGCTGTCGCCGCTGCCAAGGTGCTGACCACCGAAATCGCCATCGAGGCGACCAATACGCTCTTCGAACTTGCCGGAACCTCCGCCGTCAAGGCCGAGCTCAATCTCGACCGGCATTGGCGCAATGCGCGTACCCATACGCTGCACGATCCCGTGCGCTGGAAGTACCACGTTGTCGGCAATTACCATCTGAACCGCATCATCCCCCCGAAGAACGGCGCGCTCTGAACCTTCTCCTCAAACTGAAAACCCCATTTCCGTCACCGGAAATGGGGTTCCTTTTCGTCCATCCTCCAGGGTGTCAGCTGTAGAGGCTGACTTCGGGGATCTTGTCGTTCAGCACGAATTCGCCGACTTCCTTGGCTTTGTAGAAGACCGGGTCGTGCAGCGTGTGGGTGCGCACATTGCGCCAGAACCGGTCGAAGCGGTATTTTTCCGCCGTGGAGCGTGCGCCGGTCAGTTCGAAGACGCGGGAGGTGATGTCGAGCGAAACGTGGGTGGCATGCACCTTGGCCGCGTAAGCTTCGGCCGCGGCCTCGCCGCGTTCACGCGCCGTGACGGCATGGCCCTTTGCAAGCCCTGTCTGAACGGCAGCCGCCGCGACATCCGCCAGGGCGACGGAAGCTTTCAACGCGGCGGTGAATTCACCGACGCGTTCGAGGATATAGGGATCGTCTGCAGCCCGCTCGACGCCGGACGTGACCCACGGTCGGGTCGTCGTGCGCACATAATCGATCGCGGCCTGGAGCGCGCCTTCGGCGCTGCCGAGATAGAAATTGACGAAGACGAGCTGGATGAGTGGCGTGTTGAAGGTGGAAAGCACCGGCGGGGCGGCATCGGGAGCAGCCGGCGCGCCTACGAAATCCTCCTCATAGACAGGGAAATCGTGGAATTCGACGCTGCCGCTGTCGGAGAGCCGCTGGCCGAAATTGTCCCAATCGTCATTTGCCTGATAGCCGGGCCGGTTGGTCGGGACGGCGAAGCCGACGATCTTGTCGCCAAGGCTTGCATTGGCATTGATGTAGTCCGAGACATGGGCAGCGGTGGAGAAGGACTTGCGTCCGTTCAGCACATAGCCGTTGCCGCGACGGGTAAGCACGAGGCCCGGATCACGCGGATTGACGGCGGCACCCCAATAGAGGTTTTTCGAAACGGTTTCGGAACCCAGCGCATGGGCGCGGGCTTCCTCAAGCGCCCAGTAGACATACTGGCTGTTGACGAAGTGATAGCCGAGCAGCTGACCGATCGAACTTTCGCCGCGTGCAAGGATGCGCACGAGCCGCAGGCCGTCCACCCAGTCGAGCCCGCCGCCGCCGATCTTCTGATCATGCAGGGCGTTCAGCAGGCCGGCATTCTTCAGCTTGACGATTTCGGCAAGCGGCGGGCGGCCTTCGCGGTCGAGTTCGGCGGCGCGGCTGGAAAGATCGGCCGCGATATCCTCGGCACGGGCAAAGAGGTCCTCTCGCGTCGTGCTGCGATTGGTCGCGAAGACGACATTGGACTGGCTCATGGAATGAAACTCCGGTTTCTGGAAATGGGGCCGGCGGGGGCCGCACAACCCCCGCCGGAAGATCGAGGCAGGCAGCTTAGAAAAGCTTGTCCGGGATCCAGCTCGCGGTTGCCGCGTCGCTTGTGCTGAAGGCCGGGATCTTCTGCGCCAGGTCCTCGATCGTCTTGACGCCGGCCGCGCGCAGGCTCTCCTGCGTGAGCAACGTCGGCTTGACTGTGATCCGATGGGGAATGTCCTGCCCGGCGATCTGCAGGGCGGCGGCGCGGACAGAGACGGCGCCGACCACAGCCGGGTTGGTGGCGACGGTGGCAACCCACGGGCTACCCTCTTCGGTGATCTCCTGAATGTCAGCGGTCGAAACGTCAGCCGAATAGATCTTCAGCTTGCCGGCAATCCCGAGATCGTTGGCGGCAAGCTTTACGCCGCGGGCAAACTCGTCATAGGGCGCGAAGACGACGCTGATATCGGGATTGGCGGTCAGGGCAGCCTTGGCCTGATCGGCCGTCGAAGTCGCCGTCGTGTCGCTGACATTGCCGAAGCGGGCCTTTTCAACGACGCCGGAATTCTCCGACTTGAACTTCTCCCAGACCTCGTTGCGGCGGTCGAGCGGCGCGAAGCCGGCGACATAGACATAACCGGCCTTGAAGCTCCTGCCGTTGTCCTTCACCACCTGTTCGAGACCGAGCTGAGCAAGTTCATGGTCGCTCTGCTCCACCTGCGGCACCTTGGGATTGTTGAGGTTGACGTCGAAGGCGACGACCTTGATGCCCTTGTCCAGCGCCTGCTGGACGACATCGCCGAGCGATTCCGGCAGGCCGTGATCGACGACGATGCCGGCGACGCCGAGATTGATCGCCTGCAGGATCTGCTCACGCTGCTCGGCAGCATCTTGTCGGCCGGGGAAGACACGCAGGTCGATGTCCAGTGCCTTGGCCTGTGCTTCCGCACCAGCCTGATAGGCCTGGAAGAAGTCGCCCGCCGAGATATAGCTGATCAGCGCCACCTTGACGCCGCCCTTGTCGAAGGGGGCCGGAGCGCCGCTGAGGCCGCCCGCGAGGGAGGCCTGATAGAGGGTGAAAGAAATAGCGGCTGCAGAGAGCGCCAGCCGTGCGAGGGATTTCATCGTCGCGATCCTCCAGTCAATCGGGAGCGTCGTCTGACAGGTTGGCAGCTCCCCGCGACGCATGAAGTTATTAGATATAAACTCTATGTTTTTAGTAGATTTAATGATCCGATTTTTGCGGGTTCAGGAGATTCTTTGTTCCCATCGCCATGCGACCGCGGCAAAGGCTTGCCTCGCAGTTCGGGCATTCGTCGGGTCAATATTGCCGCTCGAAAGCCGACCCGGATATGCCCGATGCCGCTCCTTCATGTTGATAATGTTACCCGCAGTTTCGGGTCTACGCATGCGCTTTCGGGCGCCCATTTCTCCATCGAGAGAGGCGAGATCGTCGCGCTGATGGGCGCCAACGGTGCCGGCAAATCGACCCTGGTGAAGATAGTCTCGGGCGTGCTTGCGGCTGATGGCGGCACGATCAGCCTGAACGGCCAGCCCTTCTCGCCCAAAACGCCATCCGAGGCGGCAAAAGCCGGCGTCGTCACCGTGCACCAGTCCACCGACCTTGTCGGGGCGGCGGGACTGACGGTTGCCGACGCCTTGCTACTGCATCGCTTCGCCGAGGGCAGCACGCCCTTCTTTCTCTCCCGGGCGAGCGTGCGGCGCGACGCGCAGGCCATGCTCGCAGCTGCCGGCTTTTCGCTGCCGCTTGACGCGGATTTCGGCGATCTGACCGCTGCCGACCGGCAGCTCGTCGCCATCGCCCGGGCGCTTGCCAACAAGGCCGAGCTGCTGATTCTCGACGAACCGACCGCAAGCCTTTCGGCAGACGAGAGCCGCCGCCTGTTCGACATCCTGCTCGGCCTCAAGGCGCAGGGCCTTGCGATCCTCTATATTTCCCACCGGACCGCCGACCTGGAAGCGATCGCCGATCGGGCGCTCGTCATGCGCGGCGGCCGCATCGTCGGCAGCTTCAACCGGCCGATCGATTTTTCCAGCGCCATCGAGACGATGATCGGTCGCAGGCTCGAAGCAGCGCGACCGGACGCGCGCGGGACGACGGGTTCGGCTGTTTTCGAAATGCGCGGCATTCGCCTTCTGCAGTCGAGCGCGCCCTTCGATCTGACACTGCACGAGGGCGAAGTTGTTGCCGTCACCGGCGTACTCGGCGCCGGCAAGAGCCGCCTGCTATCGGCAATCTTCGGCGTTCGCGATCTTGCCGCAGGCACGATGCGGCTCGATGGCAAACCGCACAGGCCGAGATCGCCGGCTGCGGCAATTGCCGCGGGCGTCGCCATGGCCGCAGAAGATCGCCATCGCTCCTCGCTGATGCCGGCCGCATGGCCGGGCAATTCGCTCGCCGCCACCATCAGCCTGCCGCATCTTGCCAAATGGTATCCGACCGGTCTGCTTTTCGGCGGCCGCGAGCGACGCGAGGCGGAACAGGCGATATCCCGGCTCGGCATCAAGGCCGCCGGTCCGTCCGCCCCCATCTGGACATTGTCGGGCGGCAACCAGCAGAAGACGGTGATCGCGCGGTGGGAGGCGGAGCCAAGTCGGCTGCTGCTGCTCGACGAGCCGTTCCAGGGCGTCGATGTCGGCGCCCGCCACGACATCATCCAGGCGATCCGAGCGCGCACCGACCGCGCGACGCTGATCGCCACATCCGATCCCGAAGAGGCCTATGAGGTCGCCGACCGCATCCTGACGATCGACCATCACAGCTTGCTGCCTGACGTGATCGAAACCGCCGCCGCCTCACCCCGACAGGAATTTTCCGCATGACGACAATCGACGATGAGGCTCGGCCAAAGGCAGGCTCCACCCCGCAGCGCCGTAGCCAGGGTACCCGTATTCCAGCACTCGGCAGCTTTCTGCGCGCCGGCGCGGTGTTCATCCTGCTTGGACTGATGATGATCGGCTTTGCCATCGCCCAGCCGGCCTTCATCAATATCGGCAACCTGATGAGCATCCTGCAGGCCGTGTCCGTTGTGGCGATCCTCGGCGCCGGCGTGACGGTGACGCTAGCCGTCGGCGGCTTCGATCTCTCGATCGGTGCGGTGGCGGCCTCCAGCGTCATGGCCGCGAGCTATGCGATGATCGTCTGGCATCTCGATGTTTTCGCGACCGTGCCGCTGGTGCTTGCCTTCGGCGCCGCGGTCGGTCTCGTCAACGCCGTGCTTATCGTGCGCCTGCGTGTGCCGGATCTCCTGGCGACACTCGCCATGATGTTCCTGCTGTCGGGCCTGCAGCTCATTCCGACAGCCGGGCGGTCGATCTCAGCGGGCCTTGTCCTGCCCGACGGGTCCAAGGCGACCGGCGCCTATGACCCGGCCTTCCTGCTCATCGGCCGTTACAGCCTGTTTGCCACCCTGCCCGTTTCCGTCATGTTGATGGCGGTCGTCGCGCTTGCCCTTTTTGTGCTGACCGAGCGCACCCGCATCGGCCGGCTGCTCTTTGCTACCGGCGGCAATGAGGTGGCGACACGGCTTGCCGGCGCGTCCACGACGCGGCTGAAGGCGCTCGCCTATGTCATCTCCGGAACGCTCGCCGCCCTTGGCGGAATCGTGATCGCCGCCCGCGTCGGGCGCGGCGACGTCTCCTCCGGCGGCTCGCTGCTGATGGACTCGGTTGCCGCCGCCCTGATCGGTTTTGCCGTTCTCAACCTGCGCCGCCCCAACGTGCTCGGCACTGTCGCCGGCGCTGTCTTCGTCGGCGTGCTGCTGAACGGCCTGACGATGCTGAACGCTCCCTATTACACGCAGGACTTCGTCAAGGGCGCAGTGCTCGTTGGAGCGCTGGCGCTGACTTATGGGCTCGGCCGCAACAGCGATCGCTGACGGCGCGATTTGGCTTCTGAAAATTTCCTGCGACCGCGTGCTTTTGGAAAAACGTACCTCTTATGCGCCTTAAATCTATATAGTTTATAGATTATTAAATCGAGAGGGTATCACCATGAATGACGGACTTGAAGGCGGCTTCGGACGCCGTGAAATCTTGAAACTTGCGGCTGTTGCCGGTGCGACCTTCGCGGGTGCAAGCATGCTGACCGCACCTGCAAGAGCCGAAGACGAGGGGCTTTCGCTGAAGGGCAAGCGCATCGCCATCAGCGCCACCGGCACGGACCACTATTTCGATCTGCAGGTCTATAACGCCCAGATCGAAGAGGTGAAGCGGCTCGGCGGCGAGCCGATCGCCGTCGATGCCGGCCGCAACGACGGCAAGCTGATCGCCCAGCTTCAGACGCTCGTTGCCCAGAAGCCGGATGCGCTCGTCCAGATCCTCGGCACGCTCAGCGTCATCGATCCCTGGCTGAAGAAGGCTCGCGACGCCGGCATTCCGGTTCTGACCGTCGATGTCGGCTCGACCAACTCGATCAACAATACGACATCGGACAATTGGGGCATCGGCAAGGATCTCGCCCTGCAGCTCGTTTCCGATATCGGCGGCGAAGGCAATATCGTCGTCTTCAACGGCTTCTATGGCGTCACGCCCTGCGCCATCCGCTACGACCAGCTCGTCAACGTCGTCAAGTATTTCCCGAAGGTGAAAATCATCCAGCCGGAACTGCGTGACGTCATTCCGAACACGGTGCAGGACGCCTTCACGCAGATCACCGCGATCCTCAACAAATATCCGGACAAGGGCTCGATCAAGGCCGTCTGGTCCGCCTGGGATATTCCGCAGCTCGGCGCAACGCAGGCGATCGCCGCCGCCGGCCGCAACGAGATCCGCACCTATGGCGTCGACGGCAGCCCGGAGGTTCTTCAGCTCGTTGCCGACAAGAACTCGCCGGCAGGCGCCGATGCCGCCCAGCAGCCGGCGGAGATCGGCCGTGTCGCGGTCCGCAACGTCGCCAGGCTGCTCGCCGGCCAGACGCTGCCACGTGAGACCTACGTGCCGGCGTTGCTCGCCAACAAGGAAAACGTCTCCGAGATCATCAAGAAGCTCGGCATCGGCTGATATCAAGGCGGACCTTGCGGCTGGTGCCGCAGGGTCCGCATATCCCCGGAAAGCGGCATCATGACTGCACCCATCCCGACACAAGCGACCGACAATGGCGATGTCGTCATTCGCTTCGAGCGCATCGTCAAGCGCTTCGGCGGCGCCCAGGCGCTCGCCGGCGCATCGCTTGCCATACGCCGCGGCACCGTGCACGGACTCGTCGGACAGAACGGCGCCGGCAAGTCGACGCTGATCAAGCTGCTTGCCGGGCTGCATGTCGCAGACGAGGGTGCGATTGAAATCGAAGGCAAGGCCTATGACCGGCTGACGCCGCATCTCAACAAAGAGCTCGGCATCCATTTCATCCATCAGGACAGGCTCCTGGTTCCGACATTCACGGTTGGCGAAGCCCTGTTTCTCGGTCGTGAGGCGCGGCTTGCGGGAACACCCTTCCTGGACCGGCGGGCAATGCAGAAACGCGCCAGCGAGCTGCTGACCAATTATTTCGGGGTCAATCTGCCAAAGAACGCGCTCATCGGTGAGCTATCGACCGCCGAAAGGCAGATCGTCCAGATCACGCGCGCCTTGCTGCACCAGCCGAAAGTTCTCGTCTTCGACGAGCCGACCGCTGCCCTCGTGCGGCGCGAGGCTGACATCCTCTTCCGCCTGATCCGCCGGCTGCGCGACGAGGGCGTGACCATCATCTACATCTCGCACTATCTCAACGAAATCGAGGAACTGTGCGATCACGTCACCGTGCTGCGCAACGGTCGGGATGTCGCGTCGTTGCCGATAGCCGAAACCTCGGCCAAGGCGATCGCCAGCGTGATGATCGAGCGCGACATCGCCGAAATGTTTCCCAAGCGTCAGGTCGACCGCGGCGAAGCGATCCTGAACGTCCGGCGGCTGTCAGCGCCCAACCGGTTTGACGATATCAGTTTCAGCTTGCACCGCGGCGAGGTGCTCGGCATCACCGGCCTCCTCGGCTCCGGTGCCAAGGACCTGATCCGTGCGCTGTTCGGCCTGGAACAGGCCGCAAGCGGTGAGATCGAAATCGAAGGACAGGCAGCACAGCCGCGCAGCCCGGCAAGGGCCGTCGACCGCCGGCTTGCCCTCGTTCCCGAGGACCGGCGCGGACATGGCGTCGGCCTCGATCTCAGCGTGACCGAGAACGTCACCCTTCCGAGCCTTGCCCGTTACAGCCGCTTCGGCTTCCTCGATCGCAAGCGCGAACGCGCCGATACCGAAGATCTGATCAAGCGGCTGCAGATCAAGACGGCCGGACGCGATGCGCTGGTCCGCACGCTCTCCGGCGGCAATCAGCAGAAGGTGGCGATCGCCAAATGGCTGGGCCGCCAGTCGGAAATCTACCTGCTGGACGAGCCGACCGTCGGTGTCGATATCGGCTCGAAAGTCGAGATCTATGCGCTGATCGGCGAACTGGCCGCGCGCGGGGCCGGCGTCATCGTCCTCTCCTCCGACCTGCCGGAACTTGTCGGCATTACCGACAGGATTCTCGTGTTCTTCCGCGGACGACTGATCCGCGAGCTCGATTCCTCGAAAACCACAACGGATGAAGTCCTGTCGATCTCAACAGGCGCTTCGGAAGGATTGCGCCATGTCGGCTGACGTTCATTTCGCGCCTCTTCCCGCCGCTCCCTTGGAATCGGCATCGCAATCGAAGGGCGCGGCGGCGGTTGCCGTGCTCCGCCTCGGCTCGCTGCTGGCCTTTGCCGCCATCCTTGTCGTGTTCTCCCTGACGGCGCCCTATTTCCTCTCGGTCGGCAATATCGGCAACGTTCTCGGCCAGTCCGCCATCTCCGGCGTATTGGCGATCGGCCTGACGGTGGTGCTGATTGCCGGCGGCTCGAATGTCGTTACCGGTGGCATCGACCTGTCGCTGGCAGCCAATATGGGCCTGAGTGCCGCAGTCTATGCGACGCTGATCCAGCTCGGTTACGGCGACGCGACAGCGGCGGCAGCCACCTTGCTGACGGGGCAAACGATCGGGGCGGTGAACGCTGTCGCCGTCGTGCTCGCGGGCATCGTGCCGCTGCTTGCAACGCTTGCGGTCATGAATGTCGTTGCAGGGCTCGAACTTGTCCTGACGCAGAATACAGTCGTGCCCGCTTCCACCGATTTCCTCACCGCGGTTTCCACCTCCGACGGTTTCGGCATTCCCGTTCTCGCCTATGTGCTGATCGGCTTTACCGCGATTGCGACAGCTATCGTGCAGCATACGCCGGTCGGACTCCGGCTCTACGCCGTCGGCGAGTTTCCGGACGCGGCACGCGCCGCCGGCCTGCCGCTCAAGCGGCTGCTTGCCGGCGCCTTCATTGCCAGCGGGCTCTGCGGCGGTTTTGCCGGCATTCTCTCGGTCTCCTATCTCAGCGGCAGTACGACCGGTTCGGGCGAGGCGCTGCTGCCGGTCGTCGTCATCGCGCTGCTCGGCTCGGTCTTTTCACGCCGGCTGGTGCCGACCGTTCCAGGAACGCTGATATCGGCACTGTTCGTCGGCTTCCTCACCAACGGCTTCCAGCTCCTGAACCTGCCGAGCACGCTCGTCAGCGGTGTGCAGGGCCTTCTCATCCTGATCGTCGTGTCGGCCACGACATTGTTGCGCAAGCGGGAGATCTGACATGTCCGCCTCGATTTCAGCCGGACGCTCGCTTACCGGCTTCGCACGTTTTGGACTGATCGTGGCCCTCGTCGTGGTCTTCTCCGTCTTCTCGATCCTGACGCCGACCTTTCTGACGGCGGGCAATCTGCAGAGCATTCTCGTCAACAATTTCACGCTGCTTGCCATCGTCTCGATTGCGATGACTTTCGCAGTCTCTGCGGGCGGCATCGATTTGTCGGTCGGCACCGCCGTCGATTTTGCAAGCTTTGCCTTCGTCTCGCTCGTTCTGGCCGGACAGCCAGTGCCGCTGGCACTGCTTGCCGGCCTTGCAGCCGGCGCGCTGGTCGGCGCGTTTAACGCCGTTCTCGTGTCCGTGATCGGCGTCGCCCCCTTCCTCGCAACGCTCGGCACTTTGTTTATCGGCCGCAGCGTCCAGCAATTGCTGACCAATGGCGGCAATCCGGTCTACCTGCCGCCCTCGGGTGTGCCGGAAGCCTTCCGGTTCCTCGGCCACGGCACGATCGCCAATGTCCCCGTGCCTCTGGGGATCGCCGCCATCGTCATTGCGGGTGCCGCCGCCGTGTTCGCCTGGACCCGTTTCGGCCGCATGGTGATCTCGATCGGCATCCAGCCGAGCGTCGTGCGCTATTCCGGCATCGGCCTCGGCGCCCCTGTTGCCGCCACCTTCATTCTCGCCGGACTGATTGCCGCCGTTGCCGGCCTGATTCTGACGGCGACTGTGACCGTCTATATCCCCTCTTCCGGCAATGCGTTCCTGCTCAACGCCATCGGCGCCACCTTCATCGGCACGACGCTGTCGCCGCTCGGCCGACCCAATATCTTCGGCACCGTTCTTGGCGTGCTGCTGCTCAGCATCGTCGCCAACGGGCTCTTGCTGACAGGCCTCAATTTCTACTGGCAGCAGGTCGGCACTGGCACGCTCATCTTCGCCGTTCTCGCCTTCAGCTTCATCAACAGGAAAACCGTCGGCGCTTGAACCGCGCCTCGCCGACAACGCAGGAAGAATGACATGACCCGTGAAATCAGGCTCAACGCCTTCGACATGAATTGCGTCGGACACCAGTCGCCGGGCCTCTGGCGCCATCCGCGCGACAAGTCCTGGACCTACAAGGATCTCGATTACTGGGTGCATCTCGCCAAGACGCTGGAGCGCGGCAAGTTCGACGGTCTCTTCATCGCCGACGTGCTCGGGGTCTATGACGTGCTGAACGGCAATGTCGAGGCAGCACTCCGCCATTCGGCGCAGGTGCCGGTCAACGATCCGCTGCAGCTCATCCCCACTATGGCCTACGAGACCGAACATCTCGGTTTCGGGCTGACGGCCTCGCTCTCCTTCGAGCACCCCTATACGTTCGCAAGGCGCATCTCGACGCTCGATCATCTGACCAAGGGTCGTGTCGGCTGGAACATCGTCACCTCCTATCTGAACAGCGGCGCGCTCAATATCGGCCAGGCTGCGCAAACCAACCACGACGACCGTTATGATCTCGCCGACGAATATCTCGAGGTCTGCTACAAGCTCTGGGAAGGAAGCTGGGAGGACGATGCCGTCGTGCGCGACCGCGAAACCGGCATCTTCACGCATCCGGAAAAGGTCCATCCGATCAACCATTCCGGCAAGTACTTCACCGTTCCCGGCATTCACCTGAGCGAGCCATCGCCGCAGCGCACGCCCTTGCTCTATCAGGCCGGCGCCTCCAGCCGCGGCAAGGATTTTGCCGGTGCGCATGCCGAATGCATCTTCGTTGCGGCGCCCTCCAAGGCGGTGTTGAAGCGCTATGTCGCCAATGTCCGCCAGGCCGCCGAACGGCTTGGCCGCAACCCGCGCGAAATTCTCGCCTTCAACCTGCAGACCGTCGTGCTCGGCGAAACGGATGCCGAAGCGCAGCGCAAATTCAACGAATACCGCCAATACGCCTCGTTCGAAGGCGCCCTGACGCTGATATCAGGCTGGACGGGCATCGATTTCGGTCAGTTCGGCCCGGACGAGGTGCTTCGCCACCGCTATACGAATGCGGTGCAATCGGCCGTCGAAACCTTCACGACCATCGATCCCAGCAAGGAATGGACGGTGCGCGAAATGGCCGATTGGGTCGGCGTCGGCGGCTTCGGCCCGGTCTTCGTCGGCTCGCCGTCGACCGTCGCCGATCTCATGCAGGAATGGGTGGAGGATACCGATGTCGATGGTTTCAACCTTGCCTACGCGGTGACGCCCGAAAGCTTCGAGGACACCGTCGATCTGCTCGTGCCGGAGCTACAGAAGCGCGGCGTCTACAAGACCGAATACCGGCAGGGTACGCTGCGCGAAAAGCTCGGTGCTGCGGGGCCGCGGCTGGTTGCCCCGCATCCGGGAGCATCCTACCGCAACCTCGGCATCGAAGCGCCGCGGCTCGCCGTCGGCGGCCGCTGAAAAATAATGGCTGGGTGACAAAAAATATCTCGCCTGGCCGTCCTGTTCGAATCTAATTCCTGTCACAATTACGGTTTCAGCTCGATTATAATCATTGAATTTTCTGGATATCAGGAGGGGGCATGACCATGGCGGATATCTCTCGGCGCAGCCTGCTGAAGGGCACGGCGCTGCTGCTCGCAACGACGGCGCTGCCGCGCATTGCGTCGGCGCAGGACGTGCCGGCCGGCGGGCGCCTGATCGTTGCGGCCGATTCCGAGCCGAAGAACCTCAATCCCGCCATCGTCGCCTCGAACGGCGTCTTCTTCATTGCAAGCAAGGTCATCGAACCACTGGCCGAGGCCTCCTATGAAGGCACGGACGGTCTGGCACCACGTCTTGCCACGTCCTGGGAAGGTTCGCCGGACGGGCTCTCCGTCACCTTCAAGCTGCGCGAAAACGCCACCTGGCATGACGGCAAGCCGTTCACCTCGGCTGACGTCGCCTTCTCGGCGCTCAATGTGTGGAAACCGCTTCAGAACCTTGGCCGACTGGTCTTTGCCAATCTGCAGGCTGTCGATACGCCCGACGACCACACGGCAATCTTCCGCCTCTCGAAGCCTACGCCGTTCCAGCTCATCCGCAATGCGCTGCCGGCCGTCACCAGCGTCGTTCCAAAGCATGTTTTCGAAGGCACCGATATCGCCACCAATCCGGCCAACAATACGCTCATCGGTACCGGCCCCTTCAAATTCGCCGAGTACAAACCCGGCGAATATTACCGGCTCACGCGCAACGAAAATTACTGGCAGAAGGGCGAGCCGAAGCTCAACGAGATCGTCTACCGCGTGCTGCCGGACCGTGAATCGGCCGGAGCCGCGCTCGAGGCCGAGGAAATCCATCTCGCCGCCTTCTCGGCCGTGCCTCTTGCCGATCTCGACCGCATCTCGAAGGTCAACGGCATCAAGGTGATCTCCAAGGGTTATGAGGCGCTGACCTATCAGCTCGTCATCGAGATCAACCATCGCCGCAAGGAGCTTTCGGATCTGCGGGTTCGCCAGGCGATTGCCCATGCGATAGACAAGAAATTCGTCGTCGATACGATCTTCCTCGGCTACGCGACCGAAGCAACCGGCCCGATTCCGAAGAACTCCAAGGAATTCTACACGGCCGACGTTGCGAACTATAATTACGACGTGCAGGCGGCAAACGACCTGCTGGACCAGGGCGGCTACATGAGGGGACCCGACGGCAATCGGTTCCAGCTCAAGCTGCGCCCCGCCCCCTATTTCAACGAAACGCGCCAGTTTGGCGATTATCTGCGCCAGGCGCTGGCTGCGATCGGCATCGATGCCGTCATCGTCAATGCTGATGCGGCCGCCCATCAGAAGGCCGTCTATACCGACCATGATTTCGATATCGCCGTCGGCCCCCCGGTCTTCCGTGGCGATCCGGCGATCTCAACCACCATCCTCGTCCAGTCGGGAACGCCCGACGGCGTGCCCTTCTCCAACCAGGGCGGTTATGTCAGCGCGGAACTCGACAAGATCATCGCCCAGGCAGCCGTGACGGTGGATACGGCTGCCCGTACCGACCTCTACTACAAGTTCCAGCAGCTTGTGGTGGCCGAACTGCCGTTGATCAATGTCGCCGAATGGGGTTTTATCACGGTCGCTCGCGACACGGTGCTGAACGTCTCCGACAATCCGCGCTGGGCGGTCTCGAACTGGGGCGATACCGCGCTGCAATCGTGATAGGGTCGAAGGCGGATTTCCCTCAGAGGCCTCGTCCGGCGTGAAACGTGCACTCATCCTCCTGAGACGCAGGATCATCAGCAGCATTCCGGTGCTGATGATCGTGGTGATCTTCAGTTTCTTCCTGCTGGAGTCTGCCTCCGGTGATGCGGTCGATGCCTATCTCGGGTCGATCGGCGGCGGCGATGCCGCACTCATCAAGTCGCTGCGGGAGAGTTACGGCCTCGACCAATCCGTCCTTGCCCGCCTCTGGCTCTATCTTTCCTCGCTTGCCCGGCTCGATCTCGGCTGGTCGGTGGCTTTCAACCGCCCGGTGCGGGATCTGATTGCCGAACGGTTGCCGAACACGCTGCTCCTGATGGGAAGCGCAACAGCACTTTCCTTCGGCCTCGGTTCGACGCTCGGCATTCTGGCGGGCGCGAAGCCCGGCAGCTTTCGTGACCGTTTTCTCTCGATCGGTTCGCTGATCGTCTATGCCATACCGAGCTTCTGGCTGGGACTGGTGCTCAGCATCCTCTTTTCCGTCAAGCTGCGCTGGCTGCCGATTGCCGGCATCGAGACCATCGCCTCCGGCAAGACGGGCTTTTCGCGTGCGCTCGATATCGCACAGCATCTGGCCCTGCCGGTCGGAGCGCTCGCTCTCATCTATCTGGCACTGTTCCTGCGCGTCATGCGCTCCGGCATGGCGGAGGCCTGGAAACTCGATTTCGTGCTGTTTGCCAGGGCGAAGGGTTTGTCGCGCGGCCGCATCGTGCTGCGCCATGTGGCGCGCAATGCCCTCTTGCCCCTCGTCACCATGCTCGGCCTGCAGTCCGCTGCCATGCTTGGCGGCAGCGTGGTGATCGAGAGCGTCTTTGCCATTCCGGGCTTCGGCAGGCTGGCGCAGGAGGCGGTCAACGGCCGCGATGCGCCGCTCCTGATGGGCATCATCCTCACCAGCGCCGTTCTCGTCATCTGCATCAATTTCATCGTTGATCTCGTTTATGCCGCCCTCGATCCCCGCATCGGCGCATCGGAGAGCCGCATATGAGCCTGCTGCGCCGTCTCCTGCAAACTCCGGAAGGCGCGATCGGGCTTGCCATCCTTCTAGCTCTCCTGGCCGCCGGCCTGCTGGCGCCAGTCCTGTCGCCAGGAGACCCCCTGCGGATTGCCGGCCGGGCGATGCTCACGCCCTTCGCCGATGCGCACCTGCCGCTCGGTACCGACAGGCTGGGGCGCGATGTGCTTGCCGGCCTGCTCCATGGCGCGCGGACCTCGCTGGTCGTCGGTATTGCCGCAGCTCTTTCCGCCATGGTTCTCGGGCTTCTTGTCGGCATGGCCGCCGGCTTTGCCGGCGGTATCATCGACGAAGCACTGATGCGTGTCGTCGATGCTTTCCAGATCGTTCCGGGCTTTCTGCTGGCCCTTGCCTTCGTCAGCACCGTCGGCGTGTCAACGCCGGTTGTCGTCTTCGCTATCGCGCTCGGGACCTGGGCCGATCCGGCGCGGTTGACGCGGGCGCAGGTGCTGTCCATCCGCGAACGGGACTATGTGGCCGCCGCGCGCGTGATCGGCATGCATCCGGCCGAGATCGCCTTCAGGGAAATCCTTCCAAACGCCCTTCCGCCTGTCCTGGCGCTGTCGGCGACGATCGTTGCCGGCGCGATCCTCACGGAAGCGGCGCTTTCCTTCCTCGGTCTCGGCAATCCCAACCTCGCCACCTGGGGATCGATGATCGCGGAGGGCCGAAGCGTGCTGCGCTCGGCCGCCTATCTTTCTGTGCTGCCGGGGATGGCATTGGCAATCACAGTGCTTGGTGTTCATCTTTTCAGCGAGGGTCTGACCCGGGCACTCGACGGAGGCGAAGGCCCATGACGGCTGTCCCCTTCTGCAGCGTGAGAGGGCTTTCCGTCCGCTATGGACAGGAAGCGGCGCTGAAATCCGTCAATCTGGACCTCATCGAAGGCGAGAGGCTGGCAATCATCGGCGAAAGCGGGTCCGGCAAGACGACACTCGGACGGACGCTGGCCGGCCTTCTGCCGGACAGGGCCAGGGTCGAGGGCAGCATCAGCTGGCCAGCGCTCGGCCACGCTCCGCTGCCCGGCCGCGATTTCGGTCTTGTTCTTCAGGATCCCGGCACCAGTCTCAATCCGGTGCTGACGATCGGCGAGCAGATCGCCGAGAGCGCTCGACAGCATCTCGGCCTGAACTGGCGGCAGGCCCTCGCCCACGCCGAAGAGCTTCTGGAACGGGTACGCCTGCCGCAGCCGACAAAGGCCATGCGCGCCTTTCCGCACCAACTCTCGGGCGGCCAGCGGCAGCGCGTGGCGATCGCGGCGGCGATTGCGGCCAAACCCGCGCTGCTGATCGCCGATGAGGCAACCAGCGCGCTCGATGTCGTGGTCCAGGCGGAGATCGTCAAACTTCTCGACGGGCTGGTGCGGGAAGAAGGCATGACGCTGCTCTTCATTACCCATGATATCGCGCTCGCCTCCGGCTTCGTCGATCGTGTTGCCGTCTTCCGCGCCGGAGAACTGCTGGAGGCCGGTCCCGTTCGGTCGGTGCTATCCTCGCGAGCCGACGCCTATACCGCGGCGCTGATCTCCAGCCATCGCGATCTCTCCACACCGCCGCTGATTGCGGAGGTGGCGCCGTGACCGTGCTTCTGAGCGTCGATGCGCTTACAAAGGCCTATTCCAGCGCCGGCCGGCAGATCGCCGCCCTCGACAATGTCTCCTTGGCGATAGGTTCCGGTGAAACCTTGGGATTGGTCGGCGCCTCGGGCAGCGGAAAATCGACGCTGTCACGCGTGCTCCTGCGCCTGCTGGAACCCGATTCCGGCTCCATCCGCTTTGCAGGACAAGATTGGCGTGCACTTCGCGGAGCCGCACTCCGGCGCAGCCGTGCGGGTATGCAAATGGTCTTTCAGGATCCGCTCGGCGCCTTCAATCCGCTGGCATCGGTCGCCTCGGTTCTCGATGACCCGTTGCGGATTCACGCCATTGCTGACAGGGACCGGCGGCCGGCGGAAATTGCCACCCTGCTGGAGCGCGTCGGCCTGCCCCCGGCCTTTGCCTCCCGCCCGGTCCGTACGCTGTCGGGCGGGCAACGCCAGCGCGTCGCCATTGCCCGTGCCATTGCGACGCGGCCGTCACTGCTGGTGCTGGACGAATCCGTCTCGGCGCTCGACGTGACCGTTCGCGGCCGCATCCTGGAATTGCTGGTCGAGTTGCAGCGCGAACGCGGCCTCGCCTATCTCTTCATATCCCATGACCTCGCGGTCGTGCGCGCGATCTCGCACCGCATCGCGGTCATGGATGCCGGCCGTATCGTCGAGGAAGGGCTGGCGGCAGATGTCGTCAATGCGCCGCAATCCGATGCAGCGCGCCGGCTCGTCGCGGCCGTGCCGCGTCTTGTAACCGAATCCGTCTGAAGGAGCTTCCCATGACCGAAGTCGCCTGGAACCCGCTCTATGGTGCGCCGGTCTATCCGGCCGAACGTTACGCCGCTCTCGCCCGCCGCATCGGTGCGATCCTGAAGACGGATAACGACGTTCTGCTGGTGCAGGCCGAGGCCGTGGTGGCGCTCGAGGCCGTTGCGACCAGCCTTGCCAGACCGGGCCTTTCCGCACTGAACGTCGTCACCAGCCCCTATGGCAGCTGGTTCGGGCAATGGCTGCGGCGCGGCGGGGCCGACGTCATTGATCTCGTCGCCCAGCCCGGCCGGCCCATCGAGGCCGGGGCAATCGCCGTTGCGCTGGATGCCAACCCTGCGGTCGGCGTGCTGGTGCTCGTCCACGCGGAATCGGCAAGCGGAATCCTCAATCCACTGCCTCAGATCGTCGCTCTCGCAGCGGCACGGGGCATCCTGACGATAGTCGATGCCGTCGCTTCCGTCGGCGGCCACGCGCTCGATGTCGATGCGCTGGACATCGACATCGCCGTGATCGGTCCGCAGAAAGCGCTTGGCGGGCCGGCAGGCATTTCTGCTCTGTCGGTCAGCCGGCGGGCCTGGGAACTCATCCTCCACGACGAGGCGCCGCATGATTCCATCCTGTCGCTGGCCGACCTGAAGGCCTGGGCGGATGCCGGCGGCGCGCTGCCGGGGACACCGGCGCCGCTTGAATTCTTTGCGCTGGAAGCCGCCCTCGACCGGGTCGAGGCGGAGGGTCTCGGGCAGATCGTCGCCCGTCATGAGCGAGCCGCCTCGGCAAGCCGGGCCGGCCTTGCCGCGCTGGGCGCCAGCCTTTGGGTGCCGGGCGAACACGCATCGAACCTCGTGACGGCAGTTTCCCCGCCGTCAGGAATTGAGGCCAGCTCCATAACCGGTTTTGCGGCGGCACTGGGCATCGACCTGTCGCCCGGTGTCGGGACGGGCTCGTCTCACCTTGTGCGTCTCAACCACACGGGGCCGCGGGCAAACTTCCAGAGCGTGCTCGCAAATGTCGCGGCCTACGGCGCCGCGCTTGGCCGGGCCGGCCTGCCTGCGAATATCGGCGCCGCGTCGGAAGCTGTCGTGAGGATCTACAGCAGCTAACTGCTCAGTACCAGGAGTTCGGCACCGGCTGCCAGAAGAACAATTCCTCCTCGCGCAGGCTGCGCAAACGGCTTTCGGAATCCTCTTTCGGCGCGCCGTCGGCAGTTTCGAACAGCGGCTGGCCACGGCTTCGGAGAAGCTTCGCAAAGAAAGTTCTGAATGCCGCAAACATACGTCACCTCCTGGAAAACCGGGCCACGATCTTCGCACGGATTTCCGGGTCAGGAAATATTGTCTACAAAATTACTATTCTAATTTGCGCCAGCGTGCCGCGTTCAGATACTACCGGAGGACCGGCTCCTAAAAAGGCATTGCACGGTCAAGGAGAAGCCGCCGAGGGAGATCAGGGCCAGTCCGACGCTCGCCCTTGAGAATCGAACCTTTCCGATGCACGAAGAGATCGACAGGAAGAGATCGAGGACGACGGAATGAGCGATGCGCGCGGACTTCAGATAATGTTCAAGAACCATACGACCTTGCTGAAATGGCACCGGCTGCGCCGGCGCATGGCCGATCCGCTGTTTTCGGCGGAAGTGATGGCGGAAGGATTCAAAGCCGGCGCATCGATGGAACTCGACCTGCGTGTGCGCGCCGATGGCGGCTTCGTCGTGCTGCATGACAAGGATCTGGAAGGCGAGACGTCCGGGCACGGCATCATTGCTCAAAAGAGCCTGGCGGAACTGCGCGGTCTGCGCATGAAGGACGGCGATCGTCCGATTCTCACCAGCGAGGATCTGGCCGCCATGCTGCAATCGGCCCATCCGGACGCGTTGCTGCAGTTCGACATGAAGGACGATTACGAGGCGATCGGCGAAAAGGGGATCGCCCATCTTGCTGAACACCTGCAACGGATTTCCGCCTCCGTCATCGTCAGCGCCGGAAGTCAGGAGCTGATCCTGGCCGTCAAGGAAAAGCTGCCGCATCTGCGCCGCGGTATCGACCCGAGCGACAAGCTGGGCAATATCTGCAAGGCAGGAGGCTGGAATGCAGTCGAAAAGGAGTTGCTCGCCGATCTTCGCGGCCCGACGGAGCCGGAAACAATCTACCTTTACTGGCCGATGCTGCTCGATGCCGCAAAGGCCGGCCTCGATATGATCGCGGTCTGCCACAGCGAGGGCAAGCGGGTCGATGCCTGGACCTTCACGCTGAAGGATCCCGATGGCGGTTTCAACGATACCGAATGGGCGAATTTCTCGGCGCTGATGGCGCTGAAGCCCGATCAGATCACAACGGACGAAGCGCCTGCGACCGAGCGCGCGTGGCTGAGGCGAATGGCGGGCTGATTAGCCCGCCAGGCCTTCGAACTCGACAAGGAAAGCGAATTCTTCCGCCAGGCCGGGTGAATGGGCAATGACAGGGCCGCCATCTTCCAGCAGCGTGTCGACCGGCGGAATGGCGACCTTCGCACCGGCCTCCGAAGCAATCAGCGCCCCGGCAAGCATGTCCCAGGCATTGAGATGCCGTTCGTAAAAGAGGTCGGAGACGCCTTCCGCCACGCGCACGAGATCGACTGCCGCTGCCCCCATGCGGCGATAATCCATTCCGCGTTCATAAAGCCGCTTGGAAAGCGCCGCATAGTCGTCAAAGCTCGTCTTGCGTGAATGGCCGAGGACGACGATCGCGTTGGCGGGATCGGTCGTCAGGGCCGCATGGATCGGCTCACCTTCCTTGAAGGCGCCTTGGCCGCGGATCGCGGAAAAGACCTGATCATTGGCCGCATCATAGACCACGCCGACCTCCACCTTGCCATCGACAACAAAGGCGATGGAAACGCCCCAATGGCGGAAGCCGCGGATATAGTTGGTCGTGCCGTCGATGGGATCGACGACCCAGGTACCGGCCGAACCGGACTGTCCGCCGGTTTCCTCGCCCATGAATGTATCTTCGGGAAAGCGCGCCAGCAGCCCCTCGCGGATCGTCTGCTCGGCCCGCCTGTCTGCGACGGTGACGAAATCCTGCAATCCCTTGTTCTCGACGTTCAGCGCTCCCGGCTTTCCTTCACGCCTGAAGCGCGCGGCCTCGCGTCCTACCTTGCGGGCCACGTCGATTGCGACCTCCGCCCGCGCGGTCAGAGCAGAGGCATCAAATGCGGAATTCATCAGGCAGTCCTTCTTCTAATCAGCGTCACGGGGGTAAATTCGACGCGGGCCGTCATATCCGGTTCGGCCATCCTGGTCATCAGCAGATCGACCGTCTGCTCGGCCTGCAAATCGCAAGGCTGGCGGATGGTCGTAAGGTCGTAGGCCGCCCAGCTGGCCTGGGGGATGTCGTCATGGCCGATGACGCGCAGCGGCGGCTGATCCTCACGGCCAAGCCCTTTCATGATGCGGTCGATCACGCCGCAAGCCATGTAGTCGTTGGCGCAAAACAGGCCGTCGATGTCGAGCGTGGCAAGACCGGCGGCTGCGTCATAGCCGTTCCGGTAGTCGTTGACCCTTACCTCGATCATCCGCGGTTCGAGGCCGAACTGCCGACAGGCCGCCATGAAGGCCTCGCTGCGCCGCCTTGCCGTATAGGAGATGGAGGGCGCTGCCATAACCGCCGGCGCCGTCACGCCGCTTTCGATCAGATGCGTGGCGGCAAGGTGACCCGCCATGCGATCGTCGGAAATGATGCGGTCGACAAAGGGAATATCGTCGCCCTTGTTGATCAGCACGATCGGCACACCTTCGGCAGCACACTGCTCGCAGATCTCCGTCGGCGGCGCATCCGATGTGACGATGACGCCGGAGACGGCATAGTGCAGGAGCTGGCCGATGACGGTCGAGGTGTCCGCCTCCTTCGAGGTCGGCAGCAGAATGGGGCGGAAATTGCGGGCAATCAGCACCCGTGCCAGGTTTTCGATCTGCAACGTGCGGAACGGGTTATCGAGGCCGGCCGCGACAAGCCCGACGAGGTCGGAGCGCTTGTTGGTGAGGCTACGGGCCAGATAGTTCACCCGGTAGCCGAGCTCCTTGGCCGCCTGATAGACCTTTTCGCGCGTCTTCGGCGAGACGCTGGCATCGGGCGTGAAGGCACGAGACACGGCCGCGCGCGAAACGCCCGCCACGCGCGCCACGTCGAAGGACGTGACCTTTCTCGGTCCCTTGTTATCCCTGTCTGCCATGTCTCTCGTCCCTGGCGGCCGGGCGCATCAGATCGGGCAGGTCCGTACAGATGCCGAGCACCGGAAGCTTCATAATGTCGGAAAGAATGGCCGGCCGTTCCTCGTGCCACAACACGATCTCACGCCCTTCGCCAAAGGCCCGCTGCATCAGCTCCTGGCTGACCAGATCCTGCGGCCGTTCGCCGGCCCGCTCCCAGCAAAGGTGCAGGATGTCGGCGCCGGCCTCGTCGCCTGCCGCATGCGGATCGTGGCCGACACGGATCAGGACGGAGAGCGGGTAGTCGCAGCCCGCCTCGCGAAGTTCGCGCACCTGCGCGGTATCGAAGGAGCCGAGGCAGGCAAAGCGCTGGTTTTTCTCGGCAAGATGCTTCCAGCACAGAAGCCCGGTGCCCGGCGCCTTGAGTTCGATGTAGAGACCGGTATTGGTGCGCCGTCCGAGGGCTGCAACCGCCTCGAACGTGGGAACGTTCACGCCATCGAGGGCAGCAAGCTCGGCTGCCGTCATCTCGGAAATGCGCCTGTTGACGCCGAAGACGCGTTCGAGATGATCGTCATGGGAAACGACGACCACGCCATCTCTGGTCAGTTGCGTATCGAGCTCCCACATTTCCGCACCGAGTTCGGCCGCGCACTGGAAGGCTTCCAGCGTGTTTTCGCGCTCATGGCCGCTGGCGCCGCGATGGCCGATGCAGAACGGCAGGCTTCCCTTGTCGGAAGGCCAGCCGTAACGTTCGAAGAAGGACGAGAAATCACGCATCGATCAAAGCCTCCGGCCTTCCTCGTCGAAGACGAACACACCCTTGCTGTCGATTGCCCACTTTACCTCGTCGCCGACGGTGATGTCGTTGCGAACCGGCTGGATGGAGCGCAGCAGCGACCCACCGGCGAGCTGCACGTCGTAAAGGTTCTCTCGGCCCTGCGTTTCGGCGAACGTGACCTTGCCGCAAACAGTGATATCGCCGGCCGGATTGAAATGTTCGGGGCGCACGCCGAGCGTGAGCCTGGTGCCTTCCGCAGCCTTGACCGAGACCGGCACGCGGATTTCGCTTTCCGGCATCGCAAAGGCGCCGTCCTTCATCACGCCGCGCAAAAAAGTGATCGGCGGATTGCCGAGGAAGCCGGCGACGAAGGAGGTGCGCGGGTCGTTGTACATTTCCGCCGGCGTGGCGACCTGCACGATCTCGCCTTCCTTCATGATGGCAATGCGGTCGCACATGCTCATCGCCTCCACCTGATCGTGGGTCACGAGAACGGCAGTGATACCGGTCTCGCGCTGGATGCGGCGGATTTCCGATCGCATTTCGAGACGAAGCTTGGCGTCGAGATTGGCGAGCGGCTCGTCGAGCAGCAGCACATCCGGCTTGCGGATGAGCGCCCGAGCAAGCGCCACACGCTGCTGCTGGCCGCCCGAAAGCTGTGCCGGCCGGCGCTCCATCAGATTGCCGATCTGCACAAGACCGGAAATACGCTCGACCTCCTTGCGGATCTCGGTTGCACCGACGCCCTTCACCTTCAGCGGAAAGCCGATGTTTTCCGCAACCGTCATGTGCGGATAGAGCGCGTAGGACTGGAAGACGACGCCGACATTGCGCATCTGGCTCGGCAGGTCGGTCACGTCGCGATCGCCGAAGAGAATGCGCCCGCCCGTCGGGCGATGGATGCCGCAGATGGCAAACAGCGTCGTCGACTTGCCGCAACCGGAGGGGCCGAGCAGCGCCAGCATTTCGCCGCTGCCGACTTCGAGCTTCATGTTCTCGATGACCTTGGTGGAACCGAAGCTCTTCGAAAAATTGTCGAGGAGGATGCGCATCAGCCTTTGCTCCCGCCGCCATAGATGTTCATGAGATATTTGTGGAAGAGTGCGTAGACGATCATGACCGGGATGACGTAGAACACGCCGACCGCCTTGAACATATTGAAATCATAGTTGTTGTCGTCGCCGAGGAAGCCGGCGAGATAGACCGAGAGCACCTGCACCTGATTGCCGGGCGCCAGCACCTGCGGCAGGATATATTCACCCCAGCCTGACAGGAACGAGAAGAGCGCGAGCGCCATGATGCCCGGCCCGACCTGCGGCAGCACAAGGCTGCGCCAGACGCGGAAGCGCGAAGCACCGTCGACGACGCCGGCCATCTCGATTTCCCACGGCACCGTGTCGTAAAAGCCCTTCATCAGCCAGATGCCGAGCGGCAGGTCGATGGCCGCCTTCACCAGGATCACGCCGATCAGCGAATTATAGAGGCCGATCATCTGCAGCACGATGAAGATGGCGATGATCAGCGTCACCGACGGAAACGCATGCAACACCATGACGCCGGCCAGGAAAAAGCCGCGCGCCGGCACGTTGAGCCGCGACAGCACATAACCGGCCATCGACGAGACGATGACGACGACGCTCGTCGTGCAGGCGGCAAAGACCAAGGTATTGATCGTCACGACCCAGATATTCGGCTTGCCTTCCGTTGTCTGCCACAGGAAGCGCCATGGCTGGAGGGTGAAGCCGGAAGGGATGAGTGAGCCGGCTTCCTTCACCGTCACCGTGTCGAGGAAGAAGTAAGCGTACATCAGAAGCAGCGGCAGGCTGACGACCATCAGCGCGGCAACGACCGGCCAGCTGCTGAAATTCGCGGAAGGTTGCGCTTTTTCGGCCATGGTCAGTCCTCGATCAGCGGCTTGGAAACAAGCGTGCCGTAGTTGAAAATGCGCAGATAGATCAGCGACAGTGTCACGCCGATGACCACCAGCACGAGGGCCATGGCGGCACCCAGCCCATATTCGAGATTGCCGGCGTAGTTGTTGAGCGCCGTATGATAGGCGGCGAGCGCCCAGATCTCCGTTGCCTTTCCGGGGCCGCCGTTGGTCGAAAGCAGGGTTTCGTTGAAGGAGGCAAGCAGCGAAAGTGTCTGGTAGCAGGTGACGAAAAGGATCGGCCAGCGCATCTGCGGCAGGATGATGTAGCGGATCTGCTGCCAGCGCGACGCTCCATCGACCTCGCTCGCATAGAACTGGCTCTTCGGAATGGCCTTCATTGCCGAGGAGAACACCAGCATTCCCATCGAGGCCCCGATGAAGCCGTTGATCATGACGACGAAGACCCAGGCGTTATAGGCGTTATCGAGAAGGTAATTTTTCGGCGGGTAGCCGAACTTGCCCATCAGCGTGGAAATGAAGCCGGTGTCCCAGGCAAGCCATTTCCACAGCATCACGTAGATGACGACGGGCGTGATGCGCGGCAGCAACCAGACGCCGCGGAAGAAGGAAGCGGGTGCCGCCGGCATGTAATGTGTCCAGATGGCAAGCAGCAACGCATAACTGACATTGAAGATCATCAGCACCAGCGCGACATAAAGCACGGTATTGAGGAGAACGCGGGCCATATCCGGCGAAGAGGCCATGCGCGAGAAATTGTCCGATGTCCAGACCCAGCCGGTATAGGTCGCCGTTGCGACGGCCTCCTTCTGCTCCTGCGTGAGCTTGAAGCCAAGCGTATCGAGCGCGGAAAAGAGCTGCTCCTTGCTGTCGAAGCGTGCGTTGACGACCGAGCGGTTGAACTGGTCGGAGATCTGCTTGACCTCGCGCGTCGAGGGACGGTCCTTCAGGTCCTTGATCATGCGCTCGATTTCACGGCGCGACGGAAAAACCTCTTTCAGATGCTTTTCGCGCAGTTCCGAGACGATGCCGGAGGAAAGATTGAGAGCCTCGACGGCTTTCAGGCCGTCTTCGTCGATCGTGTAGCGCGGCTCGCCGAGCTGATCGGCAATATCGGGCATGGAGGATTCGAGCGTAATCAGCGAATTCGGCGCGACCTGATAGACGCCGCCGGAAATGCCGGTGGCGGTCGTCATGTTCGTCATGGAGAAGACGGCCGTCAGAACGACCGGCAGAAGGAAGAACAGGATGATCATGATCGCCGCGGGCGCAATCATCACCAGCCCGAGCGTTCTGGACGATTTCATGGAAGTCCCCTCTTGGACGACGGACCGGGAGGCGGCATAGGGGCCGCCTCCCGGCAGGGTGCGTCGATCTTAGCGGATGACGATCTTGTCGCCGAGCGTGCTCTTCAGCTCGCTCTCGGCATCGTTGACAGCAGCATCGACCGCCTTGGCGCCGGTCCAGGATGCTTCAAGGTTCTTCCACATGATGTTCCAATAGGTGCCGAAATCGGAATTGTTCGGCATCGCATTGGCGTAGGGCAGCAGGCGCTCGGTGGCTTCGCGCGTCCAGCGGTCGGCGGCGTAGAAATCGACGGCCGCTTCCGACTTGGAGACACCAAGGTGAGCCGACTTGACCGCATGCAGCGCATTGATGCGAGGCTCGGAAGCGATCGTGATCAGCTGGGCGGCGACCTGCGTATCTTCATCGCTGTGGCCGGCCGTCAGCAGATAGACGAGAGGATGCGTCAGCGTGTTGGCCTTGCCGCCTTCCCCGGCCGGGATCAGCGTGAAGACGATGTTGCCGAAGAAGTCCTTCAGGCCCTCCTGGTTGACCATGCGGGCATAATGCCAGGTGCCGGCGTCCCAGATGCCGGCCTTGCCGCTGGAGATTTCCTTCCACCACTGGTCGCCCGGCATGCCGATGTGGTTCTTCTTGGTAACGCCCGAAGCGACGGCATCGGCGAAGAACTGATAGGTGCGCTTCATCGCAGCCTTGTCGAAAACGAGCTTGCCGTTTTCTTCCATCACACCGCCGAAGGACGTGTAGAACTGCCAGTAATCCGGACCGTTGCTGGCGCGCGGATAAAAACCGTAGCCGGGCTGCACGAGGCCCTTGTCCTGCATCTTCTTGGCGTCTTCGAGCAGGTTCTTCATCGTGTACTTGCCGTCCTTGACGCTCTGCGGCAGGGCGTCGAGATCAGCATCGCTGTAGCCGATCGCCTTCATGTGCGGCTTCCAGAACAGCATCGGGCGGGATTCCGCGTCCTGCGGGATGCCGTAGACCGAGCCATTGTAGGAGGCGATCTGCATCAGGTTTTCGTAGATGTCGTTGAGCGGCCAGGAGTCGAGGTCGACATAATCTTCGACCGGAACGATGAGGCCGGCCTGCGACCACGGCGCGATGTCTTCATGGCCGCTGACGACGATGTTCGGAGCCTTCTTGGCTTCGGCAGCAAGCGTGAGCGCCTGCTTGAAATCGTCCCAGCCCGAGTAAGGGGTCTTTTCAACGATGATCTTCAGATCTTCGCCCTTCAGCGCCGCTTCGCGCTCGAGCTGACGGGCAGCGATGTCGATGGCATCGAGGCGATAGACGTCGTTCGGACCGGTACCGCCGGCCCAGACGCTGATGTGGACGTCCTTGGCAAGCGCAAAAACAGAGGTCGAAGCCAGGATGGCGGCTGCGACGGTAAGGGACTTCAGTGTCGGCAAAAGAGTCATTTTCTTCATCTCCCCAGAAGAGCAGTGTGAGGCCTCTTGACGGGTCATCACTGGTGTTGACGGCCGTTTCGAAAGCCCCACGAAAACGTGGCGTGTCCCGCTCTAGGGGGCGAACGTAACGACCGAATGACAAAATTGAGCACGTGTGCAAAATTATTATGACGATGTTCGCGGCGCGGTCAATTGCCGATGGAAATTGTAGGAGATATCGCTCAATGTCTCAAATATTGCAAAATGTCACAAATTAAATAAGGAATATATTCCTGTAATTGTACACACCACGAGCCCTCGCCACCGAGTGATCATATACACGTAATATAATTATACACAATCGCAAGATCGTTATTTACTAACAGACAGTACACATGTTTTATCTATCTGACAGCGTGCTTTGATACTCGAAGTATTAATAATATGATCATATATATTCGAGGTAATCTCTCTTTCTTCGGTGAGGCCTCTCAAGAGCAGAGGTTTCTTTGTGGCGTTTGCTGATAATGGCGTGAAAATATCCCCCATACGGTCGCGCACCTCATAAGTTCTGACGCATGGGCCGATTGCCAAGTCGAACGTCAAAGCCTCTGCTTCAGGGAATTGTATACGCTTCAGGGCTACAATACTGTACAGCCAAAGTAACAGCCCCCGCGGACGCATCTCTCGGGGCGACTGCCTTAGGTCTCGTTAGCGACGCGTCAAACCTCGAGTCGTTGCTGAGAAGCACTTATTTGCTTCCGTCGGCTATTGCAGACCGGTCCGGTCACTTGAACAATGAAACATCAACCTGGGTGGACCGGCACAATGGCCAAGAGGACCAAAAGTCCAAGCTTCAGAAAAATCAAGTTCACGTTTTCCGGCGACCTGACGCCGCCAGCACCACCGCCGCCGCCAAGCCACGAGTCAGAAGTCATTGTCGCCAAATTCGAAGCGGGCCTACAGCCGGAACGTCCTGCACGCATTATCTCACTGGTCGTGACTTCAACAGAAATAGTACCGCGTTACCGCGCTACAAGCTCGGCGCTTTTGGGCACCAGCGTCGATTCCACGCTTCACGGTGCACATGCAACCGCCAAACATGTGTTAGCGATGCTTAGAGAATCCCATAACAGATTGTCGCTCCGCCGCATCGTCGACGCGGAACGGGGCGCGTCAGAATTCGAGCCTCATTTTGAAGCCAAGATGTTGGCAGCTGCCCTTTACTACCACTCAACATTCGCCTCGCGATGACGCGGCGCATGAAACTTGAAGGCCTGTGATAAGGGCAGGAAGCGCACGATTTGAACGCGACAATTCAGCGCTCGATCTGCGTTTCCTGCTGACCCGGGAGAATGCTGGCCGTTATGCGACGTCGCTTTCTGATTGCCGAAATCCTCGGGGTGATCCACCTTCGGAGTTCCTAACCTTGACGCTCCCGTCGCCCAAGCAAGTCCGGAAACAACAGCGACGGCATAGCGCACCTGACATCACCTCGTAAGCGGCGTTGAATGATGTAGTTCAACGCCGCAGCCGTTGCCGCGAAAGCAATGATCGCCCGCTTTCTTCGTATGCAGGCTTTTAATCTTCGGCGGTTTTGCATCGCGCTCCGTGAGGGCCGATTTCCGTTTACCGAGGAGCTCGGAATCCACCCCGAGGCCACTGCCAACGCTGGCCTTCTCGTCGGGCTCGCTTTCTACGGGTAGGATGGACGGATCTCCTTCGACCTATGTCGAGCGTACATAAACAGGCGGCTCGTGTTGATGTGTGGTATCGCAATGGGAATCTTCGCAATCGCAACGGACGCCAGGCATACAGTCAAGCGTTCGACGATGTTCCGGTTTTTCCGACGGCCGCGACGACAAGGTCGACAATCTCTTCGCACTCTTCGATCGAGGGCGTATCTCCGAGCGGGTTATCCTTGCGCAACAAATCTTGCAGGCGTCGGGCCGCGATCACAGGGTCCCCGGCTATAATTCGCGCCCGTTGTTCTTTTGTGAAATCAGCGATCATATAGTTCCTCCTAGCTCCTTGATTGCAGCGCGTGGCAGCTTGTCCGTCAATACCAATCGATTACTCACGAAGACAGGGTCCAGAGCAGTCGGTACGAGGATCTGTCATCGCTTCGAACCGCCCGCGCTCACTAGATTTCAATCACGGCCACAGGTCAGGTCGCGCATCCCTAATAAACGCGTCAGAACAGACCAGCTGTCTTTTAATGTATCGAACACAAATGCCTGATGTGTCGGGCCAGATTGCAGATCGCCACGACCCTATCACAGTTCTAGTGTTGCAGTTCCGCACTCGACTCCCATGCCTCTCAGTGGTTGACTTCCCTGTGCTGGGCAGGAGTAAGCCGCGATGTATTACGAATGGAACGAGGCTAAGGCGCGCAAGCAGTACCTGATCAAGTTCGCGTCCGTTTGGCTAGCCGCTATCGCCTTGGGACTTCTCCCCGTTTGGTGGTTGGTGCAAGAAACGACTTTCTAGCTTCCAGTGATGCGGGTTGATTTTCGGAAGCCCTCACGAAGCCAGAATGTCCGAAGATCTGCCTCGGATGGTCGCGATGACCAGTCTAATTTCGTTGGAAACGGATTGTCTCGATTTCCTCGAAGCGCCAGATCTACTTGATCCCCAGCTCCACGCCCTTCACGGCTTTTGGCCGCCCGATCGTGTCCTTCAGCCAGCACTCGGACTTCTTGGGAACATATGAGAACGCCTTACAGGCGTTGTCGCCAATGCAGGCGGTGAAACATTGCAGGTAGTTGCTTCCCTTCAGACGTTTGTAGTCGCCGCCGGGAATATCGACTCCCGAGTAGCTGGTGAAGTCGGACATTATCACGTCGGCCGCTTTCGAGGAGGAATAAGCCGCGACAGCGTCCGAATTCCGGATTAAGGCGACCACGTTGTCCTTGAGGAAGCAAACGTTGTGTTTCGTATTGTATGTGATGGCCTTGCATTGGCTGTCGCCCTCACAAAGGTCCTGGCAGCCAGCGTAGGAAAGATCCTTCACTGCTCTGTAGTCGAAGCCGATCGCGTCGTAGCCACGGGCGTCTATTAGCGATGAGGTTGTCGCCGCCGGCAAATTGGTGACCGCGCTCGGTGAATTAAGGGAAGCCTGTTCCTGCGGCTCGCCATAGCAGAGTATCTGGAAAACCGATGGCGTGACCTTGTCAGCCAAGTCCGCGGTCGAGATCGGCTGCTGGTCAGCTGCCCGGTCCCCGGATTGTCCGGCGATACTTTGGGACTGAAGGAAAAGATCGGCTACCGAGGCTCGGATCGCAAAGTTCACGTTCTGAGCAGTAATACCGATCTCGTCCGCGACCCCTTTTGAGAGCGTCGCACTCGTGATGCCCATGACAAAGCCATCGCGGTCCACCACAGGGCCTCCCGAGTTTCCCGGTTGAATCGGCGTCGAGATCTGAATGTATCGGGTGTCGTTGCGAAGGCCCGCGAGCGCGTTGACGTTGCCCGTTGTGACTTTGACGGAGTCCGCGAGGAGCGTCGCCAAGGGAAACCCTACGGCCACGATATCCTCACCAAGGCGAGTGGGCGCGCGGCGGAAGACAAGTGGCTTAAGTGGCTGCGATGAATTGATCTTAATCAGCGCCAGGTCGTTAGCAGCGTCAATTCGCGGATCGGCTGCGTCTCCCCTGCCCTTCACCTCAATGCGCTTGCAGGATTGGACGACATGCGCGTTGGTGAGCAGCCAACCGTCGGGAGTCACTGCAAATCCAGTTCCTGAAGATGTTGGGCTTCCAGCGAGGCACGTCGTGGCGAGAAAAGCGGAAAACAGAGCGACTGCGGCGACGCGAGACACGGACGGCATTGAGAAACTCCCAGCTGCGTGGAGATTAGAACTTCGCGCGAGAGTTTTTCAACCATATCCTGCATTCAAGATTAATGTGTTTTCGATGTGGAAACGGTCGCGATGCCTATTAATGGCTGCAGGAAAGCGCGTTCGTGGGCCTGAAGCCCTTACTACATGCATGATTCACGGAATGCCCCGGCTGATATTGGAAATGGGCGCGGTTTGAATTTTGGGGGTCACGTGCACGCTGAAGTCGGCGTGGTCAGCCCGGCCGGCCCGGCCAGCAAGCCGCGTATGATTATTCTCTGGATTACCCATCTTGGACAGTTCACCTGGTGAATACCCGCCCACTGACAGACGAGGCCATCGTGCCACCATCCGCCGGGCGGTAGCTGTTGCTTTGGACCGACCCCACGTCCTTGGCAAAGAACCAGCCTGAATTGAACCATCCTCTTCCCAAGTGAAGCTTTTCTCTGTCACGACATACGTGCTCGCGAATTTTGCGCGGGTTGGTTGGGACCGGCGTTGTAACATTCGATTATCTTCGCGATGGTCGAAGCGGGATACCCGCGCGCAGTAAGACCGATCCGAATCTTCTCCATGTCTCGCACGGGAGGCCTCATTCGAAGGTCGTGCAGTATATCCGTGGCACCATCTACGAACGCAGCTGCTTCAACGGAAAAGGTGGTCTTCATCTATAGGGTCTCCCATGAAAAGTTCGCCCTGCCACGTCGGACCTGACATCAGTATTCTACAAATCATTCCGACCGGCGAAAAGGCATCGGAGATATCCCCCGGAAGATCCGCAAGTAAGGGAAGCGATCGAGGATCGTCCAGCATAATAATCTGCCGGATAGCTTCTACATGTGTCGCTGGATACCGGTCATCAGCCCAATGGAGCCTTTGCAGAAGATGTCGCTTCAAAACAACCCAACTTCCGACAGTTGGCCGAAATCCCAGAGCCGCCCATACGAATCTCCCGTCCATCGACGCAGTGAGCTCCATTTTTCCGAACCCTCCGGCTTGAGCCGCACGATATAAGCTTCGAATAAAAGCTTTGCAGATGCCCTGGTTTCTCTCGGCTTCGTTGACCTGGATACTGCTGATATCGACTGCCATACTCGAAAAATTAAACTTCACCACCGCTTGCAAAACCCCAAAAAATTCGACTCTGAAACGATTGGTGGCGTAGCCCACCGGTTCAGTCGTATTTACGTCCATCCCTTCCGCTGACGTGGCCGCGATTTCGGCTATGATGTCTGGCTGCGACTGGTCGGGTTCATTGTAAGGCGAAGTGATATTGGAGGCCGCGGGAATTCGATTGCGAAACAGGCCAAACAGAAGTTTGCGAATTGGCGGCATGAGAAATAGCTCTTATTGTGGTCCGCATCCATCGCAGCTCCTGATTAAGACTGCGTTCATGGCAACATGAGTCGATTACGATGTGGCAGCGACTTTGCTGCCGGACCAGATCGAGCAGGCGCTAAGGCATTGAGCCGAACCTGATGGCCAACAGGAGAACGGTCGAAACGCAGACCGTTCTTAAAGACGAAAAGGGCTATGAGGTCCAAATGGGGCATCGATGGTTGTGATGTTGCCCGCCGAAAAATCGGCTGGCTTAGCTGCCAACAACTTGTCCCCATTTCCATACAGCCGAGGGCACGCTTGAGGAGATTCCGTCTCGCTTACGCAGGTTTGCTCGGCTCAATCCTGCGTCAGGTCGCCTATCTCGCCAAAGCTTGCCAGAAGCCGCGGCGAGCTCATGTCACCCGTCTCGCTATCGACGATCACAGAGTAGGCTCCGACACCAGTCGACCTTGCAGACATTGCCGATGCGATCTTCTCCGCAGACGTTCCGTTCGAGGCCTGCCGCATCTCCCCTGGAACCAAACCAGCACGGTTGCGCTTGAATGGTACGACTATAAATTTCTCTGCCAATGACATTGGTGATCCTGAATTTTAAATCTGCGAACTTAGCTGAGCGCGTCGATCTGACCATCCAGTTCTCGCACCCATTCCACATAACGTGAGCGCAGGGGATTATCCTCAGCGAGGCTCTCCAGCTTCGATAGCGCAAGCTGACGCTGATCCTTTAGCAACTTGAGTCGACTCATCGGGCCCCCTGTTTTCACAGCAGTAGCCGATAAGCGACCCAAATGCCAACGATGTTCTTATTACGTTCTGACTGCGCGGAACTTTGCGGACACCGTCTGCAGAATTTCCACGCGCCCAAGGATCCAACGAAATCGTGCCGGCGCAACCCACGGCCTCGAATTCCGGATCACCATAAACCATTGGCTCGATTCAACGCACGATGGGTTACTGGGATTCACTTGGCAAAAGCGACGAGTGGTATACACCGCCTCACGTCTTCGGTGCACTGGGATGCGTGTTCGATATGGATGTCGCGGCGCCCGCCAATTCGGCGACCCATGTTCCGGCCAGGGCATTCATCACCGCGGACAGCCTTCGGTCTCAGTGGACGGGCTTCGTATGGATGAACCCACCGTTCGGCGGGCGGAACGGACTTGAGCCGTGGATGAAGAAATTCTTCGAGCATGCGGACGGCATCGCACTCACGCCGGATCGCACAAGCGCGCCGTGGTTTCGAGAGGCATGGCTCTTTGCGGATATGGTGCTCTTCACGCCAAAGCTTCGCTTTCTTCGGCCCGATGGCTCAGAAGGCAAGTCTCCTTCGAACGGGACGGCACTATGGGCAAAGGGGCAGCGAGCGGTTGACGCGCTTTGTCGAGCTCGCGATGCAGGATTGGGTATAGCGGCCCTGCCGTTACGTGACTGACCTATCTGCTCCGAACCAGCTGGCCGTCGAGCATGGACGGGAATGATAGGCAGGCGAATCCGTGGCTGCAAATGCCTCGCACAATGCCGTTTCCGACGCCCGCCATGGTCACGATATTTTCGCAGCGGGTAGTTTCCCCCTGCCATTTTCGCCCCGCTGTTAACGGTCGTCGCCGATCTTCCGAACCCAGGATTGTATGAATCGGCTCATGATGAGCCCGGCCGCACGACGGGGTATCATGAGCAGCATCATTACAAATAGCGGCGCGATGGCGGCGCTCAGCACCTTACGCTCGATCGATGGCCGCCTTGCCAACACTTCGCAACAGGCGTCGTCTGGATTGAGAGTGGAGAAGGCATCGGACAACGCCGCCTACTGGTCCATCTCCACGACGATGAGGTCGGACGTGAAGGCCATGAACGTCGTCAACGACAGCGTCGGCCTGGCGGAGGGCGTCGTGGACACGGCCTACGCTGCGATGGAGTCGGTACTCGACAGTTTCGTCGAGATCAGGAACCTCGTCATCACCGCGAGCGACATGCCGCAGCCGGGCATGAAGGACGCGGTCAAGCCGGCGTTCAGTCTCGATCCGGAATATGCGAAATCGGATGTCTACAAGATCGATCAGCGCATCCAGCAGCTGCAGGACCAGGCGCGGGACGCGATGATGTCAGCTTCGTTTTCGGGCGTGAACATGCTTTATCACGGCATCGGCGAAAGCACGAAGGCCAGCGAACAGGTACATAACTTATAGGCTATGCCGATGGCAAGGTGCAGACGATGAACGTTCCAGCCATGAACACCCTGCTCCTGAATGACGATTTCGGTATCGGGTGGACGGGTCCGGGTCAGCCCAATGCGGAGCAGGCGTTGTTCGACGGAAGCGACACCATCGACGCTCCGGGGTCGTTGACGCCGGCAGCGGTGTACTGGTTCAACTTTCCCGCCGGGTCCGGCTCCTTTCCGGTGAGCCCGACCTATGTGCTGCAGTCGATCGAAAACCACGTCGTCCGGTTCGGGTCGGACCGTCAGGGCCTCTACAACAACCTCGTCGCGGACGTCGATCAAAAAATCCAGCAGTTGACGTCGAAGATGTCGTACGTCGGCACGGTCCAGAAATCTTTGGAAATGTACGACGAGATCAACAGCAGGATGACAGATTCCGTGACGAGCGGGATCGGTCGCCTTGTCGATGCCGACATGGAAACCACGGCGACTAGGCTGAAGGCTTTGGAAACCCAGCAGCAGCTCGCCATTCAGAGCCTCGGTATCGCCAATGCAGCGCCTGGAAATCTGGTTCAGCTGTTCCAGTAGTCATCGCATACGTTCGATATATCTCGCCAGCGTTCGTGGATGCACCCCATATCGCATGGCGACTTCGAGCGCGTCTTCTCCTTCAACGACAACGGCATCGCATGCCGATTGACGCTCGGCGTCGTTCAAGGCTGGTCGCCGACCGAGGCGCTTCCCTCGCGCGCGGGCGGCCTCAAGGCCTGCGCAAGTGCGCTCCCTGATTAAACACCGCTCGAATTCCGCCATCGCTGCCAGCATATGAAAGACTAGGCGGCCACCGGCCGACGCGGTGTCTATGTTTTCGGTCAGGCTGACAAACTCGATTTTCCGCCGGCCGAGCTTTTCGATGATCTGAACAAGGTCTCTGAGCGAGCGGCCCAGCCGGTCGAGCCTCCATACGACGAGAGTGTCGCCGGGTTTCAACGAGCGCAACATCGAGATCAACCCGGGTCTTTTGTTAGTCGAGCCGGAAACGCCCTGATCTTCGACCACCCGGTCGCAGACCTTACGCAACGCCGCGAGCTGAAGGTCGAGTCGCTGATCTTCCGTTGATACCCGGGCATAACCGACTTTCGTCATCGAATTCCATTTCCCGCGCGTTGACAGAAAGGACCGTTTTCGACGGGCGGGTGCGCGGAACTGCATGATTACAATCCGAGAATGGTTGCAATGATTTAGGCAAGGAACAAAAACACGGACGACCGATGACAAATACGGTCGTATTCGTCGGCGTCCGGCAGCAATTTCCAGACGGCTCCGCCCAGATGAAGTCAGTGACTTTCGATGATTTGGCGCAGCAGCTGATCGACGTCTGGATTTCCCGCGAGGTCGATCAGCCAGCGACATTCTGCCATATGGCCGGCGAGCAGCTTTCCGCGAACATGGTGCTTGCCGTCATTGAAATGACCGACAGCGGCCCGGAGTTTAGGGTAAACCTCCTCCGCGATTACAGCATCCCGACGAGCTACGCTGACGTGCCTGAAGTCTTGAGATCGCGACTTCCTATGTTGCCTGCCGGAAGTCTCCACCCGTCCATTCAGAGGGCGATCGCCGGCCGTCGCCCTTCGCTCATTTCCGAAACCGCTCGCCACGACAATATGCAAACCAATTTCCAGATGTTGTCGCTTCCCCGGAAAGCCGTGAAGCCGGCAGACGACTGGTGCCTCGTTTTTGGTGTCGTGAATTATATCCTGAGGGCTAGCGGAATACCGAAGGACGTCGACGGCATCGATCTCGCAATCCTGCAGCTGCTTCGAGAAGGATTGCAGATGCGGGAGATTGGGCATCGGGTCGAGTTGTCTCCACGCACGGTGGAGCATCGCGTCGAGCGTCTCAAGGCGCTGACTGGAGCGAGAACGATCCATGGTCTCGTTGCGCTATCGATTTAATGTCGCTCTCGAGGCACGAGATTCAATCCGTCCGCGGCAGTTTCTTTCACTGGGCGGGCGGCGGGCCGCTTCCCGTTCCATTTCAAGGGCTTGCGGTAATCGTCTGGAAAGAAGTGCGACGTACTCGTGGCCTTAGCAATTCGTCTGGAGATGCCCGTCGACCCAAAACGTGCTTCCGATTTTGATCTCGAAGCCGTCGCCGACAAATTCCAGTGAACACATTGCTGACTTTCAGCCGGCGTGGCACACCATACTAGGGGGCGCACGAATAGTTGAACGGAGAACAAGGTGGCGCGAAAGACAGGAGACCCAATCGATGCAGTCGTTGGGGGAAATCTGACACGTATCCGGAAGACGAAGGGACTGAGCCAATCCGCCATCGCTGAGGCGTTGGGGGTTTCTTTTCAGCAGGTGCAAAAGTACGAGAAGGGTTCAAACCGCATCAGCGCCAGCGTTCTCTACGATTTGTCGCAGGCTCTCGGTGTCTCCATGGAGGACTTCTTCAAGGGAGCTGAGACCGTCAAGCGCGATACGATCACCCTGCAGGCGACAGGTCGCGTGTACCCCACCGGCGACCTCGCTCGGGTGAAGAATGCTGGAGTCAGGAGAGCGCTTGAGAGCCTCATCAAATCCGTTTCTTCAGAAGTGGACGATCCAGATGGGTTTGTATCCGCGCCACAGTGAGTCCGCTTGCGAGATCATCATTTGGGTTCGTAGCCCACGCTGCCCAGACCCAGTAGGGATTTTATTGAACAGGCCCAAGCCTCGAACGATGCTGGTACATCTTTGATCGTTTGCTGCGCAGGCAACATAATGCTGAGAGAAAAAGCAGAAACATTCAAAGACCTGCATGATGCCGCGCGAGCTGAACGACGTTGGAAATCTGGGGATGGGTGGGTTGCCTGGGGTCCCACGCGGTTTGGATCCCGAGGGCGAGGTCAAGCACAACTCCAACTGGGAACGCCAGGTTGTTGCTGTTCGACGTTCTCTGCTGCAGTTGAGGGGCAATTGCCGTTTCTGCTTTGACCGGCGGAATTAACGGGGGGCCGAGAGGCTCATTTCGTGCAGGTCATTGTGGTACTGGCCTCTGCGCGACCAGCCAGCCGATAAATTTCCGGAGCATGCTTGGGGGAGTTTGAACTGCTGTGATCCCAACGAAACCGCCGGGCATCCGCCAGCTCGGCGGATGTACGATCAGGCGGCCAGTCTTCAGTTCGTCCTCGATTAGCCGCGCCTCGACCAGAACGAAGCCCAATCCGGCGACGGCCGCGTCGATACATTGCTGTGTGTTTGCGAAGTCCATGGTGGTCTCCGCGTAAATCGCAAACCCTGTTTTTTGTTCGAACGCCTCCCAGTGATGTAGGCTGGTCAGAGACCGGAGGCGAGTTGGCATATAGAAGGCCTTGCCCGAAACCTCCAAATCAAGCTGCGGGTGTCCGGCGATCACGAATTCCACGTCACCAAGAACGTACACATTCGGCCCCTCCGGTACGGGGTAACTCAATCGGTCCCACGATGTCGCTATGCTCACGCCTCGCGCCTCACTGGCGAAGCGTTTCAAGACATCGATCTTCACGGTGACGTTGGGGTGCAGTTCATAGAAACGTGGCAAGCGCGGGATCAGCCATCGAGAAGCAAACGTTGACCCGCATCCAACCGTAATCACCTGGTTCTGCCTACCACCGCGAATGCTTGTGAAGCTCTGCTCGAGTCTGTCCAGTGCTTCGACAGTAACTGCAAAGAGATCGGAACCGGCAGGCGTAAGTTTAAGTGAGACCCCGGCACGATGAAACAGTGGCTGCCCCGTGGCTTGCTCGAGCTGGGCTATCTGTCGACTTATCGCACCGTGTGTGCGACCGAGCTCGCTTGCCGCCGCGGTCATAGTGCCGAGACGCGCCGCTGCCTCGAAAGAACGTAAAGACGACATGGGTGGCAACTGTCGCATCGATCTCTCCGTGAGGAATACTCACAGGCACCCTAGCTATATTCGTATGACAGCAATATGAAAGAAAATAGAGATCAACACCGCCAGAATGGCTTGCCCGATTCAGCTTCGGCCTCTTCACGCGTCAGCCCCAGGTCTGCGAGCGCTTCATCTGGCATCGTTGTGTAAATACGTGCCAGCTCTCGCCTTTCCTTCATTCGAAGCCGCCATTGCTTGAGCAGTGACAAGAGCGAGAAGATGCTTTCCGCGTATTCATGCAAAGCTTCTGGCTTGATGTTCCGGTTGCTCCCGGTTTCCAAAACCCTGATCGGGAGTTGGGGGGCGTTCGCAATATCGCGAAATTCGTGTTTTTCACTAATCCGTTTTACGAAATCTTGCTTCATCCACGCGCCTCTGCTCGCCAACAGGTCTATCGCGGTTATCGCCCCGTATCGGCGTATGCGCCATGCAGTAGTTCTGGCGTGTATGTGCAAAATACTCACGACGGCTTGACTCTCAAAGGACGCTGCCTTCAAGTCGTAAGTGTCACCTCCTTGAGTGCGAACCCAATGGAACTGAAAGGGGCCGCTTGACTACGCTGGCCAATCCGATCCTCCTGTCGACAGAGTGCTGCGGACGATGTCATGGCGGTGCGATTTCAGTTCGAGATGATTCGTCAACATCACTTTGGTTCCAGGCCCTGGGTCCGGCCGTTGGTGCAGACGATCCTGACCGATCCGCAACTGCGATCGCCACCGCCTCCTCGTCGCGGTGACGTTCTAAGCTAGTCGCAGCAACACCAATCCCGTCAATATTGCAAAGCTGCTATGATCTTGCTTCGGTTCAGCCCCTCTTTCAGAATCGTCACCGCAATCACAAGGCCGAAAAAAATGTTGCTTTCCCGCAATGCCGAAACGAGAGCCACCGGAGCAACCGTCACCGCCCATACCGATATAACGTATGAAGCGATCACAAACAGCGACCCAGCGACTAACTGGAGGGCATTTTCAGTTATATAGCTGTCGGGCAGTTCCTTCCTCAGGAAGACTGAGTAAATGGCCAGGAAAATCAGGCCGTCGAGCGTAGCACCTACCAGACCATAGGAAATGGCGGAGGAGGAGGCGCGGCTGCCCCAAGCATCCAGCATTGTGTAGCAAGAAATTGTAGCACCGGCAGCGAGCGCAAGGACTAGAGGGGTGAATGAGGTCGCGACGGAGCTTGCCGATCTCGCCAGACCGACAACCGTCACACCCACCATTATCAGACATAGGGCTACAACGCTTGTGATCGACATGTGATCGCCGAGCAGAGGAATTGCTAAAATGGTTGTCAGGACAGGCGCTGTCCCGCGGGCCACAGGATATACCTGGCTCAGATCTCCTCCCTGATACGCCTTTGCCATCAGCAGATAGTAGCATTGCCGCAAGGCGGAAGCGGCAATCGCCGGAATCAGCCATCCGCCATGCGGCAAGCCCACGAACGCCAGTGCAAACGACGCGAAAAGACCTGCGATGATGTTGAGAGCGGCAAGAGCCAGATAAGGTCTTATATTTACTTTTGTTAGACTGTTCCACGCAGCATGCATAGCTGCCGACAGCAGCACAAGAAAGAAAACCTCTACGCTCAAGTGGCCCCCTGCTCCATCGTCAAACGCTTAGTCCACTCTCAAGGTCAGTGCTCTTATTAAGGTGCCTTTCTCAGGTTGTCATTCGACATCCGATCGCGCCGCGTCACGATAGTCCTCGCGTTTCTGGTAGAAGTCCGTCTCGTCGCGAGGTGTACCGTCGCTCGAACCGTAACCACGATAGTCGAGTGCCAAGAATCCCGCTGCTTCGGGGAACGGCGTAAGCTCCGATGTGGTGCTCATTAAGCATCGGGAGCCCTGCTGTCATCGCAACAATCGGACGGTCGGTGTCCGGCGTTTCCGATAGTCACCACGAAGGGTTGATGCCATCTCTTGTGGGAAAACAAGACCCATGTCTTGTCGGTTATGTTGTATCCCCGAAAAGCGTAATCGATGGTTATCTTCTGATGGTCCTGATGGCGCGCGCCGGACTCTTCCTAGATGAAACGATCGAAACGTTGAAAATGGGTTTGGACTAACGACGGACATTCGGTGACTGGATCTCTTGTTCGCACCACTTGCAAGCGAACTTAGAATCGTGCTTCCCGTTATCGACCGGAGGGTTGCATGACATCGGAAATTTGCATCATGAATCGGTTAGCTGTCGTGCTTGCCGCAGATTCAGCCACGACCGCTACCGGTGTTTACGATGGACGGCGGGAAGAACGCCACTTCACCGGCGCTAACAAGATTTTCCAATTGTCTAACCACCATCCAGTCGGTCTCATGATCTTCGACTCCGGTGACATTCATAATGTGCCATGGGAAGTGATCATCAAGTCGTTCAGGGCGGAACTCGGAAACACGGCGTGCGGGCAGCTTGACGAATACGCAGGGAGATTCTCGAGTTACATAGCGTCGCATCAGGACGAACTGTTCCCGCGAACTGTGCAAGACAGCCGAATTTACGACGTCGCCATGAATCTCTTCGAAGAATGGATCGACGGCGCAATCCTTGACGATCAAGATGAAGCCGAACGCGTTGAACTTTTCGAGCAACGGATCGCAGCTAAGCTTGCGGACGCGAAGACGCTTCCTAAATGCAGTATCTTGTCCGCGGCGACGTTGAAGGAGATCATAGACGACCGCGTCAACGATACGGCAAAGATGGTAAGAGCGACGCTGAACGGTTCGGCGGCGAGCGCTAAAAACAGCAAGAAGATAGCCACCGCCCTGCTCAAGACGATCTTTTCCCATCCAGACGATCATCTTGAGCCCACGGGGTTCGTGTTCGTCGGTTTCGGCGAACGTCAGATCTTTCCGAGCATGGTGGAATACAAGTCTTACGGGCTGGCGTGCGGCCATCATGTTTTCTGCGAGAAACGGCGACAGGCGATCAGCGAGCGGACGCCGGCGCTGTTATCGGCGTTTGCGGAGGCGTCCGTGACCAATACTTTTGAGTTAGGCATAAGCTCGGATGTCTACGACGAGATGACCACGGCAGTTAAAGATGGCCTGAATGACTTTGCAACACAGCTGATGAATCGAACCGGTACTGAGCTCGGGCTAATTGACGATCTAGACAGCCTCGTGCAAGTTAGCTCCGAGAAGATTGGCGACAACGTTACCCAGAAGGCGCGCGCTAAACACGGGTACCCTTTGGTGAATGTGCTTCGCCATCTCCCGGTTGAAGAAATGGCGGGTTTGGCGGAAACCTTAATAACTCTTCAATCGTTAAAGGTGAAGATAGCGACACCATCGGAACGAGTAGGCGGCCCCGTGGATGTTGCGGTAATCACGAAGCATGAAGGCTTGGTGTGGCTGCGGCGGAAGCTGTATTTCACGCCGGAACTAAATCCCCGCTACGCCCTAAGACAGGCGGCGAGGCTCCTGACCTGGGAAAACGACGATGACGAACGAGACCAAATCGAGAAAACATCGGCCGGCAAAGACTCAAAGCGAGAAAGTGATCCGTCGTCCGGCCCATGATCGCGAGCAGGAGAAGTTGACCAATTTGGAGCGCTACCGCTCTGCCGTCGAGTCCATCTACAACGCAAGTGATCGTGAGATTGAGCGCGCGTTAAGAGATCTCTACGCCTGATAATTGAATTTGACCAACAAAGAACCGCCCGACTTTCGACGGGCGGCTTTTTGTTGTGTGGTGGTTACAAGCTTACCCTCGAGTAAGCTTGTTTGCCGTACCGCGTGGCTTTGAACTACCAGCCGCTTTGGACTTCGCTTCTTTGATGAGATTACGAGTAGCTACACCGATCGCCCGCTCCCTGTCTCGCGGCTTTCCGGTGGCGAGCCGTTGGGCCTCGAAGGTAGGAATGTTTACGAACCTCGCAACGCTTTCGATGAAGTCGAGAGCCGGCGCAAACATCGGTTCGGTCTCGACACGCTTTAGCTCTACGGAATCGACACCCAAACGCTTTGCCATTGCAGCGTACGAAAGTTTCTCGCGCCGACGCGCATTGAGAAGAAATGACCCCAGGAGCGTACGATCTCGCGACACCGCTTTCTTCTTCCCGAAAGCGCCTTCTCTGGCCTTTGCCACGGAAAGAAACGGTCCGGCGTTGATAATTTCAACTCCGGCCTCGACCGTAAAATCCGGCGAGTTGCGGATCGCCTCTTTGAGATCCGCATTCGTGAAATGCAATTTCATCTATCTGCTCCTTGTTCTGCTGGAGAACGGCGGAAGATCGATTGCACCAGTGACTCCGGCACTTCAAAATACTTCAGCTTATCCTCTACGATGCCTTCTTCGAATTCGATCATTCCCACCCCCCTGTAGTAACTCTCCGCACCCGGAAGTGCCCTGAGAGCGATCCGCCCCTTGTATCCGTTGTCAATGGAGACGCTTATAGCCGTCTTCAACATCAATTCTCCGCAGCCCTTGTAAATGTACTCGGGATGGTTGGCGCGGTTCCAAGGGGCCGTCGCCAAAATATCCACGTAGACCAGCGGGGAGCCGCGATGTTCCGATGAAAGGCTAAGGTACTTCACGTGGCCCTTTCTGATAATCATCGCCGCTTGCGTCATGTTCGCACACTCGAAGACAAAGGTGTCGGAGATCAGGGCGTCCTTGACTGTCTCATCCATCTTCTCTGGCCAGAGCCAATGCGCGTCGCTTACACGAAGACGGGGCGCGATGTCCTGAAGTCCGGCTTGCGCTGTCTTCATCTCCCTTAGCATCGGAATCCAGAGCTCCTCGATATCGGTTTTGTTCCGCTCGTCGAACCCGTGGTAAAGAACACCGTCCTCCCAATTTCCGGATTTCCGGTTCAAAACGGAGAAAGTACCGAGAGATTCTTTACTCATAAGACCATCAACTCCGCTTTTTCGGACTTATCCGCGCTCTCGATAAAGACCTTGTCTCCGCGCCCGAGCCTCTCGTCGACCGACTTGTAAAGCCGCAAGGCTTGCCGGACCAATGCGGTCTTGGACAGTCCCTTCTCCTCGCACAGCGCCTCGAGAGCATCCATCTCGGCGTCTGTAAGGTTCAGAGTCATAGTCCGTTTCATGCGTCACTCTCCGTTGCCTAACCCCATATAAAGCCTGCGCAATTAAAAAGCAATCAACTAAAGTTCTTTTTTTGGCTTGTTTTTAGCTACAAATTAGCTACATATTGATGCGGCAACCAAGGAGACGTGCTTTATGAGCGACACATCCCGTTATGAATTCAGCGTCAACGACCACGTTTACGCAACAAGCGATCAGCAGCTGACCGGGCGGGATATTCGCGCGGCCGCGTCCCTCGCCCCTGCGAGCGATTATGTTCTGATAGAAATCGGGAACGGGACTTCTCGATCTGTCGGCCTTGAGGAAATAATCGCCCTTCGTCCTGCGCCGTTGGCTGCAGTATTTCAGGCGTTCCGGAATGACCGCTCCTATTCGCTGACTGTCAACGAACGCGGATTCGAATGGGGCGATAGGGATATCTCGGCGAGCGACCTCAGGAAATTCGCCAGTATCCCAGATGACCACGATATCTTCCTGGATAGCGATGCAGATGCGCCGATCGGTGATGACGACATCGTACATCTCGATCGGAAGGGCGTCGAGCGGATCGTTTCCAGACCAAAGCCTAAAGTCAGAATACTAGTCAACACGAGAGAAAAATTCGTGTCCGCGGGGCGCATCAGCTTTTCCGAACTCGTAAAGTTGGCCTTCCCTGACATTCCCGTCGGCCCAACGACCTCGTTCACCGTCAGCTACCGCAAAGGCCCGGCAGACAAGCCGGAAGGCACCCTAATTGAGGGTGAATCCGTTAAGGTGAAGAATGGGATGGTATTCAATGTCTCGGCAACTGATAAATCTTAGTCCTGATCTTCGCCAGCTTGTAGAAGAAGGATACGACATCACGATCGAGCATGGCCATCTGGTCATGCACGACGTTCCTTACGTCGACAGCAGCCGTCAGGTTCGTCGCGGTCTTCTGGTTTCTACTCTGTCGATGTCGGGTGATTGTACCAACGTCCCCGAAACGCATGTGGTCATGTTTCAGGGAGACTATCCCTGTGACGAGAAGGGTAATCCGCTTCACAAGATTTCGCACATATCCCAGAGACAGGCGATTGCCGCCGACCTCTACGTCGACCACAGCTTTTCAAGTAAGCCGGCGATCGGATATCCCGACTATTACGCGAAGATGAGCACGTATGCCACCATCATCAGCAGCCCGGCGGCAGCCATCGACCCGTCAGTAACGGCGCGTACCAGGAGAGTTCAAGAATCAGATGACGATTCTCCATTCATGTATCTGGAGAACGCTTCAGGGCGCGCAGGCATTACCGCTCTGACCGAAAAACTAAGTCTTCCTTCCATTGCGATCGTTGGGCTTGGAGGTACCGGGTCGTTCGTTCTGGACCTTCTCGTCAAGACTCCTGTTCGTGAAATACACCTGTACGATGGCGACATATTCGAGCAGCACAATGCGTTTCGTGCGCCGGGTGCTGCCTCGGCCGCCCAATTACGAGAAAAGCGTTTCAAGGTCGAACATTTTGCCTCTGTTTATTCGGTGATCCACCGTGGAGTCAGACCTCATCCTGTCTTCTTGACATCGGAGAACGTCGGGGAGCTTGCTCACCACAACATGGTCTTTCTCTGCTTGGATGCAAACGAGATCAAAGTCCAGATCGTAGCTAGCCTCGAAGCAAACAATGTCCCGTTCATCGACGTGGGGATGGGCTTGGAACTCGTCGACGATAGAATAATGGGTACGCTACGGACGACATTGAGCACCCCCGCGAAGCGAGATCATGTTCGCGCGCGGGCGAGAATACCGATGGAAACGATCCCAGGAAATGACCTCTATGCCAAGAACATCCAGGTTGCGGACCTGAACGCTTTGAACGCCTGCCTCGCGGTCATCCGGTGGAAACGCCTGATGGGGTTCTATTCTGACACTGAAAACGAGCATTTCAGTCTCTATAGCGTCGACTCGAACCACATTCTGAACGAGGACTTCGTCTGATGGCTATCAAGCAACTCGAACATCGCTTCGTTGACGCCTTTCCGGAAACGATCGACGAGGGGGTGCTTTATATCGCAATGGAATTCGCGACGATGTCGCATCGTTGCGCCTGCGGATGCGGGCACGAAGTCGTGACTCCTTTAAGCCCGAGAGATTGGAAAATGAGTTACGACGGAGAAGCCGTGACCCTATCTCCTTCAGTGGGGAACTGGTCTCTGCCTTGCAAATCCCATTACTTGATCAGAAACGGCCGCGTGGTGTGGGCAGAACGGTGGGACGACGAAAAGATTCTTGCTGGCCGCGAGCGCGATTTGAAGGCGAAGCGCGGCGGTGATCCGAGCAATCCAACGCCCAGAGGCGACGCCCCTAAGGAACACGCTCAAGAGCCGACAGAAGCGCCGCCAACAAACACGGTGGTCGATGGTGTCAAAAAACCAGCGTCGATGTTCCGACGTCTCTTTTCGTGGCTTGACTAGGCCGAAGACTCGTTACGACGGAGTGTAATGCGAATGCAAGCAAGCTTCGTCATTGCGAGGAAGTCATTCCCAGCTTGTCATATCGGGCTGCAACCCGTCTGTATTGTTGAAGAAGCGCTCGATGAGATTAAATTTTTGTAGAGCCAAGGGCTGAAGACCACCCCAGCCACTCACTCAAATGTGGAATTCAGACCGATCTCCCAGACCTTGGCCTTATGATAGGCGAAGGTCTGACTTGTACGGTCCCGGAGATTTTTTTCCAGACTCGGTTCAGTATAATCCTTGTTACTCGGATGCAATTCACATATATATGTGAAGCTAACGGAGGGTCGCTCGATGTTGAAGAACACGACCATGAATCTGCCAGATGAATTGGTTGCCAGGGTAAGAGCATACGCCGCGCAAAATCGAACAACCATGACCGCTATCGTGCGCGAGCATTTTGAAGCGATCACCGAGCCGGAGAGAGAAATTTCCGAGGAGGACCCGCTTCTGGCTTATTCAAAAGGGATGCTTTCAAGGCGAGAGGCTGTTCGCCGCCTTGGTCTGAGGGACTACGCAGACCTGCTCGTCGCGCTGGGAGACGCCGACCTTCCGATGCCGCTCCCTCCGGCACACGAAATCGAAAACCAGGCTGCCACCTTCGCAAAGCTTTGGAGGATGGGATGAAAAGGTGCACGATCATCCTGCCTGACTCGGGGCCGATCAACAGTCTGTGGGTGGCTGATCGGCTTAATCTGCTGCTTGAACTGGATATGCGGATTGTTATCGTTGACGCCGTCTATGACGAACTCACCAGCGATCTTTCCTACCTTAAAGATGCCGAAGTTAAAGATTTCATCGATGGCAACTCTCCACCTTTCGTGATCGAGCGGACAGACATAGGTGAAGCCGAACGAGAAAAGCGGCGGCTTGGGCAAAAACTCAAGAAAAACGCCGGAGAACTCGCAATGGTCGACTTCGTCTCAGACGAAGGAGGCCTTGAACGCTATCTCAAGGCCAATGAACCTGTCGCGATCCTGTTCGAGGACGCCGGCCTAAGGGTCTTTAACAGGCCACCAAATCTCCACCTGATCTCGACCGTGGGTTTGCTCCGTGGATTGGAGGATGTGGGTGTCATCGCATCAGCGGACGAGGTAATCGATGAAATGCTTCATCCGAGCAAGCCCGGCAGAAGGCCATCGGACGCAAGAAAGTTCACCGATCTTCCTGAAGGAGTCGATGAGCCCGCAGCGATTGGCAGCTCTTGGAAGCCCTGAACGAGAGGCAGTCTGTCACTATGTTTTATCGCCTGATCGCGATTCCACATTTTCGTTAGTGGCTGGGAAGACCACCGGCTTTTTTCGATAAACTTTGGCGGAATGCTTGCCCATGACCGTTCCCTCTCAACTTTCTGGGTTGCGCGACGCATCTCATGCCCATTCTACTCCGCCGCAATCCCATCGAGCCGGCTGACCGATTGAATCGTCTCCAGGTCGTGTAGCCGGACGCCCGGGCAAACCTTCTTGGCGATCTCGGTCAGGTGCTGATGATGCGTCAGATAGATTACCTGCCCATGCCCGGCCATCTCCGTGAACAATCGGAATGCCTCCTCGGCGCGGAAATCATCGAAGGTTTCCATGATGTCGTCGGCGATGAACGGTATGGGAGCGCGATTGGCGACGAACTCGTGATATCCCGCTACCCGAAGCGCGAGATACAGCTGGAAGCGCGCGCCTTTGGAGAGTTCGTCGGCGATCTTCGAACCACCATTCGCCGACACGGCGATGAGGACCTCGCCGTCCTTGCCGGGTTGCGCCGCGACCCCCGTGTAGGCTCCGCGACTGATGATCCTGAACGCCTCGGATGCCCTCGTCATCATGCCGCTCCGATGACGATCCCTATAGAGCTTCAGCGCTTGTTCAGCAGCGGTTATTCCCGCGCGAAGCTCGAGGTAACGACTAGCCCGCTCCTCGATTTCCAGCAAAATGGTGCGCCGTTGCTCTTCGATCTCCGCGACAACGGAATCGCCGCCGATGGCATCGAGCGCCTTCTGTAGTGTTGACCTCTCGTGGTAGACGTCATGACATCTTCGGTCCTGGTCTTCCAGGACTGGCGTCAGCAAAGCGAGCTGGCCCTCCAGCTCGTCTCTATTCACCGACGCGAGCCTCTCTTCGACGTCGCCGATCTCGCTCGCGCCACTGATCTCGACCAGTTCTTGCTCGACTTCAGAAATTGAATTCAGCAGCCCTCGCCGCTTCGAGGAAAGGTCAATCAAGGCCTCGACCTCATTGAGTGTGGTGCAGCCGAAGAACGCTGTCATCTGCCCCATTTGGAGATCGAGTACTTCCTTGGTGACGAGGTATTCGCGCTCTTCTTGGCGCTTCTTGTTGAGATCACGTTCGAGCTTCTCCCGCTGCTCCTTCCCCCGCTCCGCTGCCTTGATCCGATCGGTGATAGTCCGAGTAAGTTCCGTGAGAACGGCGGTTTTCGGGATTTCCAAGGTGTCGCACAATTCGAACACGGAAGCTTCGAACAGGGCGCTGTCCTTTTCCATTTTCTCGATTCGATCAACGAGACTGTCTTTGGCTTCGATTGCCGAAGCGAGCTTTTCGAGAACGTCGAGGATCTCGTTGGCTGCATCGACGTCCGGGAGAACCGACGCTTCCCCCAACCAGCAGCCTTTGCAGAGCTCGGACCATGAGACATCCCATTCTTGCGCGGCTTTCAAAGCTTCGTTCATCGCGCTGGCGCGCGCGGCGTTATCCTCCTTCAATCGTTTCAGACGGTCTGCCTGATTCATGGCGAGGTTGAAAGCATCGAGGCCTTCCTCGGCAGCTGCGAACAGCGTTGCCAGATCAGCGTCATCGCTGGCCGTCAGGCCGGCGGTCCTCATAGCCGCGATCAGCTGTTTCTTCGATTGCTGAGCCCTGTCGCGGGTTTCCGCGACTTCCTGGTCGATCGCTGAGAGCTCGTCACGAGCCCTCAGGGCCACGATCCTTCTGCGCAGCCATTCTTCCAGCTCTGCAGGATCGACGCCAAATTCGGCATCCGGCGAAATCAATGCCAACGTTGCTGCCATCTCGCTTCTGAGTTCCGAGAGCGAACGCGCGGCCGCTTCAAAGCGCTCGCGAGCTGTTTGGATTTCGGAACCCGTGGACGCCCGGCTCAGCATCAACTGCGCCAGCTTGCTGGCCTCCGCGAAATGCAGGAGCCGTTGCGAAACGAGTTGATCGTCCGCTCTCATGGCATGCTCAAAGACGTCCGCCGATTGCGCGTCCATGGCTTGACGATGGGAAACCCATGCCCTTTCGCGGGCAGCCCTGCTAGCCGCGACCGAGGGTTCGTCGATCTCCCCTGCCCGAGCTCGCAAGACTTCGATTTCCGCGTCCATCCGCCGGGCGTCCGGCTCCATACGTTCGAGTTCCGCACGCGCGGTCTTCGACCGCTCCCGCCCCTCCTGGTACCGCGTTTTCCAATCGTTCAACTTCGCGGCGGACGGTACGCTCATAGCCGCCAGGTCGGCCGGACTGCCTCTCCAGGGAAAAAGCTGCGAAAGACTTTCCGACAGCACGACTTCCGCGTTCTCGCGACGCCGCATCACGGAACGGAGTGCGCCCTCGTCATCGGATTTTGGCAGCGCTTTAACCGTTGCCGAGAGTACTTCGAAAGCCCTGATCCGCGAAGGATCGCGAAATTCCTCGAGGGGCGGAACCTGGTTGTCCGCGTCTTCCAGAGCTCGTTCCGAACGCGCAAGTTCTTCCGCCGCGGAAGCGCAACGAGCTTCTACACCAGACCTGGAGCTGATGAGCGATCTGAACTTGCCGACCGTAGCCGCATCCAGAACCAACCGCGCAGGCGTTTTCTCGCCGGCTTTGCCAAGCCGGAGAAGGAGCGTCTCGACGGAGAGCTCAGAGACCCGCCCAGTAAGCTTCGGGATATCGACCTGTGCCGTCAGGTATCTAGGTTCCAGCGTTTTCGTGAGATCGGCGACGCGGGCCGCGAGGCCGAGAGCGACGGCGTCATCGGCGATTCCGCCAATCTCGTTCTCGATCTCGGCTACTGTTCGGGCAATCTCATCCAGCTTGACGCGGATCTCGATTTCACCCTTGCGGATTTTCGGGAGTTCCATCTTCCACGATTCCGGTGGTTCGGGAACCGCCTCGAGGGCATCGAGCTGGGCTCGGAGCCCAGTAAGTCTCCGCATTGTGGGAAGCGCGCTTAGGACACGGTTGATCTCTTCTATTCGTCGCTGGGTGTCCGCGCGCTCCATCAGAGCCTGGTCGTAAAGCCCGTCCAGACGATGCAGTTCAGCTGACTTCCTGCGATATTCGGTCGCCTGAAGGTCGAGCTCCTCACGCTTCTGCTTCAGCTCCAATAACCGGACCTTGAGCTCGCTCAGCTGGCTGCTGCGCCCGCGAAATTTGTAGAAAGCGTCGGCATCGCCGCGTATCGCGAGAAGCTGGCGGCTGAGATCGGAAAGACCGGCACTTGCGGAGAAAAGCAGTTCACCGAGATCGCCTTTGCTTGCGAGAATGCTCTCGCCGCCTTTCTCGAGCGTCACATCGTCCAGTGAAAACATTGTCGAGAAAGCATCGCGGTCAATCCCGCCAAGGTCGGCCCGTATCTCCGTATCGGCCAGACTCCGCTCTTTTTGATCGAGCAGACTGTTCTGCGGTCGCTTGATACGGACGAATTCCCTGTCCTGACTTGCCACGCGAACGTTAGCCGCTAGGCGCATGGTGTTGTAGGGGTGCAGGAACGCATATTTCGTCGTATTGCCGATCCCGAAGATCAGATCTAGGATGGCATCGAGGGTCGTCGATTTCCCGGCCTCGTTGGGACCGTAGATGACGTGGAGGTCCGGAGATCCGACGGGGCGCGATCCGAAATCGATGACCGCGTCTGTGAATCTGCCATAGCGCGTAAGGTCGAGACGATTGATGCGCACCCTATTCTCCCTCGCCGCCGCGCAGACGCGCCAGGACCTGCAACGCACCGTCCTTGGCATATTGCGCCAACAAACTCTCGAAGGACGCCTCGTCCCTGCCGAAGATCTCGCGGAGCTCGGTGGGTAGCTGGCCCCTCAGTTCGTCGGCGATCGAGCGTACCTCATCCCGATACTCGGTCGAGCCGTGGATCTCGCTGTCGATGATTGCTGCAAGCTCGTCCAAAGCACCGGTCCGGACATCTTGCCGTGGGGCCGCAACCGGGGACGTCACGACTTTCTCGATCCAGACATTTCCTATTCTCGCACCGTGTGTCTCAAGCTCGGTGCGGAGAATATCGACGTCTCGCCGGATGCGCCATGCGAGCTCCGTGGCTCCGGTTACTTCGACACGGGCAACAAGATGATCGGCGGAAACAGCGGAAGAAAGGCGTTCCAGTGTGCCTTTCGCCTCCAGAACCACATCCTTCCAATCAGTCGCCCTGGAGATATCGACGATGAGTCTCTCGAACTGGGCGACGGCGGTCTGGCGCTCTTCGACGACGACAGAACGATCATCCCTTATCGTGACGAGGGAGACGGACTTGGGTCCATCCTCGTTGATATCACGACCCTGAGGAATGCCGGGCATGATGATCGCGGACGATGCGTCCTCAACTGCCGACCTCTTGTGAATGTGGCCGAGTGCCCAGTATCGAAACCCCGTTTGGCGGAGATCGGCAACGCTGCATGGCGCGTAGAGATCGTGACCAGCCGAGCCGCCGAGGCTGGTGTGCATAATGCCGATGTTCACGGCATCCGGAACAGGAACAGCGTAGTGTCGAAGCAGGCCTTCGGGCGCTTGCGGCTTGGCAAAGCTGAGCCCGTGTATGGCGACGGGGAATTCGCCGGGAGCGCGGTCGATGCTAATGGTTTCAGCCACTGAACCGAACACCTTGACGGAGTCGGGGATAACGAGCTCCGCGGTGATCTTGGAAAGCGCATCATGGTTGCCGCGAACGATAAAAGTCTGGATGTCCGCCTCGTGCAAACGCGCAAGCTGCTCGGCCAGGAACCGCGCGGTCTTCATCGACGTCTGGTCGCCATCGTAGAGATCGCCGGCAATGACGAGAGCATCTACCCGCTCTTCCAGGCACAGGTCGATGATGCGGACGAACGAACGACGAGTGGACAATCCGATCAGGTCGGAAAGCTCGGCATTGCGGAGAGCCAGCGTTCGCAGCGGGGAGTCGAGATGAATGTCGGCGGTGTGGACGAATCGATAGACCAAAGCAGAGCCTCATCTGTTGGTCGACCTTCGTAACCTCTAAACTTCGTCAGCACCAGCGCATATTCACGCTTTGTTCCGATAATCCCCAGCAAACCTAGATGAGCGCGGTTCACAAGCACCTACCGAAAGCTCCCAATCAGGAGCCGGTGGCATGAACGTGTGTGTCGGCGACGTTCAGGAGATCAAGAAGAACGGCGGTCGTGAGGTCTGCGACGCGTGAGTCGCCGGAATTCAACCCGCTGGTCCAACGGATCGACCCAATAGAGAAAACGTAGCCGGGATAATTCGAAATCAGGACGATGTCGCCCTTGACCTTGCCCGAAAGATGAACCTTGGCGTCGGGTATGAGTTCATCCAGTCCGCCGAACTCCTCCACCGTCGGCAGGTAGTCATCGGGCATGCTGTTCAAGCTCGCGAGAACAACTGCATGCCGAGGGCTGCCGAATTCAACAGCAAAACGATCGACTTCAAGTCCGGCGATACCGAACGGCCGGTCGCCAATTGATGCGATGCAGGCCATCGTCCTCTTCAACTCGGGCGGTACGGACACATCGGCAACCAGCTTGTAGTCGCCGTCGCCGGAGAAGCCGTGCGCGCAGAACCCGATTCCGAAAGTTGCGTTCGGTGGCCTTCCGAGACTACGCCACAAACCACCGTCTGATCCATCGAGCTGCTGGCGTCTTTCGCCAATCCCGGATGTCCAAGTCCTCGTCCCTTCCGATCGGCGAACCTCAACGAACTCCGGATGATTGCCGTCCAGTCCGACCGACCAGTAGAAACCGTTCCCTCCGAGATACATCAAGGATCGCCCCAGCCTTAGATAGTCGTCGTAAGCATTCAAAACCGAAGCACTTGCGTATTCCGGATGCGATCCCGTGATGACGACATCGTAGTTCTCCAGGCTCGCACTGCCTTCGACATGGAGTACTTCGTCCGTCAGAATATCAAACTCGCCAACCACTTTACCGAGCCACGCAACTATCTCCAGGTCAGCCGAGAACTGGTGTGCGAAGCCCTGAAGCTGTGAATTGAAGTCAGCGCGGATCGTGACCTGCGGCCTCTTGAGGGACGCGAGCGCAACTCCCGAACCGTCGCTGTGAACACTATAGAGAGACAGAAGGTTATTCTCGATCGCGTAGCTGTAAAGCGGCACCGATGACCGAAGGTTCCTCCGCCTAAAGATGCGCGGGTCAGCATGTTCGGCGAAGGTATTGTTTGCGTAGGCCCTATAGCTGAACGTCGGAAGAACGAGCGCCACCCGGGCTCCCGTTGAGCGTCCGGGCCTAACAAAGAACGGGATGGCGTCGAAGCTTGCCCGGTCCGACCAATTGGGGACTTCATCCTCCGACACCAAGACCGAATAAGCGCCCGACGGCAGATGCGGGAGCCCGACGACCAATGTCGTTGGCCAGCCAACGTCGCCTGTGTCGTCATCGTGAAACCATACCGCTTGATATCCGTCGGGATTAGTTCTGAAATCGTGGTTTCGACCGTCGTATCTGGACGACGTGACCGCTCTGGTAGGAGCGTTCAACAGTCTTGCCTGGAAGCCATTGCCGGATTTGTCGGTTATCTCGAATTGGCCGGCCTCATACGAACCGAAATCCCAGCTGCCGAGAACTACCCATGCCGGTCGCTGCTGCGAATACGCTTCGCAGTATGAGAGCTCGGGGTTCTCCAGCTTGCCGTTGAACTTTCCACTATCTCTGTCGCCGGCAAGCCTCAGCTCAGTTAGTGCATCCCTGGTAAGCGCAACATCGACAGAGGCCGACAGGGCTGGATACCGGTTGCGATGCAAAGTGACTTCCGTTGTGCCGGTCTCAGGAACGACAGTCCAAACGATCTCCTGCCACTCTCCGCTTACGAGCCGCAATCCATCCAGCAACTTGGTGGAGCTGTCGACGCCGGCGACCTGCAGTCGGCCATCTCCATCCATTCTCAGGCAGACATCCCCTTCGTCAAACTCCATTTCGCAGAGCACCGACCCTTCAATCCTCGTCGCAGTCGGGAGAACCCTGAACCTAACACTGAGAGCCGCAGCTTTGGGAGACTTCACAGCGGCGACAAAGCGGGACCCAGAGATGATCTTCCTTTCCGCGCAATCGTCGACGAATCCCGTGACGCCGACGTCGACAGTATGCTTCGCCCAATCCCCTGATTCCTTTATTGGGCCGATATGTCTGACTAAGCGCCAGTGGATTCGTTGCTTCTTCGAACTGATCTTGAAATGAACCTCGTCGTCCGCCTCGAAGACCCAACGGTCCGTGTAACCAGTAATGCGCAACATGACGGTACTACATGCAGGAGTTCGTTTTCAGGTAGTCGGGAACTTTGATCGCCCCGCTCGCGATACCGCTTTCGATCTCATTCACTTTTTGGACGTCCGCCTCGGTAAGGAGCGGCTTGTTGTTGTCGTCCAAGGCCCAACCAACGCCCTTTTCCTTCACACCGAGGATCAGGGTTCCACCTTTCCACTTACCGTCGGCAGCGTCTTTCAACGTCTGGTAAACGGCGACGTCGATAAAGGCGGTTGCGCTCGTGAGTACGTTTCCGGGTTGCACACCGTTCTGGTTGGTGCCAACGCCGATCGCTAGCTTCTTGGCGTCGGCAGCAGCCTGTAGAACGCCCATCGTGCTGCCGCCGGCAGCACCGAAGACGACATCAGCGCCTTGGTCGAACTGGCTTAGAGCCAGCTCTCTTGCACGGGCAGGATCAGACCAGGCAGCTGGCGTTGTGCCCGTCATATTCTGGATGACCTCGACGTTCGGGTTGACGTATCGGGCTCCAGATTCATATCCGCATTCGAAATTTCTGATGATCGGAATATCCATGCCACCCACGAAACCGACCTTTCCCGACTTGGCTTTGAGGCCAGCCAACGCTCCGACCACAAACGCACCTTCGTGGTAGGCGAATTCTATCGACTGCACGTTCGGCTCGTGGACCACGCTGTCGATGATCGCGAACTGCATTCTGGGGAACTGTGGGGCGATCTTCTTGAGCGGGTCCGACCAGGCAAATCCTACGACAACGATCGGACTCGCTCCTTGCCTCGCGTAGGTGCGAAGGGCCTGTTCCCGCTCGGTCTCACGATTGAGTTCGAACTCGAAGACCTTCGCTCCCGTTTCCTTTCGGAACCTGTCCATTCCCGCAAAAGCGTTCTCATTGAAGGATTTGTCGTACTTGCCGCCCATGTCGTAAAGCAAAGCGGGTTTTATGTCTGCCGACAACGCGGGATTGCCCAACATGGCGGCGAGGCAAGCTCCGAAGATCATCTTTCTCATGCGAAATCCCCTTCTTTTTTACGTTTTGAAAAGATCAATGATTGTGGCTGGAGCCTTCGCCTTTCGAGGAGGTGGTCCTGCCGCTGCATGCTGACGATCCATATCCCGCCCGCTCCAGTAGATCGTCGAGGTAGGAGTCGGATTGGACATGAAGATCGAGCATGGCCTGATAAGCATCGCCCTTGAGGCCAAGCAGCTCGGCGAAGGCAGGCTCGGTCTTTCTCCCCTCGTATTTGGCGGCGCGAACTGCCTGTGCGAAGCCTTCACCACCCCTTTTAAGGAGGCGCTCCTCGATCTCGAAGTGGAGAACAGCGGCTTGTTCGCGCAGGGGCTCCTCGCTTCCGAATATCTCGAAGTCCCACCGTGCCACCCGGAAGTTGGCGACTATGCATCGCTGTCCCCGAACCCATTGCCAAATCCGGAAATTCTCGCGATCGGAAAAAGCGCGCCAAATGGCCCCGGAGAACTCCGCAAGGTTCTCGACCGAGCAAATGACGTCGATATCGCTTCCCATGGCTTCGATACCGAGCGGCGGCGTTCCGGCAAGCGTCCACTCCCAATGAGCGAGGTGCCGCTCGATGTCTGCTTCGTGAACCGCCTGCAGGTAGTGGACACGCGAACCCATCGCTCAAACCTCGATGCGGCTCAAGAACATCTCCCGGAAGCGCTCACGGTCGACATCGGTGAGGATATTCGTGAGTGGAGTGTTCTTCCAATCGGGTTGGCCGCCGTTCGAGTTGTTTGTGCGTCGATCGGCGATCGTCATGCCGCGGGTCAACCTCCCCGCAAGTTCGACCTGAACGGGATACTTATTGGCTGCGGTGATGATCGCGGGGTCCGCGACGACGGCCACGGTCAGCGCTGAATGCGCCGCACAAGCGTATTGTCCGAGCTTAGCCGAGTAGAAGCGCATGTAGAACGGCATCATTTTCGCGATGTATCTGGCTTGTTCGCTGCCTGCTTCGAGACGCTTCAGATCGCTTTCGTCGAGAATGGTATCGTCTGTGACGTCGAGACCGACCATATCGACCTGCCAACCGCCCTGCTGAAGCACCATCTGGGCGCTTTCCGGATCATGCCAGGCGTCGGCCTCGGCGACCGCGGTTACATTGCCCGGAACGAAAGCAGCACCGCCCATCCAAACGACGCGTGGCAAATAGTTGGGAAGGTCAGGGTCGATCGCGAGCGCAAGTGCTAGGTTTGTGAGGGGGCCGAGAGCGATGTAGGTGATTTCACCGGGATGGGCGCGAGCGAGCTCGACAGTAAACTCGGCCGCGGATTGCTTGATCGGCTTGACGACTCCCGCCTTGGGGAAACCTGCGTTTCCCACCCCGTCGTCGCCGTGTACGAAGGGGGAGTAGTTCGGGTGGCCCACGAGCGCGCGCCCAGCACCCTTTGCAAGAGGAATATCGGTCCGCCCGAAGACCTCCATGAGGTAAGCCGTATTCTCGGTTGTCAGTTCCACACTGACGTTTCCGAAGACCGACGTGAACGCGAGAACATCCAGCTCAGGAGAACGCAACGCGAGCGCGCATCCCATCGCGTCGTCAACGCCGGTGTCCGTATCCACGATAACCTTGATAGACATTCTTCTTCCTCTCCTTGAAATTCGGACGGCTCAGCGCTCGCCCTTACGATATGGCTTCCCCGCCGCAGCCGGGCCTTCGGCTTTTCCGACCACTCCGGCGAGAAGCAGAATCGTGAGCAGGTAGGGCACCGCCTGGATCAGCTGAATTGGCATCTGGATACCTGCGATGCTCAGACCTTGGAGTCGCCCCTGCAAAGCATCCGCGAAGGCGAACAGCAAACACGCGGCGAAAACACGCCCCGGCTTCCAGTTACCGAATATCAAGGCGGCAAGTGCCATGTATCCTTGGCCCGCTGTCATGTCCCGGAAGAAAGCACCGCCTTGAACAAGCGACAGATAGGCACCTGAAGCCCCGCACAGAGCGCCGTTCAACGCCATTGCCGAATATCGCAACCGGGATACGGATATGCCCGCTGTATCGATAGCCTCAGGTTTGTCGCCACACGCGCGCAGCCTAAGGCCATAACTGCTTCGAGAGAGCACTAACCAGCTCGCGATCACTACGAGAACCGCAAAGTAGGTCAGGACTGTCTGTCCACTCAGGACATCTTTGTAGAAGGGTCCGAAAACCGGGATTCTGGTGAATGCTTCGGTGAAGGGCAATTCAATGGCCGCAAATCTCGACGAGCCGTCCAACGGCGGTGTCTGCCCTCCCCGCTGAAACCACGCGATTCCCATGAACGCAGTCAGCCCGCTGGCCAGGATGTTCACGGCCAATCCGACGACGACTTGATTGCCCCTCAGAGTGATGGACGCGAAACCCTGGGCAAGCGAGACCGCCAGCGCGACCGCGACGCCACCCATCAAACCGACAAAGGGATCACCTGAGACGGCGGCGCATGATCCCGCCGCGAAGGCACCCGCCAGCATCTTCCCCTCGAGCCCTATGTCGACGACGCCCGAGCTTTCAGCATAGAGGCCACCCATTGCGGCAAGCACGACTGGAACGGCAAGTCTTAGGGCCGATGCGGTCAGAAGGATGATATCTACGAATTCCATGAGACGGTCTCCCTGCCATGCGTGACCTTGCCGATTGCTCTCTCGACAAGAGAAACGGCCAGCGGCCTAAGAACGTGGGTGAGCCCGCCCGCGAAAAGGATGACCAGACCCTGCAGGACCGTCACTACGTCTCGAGAGACAGATGGGAAAAGAAACGAGAGTGACGCGCCGCCCTGGTAGAGCGCTCCGAAGAGGATGCTCGCCGGAACGATCCCGGCCGGATGATTGGCCCCGATCATGGCAACGGCAATCCCGGTGAATCCATATCCAAGGGCGAAGTCGAGCATGAGCCGATGTTGCGCGCCCATGATTTCGTTAACGGCAATCAGACCGGCGATAGCGCCGGACAAGCAGATACACTGCAGCGTCAGACGATTGACATTGATGCCGGCGAATGAGGCGGCGGCAGGATTTGCGCCAACGGCCCGCAGCTCAAAACCCCACCGCGTATGCCAAACAAGAAAGGTCACTGCGAAACATGCGCCTATGGCGACGAGTGCCATGACGTTGAGAGGAGACTCGGGGACGTCGATCCCAAGCCACGTCAGAACGCTGTCGAAACGCAAAAGCTCGATGTTGTCCGGAATCGCAGCGCTTGCCGGAATCATCGAGCTTTGCTCGCGGAAGTAATTTACGATCAGATAGATCATCAGCAGGGACGCCAGAAAATTAAACATGATGGTCGTGATGACCAGATGGCTTCCTCGCTTCGCTACCATATACGCCGGTACGAATGCCCAGGCGGCCCCCATCAACATCGAGGCGACAAGCGCGAACGGCAATGCCGCCCACCATGGCATCCAGGGCAAGAGAAAACACACCGCTATCGTACCGAGTCCGCCGACATACGCCTGCCCTTCGCCACCGATATTGAACTGCGTCGCCTGGGCGGCGACCGCGACGGCCAATCCCGAAAAGACAAAATTGGTGGCGTAGTGAAGGGTATAGGAAAGCCCGTCGAGAGTGCCAAACGCGCCCGATATCGCCACGGAAAAGGCGGCGATGGGATCTTCGCCAACGCCTGCGACGAGGAGGCCGCCAATCAACAACGCCATGAAAATATTGGCCATGGCCGCGATTACGGAGCCAATCGCTGTCGACGCTTTCTTCATGATTGCTTTTCCTTGCGTTGGTGGCTCATCGCTTCTGATTTCGAGAGCCCGGCCATCATCAGACCAATCACGGCCTCGTCGAATTCGCCTCGTTCAAGAATTCCCATGGACCGCCCTCCGAACATCACGAGAATTCGGTCCGAAAGCGAGGTGACTTCCTCAAGCTCGACGGAGACGACGAGAATGGCCTTTCCGGAGTTGCGCTCGGCCAGGATGCTTGCGTGGATTGCTTCGATAGCACCGACGTCCACGCCGCGCGTCGGCTGACCGACGACGATAATTTCGGGATTTGTTGACAGCTCACGGCCGATCACCAACTTCTGCTGGTTGCCGCCGGAAAACACGCTTGTGGCTCGCTGTGGATCGACCGGGCGAACATCAAAGCGCTTCATGAGGTCCTTGCACCAGGACGTCATCATCGCGGTGTCCATTCGAGCTCCTACGCCAGGCACCGCTCCTGATCTTTGGAGACCAAGGACGCTGTTATCCCTCGCCGGCCATTTCCCGATAATGGCGTGCCTGAGCCTATCCTCAGGCACCAGCGCCGTACCAGCTTTACGAATGTCCAGCGTGGTGATGCTTCTGGAGGCGTCCCAACTGCGGGTTCCTAGCCTGACCGTACCTTTGGCGATCGGTAACTGTCCGGCTAGACAACCCAAGAGCTCCGTCTGACCGTTGCCTGAAACTCCCGCTATGCCGAGAATTTCCCCGGATTTTATTTCAAACGAGAGGTCGGATACTCGACGGGTGCCCGCGGCATCGATTATCGTGAGGTTCTCGACGGCGACTTTAGCAGTCGTAGACGATTTCGGGCGGGATGCCGTGTTACTCACGATCCTGCGCCCCACCATCATTTCTGCGAGTTCCCCGCGTGTGACGTCCTTGGTGGCCCGCGTCTCTATGACACTACCGTTTCGGAGGACCGTCACGCTGGAAGTGACGTCTATGATCTCCTGGAGCTTGTGGGTGATCAGGATGACCGTTTTGCCCTCGCTCGCGAGTTCTCGAAAGATCCGGAAGAGACCCTGGACCTCCTGCGGTGTCAGAACGCTCGTCGGTTCATCCAGGACCAGTATATCGGCTCCGCGATAGAGCGATTTCACGATCTCGACCCGTTGCTGCACCCCGACCGGCAAATCGCGCGTGGGCACGTCCAGCGGAAAATGAAGGGAGTAGCGCTCCTGTATTTGCTGAACGAGCGCCCGGGCGCGCCGCATTCTCCCGCCCAACCAGAATTTCCCCTCGTTGCCGAGGATAATGTTCTGAAGGCCAGAGAGGCGTTCCACGAGCATAAAGTGCTGGTGGACCATGCCGATACCGTGACCGATGGCTGTAGCGGGGCAATCCAGCGTTACCTGCTTCCCGTGGAGGCGGATCGAGCCCGAGTCCGGACGATAGAGGCCAAACAGCGCGCTCATAAGGGTGGATTTGCCCGCGCCGTTCTCACCGATGATCCCGTGAACGGTTCCACAACGGATAGAAAAAGAAACGTTTCTATTCGCGACTATGGAACCGAAGTTTTTGCAGAGTTCCACGAACTCGACGGCGGGAGATCCGTCGACTTTGGCGATGTCAATTTCTCGCATCACGTACCGACACTCCATTGGGCCTAGCGACCAGGCGAGCCGAAACCAGCCTAGTCGAGTGAAAAGGGCTGTCGCTAGGCGACGCCTCAAAGCGCCGGGCAGCTTCCCGCCTTGACGAAATCCGGAACTTTTATCTTCCCGGATACGATGTCGTCTCTGAGTGAGTTCATTTTTGCGACATCCTCATCCGTCAGCAGCGGACGATTGTTGTCGTCAAGCGCCCAACCGACCGCACCGTCTTCGAGACCGAGGTGCCGCGCTCCAGGATGCCACTTCCCGGAAAGCGCGTCGTCAAGCGCGATATAGACCGCGACATCGGTGGCAGACACCGCAGAGGTCAGCACGTGCCCGGGTTGAAAGCCGTTCTGGTTGGTATCGACGCCGATCGCCAGTTTACCTGCATCTGCCGCGGCTTGAAGGACCCCGAGCGTGGTACCACCTGCGGCAGCGAACACGATGTCGGCACCGCGGTCATACTGACCGAGCGCCAATTCACGTCCCCTGGCGGGATCTGACCACGCCGCAGGGGTCGTTCCGGTCATGTTCGCGACAATGGAGGTCTTGGAATTGGTATAGTGGGCTCCATGTGAGTAGGCGCATTGGTAGTCCCGGATCAGCGGGATATCCATTCCCCCGACGAATCCAACCGCATTGGTTTTGGTCTTCAGGCCCGCCAAAGCGCCCACCATGAACGCGCCCTCATTGTATGCGAATTCCACAGACTGGACGTTGGGGAGGTCCACGTGGCTGTCAACAATGACGAAATGAGACCCAGGGAACTTGGGTGCGATCTTCTTTATGGCCAGTTCCCAGGTGAAGCCGACAGCGACAATTGGATTTGCGCCTTGCTTTGCGAACGTCAGCAGAGCTTGATCGCGCTGCGCGTCGTTGCTCGGCTCGAACTCCATAAAGGGAATTCCCTTTTCCTTCTTGAATCGGGTTGCCCCGTTGAAGGCGCTTTCATTGAATCCCCGGTCGAACTTGCCTCCGAGATCGTAAAGAAGGGCAGGCTTAATGTCGGCGGCGTAACCGCCACAACTGTTTGAGGCAGCCAATGCCACCACCAAAGCGGTCGTTAATCCCAGTTTCATCGTAATCGTTCCCAGTGTTTGTATTTGTCGCGTCATAATATCATAATGTATACATTATAACAAGTCGAATTTAACCCGCTGCTGCCCTCAGCGGCTATTTCATTGACGTTCACTTCCGGAACGGAAGAAGCCATGCGGCCGTCGCCGTAGTGATGAATAGCTCGTCATCCGCACTACCGCCGAACGCGAGATTTGACGCAATCTCGGGTGTGGCGATGCAACCGAGGAAGCTTCCGTCGGCCGCGTAGCATTCAACACCACGCCCGGTCGCAACCCAAAGCCGTCCCTTGGCATCCACGCGCATTCCGTCGGGAACGTCGTGCTCGATGTGGCAGAATTGCTGCCCAGGCCCCGCCACATGGCCACTCTCGTCAATCGCAAAAGAGAAAACGTCCCTCGGACCGCTCGGATCGAATCCGAGTTCCGGTCCCATTTCCGCTCCGCTGTCTCCGACGAAAAGCGTTCGGCCATCGAGGGAGAATGAAAGACCGTTTGGCATCGACAACCCGTCGATTTCGGCTGTGAGTTTTCCGCTCTCGCGATCGTACCGATAGACCCTGTTAGAGGATTGCTCGGGGTCGGCTTTCTGACCTTCGGCATCCGAGAGTATCCCGTATGTGGGATCGGTGAACCAAATGGCCCCGTCGGATGCCTCAACGACGTCATTGGGTGAATTAAGCCGCAGATTTTCAAAGCGATCGCAGAGTATCGAAGTCCTCCCGCTCACATCGGTGAGAGTGACGCTTCGTGAGAGGTGTTCGCAGGAGACGAAGCCGCCGTCTCGCAGGGGGCAGTGTCCGTTTGCAAAGTCGCTGGGTGAGCGAAAGACGTTAACGCCAGCGCGCCGAGAGTAAGACATCACACGGTTGTTAGGAATATCCGAGTAGATCCAGAGATCCTGCGCCCGGAGATAGGCAGGGCCTTCGCCCCATCGAAGTGACCCTTCAACCCGGAGCGCCAAACCCTGGGCGAACATCTGGTCTAAAGACATTCCGAGCATCTCGGAGAGAGACAATCTACTCATCGCTGTCCCCGACGGCATGGTACAGCTTTGCGTAAGCGCTGTGATCGAGGCCGTCCTGGCCCATGACGGAAAGGCGTTCGAAACCGGCTTTGACAAGCCGTGCATGTGGTAGCTGGTCAAGGCCATCGCTCATAGCAGCCAGACGAAGGTCCTTCAGGTGCAGCCGCACCGCTCCGGGCGCGGAATAGTCGCGTGCAGCCATCCGAGGGCCGTGTATTTTAAGCACCCGGCTTCCAGCAAATCCCCCTTCGAGAGCTTCGAGCAAGACGCCGGGATCGATCCCCCTCGACTCGGCGTATGCCAACCCCTCCGCGACTGCCGCTATCGTAACACCTACGATGATCTGGTTGGCGAGCTTGGCTGCCTGCCCGCTCCCCACCTTCCCGATATAAAAGGGATTGCCCATTGAACGCATCATGGAACGCACGCGGCCAAACGTTTCCTGAGTTCCGCCAACGAAGATGGAGAGCGTCCCTTCGCGCGCTCCAACTGTTCCCCCGGACACAGGGGCATCGAGGTAGGCGACGTCAACAGTTCCAAGAACATCGTCGTGCAAGCGAGCCGCCTCCGGGCCGGACGTTCCCATATCGATGACGATCGCCCCTGCGTCCAAGGCGCGATAGTTGCCGGTCTTGAACAGCGCTTCGTGCACGGCCACCTCGTCGCGCAGGCAGACAATAACCGCCTTCGCATGCTTGATCGCATCATTAGCGCTTTTGGCCATCTCGAAACGAGGTGAGCCATCGCGATTGCGCGGCGTGCGTGTCCACCCGACGACGTTGTATCCTGCCTGAGCGAGACGGTCCGCCATATAGACGCCCATCTGCCCGACACCAAGAAATGCAATCTTGTCACCTGGCTGGAGCTCGAGTCCCATCACCGAAAGCCTCACGGGGAAAGCGGATGGAGAAGACCGGAAGTTTTTAGTGCTTCCCAAAAGTCATCGGGGATGGACACGCCTACCTGGGCCGCGTTTTCCGCGGCTTGCTCTTTCGAACCTGCGCCCGATACGACGCTCGCGACGAGAGGATGCCTCAATGGGTACTGATAGGCGGCCGCTTTGAGTGGAACGCCGTGAGCTGCACACACAGCTTCGATACGCTTGGTCTTTTCTATGATTTCAGGCGTGGCGGGAACGTAGTTGTAGAATGGATTGGCGACCGCGGTACCGGTCGCAAGAATTCCGGATGCATAGGGCGAGCCGACAATGATCCCAACATCTCGCTCGGCGCAAAGCGGAAACTCCTTATCCAGCACCTGCTGGTCAAGCAACGTGAACGGCATGGCAACGAGGAAGAAATCGATATCGAACCTCCTCAGGAACTCCGGGATTGTGCCCATGATGTTCACGCCCGCGCCGATCGCCTTGATCTCACCGTAGTGCCTGAGAGTTTCGAGCGCGCGCCAACCGGAACGCTCCAAGTCCCTGAAATGTGCCGCGACCAAATCCTCCGAGCCGACCTCCGCTACGTCCAAATCGTGGATCAACAGCATATCGATCGTGTTTATGCCCAGCCGCATGAGGCTCTGGTCATAGGATTTCATGATACCGTCGTACGTGTAGTCAAAGCGGTGTTGGAACGGTAAGCCGCCGGCCCAGAACTCTCCCTTGAATGTCGACGGATCCCGGGGCCTATGGAACGTCCGGCCAACCTTGGTGGATATCACGTATTCGGAACGGTCCCGCTGGCGCAGCATTGATCCAAACCGAAGCTCACTGAGGCCTCGCCCGTACCACGGAGACGTATCATAGTATCTTACCCCTGATGCCCATGCGGTATCGAGGGTCTCGCGCGCGCGATCCTCCGGAATTCTATCGTAGATTTCCCCCAGCGGGACGCCTCCCATACCGACCGGGGAAAGCTCCAGGCCGCTTCGGCCAAGTTTACGCTTCGTCATTTGGGAGCATCCTCAGTTCGGGGCAGGCCAGCTCGACCGACACGTTTGTCCCGAGTATTCGTAATGTGCCGCTCGATCTCCTTGTGGAGCGCCGCCTGCTTGCGGTCCCTGATGAGTTCGACAAGTACCACGTGGTCCTGGATTGCCGCTTCGTAGTCGAAGTTGACATTCCGCTCGCGCATCAGGAAGACGAGGACAGCGCGGGACAAAGAATCCCAGATCGGTTTTAGCAAAGGACTCATCGAGAGCTCGATCACCTTCGCGTGGAAAGCCAGATCGGCGCGACAGTACATTAGCTGGTCATCAACCTTCGAAGCCCTGCGAAGGCTTTCGACAGCGTCCGTGAGCTCCGTAAGAATCTCGGGGTGCCGGGGGACAAGCTTGAGGAGACGCCGAAGCGCGATCCGCTCTACCGAGAGGCGGATCTCGAGCATTTCGGCCATCTCGTCGGGACCGAGGTCTGCGAGGAAGCTGCCTCTGTTCGGCTCCGTTCGAACCACGCCCTGAGCGCCTAGTATTCTAAAGGCTTCGCGAACGGGAACGCGGCTCACGTTGAGCAGCTCGCAGATTTCCTTCTCGTAAAGCCGCTGCCCCGCTTCCAGCCGCCCCATGGCCAGCAGCTCGACAATGTGGTCAGCCAACTGTTCCGGGAGCGTGCGATGTTTAAATTGGGCTTCGATGATCATGGAGACCTCTGAGATTCAACGTTCGCCACCTATCGCACGGATAATGGGCGCACGTCGTTCCAAAAATTGGGCTACCGCCTGTTCGAGCAATGTCAGGTCATCGTCGTTCATTGCCAGACTCAAATTGATCTGGCCGCGCCGCGCCGCGTAGACGCCGGCCTCCATGAGATCGAAATGGAATAGGTTGAACAGCTCTTTGGGCTCGGCGACCAGGTCTTCCGGACACGTGATGTCTCCATCTACAAAATGGATGTTCATGGCCGAACCGCACCCCGTGAACTGGACAATTCGGCTGCACTCGTGTCCGAGTTTCGACAGTCTGACACGGAGCGCTTCACCCGCTTCGTATAATTCCTGTGCGCGCTCCGGGGTGAACACTTCGCTAAGCCCGACGAAGCCTGCGGACATGGTGAAGACATTGTTGTTGAAGGTTCCGGCGTGAGGCAGCGCATCTGGCCGCTGTGGATTCATCAGGTCCATGATCGACGCCTTGCCGCCAAAGGCACCGAACGAGAAGCCGGCCCCAAGGTATTTCCCGAGCGTTATCAGGTCGGGGGTAATACCGTGGAGCGCATGCGAACCACCGGGTCCCATCCGCGAGGTGACGACTTCGTCGAAGATCAGAAGAGCCCCGACCTTGTCACAGCTTTGGCGCAGAGCCTCCAGGAATTCGCGGGTCGCGGGGATGCATCCGCCGTTGCTCATCATCGGTTCGACGATGACCGCAGCGAGTTCCGACCCGACCTTCGCGATTGTGGCAGTGGCTTCGTCGATACCGTTGTAGCGGCACAAGGTCCAATCATATGGAGCGTTCACCCGTTCTCCGCCGCCACCGAAAACGAGGACGCCGCCGTGATAAGCGCCACTGAACGCGATGAGCTTCGTTCGCTTGGTTGCTGCCCTGGCCAGGGTCAGGGCGTAGAGATTTGCTTCGGTCCCCGAATTGCAGAAGCGCACCATTTCGATCGCCGGGAACCTGGCGCAGACCGCGTCCGCAAGATTGATTTCCGCCGAGCCGGGTGCTCCGTTCGAGACGCCCTTGCCAGCCGTCACCACGATCGCATCGCGAATGCGCTGGTCGCTATGCCCGTAGAGGCCTGCGGTGAATTCGCCAAGCGCGTCGAGGTAGACGTGGCCATCCACGTCCTTGATCCGTGCGCCGAAGCTCTCCTCGACATACAGCGGAAACGGATCGAAGTAGAGTGCGCTTCGTGTATTTCCTCCGGGCATTGAAGCCTGCGCCTTGGCAAACAACCTTCCACTGTTCGGGTTGCGCTGGGCGAACGCTCCCGCCGCTTCCTCTACCTCTGTGATCAAGGCGCTGTTTTGCTTGGCGGTGCTTGGGCTGCGGGCTGGAGCCGTCATGGTTTCCTCGTGTGCGCTCTCGTTTACGGGAGCTTCTTGTGTTTTCCGGCCGCAGTCGCGGCAGCGTTTGGGCGCTCTGGACCGCGCGCAACAGCGCCGCAATCCTCACAGCGAAAAGACGGCAAATTGAGATGACGCCACCGCCAGAACGTTCTGGGGGGCTAGAGCCAATCCCCACCATTTCGTACCCATCGTTGATTTACTCATTGATATAATGTATACATTCTAACAATAGTCAACTAGCTTCAGCTCTCGCTTGAACCCGACAAGCCCTCTGCGCGAACTGTCGGATTTGGCGATAGCGATCTCTCTAGGAGTCCTATTTTCACCACGGTCGCAATCGAACCTTTGGAAAACGAGGCCTTGCTTTCGACATGAACAAATATGGTCAACGTTCGAGCCTGATCACCTGACGTAGTCCCCCTATCCAGCGGGATAGTGGATGCGATCCACCCGCCCGATTAGTATCCAGGAATGGATAAGCGGCGGGGTGGTACTGGCACTTAACAATTGCGATCAGACGCCCCCACGACGCCCCTTCTTCCTCACCAACTGACGCGCAGATCAGAATTCGGCCATGAAATCCGACACCTATCTTCAGAGCCGCCCCAGTGCGCCGCGATATCGGCTCAATGAGTTGGTGTGGCGCTGCGAACAAACGGGCCTGCCACTCGAGATCTTAGGAAGAGACACAAGGTTCAGTCGTCACGACATTGACGGGAGAAATCGCTCTCTTTGGCGCTACCAACGAAGCCTGATCCATCAAGGCAGCCTGGCCGTCAGCCTGGGGGAAGGTTTGACGCCACTCGTTCATGACGTGATCGACGGTGTGAATGTCTTTTGGAAATGCGAGTTCACGAGCGTATCCGGTTCGTTCAAAGACCGGGGGGTATCGGTCCTACTAAATCACCTACTTGCATCAGGGGCTACCGCGATAGCCGGAGATTCCACGGGCAACTACGGCGCTTCGCTCACCGCTTACGCCACCGCAGCGCGGGTACCGTGTCGTATTTACGTCCCCTCAACGACATCTCCCGCCAATGTCACCAAGATGGCGGCCGCAGGGGCGCAGGTGATTCGCGTGGACGGCACGACGCAAGCCGCCGCAGACGCGGCTATGACTGATCGTGACTACTTCTATGCCGGATACAATTGGCACCCGGCATTCATAGATGGCGTCAAAACCGTAGGCTACGAAATCTGGGAACAGCTGGGTTTCGAAGCACCGGACGCAATCATTGCGCCTGCTGGAGGTGGCAGCAACATTCTCGGTTGCTATCGAGCATTCAATGATCTCCTGAGATCCAGCGAAATACGCTCTTTGCCGCGCCTTTACGGGGCACAATCGGAGAACTGCTCGCCAATCGCCGACGCGTTCGCTTTGGGACTTCCAAATTGGACGAAAGTCACAGCTCTTCCCACTCTCGCGGAAGCGATCGCCATCGCCGACCCTGTACGCGGCAATGCTGTTCTTGCGGCCATACGACAGAGCCAAGGCGCGTCCTGGGCGGTCGAGGACCGACAGCTTGAGGAGGCCCGCGCCGAACTATCCGCGCGCGGTCCGTTCGTAGAGCTCACCAGCGCTTCCGCCTATGTGCTGCTCAAGAAGCTCCTGGCCGCGAAGAAGGTGCGGCCAGGTGAGCGGGTTGTGGTAATTCTGACCGGCTCAGGCATGAAACCTCCGATAGATCTCCCTTCGGCTGTCACCGAACGAAAAGATGCAGTCTTTCAACAGCCTGAGAGCGCGTGACCGCCGTCGTGCTGGTCGAGATCACCCGCACTGGCTCAGCGCCTATTGCCGAGGAAGGCGTGAAGCGGATCGGTGAACTCCATCGCATCGAGACTGAGCTGCGGGTCTGGACGCCGAGGCCCGTCGACTGGCAGGCAGGGACGATCAGCGCCGTTGATCGCCGACATGCGGACCTGGCTGAGCCAGCATCGGGCTCGCGTTGCTGGCAAGTCGCCCCTTGGCGAAGCACTGGCATATATCGATGAATACTGGGATGGCCTTTGCTGCTTCCTGGCTGACGGCCGCATCGAGATCGACAGAAACGCCGTCGAAAGAACAATCCGGGCGATAGCGCTTAATCGGAAGAATGCTCTCTTCGCGGGTCATGACGCGGGTGCGGAAAACTGGCGACTATCGCTTCGCTGATTGAGACCTGCAAGCTTAATTCTGTCGATCCGCTCGCCTATCTGACCGCCACGCTCAAGGCCATCGTCAACGGCCACAAGCAGAGCTGTCTCGACGATCTGTTACCATGGGCCTAACCGCAAAGCTCGAACCCGCAGCCGAATACAACCGCTTAGGCTTCACTCGCCGTAGATGCCAATTCCAATGGTGGCAGTGGCGACGTAGACGCAGAATCCAGTGGCTATCCCTGCAAAAACTCCAGCAGCCAAGCCCATCCTCCTGGTGATAACGATGCCAGCAGCAAGTGGTCCAAGCAGCAACCCGAGCGCTTGCACAACACCTAGCGCTCCATAGTTGATATTGTGGGCTGACTGCTGGACAACATAAATCCAGACAAATATGCCGCCGAAGACGATTAAGCCGGCACAGGCTCCCAAAATCCAGCCATGCCGTCTCCACACGTTCCGGAATTCCCAAAGAGCGGGAGGCAGCGCAAACGCCCACGGTATAAGATCAGTTATTGTCCACATTTACGAAACTTCACATGAAGATGTTTCTAGTCTGTGAACCAACCGTTCGAAGACGTGGCTTGGAAACACCGTTTACTACCGAGTGAAACAGATTCCTCACAGATCGGCCTCGGTACTCCCCTAAATATAAAAAAGGGGCCGTCTCCGGCGGAAGAGACGGCCCGAATTGGGCTGATAGCCACAGGGGTCCGACGAAGAGGAGATCGTCGGTCTACGAGTGTCGCCTGCTTGGGAGGGGGGATAGGCGACCGTCAAAGATTAACAGACAAGTCTGGAGTTGATAGTGAACCTAAGTATGCTGTGCGGACGCTGCGCTTACGCTAATCGTGCGAAGAGTACCAAGGAAACCCATAGCGCTTTGTGGCCTTCCCAACAAAAATTCTGAACCCCATTCGCCGACCTCCGTGGGCAACACTGATGGCCGACCTCAATTGACAACAACATCAGCGGCCGCGAGGTCAATCGGGACATTCTCGTTCACATTGTCAGAACGCACTGGTTCGAATGGCGAAGTCGAATTCGGGGACCGACTATGGGGTTAGAACAAGTTTGTAGTTTCAAGCTCCTCCCTCGGCGTCGCCTTCGCTGCGACACGGTGGTTCCGCGGCGAAAAGCCAAACATCCGCTTGAATGCCGATCCGAACGCCGCCTCGGATTGATATCCAGCGTCCTCCGCCACCCGCGCTAACGTACTGCCGGGCAGCGATAACGCCTTCTTCGCCAAATGCATTCGCCATCGGAATAAATACTCGATCGGCGACATCCCGGCCGCGGTGCTGAAACGAGCAGCGAAACGAGAACGGGAGAGGTTGCACGTGCCCGCAAGCTCCGAGAGGGTCCAATGATGTTTGGGGTCGCCGTGCATCGCCATCACCGCCGGACTTATCTTCGGATCGGAAAGTATCGAGAGAAGACCGGGGCCGATCTTGCCTTTTTGCATTCCGATCCTGATCATCTCGATAAAAATCATGTGCATGATTTGCTCACACATGACCTGCCCGCCCGGCGAATTCTCGGCAAGCTCCACCACCAGCTGTTCCAATAACCAGCGAACCTTGACCGCCGCCTTAGTTTCGCCTCTGAGGATAACGAGGGACTGCAACGAAGACGTCAGGAGCTCGAAGCTATCGGCGACTTCCATTTTCCCCCCGATGCACGAGAATTTTGATCCGTCGCCCGCGTCGATGGTCCCGAACCCGGTGCGAGTGTCGGCGAAAACGCTGTAGGCAGTGACCGTCTGACCACCCAGTTCCGTCCCGATTGTAAACGCTACTGGCCCCCGCAAGAGAAAACAGTCTCCTCTCTCGAGGTGTTGGGCCGGGCCGTTCTCAATCGATATCCAACACTGGCCCTCGGTAACGGCCACGAATTTCAAATCATCGTCGACGTCGATTGGCATCGACCAAGACCCAGAGGCCTTCAATCCCGCGGAGACAACGGCCTTCGCATCGGCAAGGTGAATGAGATCAGAGAGCGGATCGATCGCCATAATAGGACTTTCGCTATAATCTTCAGGCCGTCTGCACATAGATCATCCCGCGAGGAACATCCATATGGAGCTTCCGACAACGTGGAGACAAAGCGGAATGAGCCTTTCACAAACACCGTTAGGTACGAAATGGACGCCTTATTCGACCGCTTCGGAGGTCGCGCAAGGCAAGGAGCTGGCCGGCACAGTCGTCGTGATAACCGGCGGAGCATCCGGTCTCGGTCTGGAGACGACTCGGGTCCTAAGTGGAGCGGGAGCGACAATGATCGTGGCAGTTCGCGACACCGCGCGGGCCGAAAGAGCGATTGCGGACATTCCTGGCGTTCAGATGCAAGAGCTTGAGCTGACGTGCCCGGCGTCGATTGACCGATTTGCGGATAAAATCTTGTCGTCGGAACGGCCAATCTCCCGGCTCATTCTGAACGCCGGAGTTATGGCAACGCCCCTCTTCCGGGACGAAGACGGCAACGAAGGGCAGTTCTCGACAAATCACCTTGGCCACTTTCGGCTCGCAATCAGGCTGTGGCCGGCTCTTCGCGCGGCCGGCACCTCCCGGATTGTGTCCCTCTCATCGCGCGGCCACATGATCCCGGGTTTCGATCTGAACGATCTCGCATTCCGAAAGCGCCCCTACGACAAATGGACTGCCTACGGGCAGTCTAAGACTGCAAACGCGCTATTCGCTGTGGCTGCTGATCGACGGGGAAAGGTGCATGGGATCCGGGCTTATTCGGTTCATCCCGGATCAATCGTGGGGCCTCTGGCACGACATCTGACCGCGGAAGAGATCGCCGCCTTCGAAGCCCTCGATCCGAATGGAGAACCGATAATCGATCCAGCGGCGGATCGAAAGAATTTTGCCCAGGGCGCGGCTACTATGGTTTGGTGCGTCACCAGTTCCGACCTGCAGGGGATCGGCGGCGTCTATTGCGAGAACTGCGACATTGCACCGCTCGAAGCCGAGGCGCGCTTCGGAGTCAGGCCCTACGCGGTCGACGAAGATCACGCCGAGCTCCTGTGGAAGGAGAGCCTTCGACTTTGCGGCCTTTCCGATGTCTAGTTCGATGACCCTGTCCCGCATGCCGCATCCCATCGATGCTTAGACATGCGGGCCATGAGGCAAGTCCTCCCTGCACGTGGAGGTATGTTGCCGCACCGGTCAGGCTTTGCCTGCCCTGGTCAATTGCGGCTGATTTGCCCAAAACAGACGGAGTATCATTTGCAAAACGTTACTGCTATGCCAGGGCTGCTAAGCATTTCAGCAGCTCCGCAGTGTCGACAGGCTTGGAAAGGAATGCCACCGCCATGCTGTTGGCCGCCGCCGAGATCGTATCGCAGTCGTCGTAGGACGTCATTATGATGATCGGAGGTAAGTGAGGTAGTCCCTGTAACTCTTTGAGCATATCGATCCCCGACATCCCGGGCATGTTTATGTCTGTAAGCACGCAGTCCGCGCCGGCATAGCCCTCCTTTTCGAGGAAAGCCTCCGCCGAGGGGTATAGTTGGCTTTCGTAACCTGCCGTTTCCAGCAGGTCCTGTAAGGCGTCCCTCAGGTTACGATCGTCGTCGACTATGGCGATAACTTTAGATTTCAAATTCATGACTCGCAGGTCCTTGCACCGTTATATCTGCCCTCGGACTCTCTCGAGAGACATTGGTCGGAGGCCACCATTTGCACGTTATGCTGCAAATATGAAACGGATCTCATCCACTCGTTGAAGCCACAGTAACACGAGCGCGCCCACCCCACAGGTATACCTGAGTGTGTCTAAAAGCGGTCGACGCAACGATTTTCGACCGGTCTTCCCTCTCCCGCTGGCTCTCCTTAGAAGTAGAGTCTCTTGGTGGAAGCTACTGAGAGCTTTTCCCAAGGTGCGGGCGGACCTCATGGGCAATGATCCGATGCCTGCAAGTATGGACCTTATCGAAGAACCCGTGGCCAGGGCTTAGCGGTGAACGAGGTGGTGGCGGCTGTGCCCGCCGGATTTCGTCGTATCGCAGATCCGACGATCAACCAGGCAGATGCTGCTGGCCTGCACGCAAGAAATCATACTTTCGAACAATTTCCACAATTGACCGAGCCTTCATCTTCCGCATCATCCGCCCGCGGTGAAGCTTGACCATGATCTCACTGATGCTCATCTCGTGGGCAATTTGCTTGTTCATCAAACCCTGCGTGACATATTTCATTACCTCGTGCTCTCGGGGCGTAAGCTTGTCCTGGCAGGCCTGGATTTCATTGCGTTCCGCAAGAGCTCGACGGTTGCTAGCATCGTGCGCGATTGCCTTGTCCGTTACCGCGACAACTGAACTGCTGTTGAAGGGCTTCAGAAGAAAATCAAATGCGCCGGCTTTCATAGCGGAGACGCTGATTGAGACGTTTCCGTTACCTGTCATAAAGATAATAGGTAATGGATTGCCGATCTTCACAAGCCTCTCCTGCAGCTCTAACCCGCTCATGTCCGGCATCTGGACGTCTAGCAAGATACAACCAGGTGCATCTGAATCGAGTGCTGTCAGGAAATCAGTAGCGTTGCGATAGTTGATCGCCTTTTTTCCCATCGACTCGAAAAGATTTACGAGCGAGCTCCCGAGATGCTGTTCATCATCTACAATAAAGATTGTCGGTTCCGGCTTTTCCGTGCGCTGGGATTTAGGCATAAAGATCCCTTCCGATCGCTTGCGTTCGAGGCTTTCCCTTCCTCAGGCAAATGGCAGAGTGGGCAACCAAATCTCATATCCGAACTCAAATTCGTTTTCGATTGGGACTAATTTTCCCAAATGAACCTCTACTATGGCCTTACAGGCTTCTAGGCTCGCGATCCGTTCGTCTTCTTCGTCTGCTCCGAAATAAGTGACCGGAATATTCGCCTCCGCTCTGTGCTCCTGCTTGGCGGTGACGGTTACTTTAATGCCGTACTCGTCAGTGTCTTTCGTCACCAGCAATTTCTGCCCTGACGAAGGGGCAATTGATCGCATTACCGCCACCAGGGCACCTACGAAAACCTGTTGCAAGGCGACCCTGTCACCTTGCACTTTGTTGCTGTCGCCGTCGATAGAGCACTGGATTCTGAGGCCCCTGGACGTGCTTTCGCAGCTTACGAAATGAACCGCAGTTGCAATTACTTCGCCCAGATCGAGTTCCTGGCAGCTAGGGTAACGTTTCATGACCGTCTGGTCGAATGTGGCGATAACATCTTCCGCTCGGCTAACCGAGTCGACGATGCGCTGGAGCAACGTGCCGAGCTGATTGACCGGTGCCTCTCGGTTTTCGAGCATGTGCATCGCCGCGCCGCAATCCAAGGCTATGACCGAAAGTGGCTGCCTGAGGTCCAGGACCGTTGCTGCTGCCATCTGCCTCAACGTTAGAAGACGTGCGGCCCTTGCAACATCGTCTCGTAGCGATGCCAAGGCCTGCCCGTTCCCCTTTTTGTCCTTTTCGTCGTTGGCCAGAACATTCATGACTGCACCCATGCGAATAGGCGCGTACCCAGGACTGGGGCGCTGCGGAGCAAAAACTACCGGAAAGCTCCATTTAGTTCTATGAGCCCGAGTAATTGGTGCACCTGTTCCCGGGGCTAGGTGCCCGTGGTATTGAGCCTGCGGTCTGAAACAGATCGCAGGCTCGAGGAATTATCGAAGAGGTTTATCAAATTTTCCCACAGATGCGCTGAACACGGAACTGAACCCCTGTTCATACTGCTCTTGGGAAAGGCGACCAGCGCCGGCCTTGTCTATCTCGCTCCACGTGCGTTGAACGTCGGCGAGTTCGGGCTTAAACCCATCCCCTCGCGTCTTCATATTGTTCGTGACGTACTCGTCCTGATCGACAAACCCGTCTTTGTTCGTGTCATTTCGATTGAAACTGCTCTGCGCCAGTCTCGCGAGAAAGGCCGCTGCCACGGAATCCTCCGACCCCACGGTTTCCGATCTGCGAATGGAAGGAGCCGCCTGCTGTAGGCCCGCGTCCGGGACAGGCTCGGATTTGGTTTTGGGCAAAAAGAGCGAATAAATTGAATCTCCACTTGAGCCGATTCTCATAATACCTCCTTGGTGAAACTGAGAAAGCAACCAGAGCGTGATGCAACCGCTGGCTTGCCTGAAGCTCTCCAACACAATTTATCGCGTTGACCTGAGCAAGCCACTCTCACAAAAACACGGTCCGACCTCTGTACAAAGATTGGCGAGGTTCGCTACAACCTTCTGCATCTGCCGGGTGGTGGGCCCCGCGCTTCTTCAAATTCCATTGTTCACAGTGTAATCTTTATTTCGTCTAGAGAATAATCGACGATTGTGGGGATCGTCTTTTTGGGGGTTTTATGACGTTCGCCGTGTCTGAAAAGGCGGAAAGCCCGATCGCAATTCTCGTGGACGACGACGCGTCGGTCTGTGAGTCGTTAGGCAATTTGCTGAACTCCGTCGGGATCGACGCGATCACCTTTTCCTCCGGCCACGAACTTCTGAACGCCCGCCTTCCCGACCGACCATCTTGCCTTGTCCTCGACGTCCGTATGCCTGGTATCAGTGGCCTGGATCTTCAGAGCCAGCTGACTCAAAAAGGCGTGGCCACGCCAATCGTCTTCCTCACAGGCCATGGCGATATCGCGATGAGCGTTCAGGCGATGAAAGCCGGCGCGCATGATTTCCTAACGAAGCCAGTTCGTGAACAAACCTTCCTGGACGCAATTTTCAGAGCGATCAAACTCGACACAGGCCGTCGTGAGGTGGCAACTGTATCGAATAAGTTCGTTACATCGTTTGGAAGTCTTTCGATCCGCGAGCGCGAAGTACTCCGGATGGTCGTCGACGGAGAATTGAACAAGCAGATTGCTCATACGCTCGGCATTAGCCAGGCGACAGTCAAGCTTCACCGTAGCAACGGCATGAAGAAGATGCAGGTGGCCTCCTTCGCTCAGCTCTACAGCGCCTGGCACTCGCTGCCCGCGGAACTGAAGCAATAGTCCTATTGGAAAATGCGTTCCTAGTCCTTTCTCAGGCTGCCCAAGGTGGTTGTTCATGGTGATTTCCTGGCTTTCCGCAAACTTCGCCTCGAATGCCAGCCGCCGAGCGCTTACCACCGCTATCGGCGCGGCGGGTGTTCTGGTCAGTGCTCTCCGCGCCGACCCCAATGGGCTTCTCCTCACGGTCGCCGCCACCTGCGTTCTAGCAAAATGCCGCTACGCTCTGCCGTTGCACTTGGTCGTTTGCGCGGGTGCGGCGCTATTTCTCTACTCGCCTTACTACGATGGCGCTGACCCAGCGGGCCATCTGCTGTTTTTCAGCATTTGCGCCGCAGGCCTCGCAATTATGCTCAAGCTCGTGAATGCGAAGACACTGTTTGACCGAGTATACCAGACTCATCAGCCAAACATTGAGGACATTCCAGGCTTCGGCTGGTCAGCATATCCCGACGGCCGATTGCGATTTCTCAACCCCAAGGCATTGGACTACATCGGCGTCACCGCCGAGGAAATGAGCGAGCTGTCGAAGATTGACGATCATTCCTGGTGGAGCAAATTCGTTCACCCTGACGACGTGGAAGGCTGTCTCGAACGATGGCGTCATAGCCTCTCCACAGGAGAGCCCATATTTGAGGAGCAGCGGGTCCGCCGACACGACGGCACGTACCGCTGGCTAAGGGACTCCGCCATCGCTTCGCGTGATGAAAACGGGAATATCGTCGCTTGGTTCGCGACCACAGTCGATATCGACGACCAACGGAAAGCCGAGGCTGCGTTGCGAGATAGCCAGAACCAGTTGCAGCGAATGATCGACACGGTACCCGCGCTGATCTGGTGTGCTCAACCAGACGGCAGGCCCTCGTACATCAACAGACAGCTAGCGAAATGGACTGGGATTTCGATCCCGTGTGAGGAGCCGTCGGACGCAAACCAGTTTTCAAGCGCAATTCTTGATAGCATCCATCCAGAAGACCGCGATCGTTGGAAGGCCACCCTTGACCGGTCATTCCGGAATGGAGAGAGCTTTGCACTCAGCTATCGACAGCGACGTCACGACGGCGTGTATCGATGGATAGACGGGAAGGCCGAGCCCTTGAAGGACGGCGATGGCAATATCCTGCAATGGTACGGTGTGTGCCTTGACGTCAACGATCAGATCGATGCTCTGGAAGCCGTTCGTAAGAGTGAAAACGAACTGCGCCTTCTGGTGGACACAGTCCCGTCGCTTATTTGGCTGATGACGCCCGACGGCACACCGTATTATTTTAACGCACGCTTCGTCGAATGGTCGGGTCCAGCCATGGCCAAAGCCGTGCTTGAAGGAGACGCGGCGGCGTTGTCTGATTTCGTTCACCCTGATGATCGTGCGGCTGTGGATGCCGTTGTCAGGCGGACGATCGCCGCCGGCAAGCCTTTGAGCCACAAGGGTCGCCTCAAGCACAAGGACGGTCAATATCGCTGGATGCAATCTCGCGTCGAACCTCTGCGCGACCAGAGCGGCAATATCGTCCGCTGGTACGGCGTTAATCTCGACATAGATGACGAGGTTCGAGCACAGGAGGCGTTGCGCAGATCGGACGAACGCTTGGCAAGGGCGCTGCGCGCAGCGAGCCTTTCCGAACTATCCGTTTCAATCGCCCATGAGCTGAATCAGCCGCTGCAGGCGCTCGTGGCAAACTCGCACGCTTTCCAGCGTTGGCTGAACGCGACGCCACCGAACATGGAAAAGGCTAACCGAACAGCCGAATGGATCGTCCGTGACGCCGATGCCGCAGCCCAAGTTGTCAGTCGGATTCGGGCGTTGTTCGGAAAAGCCGTGTTTCCACGGCACAAGGTCGATCTTAACGGCCTTGTAACCGAGGTCCGCGACCTGATCGCCGATAAGCTCGTATCAAACAAGGTCAAGATTGATCTGCAACTCAGCGAATCCCTGCCCGTGACCAGCGCCGATCGCATCCAGCTAGAACAGGTACTGTTGAACCTTCTGAGGAACGCGTCGGAAGCCATGCACGAGCTCGATCCCCGTGATCAAATCGTCACGGTGACGACGCGCGTTGCCGGAGGTGATTTCATTGAGGTCGAGGTTAGGGATCGCGGTGCCGGAATAAGCGACCCCGACAAGATTTTCGAGCCGTTCTTCACGACTAAACAGGACGGCATGGGCATGGGGCTGGCGATCTGCCGGTCTATCATGGAGGCACATCAAGGAAAGCTGAAGGCAATCACCCTCCCTGAGGGTGGCGCGGCGATCACGTTCAGCCTTCCAATTCGGCCAGTCGAGGCCAACGATGACGAGAACCAAGCCGGCAAGCGCGAGTTCGCGGCAGTCACGACATAACCGCCGCCTTTTTTATTCGCCAGCTTGATGGCGTCGTGCCGACGAAACGTCGGAAGAGCCGCGTAAAGTGCGCCTGATCGGCGAGCCCGCACGCTGCTGCCACCTCCGACATGTCCGAATCGGACGCACGCATGAGGTTTTGCGCCCGGTTGATACGTGCTTTCATTACAAAGACGTGAGGTGTAATCCCGAAGCTAATCGAGAATGCGCGCGAGAAATGGCCGGGGCTCATCCGGACAGTTGCGGCAAGGTCGGCGACGCGGATTTGACTATGCAGTCTGGTGTCAATGTATCGAACTACCCGCTTTGCCTGCCAGTCACAAAGGCCGGCCCGCAGGGTTTTGCAACTTTCGACACATTTTACCTTATCTCGAACGTGAGAGCCGTTGTCCGCCTTCGTCTGCTCGAGTTCTTCAAGATCGATTGACTGAACCACCTGTCCACAGCTCGCATGTTCACGTAACGCGGCGACATTTGACCCAATCGTATTCCGAAACAACTGAGCCAGGGCATATATTATGTAGCCCCTGAGCTAGGTGGCGGAAACACGAGAATGGGCGGCACGCTATTTTCGTTGCTTTCCCGGACCGGGACTTATCCAGCGATTCTTGGATCCAGTGCGGTTTGGAAGACCTCTATCACCAAGCTGACAGCAAGATAAAACACGCTGAGAACAAGGGTCACTCCAAGGACGGCAGGCAGATCTGCGCTCGCAAGTGAGTGCACCATGTAGAGGCCGAGTCCCGGCCACCCGAACACGAGCTCCACGACGAGCAAGTTTCCGAAGAGCAGCCTGACCTGGAGCGCTAACATCGCCAAGGCAGAGGGAAGCGCGTTTCTCAAAGCATGACGAATGACAACCGAGGCTTCGGAGAGCCCCTTGCCCCTCGCCGTTTCTATATACCGCTGTTGCATAACATCCCTTAGCGAACTGCTGAGCGTCCGGCCTACCGCAATGGCTATCGGAAATGCCAGCGCCAGCGCTGGAAGGATGATATGCCTCGTGGCATCGGTTGCGGCTGTGACGTCTCCCGCCAGTACGGAGTCGACCAGATTGAACCCTGTCGGGCCGCTAAAGTTGTGGTCGGACATGCGCCCAGCCCCCGGCAAAACACCGAGCCGAAACCAAAACAAATAGGATAAAAACAACGAGGTCGCGAAAATTGGGAGCGACCCGGCGGCGGTAAAGGCAAGACCAATCGGATGTGCCCAGCGGACGATCGCCGGAACCACAGCGAAAAAAGCGGCGAAAATGGCACCGAAAGCAAGCGCGACGATCGAAAGCTCCAGCGACGCCGGTAGATAAGTTCGTACATCGGCGGCTATGGGCTTTCTCGTCCGCACCGATGTCCCGAGGTCTCCGCGTGTCACCCGGATAAGGAAACGGCCATATTGGACTATCACCGGATCGTTCAGTCCAAGCTCCTTCCGTAGTTCGGCCACCCGGGTGAGAGGCGTGGTCGGACCTGCGATCGCCCGTGCCGGGTCCGCAGGAACTATCGTTTGAAGGCAGAACACCGCAAAGCTCATCGACAGCAATACCAGCGTAACAGCAAACACTCGCCGCAGAAGGAACCCGAACATCTACGCGCCTCGCAAAACAGCACGCATTCCGTCACCAGCCAAGTTCGACAAGAAGCAGATCAAGAATATCGCTAGCGCCGGCATGATAGGCAGCCACCAGAAAACGGTGAGGCTGTCGAGCGACCGAGACGTCATCGCACCTAGTTCGGGAGCCGGAGCTGGTTGCCCGAGACCGAGAAACGACATGAGCGATATTGTCATGATCACGTTGGATACATCGAGCGTTGCCGCGACGAGCAGAGCGGGCAATGCTCCAGGAAGGATGTAACGCACAGTCAGGCGATGACGTCCCACGCCGGCGACCCTCGCTGCTTCGACGTGCGGGCGCACTCTCAACCTACGAAGCTCGTTCCTCGCGATACGAGCGTACCATGGCCACCAGGCCACGCCGATTGCGATCATGGTATTCCGGAGCCCAGGCCCAAGCGTTGCAATAACCGCAAGGGCGACCAACGTTCCGGGTAGGATCAGAAAGAAGTCCGCGACGTTCTTTACAATGGGATCAAGCTTGTCAGTGAGAATGCTCGGCATCAGACCGATAAGCGTCCCGAAAGCCAGGCAAACGATGACGAGCGCAAGTGCGGGCAGCCACGTATACTGGATTCCCAACAGCACTCTCGAAAACAGATCGCGCCCGATTTCATCAGTACCGAACCAGTGTGCGAACGAGGGAGCAAGATATGCCTGCGCCACACGGGCCTGAGGATCGAAGGGAACCAGCCACTGGGCGCTTACAGCAATGAGCGTAAGCAACAGCATTCCCACGAGACCGACCTTCTCTGTCAGCCCGAGTGGTCGTAGGGCCTCCCTGATCGCAACAGCTGTCATAACGGGCTTGCTTCCGCGTTGGCGTTGCCATTAGCGCCTGTTCTGGCCCATATTTTACTCAGACTGTCGATTATCTTCTTAGGCTCTCCTTGGCTCACCACCCTCCCCTCGCTCAGCAAGGCAATCCTGTCAGCGACATAGCCCGCCACCGAGAGGTCATGGGTAACGAACAGAACTCCTATGTTGAGACGTCGCCGGAGGTCTCCAATCAGATCCAGAATGGTCGTAGCAAGTGATGCGTCCAGTGAACTTGTCGGCTCATCACAGAGCAATAATCTCGGCGGCACGATGACCGCTCTGGCAATGACGGCTCGCTGGCATTGCCCGACAGAAAGCCTGCCTGGAAGTTCCCGACCGCACCTCTCATCCAGTCCAACCAAAGACATGACCTCGCTGACCCTAGCCCGTCTTTCGCTCGCCGAAAGCCTCAGCGGCCGTAGGCGCTCTCCAACCTGTTCCGCGACCGTCAGCCATGGGGTTAACGAGGCGACCGCGTCCTGAAAAACGACCTGCGGCCGATCGCCATCCCCCCATTCGACCCGCCCCTCATCAGATGAAAGCAATCCCGCCGCAATCCTGACCACCGTGGATTTTCCTGAACCGCTTGGTCCTAACAGCCCAACGCATTCACCTGGACTGATTTCCAAATCAAATCCCCGGAGAACCTCCGAACGGCGTTCCCGTCGCCCGAAAAGAGACAGATTAGAAAATCCCTTAACGACATTGGACATTCGCAGTGAAAGCCGCTCTTCTCGCTCGGATCTGGTGGTCACAATTCGGGTGTCATCAATGAGTGAGCGGCGCGCCTCGACAAGCTGGCGAGTATAATGATGACGTGGCCGATCCAAGATATCAGCCCGGCTTCCCACCTCGACTATCTTTCCGTTCCGCAAGATCAGCAATCGGTCACAAACGACTGCCGCTGCATCGAGATTGTGAGTGATGAACAGTGACGAAGCCGCCTGCTGACGCACGACAGTTTGAATAAGTTCGAAGATCTCGCTCTGGAGCTCGAAATCCAATGCAGTGGTCGGCTCGTCGGCTATAAGAAGCATCGGCCTTGCCATCATGGCCATCGCGATGGCAACTCTCTGGCGCTGCCCTCCGGAAAGGCGATAGGGGAATGCTCGAGCGATGTCTTGCGCTTCCTCAAGCCCAACCGTCTCGAGCCACTCCAGAATATCCCCGTCGCCGCACTTCACCGACTCGCGCATTTGATCGCGGATCGACATCGTCGGATTAAGAGCACTCATCGGGTCTTGCGGGATGGACCGAACGACATGCCGGCGCGTTCGCCGCAGAACGGACGCGTCAGCGCCGACAAGCTCGGTCTTATTCAGGTTGATACTTCCACAGACGACAGGCTCGCTAACTTCAGGGAGCAGCCCCTGGATTGCCGCTCCGAGCGTCGACTTTCCCGAGCCGCTCTCGCCGAGAATCCCAACGATCTCGCCGGGGAAGACGTTTAGGCTCAAATTCTCAAGTACGACACGGCTCTCGCCGTCGCGGCGAAGCGAGACTGACAGATTTTTGATCGAAAGCACGGGATCGATCACGTCGAATACTCTCGGAAAGTCTCTTCAGATCACCGTTCCACGGTAGCGAAGTCAATGGTCCCCCGCGGAAAGACCGGACGGAGGCCAAGGTTTTTCAAGCCCTTCACGTGGACGACAACGTCATCGACATCCACCAGCGGAATTGCAGTGCCGTTATCGAAATACATTCTGGCAGCCTTTTCATAAAGTTCATCGCGCCTGCAAAGCTCGGTAAGTGTTGACGCTTCGTCAACGATAGCGTCTGCCTCCGGGACCTTGCGTCCGTACAAGTTCAAAGGAGCGCCAGTCGTGAGGAACGCCTTGGCTTGATTGTCCGGATGCGCGGCGTCGGGGGATGCGATAATGAGCAGCAAGTCGGGGGCGCTAGGATCGCCTTTCATCGCGTAAGCGCTACCAGGCGGCATGACATAAGACGTCGCCTGCACGCCAATCGTTGCAAGCTGGGCAATCAATAAGTCGGCGATCCGGCCGTAGCTGGGGTTCGCGCTGTAGAGCCCGATCCTGAGGGCCACAGGCCCTCGTTTTGCGATCGCATCCTTTGCGGCTTCCATATCGGTTGGGAATATCAGTGGCCGCGCAGGCACAAACATTGCATTGGGATATAGCGATTGCGAGACGTGCGCGTAATGCCCGAATGCATCGTCCGCCCAAAGTGCCGGATTGACGGCTGTCAGAACAGCTTTTCGGACCGCGAGATTATCCAGTTCGGAGCCGGGTTTTTCGAAGGCGTCGAACTGTGTCATGCTCGGTGCTGTCGTGATCTCCAGATTGTCAGGTAGGCTGGCCAGCTGTGCGAAGGGATAGTTCGTCGGAATAGCGTCGATCTCGCCCGCCCTCAGCTTCAATATCTGCTGGCCAATGTCAGGCACGACAGGGAACTCAACTTTGCTGAAATAGGGCTTATGTCCCCAATAGTTCGCGTTGCGATCGATCGAGTACCGCTCTCCGCGCTTGAATTCGCCTAGCGTGAACGGTCCGGTGCCAACCGCGTGGTCGGTCAGCCAATCCGTCGCCCCGTCTCCCTTGTCATGCTCGTTCAATGGCGTCGGGCTGATCACTTTCGGACCCCAGGGACTGGCGAGGGTATCCAAAAACGATGGCTGCGGCTTGCTGAGACTTATGACGACGGTCGATGCGTCAAGTGCATTGATAGCCCTCACGTTCGCCAGCGTATAATTTTGCAGGAGCTTTCCTAGCCGGCGGCGATCGAGCGAGGTGACCACTGCGGAGGCGTCCATCAGAGTGCCGTCGTGGAACTTGACGCCTTCCCTGAGGCGAAACGTGTACGTCAGCCCGTCTTTCGAAACCACCCAGCTCGTCGCCAGCAAACCAACGATGCGCGTGGATCCCGGCTCATACTCGACGAGCCCCTCATAGAGGCTATCGAGCACGCTCAGGCCAGCGACCTCGAAACCATTGTCGGGATCAAGAGTGCTAATATCCGAGGAAAAAGGAATCCGCAGTGTTTCGGTCGCCTGGGCGATGGTTGCCGCCAGAAGCAGAAACACGGTGATGGTTGTAAGCGCCAGCCAGCGGCTGCAATGTCGTGGCGAACGAACAATCTCGACTACTGTAAGCGGCATCAGCAATCCTGGTCTTAATCCGACTAAATCCCTTACTACGCTACCCGACATCGCACTCGGCCGCTTGAACAATTCACGCCATTCCGCTGTGGCAATTCCCCGCTCAACGAGGACCCACCTGATATCCAACGTATGCCTGTGCCCCGCTCAGGCGACGGGTGACATTAAGCGACGATAATGGCCGCGTTCGAGAGGAACCAGAATGACGCCGCTTTTGAAAATCATCATCGGATCAACTCGCCCCGGACGAATAGGCCCTGTCGTGGGAAAATGGGTCAAGATGGCGGTCGAGACGCACGGTGGATGTCGGGTCGAACTCGTCGATCTTGCCGACTTCAACCTTCCGCTCCTCGACGAACCAAATCACCCGGCGATGCAGCAATACAAGCACGAACATACCAGGACTTGGGCGACGACGATCGCCGAAGCCGACGGCTACATCTTCGTGACGCCCGAGTACGACTATTTCCCGCCCGCTTCGCTGGTGAACGCAGTGCAAACCCTTTTTCTGGAATGGAACTACAAGGCCGCAGGTATCGTCAGTTACGGCGGTGTATCAGGAGGTCTGCGATCGTGCCAGGCTCTGCGGTCGCTGCTGAGCGGCGTGAATGTCCACGGCATTTACCACGTCGTGCCGATACCTTTCGTCTCGCAGTCGATCAACGGCGGACGTTTCGTTCCGACCGGGCAAACGTCCGATGGACTCAACCTAATGCTGGGCGAATTGTTAAAGTGGACGAGAGCATTGAAGCCAATGCGCTCGTAAGGGCTTCAGTGAGGCAGGCTTCTTATTAGCCGCAATTGAAGTGTCGGGCAGAGCGTTTTCCGCCGAAAACGGCCATCGGGCCGCTCTGCCAAAGACTGGAACAGGATGCCTAGAAGGGCGATCTCCGACCCTCTCAGACCCTCGTCAGCCCGGCTAAAGGCAATATCATGCCCCCAGAAAACCAGACTGTCGCAACACCTGCGGCAGTCAATGCCTGAAAACCGTCTCGGTAGATGTTGGAGCAGCGAAATAGTCACTGCTCCAACAGATAACTACTTGTCCGGCGTCGTCAGTACAGTCTCCGTGGAGTCGACCACGAAGACCGCCAGGATTTTTGCGGGCTCAGTTTCGCTGGCATTTGCACTGACCTTATGATGATCGCCCGGTACCTCGATCCAATTTTCGCCCGTGTTATAGATCTTGAGGTCACCGTCGTTTACCTGACTTTTGATCTTGCCCTCTATTACCGTCGCATAAATGAACGCGCTTTTCGCATGGGTATGGGACGGATTCGAACCGCCCGGACCGTACTCGACGAGAACGCCGCGCAGGCTTTTGCCCGGTACGTTTGGAAGCACATGATCGAAAACGACCGAAACCTTGGCATTGTGTGGTTTGTCGGCGGCGAGAGCAGGAACTGCCATCGACGACGCGAGTATTGCGGCGGTAAGCATACGAACCATTGGGATATCTCCTCATCAACACCGCGACCTAGCGCGGCGGCGCTACGCTACGCAAACCATTCCCGTCGTTTGAGATATACGATGGTTTGCAGACTAGATGCGAACCGCAGCTACGCCCGATCGAGCAGCGGATTGCGAAAAAAACGAGCCCCCAAAAGGAGGCTCGCTGATAAGATGTCGAGTAAAAATTAGCTGGCTGCCTTGATGAACGCGAGCAGGTCTTCATTGATCACGTCGGCCTGGGTGGTCGCCATGCCATGGGGATAGCCGTCATAGATTTTCAGGGTGCCATTCTTGAGGAGCTTGACAGAGAGCTTCGCGGAGTCATCGATCGGAACGACCTGATCGTCGGAGCCGTGCATAACCAGCGTCGGAACGTCAATAGCCTTCAGGTCTTCCGTGAAGTCCGTTTCCGAGAACGCCTTGATGCCGTCGTAGTGAGCCTTCGCGCTGCCCATCATCCCCTGACGCCACCAGTTGTCAATGATGCCTTGCGATTTCTTCGCTCCGGGACGATTGAAACCATAGAACGGGCCTTCCGGGATGTCGCGGTAGAATTGAGCCCTATTGGCCGCCAGAGGGGCGCGGAATGCCGTGTCGAAAACCTCAAGAGGGATACCCCCCGGATTATTTTCCGTCTTCAGCATGATCGGCGGTACAGCCCCGATGAGCACGAGTTTCGCGACGCGGCCCTTGCCGTGCTTGGCGACATAATGAGTGGCTTCCCCACCGCCGGTGGAATGTCCGACGTGCACCGCATTCTTGAGATCGAGGTGCTGGACGACGGCCGCCGCGTCGGCCGCGTAATGGTCCATGTCGTGACCGTCGGATACCTGGCTGGACCGACCGTGGCCGCGTCTGTCGTGGGCGACCACGCGGAAGCCCTTGGAGACAAAAAAGAGCATCTGGGCATCCCAGTCGTCGCTGCTAAGCGGCCAGCCATGGTGAAATACGATCGGCTGCCCAGCACCCCAGTCCTTATAGAAAATTTCAACGCCGTCCTTCGTCTTAACAATGCCCATGTCACGTCTTCCTTCGTTGGATTCGTTCGATTTAGTTGCCGAAAATGCGATGTTTGGGAGCGCCGTCGCCGCAGCGGCACCGACGCCGAGTGCGAGTACGTCACGCCGCATCAAGCCTGAGGTCCCTGAGTTTCCGAGTTCTGTCATGTTTGCCTCCTTGGCGCTGGCTACGGCCGCGCAGACAACACACCGGTTCGAGGCGTGAGTGACGCGCGTCCGTCCTAAAAGGACGCTTTAGACTGGGACATAACGGCCAATATTCGCAGATATACTTCCGTATATCGACGACGCGCGCTCATCGCAGTGCGACGGCCTGCGTATTCGGGCGAACGAGATTCAGGTTTTCGCAGGAGCTTGGCTTTGCATGGTTTCGCAAGGCTCCGTCTTTCGAGCAAGTGGCAAAGAGGCAGGCCGATCTCGTCGGAGGGTGGCCGTCAGTGGTGCAAGACAGTGAGCTTGCACTTCGGTACGGGTGATCGACGTTGGTCGTTCCCTCACCGAGGGAGCGCTCAGTCCTGTACGGGCCGTGTCCGCTGACAAAGCCCGCACGTTGATACACTACTTGTCGGAGGGCGCACCGATCTCGCCCTGGATGCCTGGTCCATGGGGATGCTCGGGATTGTAGGAATGAGTCGTCTTGGCGTCGTCGCCGAGGTGTACGTCTCCATCGACGCCGTAGAACGCGATATGAAGGCCCCAATAGGCAGTACAGAAGATCACCAGTGTGGCCGACAACCCAAGTGGTATGTTGACGATTTTTTGCTTGAACACTGTCATCAAGTCTACGCCGCTCCTCCGGTCCGCCGCTACGGCAATCAGGATCGCCATGATCAACCCATGACCGATCAGATCGACGCGACCGAATGGCCACACTGCCGCGGTAAAGATCACCAGTAGGGCCATCGCAGAAAGCCTTCGGATCAGCGGTGTCCAGAGAAGGCCAAAGCCTAAAGTGAACTCCGTGACCCCAGCCATAGGGATGAACACGTCACGGGGCATTCCGAAGGTCAGAAATGGCTTCTCGATGACGAGCGGATAGAACCAGCTCGGAAAAGCGAACTTCTCGAGGCTCGACCACATCAAAGCGATTGCTAACCCCCAACGAAGGGCTTCGAACCTGCGCTCTCGAAGGTTCTCGTTCGTCAGCGGCTCCAGAAGGAGGTAACCCGCAACACCGAGTCCAAGGGCTAGGTAATCGAAGAGGTGAAAGAGATCGTAATCCCTGAGCGCCAGAAGCCAAAGTGCGATGATACCGACTCCGGCGAGCGGCATGGTCCGCCGAGAGAAGACGCAGCACGCGATAAGCAGCTGCATCCAAGAGACCCATTCGGCAGGAGTCTTCAAATCCGGTGTAAGATATACACCGCCGACGGCAAAGATCGCGACAAAGAACGATGCGACGATCGCTCGGATGTAGTCGTCCTGACGGTTCCACAATGGCGCGGTAGCGGCATTGAGGCCTTCTATCGCCACCTGGCCGAAACCGCTTTTCTCGATCAGACGAGTGGCAACGAAGAAAACCAGCACCAGGACTATGCCGATCCAGAACCATATGTCGTGTAGGGTGACCGATAGCGATTCCGGACGGGCACCAACGATATACGGAGCGAACCATTTCACGTGTGCCGAAGCCGTTTCAGGTGTGGAGAGGCTTGCTAGAATTGCGAGGGCGACGGACATCATGATCGGTCCGTTCGATTTTTGAAGCGCGTTCATTGTTTTCACTTCGTGGGAGGAAAGAGCCGGTGGAATCCCGGCTCCAGAGGATTCATGCTGCGATTAATTCGTCGGAAGGTCCGAAGAACTCGTAGTGGATGCGATCGGCGGAAATTCCCGCACCGCTGAGGCCACCGACGAGCGCACGGAGGAACGGCTTCGGTCCGCAGAGGTAGAAGTCGGCAGCGTTGAACGGCGTATTTTCCTTCAGCCAATCGATGGTGATGTAGCCGTCGTGATCGTGCGACAGGCCGATTGCATCCTCCTGACCAGGTTCGCTGTAGAAGGTCTGCACCGCTACATGCCCGTGCGCCATGGCGAGCGAACGGACATGACGATCCATGGCATGGGTAGAGCTGTTCAGAGCTCCGTGTACGAAATGCGTATCAAGCTCCGGATACTCCTTCGTGATCGCTTCGAGCATGCTGACCATTGGCGTTAGTCCCACGCCTCCGGAAAGCAAAACCACCGAGCGTTGGGGCTCTTCGGGCAGATAGAAGTCGCCGGCCGGCGGCGTGACCTCTAAAATCGTTCCGATTTTTGCCGAGTCGTGGAGATACAGTGAGCCGCCCTGCCCCTTTTCCTCCCGTTTGACGGAAATCCTGTAGAGCTCATTGTTCGGGCCGCAAGATATCGAGTAGTTCCGCTTCACCTTCTGGCCGTCTGCCAGAGTCAGGCGGAACGTCAGATACTGCCCGGGTCGGTGCCGTAGGACACGACCGCCATCAACCGGACGAAGGATGAAGGAGGTAACGACGTCACTCTCGCGAACCTTCTCCGAAATCCTGAATTCCCGCCAGCCGTTCCAGCCGCCGCCCTGGCTCTCGATGGAGGTGCGGATATTCGCCTCCCGTTCCTTGAGGATGTCCGCCAGGAACCAATACGCTTCGGCCCACGCTTCCAGGAGCGCTGGGGTGGCACCGTCTCCGAGAACGTCTTTGATGGCGGCCAACAGGGCATTCGCCACGTAAGGATAATGCTCCGGAAGAATATGGTAGCCGATATGTTTGTGGGCGATGCGCTCCACCACCGGTGCCAGCACACCAAGATTTTCGATATTCTCGGCGTAAGCGAGGATGGCGGCGGCTAACGCGTGAACCTGAGAGCCACCTTCGCCCTGGTTAGCGTGGTTGAACAAGCTCTTGATATGCTCGTCTTCGAACAGGCGAATATACATGCGCTTGGTGATATCGCTGCCATGCGCGGCAAGTGCGGGAACACTCTGCTTGACGAGTTCGATCGTTTGCTGAGAGAGGGGAGTTGCCATCGTTTTTCCTTTCACTGCAGGGGTTGGACCGGCGGCCTGTCGTAAAATTCGATCCTGAATTTCACGGGACCGTCGATTTCGAGATGGTGCGGCGCGGCCGGCGGGATCACGCCGGGTCTATCGGGCGCGAGTAAGATCGATTGATCTCCTCGGACATAGCGAATTGCACCGCGTTCGATGAGGATCAGCCCCCAGGAGCCCTCTTTCAGGGAATGCGACCGCAGAAGCGCGGTGGGGACGCTCGTTTCGTCGAAAGTCTGGGTAACCTTGTAAGGAGCCGTCGCGGTGGATTGAACGGCAGGGGAAACATCGAGCAGGGACGGCTGACCAAACATCGCTTGGGAAAGCCTGGCGGCGACCCGAGCAGCCTTCGCTTGCATTTGTAGGGCCGTTTCCGGGGGAACCAACTCGTCTGTCGTTTTCTTCCAAAGTTCGAGCCAGCGCGCGAACATCTCCGGCTCGATCTTGTCCGTATGTACAAGGTGCATCGCAACCGGATTTCCCTTGTAGCGCCCTGAAGTCAGCATCAAGGAGGACCAGAAATCCGTCAGCCGGGTGATGTGCTCATCCCAGTCCTCCACTACGGCAAACGGCCGCGCCAGAGAGGGGTCGCGGCGGATCCGTGCGTAAAAGGCCCGGAGAACTCCCGCGATTCTGTCATCTGTCAAATTCTCAATCATGGAATACCCAATAAGATGCATATGAGATGCATCTATTATGAAACGAGAAAACATGCTATCCATATGCATCTTTTCGTTATGGGCGTTTTGACGCAGGCAACATGAGACTGACACGCTATACAGATTACGCGATCCGCGTATTGCTATACCTTGGTTCACGTGCCGAGGGCCTTGGCTCCATCCGAGAGGTCGCCAAGACGTTCAGAATATCCGAAAACCACCTGATGAAAGTCGTGCAGGATCTAGCTGCCGCGGGTTTCATTGAAGCTGTCAGAGGACGCAATGGCGGTATACGGCTTGCCAAGCCCGCCGATCATATCAATCTCGGTGCTGTTCTACGACATACAGAGGGGCTCGACACCCTATTGGAATGCTCGGACTGCATGGTAGCCTCGGCATGCGGGCTTCCGCCGGTGGTTTCGGAGGCGATTGCCGCATTCCTCGCCGTCTTCGACAAGTACACGGTCGAGGACCTGGTGCGACGTCGTCTGGAATTGAGGGCCCTACTTGCCGTGGCCTGATCGCGGCATTCCAACGTTATGACTTTGAGGCGGGAGATCGCTCAGGGCAAAGGCGACGATTGCTCCATGAGCCGTGTTCCTGGCCCAGAGCCGACCGTTGTGGGAGAAGAGGATAGACTTTGAAATCGACAATCCCATCCCCATGCCGCCCTTCTTAGTCGTGAAGAACGGGCTGAAGATCTTGTCGAGGTTGACGATGCCTTTGCCGAAATCCTCGACTTCAACCACCACCTCGTGGTTCTGCAGCGCGCTCCTTACGATAACCACCCTGTCTCCAGCGGTATGTTCTGTAACAGAGTCAGCGGCATTGCGAACCAGATTGACCAACACTTGTTGGATTTGAAGAACGTCGATCCTCACTGAGGGAAGACTTTCGGCGAGTTCGATGAGGAGCTGGATACCCTGTGATGACAGCTCGTTGCGCAGGACATCGCAAACCACCGCTATGATCGAATTTATGTCGCGCAATTCCCTTTCGTCGACGTGCTTCTGGAACAGCGCCCTCACCTTTCTGACCACTTCCGAAGCGGCATTGGCATCCCGAAGAGCACATTCGGCACTGATGCGGGCTCTTTCAACGTTCGATGGGGTCATTGCCAGCCATCTGCGGCAGGCATCGGCATTGGCCAACGCTGACGCGAGAGGCTGGCTAACCTCGTGAGCTATGGACGCCGACAATTCAGCCATACCCGCGACCTGCGCGGCCTTGGCAAGTTTTTCGGAAGCGTCGCGGAGCGACTCCTGTGCGCGGGTCTCGTTTTCTATGTCGAGTTCAAGGCCGTACCAGTGAGTAATTGCGCCATTGTCGTCTCTTAGCGCCTCCATGCGGCCCTCCATCCAACGCCAGGTTCCGTCAGCTCGACGCTGGCGGAAACGAGCCATCCAAGGCTCGCCGCTGGAAATGCAGTGTTTCAGCGAAGACTCGACCCGCGCCCTGTCCTCGGCATGAACGGTATTGTCGAGAACCGCCGACAGTAGCGTTTGTCCGGGCGTAGGTTCGATCTCGTTCACCTTCACGCCGCCCCACTCTTCCAGTCGTTTATTGTAGTAGATCGGCTCGCCGCGTTCGTTAGCGGCCCATATCATGCCCGGCACTGTGTCGATTAGCCTGCGAAGTTGCCTCTCGCTAGCCTGCGACCGCTCCATGGCTGTCATGGCCTCGTGAATGTCGACCGAAATGCCAAGCCAGTAGACCGGTTCCCCCGTGCTATCCCGCTGCGGCCGCGCCGTTGAACGCAGCCACCGCAATTCGCCTCCGGCTCCGCGAATGCGATGCGTGACTTCGTATTCGTCCTTTTTCGAATTTACCGCGTCTAACCAAGCATTGGAGAGAGCCGCATATTCCTCTTCGAGCACGGTTTCTTTCCACGTGAAGTCACCGTTCGCATCTTTAGTGGTCAAATGCTCAGCCTGTTGCCCCATATAGCGCTCCATAGCGCCGCTAAAGCACATGAAGTCACCGTTCGGCCATGCGGACCATCCCAGTCCCGGAAGCGTTTCGACCAACTCCTTCACGTGGGACAGCAGTTGCTCTCGATCTTGCGCCACTATTGCCATCCCTGACATCTCGCCAAACTTGTTCGATCAAATCACACGCCCTTGCCAGGTCAATACCTCCTAACAACGGAGAAAAGAGGAATCGCCGTTTCGCCATTCAGGGGAATCGAAGTGGACGCTGGAGATTCCAGAAGATGATCTTGAGAGGCCATGTCGAATTACTGCGCAACGTCGCCCCCTGCCGCGTCGCTCCTCTCCTTGCCGCCATCTATCGATGAAGCGCTCACTAAATTTCAAGTGCCTACTGCGATTGTCCGCAGATGACTTCTCGAATGCCTCTTTCAGGTATTGCCGCTATCGGCGCAGCCTAGTCACCTGATAGCGATCACTTTGCACCGACGCGGCCTGACAATCCCCTTTCCCTTCGCGAAAACGTCGCGGAGCCATGCGACTGTATATGTGCCGACTGCGGCCACCACACTCTCGTATACTTACCGGTGAGGCCCCTTAATCATAGGCTTCCTTGAGCCTTGAGCGTTCAACGGAAGAAACAGATGCGTCGGAATATCCCCTTTTCTGTGCCCAAGGACGATGGGCTTGCCGTATTTCCTCTGGTTGCGATCGGCTTCGGCATCATAACAATCTCGGTATATCTCTTCGTAATCATTCCGATGCAAAGAAAGCCTCAGAGCGCAAAGGTGTACGTTCCCATTAATTCTTACGGGGCTCAGTCAGCAGAGGCTCTTTTCGCTGTGAACGGAGAGACGGTTGTGATGCCGGTACGTCGGCAATCTGCGCAGTTGGTGGCCGCTAGCGCGAGCAATTAAGTCACAGGAAGGCACCGTGCGCCTCCAAAACGCAGGTCTAAAAGAAGCGCCGCAAGACGAACGGCGCTTCCGTATTTCACGCACCGGTCAGGTGGCGCTTACCCAGGCGTCGAATGTAATCGAACCGAGCTTAGGTGTGCCGCCAACAGGGATTAGTGAGTTCGGCTCAAGCTTAGAACCAAAATAGCCTGCCTCCGGATCGCCGACCACCGTTCGCCCGTCGCCATTCTTGGCAAGGTACTTCTGAATAATCTCGTTGGTGTGGAAAGCCTCCGGTCCCGCGATGTCTATCGTCTCGTTCCTGGCTTCAGCAACCGCGGCGTCCGCAATGAACTTCGCGACGTCGTCGGCAGCTATCGGCTGCAGGTAGGCTGTCGAGACGGTAACGACGTCGCCTTGAGTCGAGGTGTAGGCGATGGCATCCAGGAACTCGAGGAACTGGGTGGCACGCACGATCGTATATGGTACGCCGGATTTCTTGATGATCTCTTCTTGGGCTACCTTTGCGCGGAAGTAGCCGTTCGTCGGGACTCTGTCGACCCCGACGATCGACAGCGCAACTACGTGCTTTACGCCGGCTTTTTTGGCTTCACGGGTGATGTTCGTGGAGGACTTGGTGAAGAATTCGAGCACTGCCTCTTCTTCGAAGGACGGCGAATTCGGAACGTCGACGACAACGTCAGCGCCTTTGAGGGCTTCGGCAAGACCTGCCCCGGTAACGCTGTCGATGCCATTGCGCCTTGAGGCCGCGATCACCTGATGCCCCCCATCCGTAAGGATCTTCGCGACCTTCGAGCCGATGAGGCCGGCTCCACCGATGATAACTGCTTTCATGGTCTTTCCTTCCGTGTTTGATTTCTAATGAACACTGCGCCACCGCCTCTATGCGGTACGCATCCGCTGGACGGCGTCCTCCGTCGTCCAGAGGCCGTTTGCTATAAAGCGGAAGTTGATAAGCGCCGCGAGATATCCATCTCCCTCCGGGAATTTCGCAGCCGCGATCGCATCGCGGACAACTGCGACCTCGAATCCCTGTTCGAGGAGGTGACGAAGATGGGATTCCACGCAGAGGTTAGCCGCCATGCCGGCAAGCACGATCTGATTCACGCCTTGCTTTCCTAATTGGAGCACGAGATCGTTGGCTTGTGGGCCATAGAGCTTATGCGGAGAACACACGATCGTCTTGCCGTCCTCGATGAACTCTTTGAATTCCGGCATCCACTCGGACCCAGAGCCCTCAAACCCCTCAAGCGTCAGCGCTCCCTTCCGATCGAACATGCCCAGCTTGTGCTGGAGGATCTCAAGTGGCCCCTGAACCTTCCACCGGTGGTCGTGGGGATAGTAGTAGTGAGGTGAGATTACGACGGGCATGTCCACCTCTTTGGCGGCCCTGAACAGTCGGACAAGATTGGGAACGGTGTTCTGCTCGGTAACGCTTTCGCCCACCACAGGCCAAGCCGGGCTCTTGGGGCTCATGAAGTCGACCTGAGGATCAATTACGACGAGGGCGGCCCTGCGTGTATCAAGTTTCATTCCAGTAGGCGGCAACGCCGGATTTAGCGGATCGGCGTATGGCTTGGCATCGGCAGCAATTGCACTGGTGCTGGAGGCCGCGGCAATTGTGCCGGCCGCGACCGCTCCTGCGAGTGTCCCAAAGAATGCCCTCCTGCTCGTGCAGTCCTCACACATGATGTTCTCCGTTTTCTGCCCTTGGTTCCGAGAGTCGCGCGAGGGTCGGCTGAACGCAATGCGCGGGCAAGTATACGCTGGATATCGGACGGGCATCGAGGTGTCGTTCGGAGCGGCCGTATACCAGGATATATCTTTGATCCGGTGGCGCGGTCACTTACGCGTGGAGCGATTTGAACGAGTATCGAAAGGACGCCACGATGATCCCGCAACGCTTGAATTACCCACAACACGCTCCCGACGTCTTCAAAAAGCTCGGAGAAGCGACCTTTGCCACGCGCCATGCCTCATTGGACAAGTTGTTAATCGCTCTGATCGAGATCCGTGCATCCCAGATGAACGGCTGCGCCTTCTGCCTGGATCTGCACATCAAGGAGGCGAAGATCGCTGGGGAGCGCGAGTTGCGTCTCCATCACATCGCGGCTTGGCGGGAGTCACAGCTGTTCGACGAGCGCGAGCGAATGGCCCTGGAATGGACCGAAGCCCTGACGGTACTTCCGGCGGACGGGATATCCGACGAGCTCTTCGCAAAGATGAAGTCCCTGTTCTCCGACAAGGAAATTACGGATATCACCTTCGTGATCATGATCATCAACGGTTGGAACCGCGCCGGGCTTGCCTTCAAGACCCTTCCGGGCTCGGCGGACAAACTCTACGGCCTCGAAAAGGCGAACCTCTCGTAAATCGCATGACTGGCGGGGAGATGTTCGATATTCGCCCCGCCTGTCTTTACCCTATTCGGCCGCCTGTGATTGAGTGAGCTGCAGAGCATCTGCCAGGCCATCGCCATAGTCCTTGTCTGCGAGGCGGCAGTGGGACACGTGTCTACCCTTGATGACCGTCGCGACCGAGGCCATCGCCCTCGCCGTGTTATCGATCAGTGCGCGCCGCTGTTCGAGGTTCATCAATCTGAATAGATTCCCCGGCTGCTCGTAATGGTCGTCATCGACATTATGGTCCCAATGATCGGCACTTCCACTCAAACCCAGCGCCGGCTCAGCGAAGTCAGGTTGCTGACGCCACGCGTCACGCGAGTTTGGAACATAACTCGTCTGAGCGCCGTAATTTCCATCAACGCGCATCGCTCCGTCGCGGTGATAAGAATGCACCGGGCATCGTGGCGCGTTGACTGGAATTTGGTGATGATTGACGCCTAATCGGTAACGGGCGGCATCTCCGTAAGAGAACAAGCGCGCCTGAAGCATGCGGTCAGGTGAAAAACCAATACCCGGCACGATGTTCGCAGGGGAAAACGACGATTGCTCGACCTCAGCAAAGTGGTTTTCGGGATTGCGATCCAAAACGATCTCACCAACCTCGATTAACGGGAATTCGGCATGCGGCCAGACCTTGGTGAGGTCAAAAGGATTGTGTCGGTGGGAAGCCGCCTCAAATTCCGACATGACCTGGATGTACATCGACCATCTAGGGAAATTGCCGCCTTCGATGTTATCGAAAAGATCCCGAACGTGGCTTTCGCGGTCGCGCCCGATGACTTCGGCCGCCTCGTCGTCGCTGAGATTGGCGATCCCCTGCTTTGTCCTGAACGTGAATTTCACCCAGTGTCGTTCGTTATCGGCGTTGATCAAACTAAAGGTATGGCTGCCGAACCCGTGCATGTTCCGGTACGACTTTGGTATGCCCCGCTCTGACATCACGATCGTCACCTGGTGCAAGGCCTCCGGCAGGAGCGTCCAGAAGTCCCAGTTGTTTTCCGCGCTTCGCACCCCCGTTCGCGGGTCCCGCTTGACCGCATGATTGAGGTCAGGAAAGCGCAGTGGATCGCGGAAGAAGAAAACCGGCGTGTTGTTACCGACGATGTCCCAATTGCCTTGCTCGGTGTAGAGTTTGATAGCGAAACCGCGGATATCGCGCTCTGCATCCGCAGCACCACGTTCGCCGGCGACAGTGGAGAACCGCATAAAAAGTGGTGTTTGTTTGCCGACCTCCGAAAACAGATCAGCCTTAGAATACTTGGTGACATCGTTCGTCACTGTGAAGGTCCCGTATGCCCCAGCTCCCTTCGCGTGCATCCGGCGTTCCGGGATCACCTCACGATCGAAGTGCGCCAGCTTCTCGATCAGCCAGACGTCCTGCAGCAGCGCAGGCCCACGCGGACCGGCGGTCAGGATGTTGAAATTGTCGGGGACGGGAGCCCCAGCCGCCGTCGTGAGTTTGCTTTGGGTCATATGCCTGCTCCTTTGATTTTCAACAATGCAGTAGGGCAGAGGCCGAATTGGTGAACCAGCTATACGAGAGTTTGCATAGTCGATGCCTTCAGGAAAAAATCGAGAACGTGAAACGCATTAAACTCACGCGAAATCGGTTGGTCCGATTGCGTCTCGCCGAGCTGAACCTCGATGCCCTAAAGGCTGGGGATTGCCATCGTTTGTTTCGCGACGAAATCGCAAAAACGTCGAAGACGGTTTGGCATCATCGATCCGAAGGCATGGATCATGCTGAAGGGCTGTGGCGGAAGACGAAAATCCGTCGAGATATCGATCAAACTGCCCTCGGCAAGTTCCTCGTTGACTGCACACCGCATAAAGACCGCCGCGCCGAGACCCTGAAGCGCGGCGGCCCGCAATGCCTGCCCGGTATCACAATCAACCTTCCCGCGGGGGACGAATCCTTCCCCACTATCGAGGACCACGGGACTTGGTTTACCGTGTACGCAGTACCTGGCAAACGGTAGCGCAGACAACTGACGGATGGAACTCGGCTTATCGTGCCTTGCGACGAAGTCTGGCGAGGCGACGATCACCATACTGACGTCTGCGAGCTTACGAATTCGCATCTCACCCTGACCGCCTCCCCCGACGCGGAACACCACGTCATAGTCTTCACGAATGAGATCGACTTGCCTGTCGGCCAGGCCAACCTCTAGGTTCACCTCAGGAAATGACGAAGCGAAATCGCGGAAAATTGGCGTCAGGAAAAAGCGAGCCATCTCGCTCGGCATGCTGAACTTTATTCGCCCAGCAAGGCGCTCGTCCCCCGCCGAGATATCATCAGAGGTGTCAAGCTGGCGGAGCAGCGGGACGACCCTTTCGAAGAGGGACTGCCCTTCAGCGGTCAAGGTCAGCGCGCGGGTGGACCTGAGGAAAAGCCGGGATTTTACCAGACTTTCAAGTCGCCCGACGCTGCGTGACACGGCCGAAGGCGAAGTCCGCAGGATTTTCGCTGCCGAACTGAACGAACCGGTCTCTACGGCTTTTACGAACGCGATCAGTCCCGGCGTCTCCTCAAGCAAATTCGGCATTCAAATCTCCCGCGCACAAATCATGTGCTTGTAATCCAGCTAATGCGCCGATCCAGAGCGAATTATCTCCATGACACCAGACATGGAGATCAAGATGAGAGCACTGGAAGGAAAGGTCGCCATTATCACCGGCGGCAACAGCGGCATCGGCAAGGCCACCGCCAAGCTTTTCGCTGACGAAGGCGCACGGGTCGTCATCACAGCCCGGCGCAAGGACGCACTTGACCAGGCGGTTGCCGATATCGGGCACGGTGTCATCGGCATTCAAGGAGATGTCGCCGACCTTGAGCATCACCGCGCCGTCGCGGCGGCGGTAGTGAGCACCTTTGGCTCGGCCGACATCTACATCGCAAACGCCGGCGTGATCGATCTGAAGCCGTCCGAGCAGGTTACTGACGAAGTCTACGATCGGCATTTTTCGATCAATACGAAAGGAGTTTTTTTCGGGGTTCAGGCCATCGCTCCCGTCATGAACGATGCAGGGAGCATTATCGTCACGAGTTCCCTGGCCGCCAGCAAGGTTCTTCCCCACCACACGGCCTACGCCGGCTCCAAAGCGGCCGCCGCCGCTTTCGCCAAGAACTGGGCGATCGAGTTCAAGGAGCGGCGCATCCGCGTGAATATTCTGAGCCCAGGTCCGACCGATACCGAGATCCTCGGAAAGCTCGGAATTTCCGCCGCGCAGCGCGGTCCATTTCTCGAACACATGGCCAACACCATCCCTGCCGGAAGACTCGCGACTTCGGAAGAAGTGGCGAGAGCCGCCCTTTTCCTCGCTTCCGACGCGGGCCGGTTTGTGAATGGTATCGAACTCAATGTCGATGGCGGCATGTCGCTTATCTAAGGAGAACCAAGATGACAAATAACCATAACTCGGAAATCGTTGCCTTCATTGACAAGCTCGCCGAAACGGGCAGCAACTACCGCATGGACGAGATGGAATCGCTCTACACGGATGACCTGGGCTTTCTGGTTCTGACCCCCGAAGGAGGTATTACCCGGATCTCGAAGTCGGAAATGTTCGCCGAGTTTCGCGCGCGTCGCGATTCTGGTGAAGAACCGCTTTCCACGGAAAAACGCATCCTCCACATCGAAGAGCAGGGCGATGACGCAACCGCCATCCTCTACAGACGGATGAGCCAAAAGGCTGTGGCCGCCTTTTACGAGCTCCGCCTCAAGCGCATTCAAGGTGAATGGAAGGTCGCAGGGGAGACGGTGGTGCCGTGGCCGGACCTCGCAACGGTTAGCGGCTTTCTGCCTCCGCGCGAACGTTGAGCGTCGATCTGCGAGACGAGTTTTCATCGGGCGCGCGTTTGGGATTTTCCAATACGCGCTCCGTTGTTTCCCGACATGAGGCATGGCGAATATCCCAACAATTCGCCACAACGCTCGTCGACGGCTGGATGGAGATGATCCCATAGTCGCGGTAGCAGCGATACGCGTTTCCGGCTGAACGCGCTCCGGCAGGATGATGTGGCCGTCGCGGGGTTGCCAGGTATTGCTGGCTGCATTTCGTCGTTCGAATCGAAGGCGTCGGCGAAGGCGCAACGATGACACCGTTCCTCAACAACAGCAGCAACACCAGAAGTGGTCTCCTTCTTAGTTGACTGTGGCGAGCGTGTTTGGATCTTGTGTCGTTCAACCAATGACAGCATCAGACGCCTTCAAGTATCGTCCGCACATCCTCCAGCAATGATGACGACGTTCTCAGCGATGTATGCACGAGCCGCAAATGGCCATCGTAAGTCGCCGCGCCTATGACGTCTTCACCCTCGACGCAGCACCTGAGCACGGGCCCCCAGATTTCTTCGATGGCGTAGTCCTTGCATCGTCCGTCGATTTCAAGTCTGCCGAGATTTGTCAGCATCGCGTCATATGTGCAGAAGTGCCACATGAAGTTGACAGCGTCGTCAGGGGTTGCGTCGGCGGGGACCTTGGCGCGGCAGAGGGATGCGAAACCCAGCGCGGCTTCCTTCGTCCTATGAGGCAACAAGTTAGCCTGAGCCAGGATTGCCTCCTCCCAGAAGGGAAGACCTTCTCTAACATGCGCGATTATCCCCGCCGAGATGAACATCCCGCAATGTTCGCTGCTGGAAAAGGTGTTGCGCATATTGATGGGCGACATCAGTCGGACGCCGGTCCTACCGTGCGGCTCGTCAAGGAGTGCCCTGACGATGGCAACCGAAAGTGCCGCATGGACTGTCGTGCCCTTGTCGCGGGCTGTCGTTTCAATCCTGGCGGTCAGCGACGGCTCGAGCGCCAGCGTTCTGACACAGGCGTTAGCCGAAGGATTGGTCGCCCAGGGATTGTCACCAGTTGTTTCGGCACCGGCAACACTCCCCAGCTCCTTTGCCTTCATAGCGATTTCGGCTTCGCCCAGCCAAGCGTCAAGCGAGTTCGCAGCTCCCGCAACGGGCAACGTCCGGCCGGCCAACGCATGGACGATGTCGCGAACCACGAATGTCGCGGACATCCCATCCGCAATTGAATGATGGAACGCAGCGCCCAGGTAGAACCGATTGCCCTGCCGGAGAGCGCCAACTCTGAATAGAGCACCGTTCGTCGTGTCGAATGACTTGGCAATCATGTCCTCAGCAAGGCCCGTCCAATTGCCTTCGTCGTGGACTTCGATATCCGGCCCTCTCGTGGACAACTCGAAAATTCGACGTCTTCCTGCCTCTTGACCGATGCATAGGGAGAGAATGGGATGCCGCAGACGGACCTGCCTTACGGCTTCCTGAAGCCTTTCCAACGTCAGTTCCCCGCGTACTTTTGCGAAGACTGCGAAGGTCATGGCCCCGGCCTCTCCGTAGGCCGCAAACAGGTTCTCGATAGAGCCCAGCTCGCGTACACGAGTTCCGTTTTTCATTTTTTGACATTCTCCAAATGTGGGCACGGATCAGCGATCAGCACGGTCTCGAGACCGCGCCGCAGATTGCACGTCGAATTTTAGATCTGACTCGATTGCGTCTCCGGCTTTGCTCGCGACCGGCAAACTCCGCTTTAGTGCCATGCGAGACAAGCTATACAGCGGCATACCCCCAGCACTTGAAGTCTCGGGGCCAGATGCATTGACCGCGCCCAGTCCGGCGCGGTCAATGCAGATGGAGTTACCCGACCTTGGGCGTCATCCGCTCGCGCATGAATGCCATGTATTCCGCTTCCGAGCTGCCGCGGCGCTTCTCGACGAGCGGCTTGATGTCCTCGGTGGCCACGTATCGAAGTTGATCCGTGCCGTCGGTTGCAGCGTCGTAGATGACCTGCGCGACCTCTTCGCTGGTCGCTCGTCCGCGGCTCTGGCGAAGCTGGTCGAAAACTGCGCTCGCACCAGCGATGAAAGCGTCGTAGTCGGCGGGTGTGGAGGTGGAAGAGAACTCCTGCCCGCTGCGCTGACCGAATTTCGTATCGAGGACGCCACCGGGCTCGACAATCTTCACGCCGATGCCGAGGGCAGCCAACTCGTAAGATAGTGACTCCGAGAAGCCTTCAAGCGCAAATTTCGAGGCGTTGTAGAGGGAAATCATCGGGAGGCCGAAGACACCCGCACCTGAACTGACGTTGATGTAGAGGCCGGAGCGGTTTTCACGGAAGTGGGGGAGCGTCTCGCGGACAACATCCATGACTCCGAATACGTTGACGTCGAACTGGTCTTGAACCCTCTCACGGGGCGTACCTTCGAAAACGCCGAAAAGTCCGTAGCCGGCGTTATTGACGACCACGTCGATCTTGCCGAAGCGCGCAATGCCCTCGGCAACGGCGGACTTGATGGTCTCGCGATCCTGGACGTCGAGTTTCGTGACGAGAACGTTTGGATATTCGCCGCATAACTCCGTCGGGTTGCGCATGGTTGCGATGACATTCCAGCCCTTGTCGGCGAACAGGCATGCCGCGGCCTCGCCAAAGCCAGAGGAGCAGCCGGTGATGAGAACAGTTTTGGTCATTGGTTTCTCCGTTGAAACAGCACCGTATTTAAACCTTCGATCCGATGATATAAGTGGTACAAAGTCGTACAGCCCATTGAAGGAAACTGAACAATCATGTCGGGAATGACTCTTTCGGATTTGAGAGCAATCGCTGTTGTCGCCGATACGGGCAGCTTTCGAGGCGCGGCCAAAGAGCTGCAGATTGCCGTGTCTTCCCTCAGCCATCAGGTCGCAAATGTGGAGAAGCGCGTCGGCATTCGGCTCTTTAACCGGACAACACGCAGCGTATCGCTTACCGAAGCGGGCGAAGCTCTTCTTCAGCGAGTCCGGCCAGCACTGAATGAGATCGATGCCGCACTTGAGGCCGTCGACCATCTACGTGCGACGCCGACTGGAGTGCTTCGCCTGAATACGTCCGAGGGCGGAGCGGAACGCGTCCTCCCTCTCGTGCTCGATTTCCTCGCCTCGTATCCCGAGATGAAAATCGATCTGGTTACCGAGGGGAGACTGGTGGACATCGTGGCGGAAGGTTTCGACGCCGGCCTTCGACTTCAGGAGGTCGTTCCGAAAGACATGATCTGTGTTCCCCTCGGTCAAACCGAATCCTTTATTCTAGTCGCATCTCCTGTTTACCTGGAGGGCAAGACATTACCCTCCTCGCCGGGCGACTTGCTGAATCACGAGTGCATCAGGGCAAGACTTCCCAGCGGGTCGCTTGTGGATTGGGAACTGGAGAGGAACGGCGAAGCCATCTCAGTTAACGTAAAGGGGCGGTTGATCGCTGGCAGCACCGAACTGAGCGTGCAAGCGGCTCGCCAACACGCTGGTATTGCCTACGTGTCGCTCCGCTCGGTGCAAGAGGATATAGCCAGCGGTCGTCTGATCCAACTGCTGCCGGAATGGACGCCACCCTATCCCGGGATCGCACTCTTCTATCCGAGCCGCCGCCTACCATCGGCCGGTCTGCGAGCATTCATCGACCACGCGCAGGCATGGCGGAAGAGCCCACGATAGCACCTACTCCTCGAAGGGAGCGTCGCAAACGAGATCGACAACGGATGTTGCCCTGTAGCCGACGACAAAACGCCTGCCATAATCTCGTACGAAGTTATCGAACGTCGTTTCTGGGGCGGTTTCGGCGATGTGACAAAAACATTTAGTAAGCTGCTTTTTAAGGTTCAAACGCGGGTATTCCTGCAGGATCGCACTCATCTCTTCCGCCGGGATCACGCCGAACCGATAGCCGATGACGTCCAGTCCGATAGCCGCTGTGCAAAGGGAAACCTCTGTCTCCTTGTACAGAGCAATAGACGGCGTCGAATTGAGTGCGACTATGTCCCAAACGCGTTGGGCACGCTCGTTTCCCATCTCCATCTCGATCGCAAATCGCTTCGCGATGTCGGCCGCCTCGACCTCGAAGCGTCGCGGCCCGGCAAATCGGTCGTTAAGGGTGACGTCATGCAGGAGCGTTCCTAGAGCTACGATCTCCTCGTCATGGGTGATACCCTCGATTTGAGCAACTCGCACCGCGAATAACCAAGAACGGACTGCGTGATTGAAAAGATAGGGATCGCAGTGCGTTAGCGCAAAAGTGAGCGCGCTATGTGTGATAGGGGTATCCGGCACAGAAACGCCGGCGATTGTACGGTAGCGACTTTGCACGTTCATAGCGGGGTTCTCCGGTACCTCCGCAGTGCTACGCTCCGTCCAGCGTTCGCAATAGATATACACGGGATATCCACTTAACCCGCGCCTTACGACGTAAGATGTTTCGGAATAACACGAGTGTGGTCGAGATTTGAAGGGTTTTCAAAGGGACATCCGCCCTTTGACGCCGCCCTTCGGCGGTTGACGCCTAAATGGTCGGAAAAACAGGTCGTACCAGGCCAGGAAGAGCACGGCCCTCCACGGATCTACCGCGAACTCAATCGCAACCTGGGCACCAGCCGGTGGACACGTAGTGCCCACAGATTACCCCACCAGAACTCCGTTTCTCGCGTGGACGATGACCTGGTGACTGAAGGTCTCGAGATGCCGAATGCGCCTCCAGTCCCGGTAGACAGGCGCGGGATGTACTGAGATTCGAGATTATCAGCGCAGCAATCCAATTAATGGACGACTGCGGACGCAGGCGCGATCAGCGGGAACCGCGCGATTAATATACTGGTGAGTTCCTCCTGGGTACGATGGCCGCGATCGAAACGGTCGACCGCCGCGCGGCAGACTGTTTCCAATGTCTTGTCGGACGCCGTTTTATGTGAGGAATGGCATGCCTGGTTGGCTAGAGAAGTTCTTGGGTCGCCCCTCATCGAAGGCAAAATTCGTTCAATTGCCTGCCGATGTGGAAGCAAACCTTGCGGTACACCCGCCGGTCAATCTTCAACCAATATCCGTCATAGACCGCCCGGTAGCGCTCCCGCTTTGGTTTGAATTTCCCCCACATCATAGAGAGCCCGCCACCTATGACGGTGTTTTCTGGGAAGTTGAGCCAATGGGGGAGTATCTCTATTATCTGGCTGGCGCATTTCAGAAAAATCATAAGGGACTTTTGCGCTTTGGAACCGCTCTATTAGAAGTCCGAGCCGAACGCAATTTTGAGACCGACGTCATAAGGGCAAGTTTACGAGACGGCGACCGAGAGCACGCGGGGGCTCGCAGCAGCATGTCTTGGCACGGCATGAGTGTCCTTGACGCATGTCACCTGTTGCTTACCGAAGCGCGGGCATCCGGCAGCGACTCTTGGATCGGAGCATTCAAAAGCACCTCCTCAGATGTTCTGGAGGGGCGCTCTCGCCTGAGATTCGGCCTTCAATTTCAGACCCGCGAACCGTTTGTCGAGGTCAGATACGAGCGATTTTATCCGGCAACCCCCGACGGTGGAGAGCCATTCCTCTTCGAGGTCAAAACCCGATGTATGCTTCCGGGCGTCGCGGTCGACGACATAGTCACGTTACATGAGGACGTAGCCGCCGCTTATCGTGACGTGCCGTCTACGCATGTAAGTGGCGCGATAAGAATTTGAGTCAGTGTAGCGAATGGACCAAGGCTCCGTGGTCGACGAGGCTGAATTCGGTTTCGCGGTCAGACTAATCCGCTGCGCGGCCAGCACTTCCTACTGATCAGCAAGGCCCGCGACATCAAGCTTACAACCATCTTCGCGGCAGAAAATCCCAATTGGAACAATCGCAAGGGCCCATGAGTTATCCGTTCAGTCGGGCGTAAGCGTAATGGAGCGCGGCGCTCTCCCCATCCCTCGGGTATCCGAGGTTGCTTCCAGCTTTGGAGCTGTGACGCGGGGTTCGAATCCCTGCCCCGACCACCATATTCGAGGCAATCGGACAAAACTTGCGATTTCTCGGGCTACCTCAGCCTGACGTCGACACGGCACCCATTCTCCGATGGATATCTGACCACCTCTCCATCGAACTGCGCCGCCATCAGCTTGACGAGTTTCGATCCGATCCCGTCGTCAAGTTAGGGCGGACATCCTACCCCGTTGTCAACGACGGTGAGGAGGATATCTACTCCTTCCGAGATCAGAGTGATCTCAACGCTCCCGCCGTCATCGTTCGGAAAGGCGTACTTGAAGGCGTTCGTCACCAGCTCGATGACGATAAGGCCGATGGACGACGCCTTGTTGGAGGGAACGAGCAGGTGGGGACTCCTAACTCTGAGGGCGATCGGCCTCAGATCGCGCAGCAGGTCGGCCAGCCCTTTGGGTCAGCTCTTCCAGATAGTTGGCGATGTCGACCGCCGCGCCGCCCTCATCGCTACTTTTCTGAAGATGGCGGTGCACACGCGCGATGACGTTGAGCCGCGAAACCGCTTCGTCCAAGGCCGCCCTGGCAGGACCTTGCTCCAGGGTCCGTGCCTGAAGGCGTAGAAGTGAGGCCACAGTGGCGAGATCGTTCTTGGTACGGTGATCGAGTTCTTCCAACTGGACGGCCCTCGCGCGCGCTGCGGAAACAAAACGCAGCTTTCTACGTCAAGGCTGCGGGATCGCACGAGGCGACCCATATCTCATTACTTGATGACCTGGATCACCTTGCGGGCGGCCAGTTCGATGATTACGCGCTCGTCGTCGACGATCGCATAGGCATAGCCAGATTCATCTGGGATCGGGGTCACGACGACGGTGTCGGGAAGCGGCTGGCCTACGACAACCTTCTCCTTGATGACAACCGGTTCCTTGGGAGCCGGAGCCTTCTGTAGGAAAGTAATGACCTTGTCCGGAACCGCTGCCGACTGCGCGAAGGCTGCGCTCGAGCGCAAAACCTTCACGCGTGCCCCCTGTTCCAGACCTGGGACCTCTGTCCAAGGACGTGCAAGACCTAAGTCCCAGCTCTGAACCAAAACGTCTTCCCGCGGTTTCCTCCCGCATCATGGAAGGAGGACTGTCATGACATTCGAGCCGGAAACCCTCGCCCACGATCAGCTTGCAAGCGTGCAGGCGGCCATGTCCGCGCAACCGGACCTGCAACGCTCTTCAATCTCTGTGAGCATGGTCGGCAGAAGCGTCCTGCTAGAAGGCTATGTGGCCAGCTATGTCGATCGGGAGAAAGCGACTGCTATAGCCGCGTCGATCGCCGGCCCAGAGAACGTACACGATAGGATGCAGGACCGCGAAGCAGCGACGGATGGCTAGCCGGTGGCGAATGACAGAACTGGCTCCTGGTGCGCAAAGTGCGTGTGGCGGATACTTCGTTCCAGTTCAGTCGTCACGGATCAATGGCAGTATGCTCACGGCCAGCGTGACTCGCGAACTCCACCCTGAGCCTACCAAGGATCTCCTCCCGAGAATGGCCTTGTAATCGGAGGTCTACGACACGCGTCACGAAGCCCTGATGGCCTGGAGAATCTTCAGGCCGTTGCATGCATCGCCCCTCCGGCGACCTCGCTCGGGTGAAGAATGCTGGCGTCAGGAGAGCCGCTTGAGAGCCTCATCAAATCCGTTTCTTCAGAAGTGGACCTGCCAGTTCGGCAGCCCGATCCGTTGAGACAACTGGGTCAACGTATAGGAATAGGACTGGTTTGGATTGTCGATGACGGTGATGCCTAAGAGCTTCAGAAAGGCCTTCTCGCCAGCTACGCGCTGTTCGGCGACCACGAACTCTCGTGCGGCCGCGGCGAAGAAAACGGCAACGGTCGATCGCGTAGCGCCTTGATCACCAGAAGAACGGTGCCGACGAATGTCGACTATTGGAGCGTCGTATGCAGCAACCCACGGGCGATCTCTGGCCGGGCTTCGAAGGTTCGTCGAAGAAGGTTCGCCGCGTCCTGCAGAAGGAAAACAACGTCCTGCAATTGGTCGAGTTCGTTCTGCAAGTTCGGATCGCCCGCTACAAGGCAGCGGGCGCGTTCGATCAAGCGGCCGGACTTTGCGACGGTGCGGAGGCTGTTATTGATGATGACGTCGATCATGCTTCCCCTCGCATTACTCTTAAAGCGAAGGTGCAAGGATCCACGCCTACCGGCAATACCGAAATTTGACTAGAAGCGGCCGCGTAAGCTGCCGTATAGTTCACGGAGGTCCTCAATCGCTCGGTCATAGCGCGAATGGCGTGGCGACGCCCTCAGCCCGGCAACGACGAGGGCGAAAGTAGCGGCGATTGCAGCGGCCGTTACAAGACTCGATACTGGATACAGTTTTACGGTTCCTTCAGCCTGCCGTACAACCTGGCGTGCGCTGCCCTTGACGGCGGAGGAAGCGTCGCCCACCTGCTGTGTAAGGATTTCCAACTGCTTCCGGAGAGCTCCTATCTCCTTCTCGGCGTCGAACTCCGGCTGCGGCGGAATACCGACTGATGCCGTGTTCTTGTCCACAACTGCTCGCGGTACCGGTTCGCCGATTGCAGCGCCTTCGGCGACAAGCGGTTTTGCAGTAGTCTTCTTCGCTGGCATGTTGTCCTCCATCTGAAGCGCGGAACGAAATCAGGAAGATATGCCGCGGGGGTGCATATTGTTCCGGAACCGCCTGGAACAAGGCACCGTATCTGTTAACTTCGGCCTTGCTTCGTCATCTCATCAAGCTGGCGAACCAGTGGGGCCACTTCAGCTATAAGACCCACCCGCCGTCTGATTTCGGAACGCGTTCTGAAGACACCTCGAGCTGGCAGGATAGCCGTAGGGCGATAATCGCCCGACAAAACGCACTCTTTCAGTGATTTAATGAAACCCCGCATTCAAACGCAGCGCAACTCTAAACACTCGTACAATGATTGCATGTGGTTGATAGCAAATTTATCCTAAAACCAAGATGGCTTCGCGATCTCGTTAGGTAAAGCCAGTCGTCACGAAGCCCTTCCGGAGAAATCTTCACTCGTTGCATGCAGCGGCAAGGATAGCCTCGAGGAATTCAACGCCCTCGATGTCAATCGCAAAATAAGAAAGCAGGCCCAATTCCCACCCCTTGATGATGGGGCGGCGGGGTCTTAAAAACTAAAAGCTTGTTGTTTTAGCCTCGCTCTGAGTGACCGTGGAGAGGATTAATTTGGCAAATCAATTTCGCGATTCGGCGGTTTTGTATGTATGGCCTGTGCTGTTCACGGCGCTCATCGTTTACAACCGCTACGACCAATTTGATTTAGTCGCACAACGCAAATTTCTTGGCGACGACTTATGCTACACAGATCTTGCTCAGCATCTGAAATTGCACGTAGCAGCGTTATCTTCGGTTCTGACTTCCTACGCGGCTCTGGCATGGTTGTTGAAGAAGTTCACAATGCTGAGCCCCACCAAAATAGCGCTATCTTCCGTGGTTTGCTCGGTGCTCATTTCAGGTCAAATCGTAAGTAAATACGTCTGCCCTACCTGATCCCCGATAGCACTTGATGATGGGGTGGTGAGGCTAGCTTCGTATTGCAACTTGTCGCAATTGTCGCCTGCTTTGGCGGGCCTCTTTTTGATCCGTCGGAGACAAAATAGAAGTACTCACCCTGTAAATGTCTTTCAACTTCCGCTTCGCGTCGAAGATCATCTTGTGCCACTCATGCATGCCCCTGCTTGATCGCTGAGATATCGCCCCTCTCCCACTCGTACGACACCTCTTGCCATGTCAGCTGTTCGGCAACAAGGTCATCCATCGATCAAAGGCGGTGGGTTGCGGTGAGACACCCTTTACCGATGCCACCCCTTTAATTTTCCTGAAGCGGTACAGGCCGGAGGGCGCAAGGTGAACACTCCGCGATCAGCAGCTTTCCAAGGATGATGGAATAATGGGAACAGGGATGAGTCGCACGTGGACGTCCCCGACGTTGACCTGGTACTGCGCTACAACGCTGCCGATCTCGACGACCCGCATGACATCGCGGCGCAGGCGTCCGCCGCATGGGGAGCCGCCGTCTGCTTGCAGGACGAGTACGCAGTCAGATGGCTTGGCGAAGTCCGTGCGGTCTAAGGAGTTCAGCGCATCAAGCGGCCGTTTTCGTTCCGAAGCCTGCGACCACGCTGTTAAAGTTGAGATTGGCCCGTGTCTTGCAGATGCGATCGCAGCTAGAATCCGGAGTGAGCGTGTAACAAGGAGCTGAGCAATGACGCGTCATATCTGCACCGCCTGTGGCACTCAGTTCGGCGAAAGCACGGAGCCGCCATCTGCCTGTCCCGTTTGCGAAGATGAAAGGCAGTTCGTACCGCCATCAGGTCAGACATGGACGGACATGGCGGACGTCAGTTCGACCCACGAAATTCAATGGAACGAGGAAGCCAAAGGCATACACTCTCTACAGATAGCACCGGAGTTCGGGATCGGTCAGCGAGCATTCCTCATCGAAGGGCCTGACGGCAACATTCTCTGGGATTGCCTCAGCCTTCTGGATGGGACCAGCAGAAAGACGATTGCTGCTCTGGGCGGCATTGCGGCCATCGCTATTTCGCACCCGCACTTCTATGCGTCGATGATGGAGTGGAGCCAACCCTTTGGCGACGTGCCTGTCTATGTTCATGCCGATGATGGCGAATGGGTCCAGAGGTCAGGCCCGGCACTCAGCCCGTGGACAGAGGAAACCCGTGAATTGAAACAGGCAACCCTGATCCGCTGCGGCGGCCATTTCGCCGGCAGTTCGGTGCTCTATTGCCCTTGGCTGGAAGACGGTCGCGGCGCGCTGTTCACCGGTGACACGATGAGGTAACGCTCGATCGCAGATATGTAAGCTTCATGCGCAGTTTCCCGAACCTCCTTCCGTTAAACGCCACAGCAGTGAAGGGCATAGGAGAAGCGGTGCGTCCCTACCGCTTCGAGGCGATCTACGGGGGATTTTCAGGTAGGACAATCAAACACGACGGTTCAGGTGTCGTGGAGCGATCGGTCGCGAGATACATCGCGGCTATCGAAGATGACGCCACACGAGGGTGATCATTCGCACCGGAGACATCGATTACGCTTGAAGGTAGTTTTGATCCTATGAAAGTTCCTGACCTTCCCCCTAATTTGGCATTTCAACTACTCACGCCGACCGCTGAGGAGTTCGAGTTCTCATTCCAGGCGAAGAAACAGGCCATCGGCCCTCACATCATTAAGCAGTGGGGTTGGGATGAAAAGTACCAGCGCGAAGTTCATGCCCAACGACTGCGCGAGAAGCCATTCTGTCAGATCGAGCTGAATGGACGGCCAATCGGAACTCTGTCGCTCCAAATGCTACCGGAGTACATGCGGTTCGGCGAATTCTATCTGATTGACGGATTTCGGGGACTCGGCATTGGCTCGAAAATTCTTGCCCACTGCCTCGAAATTGCAGATGACGAAGACGTCTCCGTTCGCCTTGAGTATCTTTTGTGGAACCCGGTTGGCAGTCTCTACCGCCGATATGGATTCCTCGAAGCCGGGCGTACTCCAACGCACCTTCTCATGGAGCGACCGAAGCGACTAGGTTCCCGGTAGCAGACCTGACGTCCGACATGAGGCCCTGTTGGGCCTGGGCGAGAGGGGTGCCAGTCGAGAAATTGGGATTACAGCATACCGAGGTGAAATCGGCTGCCTGGAATTGCGCTCGATGCGCGACGAGGAGGGAACCGCGCTATGGAAACGATTGTTGAGATTGGGACTATAAAAGATGTCGATCAGTGGGCGCAGCTTCGTGTTGCGCTTTGGCCGCATCACTCGCTTGACGCTCTTCGAGCGGAATTGGTCCGAGAGTTTCTTTCAGACAGTGGAGAAGCCGTCGCTTTCATCGCTCGAAGTGCCGCGAGTGAATCTGTCGGGTTTGCTGAGGCCACGTTACGACATGATTATGTGAATGGATGCAGCAGCTCGCCCGTCCTATTCCTCGAGGGAATTTACGTGCGGCCGGTTGACAGGCGAAAAGGGATCGCACGATTGCTTTGCAATGCCGTTGCCGATTGGGGGAGGTCGCATTGCTGTGTTGAATTCGGCTCTGACGCATCGCTTGCGGATTCAGAAAGTCATGCGCTCCATACCGCATTACGATTTGAGGAGACACAGCGCGTCGTGTTCTTCCGAAAGCCACTGTAAGCCAAGCCAGTGAGCTATCCCTCCACCCTTCCGTCGGTCGGCCTAAGGTGAATCTCGACACCACTTTCGAGGATGAAGGTGCAGCGTATTTCTGCGGCATTCCGTGAGCGGTGTGTCGCTCGCCGGCCCCTCGCTGATGAATGCTCCCGACGCCCCTGCCGTGCAAGGCGCACAAGAAATGCTGTGGCTATGCAGTCATTGTTCGTCCCGGTGAACGACGTGGGTAAAAGCCGATGGCAAGCTCCTGATTAAGGGAAATAATGCTGTTGGCTTGAGGTCAAAACTCGCTAGCTGTTCCGGTAAAGCCCAACGGAATTCCAAGTCGGTGTTCCCGTCGCGGCTGCGGTGGACAATAGCATTCTGAACAAAAGGGGGCGGTGAGTGCAACCGCACATCGTAGTAGAAGCCTAACTCGTGGGTTTTCTTGCCACCCAACTCAAAAAAGTTCTCGATCAATAGCCGCAGGGGGCCGACAACCGAGGTGCTCCCGAGTTCCTCTTCGACTTCCCGCGACAGAGTTTCGGCCGATGCTTCGTGAAACTCTACCCTACCCCCAGGAAGCGCCCAAAATGGATCGCTGACGGAGCGATGGATCAGGATATGCCCTTCAGTCCAGATGAGTGCAGCCGCCCTGAATTGGAACCGAGACGGCCCATTGTCCAGCACGATCATGGTCCTGTCATTCATATTGGCACCTTTCACATTTTCCACGTCAGCGTGCTGTTGTGAGCCACAACGACATGCTTGGAACGGGCTACATCTTCTGGAAGCAAGGCGGCCCTCCCGCACCGGATTTAATCCTTCTTGACTTTCGCTGTCGCGGGAGGCTCCTTGCTAAATCGGATCGACGAACCGTTTCACGGATGAATCAAATCGTGCTTTGGATTGCCAGCGCCGTTGGATTGGCCGTCGCGTATATGCTCGGGTCAATACCAACGGGATATCTTCTCGGGAAATTTCTTCGCAATATTGATATTCGTGACCATGGCTCGAAATCTACAGGTGCCACGAACGTTCTACGGACCCTCGGTAAAGGTCCCGCTCTCTTTGTACTCGTTGTAGACGTCCTGAAGGGCGCGGCAGCAATACTCGTTGCGTCATGGTATTACGATTGGCTGACCAGTTCTCCGCTCTTTGCGATTCCACCGAATCCTGACCTCCACAGCTTAGCGCCTTGGCTCGTATGCGTATCGGGGTTAGCCGTTCTGGTTGGGCATGGGTGTTCGATATGGTTGAGATTCACAGGCGGGAAATCTGCAGCCACAGGTCTCGGGGTCCTGTTCGCAGTATCACCACTTGTCGGGATCGGAGCAGTGGCAGTCTGGGCGGGCACCCTTGCCCTTTCCCGCATTGTATCCTTCAGCTCGATCCTCGCGGCTATAACTGCTATAGGCCTTGTCCTCAGCTTGGAGCAGCCATTCCCTTATCGACTGCTTGTGATCGTGGGAGGACTTTTCGTCATCATCCGTCACCGCGCCAATGTCAGGAGGCTGATAGCTGGTCTGGAACCCAAGTTGGGCCAGACCAATCCGGACAGAACCTGATCACCCGGAAAGGTCGATAAGGAATCGCTGGCGGCACATCAGAATCCGTCTCTGGTGCTCCAGCGTAACGGTCGCGGGCCCTTAGCTGCCAAAAGCGGACGGCTGAAGTTTTCCGGATCGAAGCAGAAATTGCAGCGTGTAAGCGACAGATCGTGCATCGTCCAACGCATCGTGCCCCTGCAATTCCTGGTGCTCAACGCCGTAATAATCGGCAAGCTTATTGCTGGGCGTTCGCGCCAAATCCTCTACAGGCATACCAGCAGCAAGCAGAAGCTTCACGGCGTTATCGAACCGGGGCGCGGGTATCGGCGGCTTGTCAGTTCGTCTTTCCCCCAAGACCAGAAGGTTGCACCATCAGAAAAGCGGTCAAGTTCGTCCAACGCTGTCTGCAAAGGTCTGCCGTCTCGGGTGATATGTTCCTCGGTGATGCCCGTCAGGTCGGTGAAGTAGGGGTCGATTGCATATCGAGCGCCATGCCTGTCATACGGCGTCACGTAAGCTTTGAAAGTCTCAAGGATTGGGAATTCGTTCTGGAGGCCAATTTTGACTGCTCCGATTTGAGCAATTACAGGGTCGGGATCGATAGCTGCACACCAGAAACGGCTCTGAGAGCCTTTGATGCAAAGGAACTCGCAGTCGAAGATAACAGCTGTTTTCATGCGCTTCTCCTCAGGCTCTCCCAAGGGAGACTACGTCAGATCGGCGAGATGGCAATTACCGCTGTCAGCGCTTCCATTGCCTGCGCCCCGAAACGGCACTTCGTCGAGAATGTCGACCTCCACGCTTGGGTACCTTCGTTCTTTCACCAATTGGAGGCCTTCCACTTTGAATTCGATGGGCAACAATTCGGCGTCGATGTTTGGCATAGACAGCCATTCTTCCGCCGAGAACCTGAACAGCGTTATGTGAGCTATACGCGGTGGTTTCGGCCTCCAATCTTCGAACGAAATGGCATCAGAGATAGTTGAACGAAGCCGCCGCAGCTCAGGCGGCTCCTGTGCCTTCAGGAAAATAGCGGCTTCTGATGAGGCCACCTCTCGGAAACAGAGGTCGAAAGGAAAGGTCGCGCTGAGCGACCTCTCTATGGTTTCCTGCCACCCCTTGCCCTTCAAACTCCAGACCTCGTCATTCGATTTGCTGAGTTGGCTTGCTGCATTGAGCAATGTCACGACCGTCATGTGCAAGCTCTGTGGGGGCACCCGCAACAGCGGACCATCGCACTCACACTCGATGATGTCCTGCAACGCGCAGACCTTTGACACCGTCTCAGAGGCGGGAAAAAGCTGGAGGTGATATGCCGAGCATCGCTTAAACCACAGCGTATCGACCTTAGTTCGGATCACGGCAGATGCCCTTTTGAAAAGTACAGATCGGCGACCAAAGGCCCTCCTCATTCTTCCTCCTCAACCCAAGGCACTACACGGAGGTTTGGCCATATTCTGATCCATCGGTTGACCTTCTGCTCGTATATCTCCTGCCTGATCTGGCTCTTGTTCGGACGGACGATACCATCAAGGAGATCGGAAAGGCCGAAGGGAGCGCAGAACTCCAGGCTGCCATTCTCGGGACGAAGGCCAACCGCCGTGGCCGTCGTCGGAAATGTCGCTATAGCATCGACGGTCGACAGGTATGGTTTGATCGGATAGCCGAATTTCGTCTCATACCAGAGGTGAACCCTTGCCTCGTTTTTCACATCGATCCAGATACCCAGTTCGGAAAAGGCGCTACGTATTCGAGCTGCGTGTTCGGCCTCGGCGTCCTCGGAGAGATCGTTGGCATCGAAATAAACGATATCGATGTCATTGATGCCATGAGCCAGAGGGAGCCCCGCCTCGTGGTTCCATACCGTTTGAGCAATCGCCCCAGCCACGAGCCAGGAATCCGGCAGAGCAACCGTATCCCAATTATCCCGCAGGACGGGCAGCAACGGGCTATCGAGAACAATGTCTTGCAATCGCAGGAACTGTTCGTTCATGCCAACTTCCTCCCTCAGACGCGGTCGATTTCAATGATGTGTCAGCATAACCGATTCTGCCACACCGTATTCATCGAACGGAGGTGGAGTATTCATAGTCGCAAAAACATCAGATCGAACGCCTAAGGTTGCAATCTGTTGCGAATCCTATCATCTCGGTATTGCTGCGTTGTCCTGTGCAACAAAGGCTCACGCAGCTCAGGGCGCTCCGACATGCAGTCGTAGAGCGCCCTTTCTTTTCTACTCGACAGTGTCGGTGAGGCCGCTGTCCTGTGAATAATTTCAATTCAAAATTATCGAATACGCGCGTATGTTGCATGTGGGGATCGCGGCATAGGTACGTTGGGGTTGAGGAAATGTGCTGGAATACATCATCGGCATTCACGCCGGTCGGGATTGTTCTGCGCGATACAGCAACACGCAGAGTCGTGCGGACGCTGGGTGATGCGGCACATCTCTTGATGAAGGACTGGCCATCCGATGACGGTGAAGAGTATGTGGCTGCCGTTAAAGCATGTGTCGACGCAATTACCGGGAAAATCTTGCCCGAGGAGTTCCGGCAAATCCTTCTACGTGCCGCCAATGAAGCAGGTATCGCTGCTTTAGCTGTCGTCCAGCAGGGATTGGAACACGGGCAACAGGTCCTAACCGCCGAACAACAACAACGTTGAAAAACCCATTTGGCCGATAGCTGGCCACGACGCAGCAAGCCAATGTATTCTGATTTTCTGATGCCGCCATTTCTCGCAAGGCCCTTGTTGGCTTTCTCCTTCGCCGCATTTTGGATTTCCGCGTTTATCGCATATCGAGGTAGGTCACGTGGGAACCGTGGGAATGACGGAGTCATCGCTCCCGCTATTTTGGCAATGGCCTTTTTCGCAGTGAGGCTGCTGCTCAACTGCTTCTGGGCCAATAAGTGCTCTATCGACGCGTTTTGGCCGAGAACTGACGTCTCTTCGGTGCACAACGGCTGGATCGAGTTCGCCGCGATAGTCGGCGCGTTGGGCGTCATGATGATATACGGCGTGCTCGTTGCTGCGAGTTACGTCTTGCCGCCCTTTCTATTTGCTGTCGTGATTGGCAGCGTTGTTGGACGATTAGTATGGTTATTTCGACGCCCGTCCTCGCCGACTTTGTCTGACGATAGTGATCAGAAGTCACAAAACACAGGACCGAAGACCAAGCTGCCATTTGGAAAAAGGAAATAGCTGGGCTCTCACACGCCGCGTGCCGTTCCACGTTTATATCCACACCCGGCGCGTAGTTGCCATCGCGGATGGCCGCTGTGCGTACTGAGCTATGGCGGGTGTGGCCAAGCAGACGCTCAACCTCCCGCTCGAAAACCCATGTTTTCGGTACGAATTGAGCCCGAATTGGTACCATCCACGGTCGGACGGAACTGAAATTCATGGCCCCAATCGGCCTCGGCCTCTTCCGCCTCCTCAGGAGACAGTTGGACTACGATGAGTTTGTCGAGGACGTCTGCCACGTCCTGGCCCATGTGGATCAAGTCGATGGACTTACCCATGTACCCCCGCTTGCCGAACCTGTCGAAGCACATATCCGCGACGACACTTCGAAGATCGATGATTTTCTGAATCGCATCCCGAGAAAAGTGTGGCTCGTCGCCGAAATCGAGCGCGTCGGACACTTCTTGCGCTCGAAGTGACAGCGTCTCCGACCGGGACCTCGACCCATCGTCATCAAATACGTCGTAGCAGTGATTGCCGACATATTCGGCGAAGACTGCCACCTTCATAACATCCTGCGATGAGACGTCCGGCTGGTTTGTATATAGGATCGTAGGCATGCGGAATCCTCCTTGAATGGGTAGGGATATCGGGTTGCCGTACGGATGTTCCTATTTTGTTCTTTTTATCGAAGGAGTCAAGGGCGCTTTCTGTTGAGGATCAAAAGCGCAGCTTCGAGGTCGGCGTTAGCCGCAAGGATGAGAGCGTGATTATCAGCCACTTCAATGAGCGCGGTGAGGACTTCATCAGGTCGCCAGCCGGCCGTCACGGCGCGGTCAACCAAGCTTGCTAAGGCTATATGAAGCGCGTCCTGACAACGGATGAAGCGGTCAGGGTCATCTCGGGGGACGTCCGGAGGCGATATCTCGTCCATCTCACAAAAATGATCTGACATTGAAAATCGGTCAATAGATCGACGGTATGCGCAAGTGCGGAGTCAGGTAGCAAGCGCCACCAAATTGCTATCGGGTTGTGTGTGAGCACCGCGTCGACATCGGTCAATCTCACAGGTCAAATATCAGAAGAGCACGGTCCGTGACTTGTGAGCCGAAAGCGCGTCACGTTATCAATGGTATCAGAATTCAGAGGATCACATGACCCGCGCCGACGCTATTCAACTACTGGCAGGAAAAGGTTTCATCGTCAAAGAACGTTCCTGGTCGTCTCAAGAGAGCATTTGTGTATTTGGTTCTCCGCACAATTCGGAAATTGAGATGTTTGATCAGATGGCAATCCTCTATCCGATGGGTGATGAGAGATGGGTTGTGTTTGGGTCTTGGGCACCAAACGAAGAAACTGATTTTCCTTTCTTGACGGATGCAGTGGCATTTATTCTGAAAAGTATGTCGCCAGCAAAGTGTTAGGCATGGGGCATTCTTTTATCCGAGGCTTGTAGGTGACAGGAGCGCCATAATTGCGCAAATGCGGCGGCACCGCACACCGGCCAGTGCCCCGGACGTCAGACCTACCTGTCCATCCTACCGTCGGCTGGCCGCAGTTGAATATCGACACCACTTTCGAGGACGATGTACAACGTCCTGATCATATCTGCCGCATTCAGAAGTGCGGAAGCGTGGTCGGACGCGCCCAGTTCGGAACCGGCGTTTGCGGCGTGACGAAGGTCATTCAGCCTATCGTGCTCCGTTCCCTCGCTTGGGATTCCAGCGCTCTCGCGAAGGTCCCGAATCGTCACGATCGCTCGTTCGAGCAGCCGCAAGATCGTAAACGCATTCAGCCGCTCAACTTCGTTTGCGGCACGGACCAGTTCTGAGACAAATGATGTGATACTACTCATGGAGAACGATGCCCGTGCCTCCCGTCAGAGAAGCAAGGGAGCTTCAGTGCTCTGTTTCTTGGCCACCCATAGGTCGCTGGTCCTCTCCATGTGCATCAGTTCGGCGGGAAATTTGCGCTTCTGGAAAGCAACAAGATCATCGAGGCTTCCATGCATCCATTGCTCGTGCTCGTCAGCATGGAGAAGCACAGGCATCCGGTTGTGCACCGGAGCGACGGCGTCATTCGCATCCGTCATCGCGCCTGAATATACCGGTCCCCATTCGTCGCTCACGCGCCACAGCCCACCCCAGGCGAAGATAGGATCGCCGTTGACGCTGAACCAAGTCCTGGTCATCCGCCCCCTCTCTCCTTCCGCTTCGGCGAAACCCGTCACCGGGATCAGACAGCGCCACTGTGGCTTGCGGGCAAGGCCGATCCACATTGGCTTCGTCAGATCGGCGATGTTGTTGACTGGCTTTGGTTTGGCGTCGGGCTTCATGTCCTTGAGCCGCAGCGGAAAGCCCCACGTCATTGAGCGCATCTCTCGCACGCCATCATTTTCGACGATCACCGTGCCCGGCGTTCCAGGATAAACCTCCGGTCCGGCGTTCGACTGGATCGGGTTCGGTACATGGAAATACGCTGCCACCTCGGCGGCTGACTTGCGAACGGTATAGAGATTGCACATTCAACAAACCTTTCGGCGGATGATCTGCGGGCGAGCTAAATAAGCATATTGCTTCGAGTTGCCCAAGCCTTCGAGGGGGGAATGCCACTACGCCAGCGATCACGGGTATGCAGGATTTCGAAATCCTCGGAGGGTGGCGGATCGCGAAACTGGAACGCAATCACATCCTCGATCGTGCCATGGAGCCATCGTCCATATTCGTTTGGCCTCAGGAGGGCTGGCATTCGATCGTTATATGGCCGCACTTTCTCGTTGGCAGTCATTGTCATACCTGCGAACACCGGGCCAAATTCTAGAGTGTTGCGGCAAAATCCCGCCCAGGCCATCAACGGCTGTCGCAGCATAGAAAACCACGCCCGGGTCTTCTCACCCTTGGGACCATCTGGGTTTGCAAAGTGCGTCAGGGGGATCAGACAGCGATAACGCGGGTCGACCACGGTCTTGTCCCAGAGCGGATTGGTCAGGTCGGCGACGAGACCGATGCGGCCGGGCGGCTCCCCGTTGTGCCGCATCTCTGATGTCTGGCGCGGAAATCCCCAGGTGAGCGACTTCAGTAGGCGCAGGCCATCTTTCTCGACGACGACCAGCCCAGGCGCGCCCTCGATGGTCTCTTCTGGCACGCTTGGGTCCGGCGGGACATCTATGTCGAAATGTGCAACGATCTCATCAATCGTTAGGGTGATCGCGTAAAGCCGTGACATGATCATCACCGTTTTATCCGGAAACGCCATAGCACATGAACAAAAAGAGAACAAAGACTAAATCAGTTTCGTGCCCAAATTCAGCATGGTGATCGTCGTATCCCGACTCTCACATAGAGTTCTTCCATTCGTATGCATCGTAATCGATATGGTACTTCAAGATGTGGTCGGAACTTTTCTTTGCTCTCAAAAAGTCCACCAAGTATATTTTGTTTTCGAAAAATGTAGCGAGGAAATCAAGTTCGCAGACCTGATTTATTTGGCAAAATCCGTATAGCCAAGCATCGCTGACGTCGCGATGTAAATTTATCTTAAATGCCTGCTTTTCCTTTAGATTATTCGTTTGGTCCCAGACGCCTAGATGCCAAGGGTGATGTGTATCGGTTGGTTCCCTTATCCAAGCCACGAACGATTCCACCGTGAAGTGAAACAACTGACCATCCTTGGCCTCACCGAATTGGCTCGGTGTCATCGGCGTAGCTTCCCTGCTACTTCTGATGCTGGGGTTCTCGAGCATAGTCGCCACGTCGACGATGTTTTTCTTGGAAACCAATGGCGGTTGCGGAATCCCGACCAATTCATTCCAGTACCTCGCCATTTTGACCATGTCGCTGAGATAGGCTCCAGCCGTGCCTTCGAAAAAAGTCGCTTTGCAATCGGCCGTGCCTTTAATGACATACGAGAACTTACCGTCTACTAGGAAACGGCCGAACGAACTGCATACGTCATTGATGCTAGTGAACTTCGCATTCTCAACGGACAAACGCTCTATAAACTTGTTCGCATCATCTAAAATCGGTCGAATTTCATTCGTGACTTGGCTATCTCTCCGAAACCAACCGCGCAGTTGATCAATATCTCCAGGCAACGTCTGAGCCCCAAGAGCTATTTTTTTTATTTCATAGGAAGCGAGATCGGCCTTCGGTAGCAGCCCCGCCTTTAGGTATTCTATCAACAGGGGGGACCGCTCTTTGAGGGCTATTAGAGCACCATCGGCGCTCGTATCGTAGCCTTGATTCTTCAATGAGAGAATGATCTCTTTTTGAGACGTGCTCAGTTCAGGACCATTAAAATACGAATTTATGTCAAACCCGAGCTTAGCCAGTATGAAGATGCTTGGCGTAATGACAAATATGCTTAAATATCCAATCATTTTCGCGACTAACTCCAGCCGCTTATCAATAGAATGAAGAACGTCCATCAGAGACGTCTTCCTCTCGGCATTCCGCTTCTCGCCTTCTTCCATCGCAACCTGCGCTACCAAAGTAAATGAAGTTATGTTTAGGCACTTGAGTCGTATCCACAATTGGGTTTGTTGCAAAGGGTCTTTACCATACCGCAAAAGTTTCGGCCCGCTGCCGTGATCTACGGCGCTGTCGTTCGCATGATCGCTCGTGCATTTTCCGGCTTAGTGAAAGTTTCTCGACTTCACCTTCAGCGTATCGATATGCAGATCGGGAATGTAGATGTCCCTTACCTGCACCACAGGCTTCGAACTGTCCCTCGGGTCAGGCCCGCCGCCATGCTTGACCTGGTCGCCACGCCCATGAGGCAACGGAAACTCTCCGTCTCTCGCCCCGATATTTGCGAGGTTTGACGACAGGTCGAACAGCCTCTGGGCCACGAGATGAACAACCTCGCCTTCCCGCTGGATTTTACCGTTGATCGCCATCATGCTCGCACCCATCAATATCCGCCGCTGACGCTCGAACAACGAAGGCCAAACGACGGCATTGACGATCCCGGTCTCGTCTTCGAGCGTCAGAAACATGACGCCCTTGGCCGACCCGGGCCGCTGCCTGACGAGAACGAGGCCGGCCGCCATCAGCCATCGACCATCCCTTTGACTCATCGCCTCGGCACAGGTGACAACGCTCTTCTTCGCGAGTTCACGGCGCAGGAAGCTGACTGGATGCTGCCTGAGCGTCAGCCCCGTATGCGAATAATCCTCGACGACCTCCCTGCCCTGCGTCATCGATTTCAGCGTCACCTCGGGTTCTTGCATCTCGGGGATCGTCCTGGCCTCGCGCTCGGCCGCCGCTGTCCATAGCGCGAGCGGTTCGTCGCGCAACGCCTTGATCTCCCATTGCGCCTGACGTCGCTCGAGTTCCAGAAGCGGCAGGAAAGCATCGGCTTCGGCGAGCTTTTCGAGAGCCGCGACCGGGACCCCGGAGCGTCGCCACATGTCGTCGACGGAGGCGTAGGGCTGGTCGGCGCGGGCGATGACGATCTTGGCGGCATCATTCATCGCCAGCCCTTTGACCATCCGCATCCCCAATCGAACGGCGAAGCGGTCGGACCCTTCGATCGGCTCCATCGTGCAGTCCCAGCGGGATCGGTTGACGCAGACGGGTCGGATTTCCACGCCATGTTTTCTGGCATCCTGAACGATCTGGGCGGGCGCGTAAAAACCCATCGGCTGGCTGTTGAGCAGCGCGGTGCAGAAGGCATCCGGATGATGGCATTTCACCCAGCAGCTGGCATAGGCGATGAGGGCAAAGCTGGCGGCATGGCTTTCCGGAAAGCCATAAGAGCCGAAGCCTTCGAGCTGTCCGAACGTCTGCTCGGCGAATTCCGGCGTATAGCCGTTGTTGATCATCCCCTTGATCAGCTTGTCCTTGAACCTCGAGACTCCGCCCGTAAATTTGAAGGTCGCCATCGATTTCCGCAGCTGGTCGGCCTCGCCCGCGGTGAAGCCCGCGCAGACCATGGCGACCTTCATGGCACTTTCCTGGAACAACGGCACCCCGAGGGTCTTCTTCAGCACCGCCTCGAGTTCGGGGGTCGGATAGACCACCTTTTCCTTGCCCTCGCGCCGGCGAAGGTAGGGATGAACCATATCGCCCTGGATAGGACCGGGGCGGACGATCGCCACCTGGATCACCAGGTCGTAAAACGTCTCTGGCTTCAGACGTGGCAACATCGCCATCTGGGCGCGGGATTCCACCTGGAATGTCCCGAGCGTATCGGCCTTGCGGATCATCGCGTAGGTCTTCGATTCCTCCTGCGGGACATCTGCAAGTCCCATGGCAAGCCCCTTGTGTTCGGCAAGCAACTCGAATGCCCTGGACATGCAACTCAGCATGCCCAGACCGAGGACATCCATCTTCATGAATTTCAGGGCTTCAAGGTCGTCTTTGTCCCACTCGACCACCTGACGATCTTCCATTGCGGCCGGCTCGATCGGGACAAGGTCATTGAGCCTGTTCTGTGTCAGCACGAATCCGCCCGGATGCTGGCTCAGATGCCTCGGCGCGCCCATCAATTGCGACGACAGCTCAAGTGCCAGGCGCAGGCGATAATCAGCCGTGTTGAGATTGTTCTCCTTCAGCTGCTGCTCGCCCACGCCTTCCGACCAGCCCCAGACCCCGGACGACAACTGTTCGACAAGGTCTTGCGGCAGACCCAGCGCCTTGCCCACGTCCTTCAGAGCCCCTTTGGTGCGATAGCGGGCCACCGTGCAGACGAGTGCGGCCCGCGAGCGGCCATAGGTTTCGTAAATCCACTGGATCACTTCCTCGCGCCTGTTGTGTTCGAAATCGACGTCGATATCGGGCGGCTCGTCGCGTTCGCGCGAGACGAAGCGTTCGAACAGCAGGTCCGACGTCTCCGGATCGATCGACGTGATACCCAGACAATAGCAGACCGCCGAATTGGCGGCCGATCCCCGCCCCTGGCACAGAATTCCCTGCGAGCGCGCATATCTGACGATATTAAAGACGGTCAGAAAATACGGTGCGTATTTCATCTCGCGGATCAGGTCCAGCTCGTGAAGCATCGCCTTCCTGACCTTTTCCGGAACGCCTTCGGGATAGCGCTCGGCAGCTCCCTCCCAAGACAATTTCACCAGCGACTGTTGCGCATCGAGGCCCGGCACTATTGCTTCCTCGGGATACTGATACTCGAGTTCGGAAAGATCGAAACGGCAGCGATCGACGATCTCGCGCGTGCGCGCCAGAGCTTCGGGATAATCGGCAAATAGCCGATGCATTTCCTCCGGCGGTTTGATGAACCTGTCGGCATGCCGCTCGCGGTCGAACCCGACATCGTCGATGGTCGTGCGGTTTCGGATGCAGGTGACGACATCCTGCAGCTGCCGCCGCCCCGGCTCATGAAACAGGACGTCGTTGGTGACGACCGTCTTCAGCTTATGACGCGCTGCGATCTTCGATAGATTGTGCAATCTCAGGCGATCGTTCGGGCGGCGGCGAAGGCAAAGGGAGACGTAGGCACGATCGCCAAAGATTGCCGCAAGTTTGCGAAGCTGACCCGCATAAATGTCGTCTGCCTCATCGGGCACCAGGATAGCCAGCAGCCCCTCATTATAGACTTCGACGTCGGTGATATCGAGGACGCACTTGCCCTTGCCGCCGCGGCTTTTGCCGAGCGAGAGCAACCGGGTCAGCCGCGAATAAGCAGGACGGTCCGTCGGGTAGACGAGAAGCGACATTCCATCCGTGAGGTCGAGACGGCTTCCGACGACGAGCCGAACGCCGGTGGTTTTGGCAGCTTCCCATGCACGCACGATACCCGCGAGACTGTTGCGGTCGACGATGCCTAAAGCGTCGATGCCATACATAGCAGCTGTCGCAAACAACTCCTCGGCCGAACTCGCTCCCCTAAGAAAGCTGAAATGCGTCGTCACCTGAAGTTCGGCATATCTCATCCGAACACTCCGTGGAGAAACCACTTGTGTGAGCCCGTTGCGACATCGACGCCGTCACCGGCGCGGAAAACCCAGTATCGCTCGCCGGTGTCGTCTTCCACGACGAAATAATCGCGGATGGCCCGCATCTCCAACGGCGTAGTCCACCATTCGCCGAATATGCGCTCGGGGCCGTCGGCCCGCTTCACGCGGCGACGCTTTCCCCTCCACGTGAATACCGCCGGCGGCTGATCCGGCAGGACTGCTATAACCTCGATTTCTTCCGGATATGGCAGGAGACGTGATGGCCTCGACCATTTGGCGGCCCATGTGGCTCCGGTCTCCTCGATAGTCGGTCCGATACGCGCCACCGAGCGCTCGGGGACATCTGAAGCAACGGGCGTAACCCGATAGAGACGCTGGCCACGATTGCCGAGGATATCGACCAACGGCGTGACGTCGACCACCTGATCTTCGATCAGAGACGAGGCGATCTGCTTCTCCTCGAGGGGTTCTGCCATGATCGCGACGAGGACCATCCGCTCGATACCGTAGCCCGGGTCGATCTTCTCTATGCGGTCGCACAACAACTTGGAAAGGCGGGCGGGATCGCGAACAGGCTTTGCAAGGCCGGCGCGCAGGCTCTGGCGCGTATTGTCGACGCGATGGATGACAAGGTCGGATCGCCTGACGCCAAGACCACGCTGTTCCAGTTTCGCCGTCAGCTGGTTCACTAGGCGGCGGACGTATTTGGCAATGGTCTCCGCAGCTCCAATCGGTTCCTGGAAATTGCGCGACACTTCGACCAGTTCGGGCGTGCGCAGCGGCTCGATCGGTTCTGCAACGCGGCCGAACAGCTGGTCAAGCCGCCGCCCAGGTTCCGGGCCGAACCGCAGTGTCAGCGGAGCCCGCGGCAGGGCTGCGAGTTCGCCGACCGTTTCGATGCCCATTGCCCTCAAGCCATGGACAAGGTCCGGTTCCAAGCGCAGACAGTGGATCGACAATCCGACCACCGCCTTCGCAATACCTTCTATCGGAACGACTGTCGTCTCAGCCGATGTCAGGCGGGCGATCGCATGGGCGGCACCCCATGTGTCGGCGACGGCAGCCCTTGCGGTCAGACCGCGCGCGCGGAGCATGTTCACGAGACCAGAAATTAGACGTTCCTCGCCGCCCTGCAGATGGTCGGCTCCTTCCGTGTCCATGACGATACCGTCGGTACCGTCCACTGCGACGGCCGGGCTGTATTGTCGCAGCGCCCACAGCGCCAGGCGTTCGAGCGCAGCAGCGTCCGCGGTGGGGTCGGCATCGACGACCACGAGATTGGAGACCATGGCCTGCGCCTTGCTCGCCGGCATGCCGACTTGGAGGCCAAGCTTTCGGGCATTGCTATCGGCAGCCGATATCCAGCGCTTCGATCCGCTTTTGGCGATCACCACCAGAGGCTGGTCAGCCGGAACGGCGTCCTTGCCATGCCGTCTGATCCGGTCTGTCGGCAGAAACGGGAAGTAGATAGATACGACCCTTGGCATCACAGGCTCCTATTTCGAACTCGGCACACTCGCCTGCTTTCACGCGCATCAATTCGGCCACCCATCTGGCGCGGCCCACTCCGGCGACGGGTAACGGCTCGGAGGGCAGCACGCTGATCCGCCATCTCGTGGTCGATGCGGTCGGTTGACCGTAGTCAGAGGCCTCGGACTGTCTTCGCCACCTCCTAAGGGCGATGGCCATCGTTCCGGTCTTCTCGGCCGCAAGGTGCAGGCGGCGCGACGCGGTCATCGGCAATCGGACCAGTTCCCCGACCACAGCTGCGAGACCACCGAACGCTAAGCCCTCTTCCATCGACGCCAGCACGTCCTCCTCGCGATCGCTTTCGCAGAAGATGACGCGATCCGGATGAAGTCCCGCCTGCGAGACCGCCGGGAAAAACAGGTCGGGCCTCGTCAGGCACCAAAGCACCTTGCCCTTCATTCGCGCCGCTATTCCGGCCACCATCAAAGCGGCTGCCGCGCCATCCACCGTGCCAGCCCCGCCACCTGCGAACTCGTGCAGAGCGCCGCAGACCAGTCCGCCGCCAGGAAGGGCCTGGTCGATTTCCGGAACGCCGAACGGCAAGATAGCCGCCTTCCGACCAATGCCGCCCTCAAGGTGCGCGATGCGCTCCCTCAGCTCGGAAATGATGGTGTTGGCGCTCATTTGGGCCATGGCCGGTCGTCATCGCATTCAGTTCATGTCTCGCCAAAAGCGATTTTGTTCTTTATTTGTTCCCAATCGGCATGTAAGTCAACGCGAATATTCGGGTGTATTTTCCTAATCCACACACCATCCACAGGACGCAAATTGTCGATAAGCGAGCATTTTCAGTTGATTGAGCAAAAGAAGCTCACATCCCCGGAGAAAGCAATAGATGGGAAATAATACCTACGGACCGAGCGTGACGCTCCGGGAATTTCGTCAGCCCATTTTAACGGTGGAATGCCGCGCCTGCGGCCGGAGGGAGGAATTCGATCGTCAGGTCCTCGTCAAACGCTACGGGGCGAGCTTGAGCTTTCAACAGCTCCGGAGGCGTGTGGCAATGGGATGTCCGAGGATGGTTTCCTCGGACGGCATCGACCGGTGCGAGACCCGGTTTCCGGATTTGATCGAAGCTGGCATATGTTTGACGACAGGTGACCCTGCCTAAATTACGACGATAGCGTTGGCAATTTGCTCGGCCAAGGCGTCCTGAATCAAAACCTCAACATCAAGTCGTAAGCCATTGAAAAATGATTCGTTTCGAGTCGGAACGAATCACCTTCGCACGTCTTTGAGTCGTTGATCATCGATTCGGAGTGTCGCGTCGTGGCGTCAGGACGCCGTGCCCAGTGGAAGGGCTTTCTGAAAGTTGGAGAGGTGAGCTGCGGGGTAGCCCTCTACACGGCTGCCTCTACCGCTGAACGCATCACCTTCAACACCATCAACAAGGCGACGGGCAACCGGGTGAATCGTGTTTTCGTCGACAGCGAGACCGAGGAGCCGGTGCCGAAAGAGGAACAGACGAAGGGTTTCGAGATCGACGATGGTCGCTACATCATGATCGATCCGGAGGAGATTGCCGCGACCATCCCCGAGAGCAACAAGACCCTGGAGATCGAAGCCTTCGTCCCCTGCTCCGAGATCGACGACGTCTATTTCGACAAGCCTTACTACCTGACGCCGAGCGACCGGGTGGGATCGGATGCGTTTACACTGCTGCGGGATGGAATGAAGAGAGCGAAGGTTGCAGCGATCGCAAAGACGGTCCTCTTCCGCCGCATGCGCACGGTTCTCATCCGTCCGCATGGCGCCGGAATGATCGCAAACACTCTCCAATACGATTATGAGGTCCGCTCGTCGAAGACGGCGTTCGAAGAGATACCAAAGCTGAAGATCGAGGGCGAGATGCTCGATCTTGCCACGCATATCATTTCGACGAAGATCGGCGAGTTCGACCCGGCTACTTTCGACGACCGCTATGAGCGGGCTGTCGCCGAACTGGTCCGCGCCAAACTCGAAGGCAGGTCCCTTCCCAAACCGAAGAAGGTGCAGGTCTCCAAGCCAAACGACCTTTTGGCCGCACTTCGAGAAAGTGCCGGCCTTGCCGATAAGACCACAGAACAGCCCAAACGCACCGCCGCCAACGCCAACAAGGGCACTGGCAGGCAACGTGCCGCGCGCCGGGCGGCTAAAACCGCCACACCAGCCGCGCCGCAGCGTAAGGCCGGATAGGAGCACGAGCAATGGCACCCCGTCCCTACTGGAAAGGTTACCTCAAGCTGTCGCTGGTCACCTGCCCGGTCGCAATGTCTCCGGCAACGTCCGAATCGGAGAAGGTGCGCTTTCACACGCTCAATCGCGCCACCGGCAACCGCGTCGTCTCGCAATATGTCGACTCTATCACCGGAAAGCCTGTGAAAGACGAGAACGAGGCCAAGGGTTACGCGCGCGGCGAGAACGACTATGTGATCCTGACGGACGAAGACCTGGACTCGGTGGCGCTCGACACCGTCCGAACGATCGACATCCAGAAATTCGTTCCCGCCGGTTCCATTGGCTGGACCTATCTGGAAAAGCCTCACTACCTGACACCCGACGACCCTGTCGGTCTGGAGGCCTTTTCCGTGATCCGCGACGCCATGAAAGCCTCGAAGGTCGTTGGCGTATCCAAACTCGTGGTCGGCCGGCGTGAACGCGCCGTCATCCTCGAACCCCGCGATGAAGGCATCGTGCTCTGGACCCTTCGTTTCGGCGACGAAGTCCGCCCGGAAGGTGCCTACTTCGAAGGGATCGATCCCGATTGCGAGAAAGATGCCCTTCCCCTGGTCGAGAAGCTGATCAAGCAGCGCACGAAACATTGGTCGCCGGCCATGGTTACCGATCCGATCCAGGAGGCGCTGCTGGCGCTCATCGAGGAGAAGAAGAAGACGCTGAGGCTGAGGAAAGCCGGCAAGAGCAACAAGCCCGAGGCCGCCCCCGCCTCCAACGTCGTCAACATCATGGACGCCTTGAGAAAGTCGGTCGAGAAGGACCTGAAATCGCGTAAGGCTGGATAAGGAGGAATTCAATGAACGACATTGCATTCGCACCTATCAGGGAAGTCGCAGTCGGTCTTCCCGATGCAGATCATTTCAGCACCGCTACGTCTGTCTCTGGCCTGATGGGGATATTGATGTCTGAGCGCTGGCCCAAGCGGGCAAACGACACGACATGGCACCATGCGCTCACCACCTGCGTCAGAGTCATTCAGCTTGAGACAGATACCACGAAGGCCAGAAAAGCTTTCGTCGCCGCCGCAAGGGATGCGGGCTTAGAGGTGGCGGGATATTTTCCCACGACGGTTCAGGAGATGGGCTGGTGGTGGTACGGCAACGTAGACGCGCGTGCCTCCCGCCACAGTACATCGTCGCGCTAGCCCGTGCCTCGACACCGCCTGGATAGCGACCATCGAGATGGCTGCTTTCCGCTTGCCATTTGATGGTGCCTCGCCTGTCGATTCGGAACGAATCGCCTCCGCTGTTGCACGAGCGGAACCAGGTCCGAGTCTGCCTCCTCGTCGATGTCTTCAAAATAGCTTTCCTCTGGCCGAATCTCGTCACCGAACCGTAGCTCCGGAGAACGATATCTTCGCCACAAGGTTCGAGCACTACCGCCCTTTCGCGACGGCCAATAACGATATCTTTGTCGATTAGAAATCGTTACAGGACGGCACTCTAGAAGGCTCAACCCGAGACCTCGCGGGCTCATAGAAAGTGCTATATATGTAGCAAAACAAGGAGGGGTGATATGCCCAAAACAGTCAGGATTCGCCGCCAAGGCGGTGCCGCAGTATTCAGCATTCCCCCTGCGTTTTTAAAGATGCTCGGCGTGGAAATTGGGGCTGAACTCACAGTAGCCGTGGACAATGGTACTCTGGTCGCAACGCCGCTGAAGCCAAAGAAGAGATACACCCTTGCCGAGCTACTTGAAGGGTCGGATGAGATGATCGCGCTGAGCAAGCATGCCGCCGGATGGGACTCGGGCGCTCCTGTGGGCAATGAAATTCTTTAATGGTGGTTGCGGCGCTCATCCGCGCCGAGGCTAATTTTTTCGACAAAGGGGGATTTCCCCCTCGATTTCTGGTTCTGTGTTAAGCGTCTCCGGCCGATTTTCCGCTCGTAATGATTGAACAGTGTCGGTCATGAGGAGCACGTGCCGGGAGCGGCTCTATGAGTAGCATAAACACCAACACAAATGTCATGACCGCGCTGCAGACGCTGCGCGGCATCAGCTCCGGTCTCGACGAGACCAAGGATCGGGTGAGTAGTGGCCTGCTGAAACACCAACGCTTGACGATGTCTTACGGCTATCAGCGTGCTGATAGCCGTAAGACAGTTCATGATGTTATTTGGCCGGCGGTATAAAATCTAACAGTGCTGCAGTAACGGCGATGGGCTGCTCCTCAGGAATCCAGTGGCCCGCGCCTTCGACAACAACTGTACGAACGTTGACAGCAACATGCCGAATATGCTGGCCGTAAACGGTACCTAAGCCTCCGACACCGCTCATCGCAAGAACAGGCATTTCCAGTTTAGTCTCCGCAAACGCCCTGTTGGCAACAACGTCCTCGGGAAAGGCGCGATAGTATTCGAAGCCCGCGCGCAACGCTCCCGGCTGGGAATAGGAACGGCCGTATATCTCGTCCGCCTCATTGTCGAACGCGCGCGAATTCACGCCTTCAGTGTTGTGAAACCACTTGAGGTATTCGAGCTCGCGGCCGGCAATCAACATTTCTGGAACGTCGCGTAGGGCATGAAACCTAAAGTGCCAGGTGCGCGGTCCTTGGACCCACTCATCCCATGGCGCAATTCCCGGAAGCGGCACATCAAGAATTGCGAGAGTCTTCACTTCGTCGGGATGCTGGGCAGCATATGCGTACACAACCATTCCGCCCATGTCATGGCCGACTAGATTTACCACGGGACCAAGGCCGAGATTGCGCACCAACGTCCGAATATCTTGGGCGATTAGCGCTTTTTCGTATCCCGCTGCCGGCTTCGCCGTGTCTCCCAACCCACGTAGATCGGGGGCCAAAACAGTGTACCCTCGACCTGCCAACTCGGGCATTACGTAGCGCCACATGTAGGAAGTGGTCCCCCACCCATGAAGAAGGACAACCGTCTGCGGTCCGCCGCGGGCCAGCAGATAATGGTAATTGACGCCGTCGACATCGGACTTGCCATCCACAATCGAACTTAACACGTTAGGTGCTGAATCTGCCGCCTTGGCATTGCTCATACAAGAAGCGCTCAGTGCGAGAGCCGTGAAAATCCAAGCAATCGTTGCAAATCTGGGCATTTAGACCTCCGGCTTGTTACTCGAAGGCCCCAAAAATGCGGAGTGCGAGGTTTTGGTCCATAGAACGATGGTATGCGACTGGGCTCACTGAGGCTGCAGATTTTCACGTTTCATGGGCCGGCAGATCGTAAACAGATCAGAGCCCCTGCAATCGGCCAAGGTCAAAAGGCTCAAAAATATCAAGGTTGGTTCGTGCAATTTTGCGATTACGCGTTTTTGACGCGCAAGAGAAATCCGCTGCGCGTTCGTTCGAAATGCTGTTCGGTTCAAAAATGGAAGAGCGCTAGTGCAACTAAGTTTAGCCAATTCGTCTTCGAGCTGTGGGCACGCCAATAAAAGGGCGAAGCAGTGGACGCATCGTTCGCTGTCCGGTCTACGCACCACGCCAGACCGACAACAGCACTCCTAGCGGCTGGCTTGGGGTCGGAATGATTGGATCATCTCCATCAATCTATCTCTATCTACGAAGGCAAGTGTGTTTTCGAGAGTTGCCCCCTCTGGCCGGTGGCTTTGATCGTGCCCGTCTCTTGACCGCGCTTCACCACCTATACGCAAGTTGGACTGGCGCAAGTTGGTCGTGTCTGAGAACCGTGTAGTGGATCGTGAGTGGTCTGTTCGGAAGGAGAAAGACATGAAATCCCTGCGCATCTCAATTCTGATGACGTGCCTCGCTACCGTGCAAGCGAGTGCAGCAGACATGGGACCCCAGCCGCCGACACCACCGGGCGCTGAGACTTTCACGCTCGGCGAGTTTCGGATCACCGCACTGAGAGACTCGGTCAACGTCGTACCGAACGACGGCTCCGTATTTGGCGCTGATGTCGGGCCGAACGCAGTCGCAGAAGTTCTCAAGAAGGCTGGACAAAAAACCGAAGCTATCGAGCTATCCGTAGATGCTCTTCTCGCTCGGAGAGGCGGCGAAGCTATCGTGATCGATACGGGGTTAGGTCCGTCGATACCAGGGTCGCTCGCCGGCAGCCTTAGCCTCGCCGGTGTCTCGCCTGACGAGGTGACTACGGTATTGATCACGCATGTGCATAGTGATCACATCGGCGGCCTGATCACCCAGGACACCCAATCCGCGTTCAAGCATGCCGTGATAAAGATCTCGGAACCTGACTGGAAATGGCTTCAACAGCAGCCTGAGATGGCTGAAATCACCAGAGTGATCGCGCCGCAAGTGAAGACGTTCAACCCTGGAGAGGATGTGGCTACGGGCATCAAGTCGGTCCGGATTCCGGGGCACACACCTGGCCACGTCGGATACATGATTAGCTCGAAGGACCAGACCTTGCTCGACGTGGGGGACACCGTTCACAGCTCAATAGTCTCCCTTGCAAAACCAGACTGGGCGATGGGGTACGATACTGATCTTGCGGTCGGACGAACGAGCCGGCGCGAAGTCCTCACTCAGCTTGCGTCACGTCACCAGCTTATTTTCGCACCGCATTTCCCCTACCCGGGCGTGGGCTGGATTGTTTCGCGAGACAATCATTTCGAATGGTCGCCTAAGAAATAGGCGTAAGCCTCTTCTGGAACCAAGTAGTGAGGGTCATCCGATGAAATCCCATGATGCCAATAGATTCAGACATTTCTCCGCAGTTGCGATGGTCGCAGTAGGCATGACTTCTTGGCCGCTGCATGCGCAGAGTCCCAATGTCGAACAGACAAACAAGAGCGCCGAAACATCTGAAATCGCTCCAATCGGCGTTAGGCCATCGGCATTCATGAGAATACCGCCTTCAGCTCGGGGGCCAGAGATCGACCGAAAGAAGGGCTATCGGATCGAAAGTCTCGGGGTGGGTCTCTACATGGTCACTGACAATGCCTACCAATCAATGTTCATGGTCTATGATCATGGCGTTGTCGTAGTCGACGCGCCACCGTCTTACGCCGGCAAAATACGGGAGGCCGTTGGCGAGGTTACCGACAAGCCCATTACGCATCTGATTTACAGCCACTCGCACGCCGACCACATAGGCGGTGCTGGAAGTCTCGGACCTGTGCCCGTGATCATCGCTCATAAAGAGACAAAGCGCCTACTCCTGCGCGACGCCGACCCCCAGCGCCCGATACCCAACGTGACATTCGAAGATCGATATACGCTCGAACTCGGATCACAGGTCCTCGAACTGTCTTACCCCGGCAACGGTCACGAACCCGGCAACATCATGATATACGCACCGGCTCAGCGGGTTCTGATGTTTGTCGATATAGTCTTCCCGGGCTGGATGCCGTTCCGCCGCTTTGGTGTCGCTCAAGATATTCCGGGTTATTTTGAGCAAGTCAGGGAACTCGACAACCATCCATTTGAAACGCTGGTTGGTGGTCATGTGAGCCGCATCGGCACACATGAGGACGTCAAACTTCAGATCGAGTTCGACGATGATATCAAGGCGGCGGCCTTAGCCGCCTTACGCAGCCAAGCCTTCGGCACGAGGCTCAACGACGTGGACCCTTCGAATTCATGGGCCTTTGTCAGTGACTATACGGCGCGTGTCGCTGGTCAGTGTGTCGCAACAATGACTCCAAAATGGAAGAACAGGCTTGCCGCGTTCGACACATTCATTTGGGACCAGTGCTATGCAATGGAGCAAAGCATTAGGGTCGACTAGGCTGGCGCGCTATTGGAGCGAAGCGGGGCGATATGTTGCGAACGTACGCTCCCGTCACGAGGAGGGTTCTTAGGCCCATCGTTCACGGAGTCGGCTCCCATACCTCGACATGCGTGAATGCCGAACCACAGTGCGGTTCCGAATTTGAAAGCGCACCGTTTGCCTTACTGCTGTAGCACCCTGGAGGATGGGATATTGGATCTTCAATTTGGAAATCGGGTAGTGGTCGTGACTGGGGGTTCCTCCGGTATCGGGCTTGCGACGGTGCGTATGCTACTTGCGGAAGGCGCTAAGGTCGTTACCTGTTCACGCGATTGGGAGAAGCTAGAGCGGTCGGTTTCGGACCTCGAGGCTTCCGGCCTCAGGACTGACGACAATCTCTTGGCTGTCTCGTGCGATGTTACGGACGAGGTTCAGACGATCGCGTTAGCACGCCAAGTTCGTGCACGCTTCGGCGGTGCCGATGTTCTGATCAATAATGCAGGTCAGGGTCGCTACAGTACGTTTGAAACGACAACCGACGAAGACTGGGAGGCGGAAATGCGCTTGAAGCTTTACTCAATCGTGCGCCCCACGCGCGCCCTTCTGCCCATGCTTCGAGAAAGCGACAGAGCTTCGATCGTCGTCGTGAATGCTTTGCTCGCCCGGCAACCCGCGGCGCACATGGTTTGCACTTCTGCGGCGCGGGCCAGCGTTCTGAATCTCGTGAAATCGATGAGCTTCGAGTTCGCTCCGGCCGTGCGGATCAATTCGGTTTTGGTCGATTCCGTCAACAGCGGTCAATGGGAGCGACGCTTCGCCCAACGCGAGAATAAGCAGCAAAGTAAAGAAGAGTGGCTCAGGGCACTAGCAACCGAGCGACAGATTCCTCTAAATCGAATGGGCCTTCCCGAAGAGGTTGCCGCGGCAATATGCTTCCTGGCCTCCCCGGTTTCCGGCTTTACTACTGGAGCAAGTCTAGAGGTTTCAGGCGGTTTGTCGAAAGGCGTGTAGGTGACACATCAATACGGACGTTTGGGCAAATGTCCGCGGTAAACGCGAATCCCGGAAGAGAGTTGGTCGCGGCACCCAGCCGTAGGATGACCTGATGATCCCGTATCTCGCAATAAGGTCCGAGCCCTCACCTCATCCACCTTGGCTGGTTAGGTTCTGAGTAACATCAGAGACGCCATTCTCAAACGCCTTCGTGCGTCGGGTACGCGGCTTCCATCCTGAGACGAGGTCTCGCGATCCTGTTGGATAGCAATGATTCGGATAGCCTCAAAATGACTGACGGACAGGTCATTGGCACTTTGCTTCGTAATCGTCTGGAATGCCCGTCAATTCGAAATATCTCGACGTATCATTCTGCCCCGCCTCCTCCGTTCCAGATGGAGGGTGCCTTTACTTTCTAGCTCTGCTATGGTCACGCCTTCAGTTCCGTGTTGGACGAGCCGGTACTGCCAGATCGCCGCCACATTCGCTGCCCGGTTTCAAACTAGGATCGGCCCTGGCCATGACATCGTGGAACGGCATCAGGCCAGTTATTATCAATCGGAAAACTCTCTTCTCTAGGGCAGACGTCGAGTCGAGCGGCGATCGCGTCGCACGTCAAAAGGGCGAAGCAGAAAGGCGTGAACCGCGCCGGCCTCACCGACGTCTTCACAAGTCCCGCCTATCCAGATCGACGCGTTGTTGCTGTGGTGCCGCAGGTATTAGCTTCCCGGAACGTTCGCGAGCGGATATCTCATGACCGAGAAAACACCATCCGGAAACAAGATGGATTGGATTTCGGATGGTTCTTTGCCAAGAATGTCAGGTTCGACTCGGTAACGCCGGCTACAGTCCCGGTGAACTGCCGTTCCTGGCGAATGTTATTCGACTTCGTGGGAGACGTTATCGGTCCGTTCAAAATAGAAGCCATTATGATGGCTAAGCGGAACTTGTCGCCGCCTCAAGTGACCCTGGATCTGGTCAAACATCCAACGTTTTGGGGACAGAACAGCATTTACGCGTAGCGCAATTTTCGACCCGGAAGTCATGACCACAACCGAATTCTCCAAACTGTTACCGATTCAGCCTCGACGCAAACTAGAGATGGCGGCTGCGCTATCTGGCGTCGTTATATACACTTCCGCGAACGGATTCATGACCGGGGGGCTCGGAGTTGCGGGGCGGAAACTCGGACTGACGGACATCGAAGTGGGCTTGGTTCTTGGCCTTGGGGCTTTTATTGGAGTCGTGGCCGCGCCCGCATGGGGCTACGCGTCTGAATTATGGAGCCGGAGAAGGCTGATGCTCTTGGCTGTCCCGATGGTTGCGTTGGGACCGATGGTGATGGCTATCGTCACGGGACAGTTCCTGCCGTTGTCGGCGGCCGTCTCGGGGATTGTCCTCGGCGCTGCCCGCCTAATCCAAGCGCTCTTCGGTGCAGCTCTGATCCCTGTTGCACAGGGCTACGTGGCGGATTTCACAAAACCTTCCCAACGTGTTCGCGGTATGGGCGGCTTGAGCGCCGCCATCAGCTTCGGGACCCTCAGCGGCTCCGTTTTATTATGGCTCACAGGCCAACTGGGAGTTGCCTTGGGCTTTGCGGCAATCTCGCTGTTCGGCCTATCTGCCTGCCTGATGGTGCTGGCATACCTACCAAATGCAGTCCCTCGCCCCGCGCTTCCACGCAGGGAAACCACTCTACCTCTCGCTGATATCTGGCCCTATCTGGCGATAACTTTTGTGGGGTTCACCTGCTACACAACTGTTCCACCGATTTTTGCTCTCCGACTTATGGATCGCTTTGGAATGGACGGCGGCACCGCGGCAGCCCAAACCGGCCTTGTGCTCACTGTCGGTGTATTGGCCGTTTGTATCGCACAGGTTTCGATTGCGGTGTGGGATTTCAAGAGCCCTCGCGCGATGCTACGCGCTGGCAGCGCAGGCATTTTCACTGGCCTGGCAATGCTTCTATTTGCGCGCGACATATTGACGATGTGCTTATCGATGACGGTTATCGGCTTCGCTGTCGGATTTTTGGCACCGGCGGTCCTGGGAGCGATAAGCCTTCTCGGCGGGCGGGGAGCGCAGGGCAAGATTGGCGGGATCAATATGGCAGCGCGCGGATTGGGCTCTGCGGTCGGCCCGGTCCTCGGCACGACACTCTATCAACTTAACCGCGACGCGCCGATATTGGGGTCGCTGGCTTTAGTTATGATCGTTTTTATCCTCACGTTCATATCCCGTGACGCACGAGCCCTTCCGTCCTGACAAGTCAGCGTCGGACATCCACTTCACCGCCTGTTAATGGTCACGTTGAAGGATTTCGATAGTAGTTAGTGAAGTCTCCTGCCCGTGAACGACGGTCTTCCCGCGGAGCCAAACCGCCAATTCTTGTTATGGACAAAATCGAGGAAATCGTGACGGATGGAACGGCGATGACACAGAAAATTGCCTTCCCAAGCATGGCCATCTTGGTCACGTCTTTCCTAGCCGGCGGCATCCTGTACTGGTTTAGCTTGAGCCCGATGGGACTACTTTTGCCAATCGTTGCGGTGGTGCATCGCTGCGATCGGAAAGTCCTGTTTAGGATATCCGGGGTGCTAGTCCTGGCACTAGCCGGTACCTTCGCGGTTGCTTTGGCCGGCTCTGATGAGATGCGCCCTTGTTTGGTCTCGTGGGCGACATTTCTTGCGGTGGCCTTGGGATGCGTCCTGGTTGTGGGCTCAAACCACGCCGCGAAGTCGTCATTCCTTATTACCGGTATCGAGCCGGATATCGGCGGCCGGCATCCGCCTGTACTTACCGCAGAGTTTCTGAGCTTGGTTCACCCCGACGATAGAGACCTCGCAAGCCACGCATCGTCTCGTGCTTTTTGGAGTGGTTTCCCACAGGTTGTGCGATACAGGCGACTTCAACCCGACGGCAGTTACACCTGGACCGAGTTCAGAGCGGAACCAGGTTACGCCATCGCCGACGACACACCCGCAAAAATCTCGGCCCAAGATTTGCCTTGGTCGATAACCAACGCGGTCGGCGAGACGGCCGAAGCCGCACGAACCGCGCTTGTTCTCGAAACGATATTTGGAACGGGATGGGCGATGGACACGACAGGTCGCTTTACCTACGCGACACCCAACGCCCAGACGACGATTGGTCAAACCCTCGAGGAGATGAACAAACAGCTTACCGATGTTGATTTTCTCGACGGCGGAGATCTCGGCTGGAAGCACATATTCCATCCCGACGAGTACGAACGAGTAGCGGCCTCTCTCCGACATAGTCTGAGAGCTGGAGAGCACTGGAACAACGAATATCGACTGAGGAGAGTTTCCACCGGGGAATTCGGCTGGCATCGGGTCGCGATGAGGCCAACGCGGGATCGAGATGGTCGAATTACAGGCTGGTACGGTATGTCGATTGACATCACCGTCTACAAACAAACCGAAGCGGCTTTGCGCGTCCGTGAACAAGAGCTTTCCCAACTCGTGAATATGGTCCCGGTGCATATCATGCGCCTAAGTGGTTCGGCGAAGCCGACCTTCCTGAGCAAAGCCACGCTCGATTATTTTGCGCTGGATGACCAATATGCCGAGCATTCCGAGGCAACCCTGGCGACCATGCAGAGTGCCGTACATCCCGATGATGCTGTGAGGGTGATGTCGGCTCTTCGCCAGGGCGTGGAACGCGGTGATCGTATTGCCGTACGTTATCGCGTCCGCGGCGCGGACGGCATTTTTCGATGGATGGACAGTCGTGCCGAGCCAATACGAGACGCGAGCGGAACGATCGTTGAATGGTATGCTGTGTCGCTTGATGTTAACGATCAGGTCCTTGCGCAGGAGGAACTGCGACTCGCACATGACGATCTAGCTAGAGCGACCCAGGCGGCAAATCTAGCTGAGTTGTCGGCTTCCATCGCACATGAGGTTGCTCAGCCACTGGCCGCTTTGCTGTCTAGCTCCGAGGCCTGCCAACAATGGCTTTCGCAGGACCCACCCAATCTCGATCGAGCGCAGCAGGCGTTGCAACGCATCATCCGAAGCGGGAACGCGGCGACCGCCATTGTCGGTCGGATTCGAGCTCTGTTTGCTCAGTCAGCCGATGTGCGAGAGCCGAGTGATATCAGCCGTATTATTGGCGAAGCCCGCGATCTGCTCAGCGAAGAACTCCTGCGGCGTGGCGTAATACTCAAAATTGAAATTGATCGAGCAATTCCAGCTCTCCGGCTCGATCGAATTCAGATCCAACAGGCGATAATTAACCTGATGAGGAACGGTATAGAGGCTATCGATCCGAACTCCGACATCAGAACGCTGAGCATTCGGATCAAGCGTGTAGGCGATGCAGTTCAAACAGCCATCAGCGACACGGGTCCAGGCGTGGAATTCCCCTCGAAAATATTCGAGCCCTTTTATACGACGAAGGGGCACGGCATGGGAATGGGGCTCGCGATATGCAGATCTATCATAACCTCACATGGCGGACGATTGTGGGTCGAAAATAACGAGCCACATGGCGCGGTCTTCGTTTTCACGTTACCCGTCCCCGAAGAGGCAGCCGAACCGGCATAGCCAAAAAGGTCTCTCCGCGAATCGACACACAGCTTTAGCCGAGCAGCGACAATATCGCTGCTCGGACTCTGAGAACTACTTATCCGCGGTCGTCAGCTCCGTTTCCTTCGTATCAACGACAAACACCGCAAGAAGTTTAGCGGGTTCAGTCTCGCTCGCGTTGGCACTGATCTTGTGATGATCACCCGGTGACTCGATCCAATGTTCACCGGTCCTGTAGACTTTTGGTTCGTCGTCGTTCACGGCGCTTTTAATGCTTCCTTCCAGGACGGTGGCATAGATAAAGGCGCTCTTGGCGTGTGTGTGTGACGGATTGGATCCGCCCGGGCCGTACTCAACCAAAACACCTCGTAAGCTTTTACCGGGGACGTTGGGAAGGACATGATCGAAAACAACAGTTATCTTTGCACGATGCGGTTTGTCTGCCGCGATCGCCGGCATGGCTAAGGACATCGCTATGGCTGCTGTGATGAGGGTGCGAAGCATTTCGTGTCTCCTGTTTAAGCCGCATTACGACTGAGCGGCCGGCTCACGCTATGAAATCCACCGTCGAGATCAGAGCTATACGATGGTTAGGCCTATTCCCTCTCGATTGCCGCGTGGACCGTCCCTACGCTTATCGATCTGTCAGTCTCAATATTCGGGAAGGGAAAGTCTGAGGACGAGGGAAAGAGTCACCAACTCGCTATAGCCTCTCCCGGTCGGCTCTGCGCGCGCGGGCGAGCCGATCCGATCTCCGGAAATGCTTCTACGCCTATCGACGCCAGAGTAACGAATGGCTTGACGGGAGGCAGGTGGGTCTCAGCCCGGCCTTGTACCCGTCAAGTCGAGTTCACCACTTCGCTGACGATGATTTTACATGGTCAACGCAAGTTGGAGGCCGCAGCCAGGCTCAATAGTCCCACTGAACCGGCACCCAGCGATATGAGTCTCCCGCAGCCACTACCCGGCCCACTGATGGGAATGGCATATGAGTAGAAACGAGCCAAGAGCCCGAAGCTGCCAGTTCTGCCATAAGACGCAGCCTCACTCTCGTTGCCTCCTCCGGATCGTGCTCGAAGCCATTGTGCCATTCTGGATGATCAAACGAGACGGGGAAGATCGCGTCGCCTCCAAACATCAATCTATCATTTCCGGATCGCACGCGGACGACACTATGACCGGGCGTGTGACCACCCGTCAGGCTCACCGTGACACCATCGGCGACTTCAGCTTCCTGGTCAAAAAGATGCAGATAGCTCGAATACTCCTTCAGGAAATCCAACGATGCTTTGCGAGCGAGATCTGCGAGCGCAGGCGGCATCGCAGTCTTCGAGAAGTCGGGCCGTTCCCAGAACTTGGCTTCCGGGGCGGAAAGGTGCACCCGTAAGTCTGACCGGAGCTGCTGCTTTACCCCGTGAGCGAGCAAGCCCCCAACATGGTCGAAATGCATGTGCGTCAGGACTACATCGGTTACCGAGCCAAGCTCGACACCCGCTGCCTTCAACCTCTGGATCAGGTGTCCAGCGCGCGGGAAATCCGGGTACTCTTCACCCAGACCGCTGTCGATCAGGATCGTCTGCTTGGGTGTTTTGACAACGACTGCGTTGAGCGCCCAGCCAAACGTATCGTGCGCGAGAAGCCTATCGTCGAGCCACGCGTTGAGGCTTTTTGTGTCAGCGTTTGTCGCCATAGACTCTGCCGGCGGCGCAAGCACGCCGTCGCTGATAACTATGACTTCTATGTCGCCAACCTTGACTGCATAGCGAGACGGAACCAGCTCATCCAACTGCGCACGCGGACGTGTCGAGACTTCGGCTTCCATATTGAACTCCTTTGATCTTTCATAGACAAATGCCGCAACGGAGGCATGCACCTGCACAGGGAATGTCCGAAAGCGACCACGCCGTTCTATGTGACTGGCGGACGTAGCCGAAGCTAAACAGAGGTTTGGGTTTAGCTCCGAAGTCCCTCCCCTATACGTAGATCGCGGAAGCGCATCTCCCCGGCACCGCGCGTAACAGCGCTACACCGCTCGGCTCTCCCAAACTAAAGTTTGGTTACCAACGACGACCCATAAAGCTAGCTTTCTCGAAGCGTCACGCGACGAGCCTGCAATACAAACGCAGGACCCAGTCTGGTTCAAAATCCAGTGCTCGTAACGGTGACCATTAGTCCACAACAAAGGAGTGCGAAATGTCGCAACCATCAAACCACCCGTCACCCGTCCGGCAGCTGCAGGTTCCGCCCGAAAGTGCATTCCACAGCGGCAAGAAGGGTGCTGAGGAACTCGTCCCCTCGCGATACGCGGTTAAGATCGGCGACATCGATGTGATGGTTGTCAGCGACGGTGTGTTGCCGTTGCCGACCGTGATGATGGGTCACAACGCCGATCCTACCGTTCGCGCCAACTGGATGGTGGATCAGTTTCTTCCGCCAGATGCGTTCGACTGGCCGCTGAACGCGGTGGTCGTCCGTAGTGGTTCGCAGACGATCCTTCTGGACGCAGGCCTTGGTCTTGATCCTGACCTTAACCTGCCGCGCGCGGGTCAGCTGCTGCAGCGTCTGCAGCATGCAGACATTGAACTTGCATCCGTCACTGACATCGTGCTGACCCACATGCATATGGATCACGTCGGCGGCCTTTTGGTGGACGGCATCAAGGAGCGCCTCCATCCGAATCTTCGTATTCATGTTGCCGCCGCCGAGGTAGCGTTTTGGGAGTCGCCGGACTTTACCAAAACGAAGATGCCGGATGGTTTTCCGGACGCATTGAAAGCGACCGCCAAGAATTTCCTTGCTCAGTATCGGGGCAACCTTGTCCCGTTTGACGAACAGGTTGAAGTCGCGCCTGGTGTTATTGCTCGCCGGACCGGCGGCCACACCCCGGGTCATTCCATTATCCGAGTCGCGTCCGGAGACGAGGCACTGACCTTCGCCGGCGACGCCATCTTTGCAGTGGGCTTTGACCAGCCCAATTGGCACAACGGTTTCGAACACGACCCCGAGGAGGCCGCCCGTGTCCGCATCGATCTGCTCAATAAGCTCGCAGGAACCGGCGAACTCCTCGTCGCAACCCATCTGCCCTTCCCGTCCCTCGGCCGTGTCGCCGTCGCCGGCGATGCATTCCGCTGGGTACCGGTCTTCTGGGACTACTGAGGAAAATCGGGGGGCTGCGGAACCAAAGCAATTCCCACGCGAAGAGATGACATCCTCAAAACGAGGAAAGTGTGGTGGAATTTGCGGCACCAGTAGCTGTCCCAAATTCAGTATAAGTGAGGATGTCCGGCAATAGCCGGGCATCCTTTTCTCTGTTGGGCTAGATGTGTACGCGCGTGTTCAGGTCAACTTGTTGATCGAAGCATGAAAAGCACCAAGTCCCGTATCTACAAGGTTGACGTGAGATGAGAAGACTGGCGACGTGCTGCTGCGGCAAGCTTACGGCAACTACGCATGGGTCGCCAGTCATGGTTGCCGTCTGTCATTGCCGATCGTGCCAGCTTCGCACTGGCTCTGTCTTCGGAGTTGCAGTTCTCTTCAGTTCGGAAAATGTGAGATGCGCTGGCGAAGAACGGACGTATATACGGACCGGCGATAGTGGGCACAACGTAACGTTTAAATTTTGCCCATCTTGCGGCACGACCGTATATTGGATGCCGGACGCGTATCCTGGCCTGACAGCCCTTGGTTTGGGTTGCTTCGAAGATCCTACCGGGCTCGAGCCCGACAAGGTCGTTTATGGCCACCTTCGACATCCATGGGTCAACGTGCAAGCAGGCTAGCGATACCGTAGAGGTTGGTGGGGTTTTGGTGAAAGTCGCTGTGCGTTTCCCTTCCGCCGGCGCAGTCTATCTGTGCCCCTTCTGCACGGAGCGCTGTCCGAATCTGTCTGATGCGAGCCATTTACTCGGGACTATCGCTGGCAAAAATGTGACGGCCGAAGGCAGCCCAATGTATTGTCCAAATGGTGTCAATCTGGGACTGGACGGCTCTTCGGCGTTAAGAGAAGTCAAGAGCGGCGCTAACGATGATCGTAACTCTATCGCCGACGATCGGGTACTTTGCGCTGACCCCGAATTCCGTTCGACTTATTGTCGCCGAAGCTTCGAATCCGATCGTCGGTGTCCCCTTAAACGGGTTGATGCCCGCCCCAATAAGCTCAACATTGAAGCCGATCCGCTTGGTGATCCCATGCAATGTAAAGTCGCCTTCAAACACCGCGCGTTTGCCGTTTACCGCCCTAAGGCCGCGGCCGGTCAACGTGATACCTGGGAACTGGTCGGTGTCGAACCATTCCGCGCTTCTCAGTTCGTCGTCTAAATGCGCGCTGTTCGTCCTAACGCGCGCGGTTGGGACACTCACCTCGAGCGAGGTTTTGTCTGGGGACGTTGGATCTATGTCGAGCCACCCCTCCGGTTCTAGAAACTCTCCCCAATAGTCGCTGACGCCAAAATGTCTCACTTTGAAAAGGACGCGGGTATGGATCGGGTCCACTAAATACCGGCCGGCGACAATCTCCCCGGGAGTGGTTTCGGTGGCCAATGTCTGCGGCGACAGGTCGGTCAATAGTTTGTCCTTTCGAGCTCCAGTTGGCTGGGTGTGCCCACAGCCAAGCGATCTCGATAATTAGAACAGCAGTTTGTTGACCGTGTTAGCCAAACGATCGTTTGCGTTGACCAGAAGTATCAGAAAGCGCGCGCTGTCGTTTCAGAGCTTAAATACGCTGATGGCGGCATGGACGACATCGTCGCATTGATGACCTCCTCGCGAATGGAGTGCAGCGACGTAAGCATCCGATAGTAAGGTTCAACGAGGGGCAGATCCTCCCACAGAACCGCGAGGCCTAAGTATCGAAGCCTTACCAAACTGACAGCCCAGAAAATGTCGGCGAGGCTCAGGCTGTTGGAGCATAACCAATCCGTCGTGCTTTGCTGAAGATCGAGATTGAGTTGCACGAGACGTTCGCGTGTGGCCTTCCGAATTGCTTCCTGGAAGACTACATCGTGCTGGACCGCCCGCCCCGCGCTCTCTTTCGAAATCTTTGCTTGATAAGCCTCAACAACCTCGGGGTCAGTCGAATGACGAGCGGCAAGCGCCGCCAGTGTCTTGAGCTTCTCGTCGTAGACCGTCTTCATGGCATCCCGAAGCACTTGAGGACGCCGATCTCTATGTGGATGGAACCCGTATAGCAGACCGGGATGTGGCGTGGCATCGACGGCATCCAGTTGCCGGAATACCCGTTGCCGATCCTGGTCAGCTATCGGTATCAACGGGTCCGAACCGCCAACCGCAGAGTCGATGTGAACGCAAATGCGGAGAGAATCGACGATCACTTCACCTGTGTCGAGGTCGACCAACGTCGGGACAGCGCATGCGTCCAATCCGCAGAGCGAAACCGATGACATCCCCGAGTAGCCGTCCGCCAAGCCCCCAACACTTGATACCTGGCCTGAGCGCCTTAGACGCACGTACTCCGCACCATAGTTCTCTGCAGCAACCAGGTTTCCGTCCCGATCTCGGCTGGCGAGTATCAACATCTCGTTTGACTCGTAAGCCACACCCCGCTGCAACAGGGTTGCGCGCACCTTTTGTGAGCAGAACGACATGGCGGCATGGAAGAGTAAGAAGCGCCCCTTCTCGGTACCATGAGAGAAACGCATTACACCCGCTCGCTTGCTATCAGCTATACAAGCGCGCGCGTTCGACACCAGTGAATTCAATCTAATGCGGTCCATGTCCTGCTCTCCGGAGCTGTCCGAGATCCCCGGTATCCCGGAGGTACCTATTGGAAATTTTCCTAGTGGAATGAAGGCGACGCCAGCCAGAGGACCGGCGCTGTGCTGCTAGGACACAAGGCCCCGGGCGGTCCAAACTTCGGGAAATGGAATCTCTTCCATGGTGGGAAGGAGCCACTGAATTGCATCAACGCCGTGATACGCGGGCCGAGATCCGAAAGTGCGGCGCGTCGCCATCAGATGGAGATACTTCCAGTTCGTGAATTCCACCGCAATGTCAGCGAGCAGCTCGGCCAATGACCGCCATTGGTCTTCTGGATCATCCCTGCGATAGATTTCCGCCCAAATGGCTTCGATCTCTTTGCTTGGCTTGTATGCCTTCGCATAGTCGGGCTTGAGGTAATCTTCCGGAACCCGCTGTCCAGCGCGCGCCAGTGCGGCCAAAATATCGTCGTACAGACTCGGTGAGTTCAAGCGCTCTGTCAGCTGTAGATGTCTCTGCGGCTGCGGCTCGAAGTGTTCGAGCGACGGGCGATCTTTTACTCCTAGAAGAAAGGTCATCTCGCGAAACGTCCAGCCTTGCAGGGCCGTGTCCTTGCCGTGCTTTGCGCTCAATCCCTTCAGGATGGGCATGAGTTCCGCCGGCGTGAGCCATGAGAGCGAGCGCCAGTTAGAGTTGAACGCTTCCATGTGGCTGACGATACGTCGAAGAATGCGGTTTGTCGCCGCGATACGATCATGGCGAAGCTCGATCTGCGCAGCCAGTAGCTCGCGGGTAATAAGTGCCCAATAGATTTCACTGATCTGGACGTTGGCGAGAAATGCAGGTTCTGCAGGACTGTCGCTGACAAACTCCTGAAGCGTATGCAGGACCTCCGTCTGGACGTATCTGCTGTAAGGGGTATGGCCGTCGCTTTGGATCGGCTGAGTTGTCCCGGTGTCGTTCATTGTTCCGTCCTCTTCTTCGGCTTATCGCTGCCGGCTATTTGCGTCCGGTCAAGGGAGCGTAGAGCCAATCTGCGAGGTCGGACAGGCGGCCGTTCTTCGACTCAGCGTCCAAAAAGCTGGACGATGCCGTCAGGGTCGCATGCGGCCGATCAGTCGGCCGCATGCGGTAAGCACTTATGCCAGGCCTGCCTTGTCGAGGCCGAAGGCCTTGTCCGCCGAGCCGGGAACTGCCCGGAACGCTACGCTAGCGCGGTTCCAGCTGTTGATGACCATGATCTGGAACGTCAAATCGGAGATTTCCTTTTCGGAAAGCTGGCCGCGAACCCTCTCGTAGATTTCGTCGGAGACGCCGCCTTCCGGCAGTTTGGTCAACGCTTCAGTCCAAGCCAAAGCTGCTCGCTCGCGCGGGCTGAACAGGGTAGATTCGCGCCAAGCAGCGAGGTGGTAGAGGCGCAGTTCGCGCTCACCGTGAATCTTGGCTTCCTTCGAATGCATGTCCAGGCAGAATGCGCATCCATTAATCTGGGATGCACGGATATCGACCAGATCGAGGATGGATTGTTCGATCGAGCCCTTCTTCACTTCCATGCTGAAGCCCATCAGGCTCTTGAAAAGCTCGGGCGAGAGCTGCGCGTAGTTGATCCGCTGTGTCATCGTCTTCTTCCAATTTGACGTTCGTTGAGCGCCCGTACGACCTTCAAGTCCGCGGGCCGAACAGACCGTGCGGTACGACGCCGTGTTAGGATAGCTATACGCTCGTTTACGTTCCTTGCACGGGTGTCCGCGGCGGAGCGACCCCGACGTGAACACGGGGCTATTCCCAGGAGGTCATTTGTCTATCCGAAGAATTCGTAATGAATTCTTCTGAGGAGCTCTCACGTGGGGCCCCCCCCATCAATCTGGTACGCTGCTCCGCGTCCCGATGGCCTGACCGACCTATTGGACCGTCCTGCCTATATGGCCTGGAGCGGCTGCGGAATGCCTAGCATCCTGACGGAAACTACGACTGCTTTTGTAGGGGTCTTCGATAAGTGCACCGTGGCCGATCTCGTTCGGCGCAGAGATCTTCTCGGCCCTCTGCTCACGCTTATGCCTCATGGCCAACTGTTCCGAACAATATGGTTTCAAATGCAACACTGGGCAGCCAACAGCATTCGAGTCATTGCTACGTAAATGTTTGTTTACTATAGATATTTTCGTCCACGTATTCATTTTCCCACGGTGGATTTCGCGCCCGCAATTTCCAGCTAGGCGCAAGCTCGCGTTCCTAGCCGTTGGTTGCGCAACGGGGAATGAACTCCCTGGCAGCCTGGGATCGAAATGATGCTCAAGCCTTCGCGTGTCCCGACATCAGGCCCAACGCCGCGCCCGAAGCTCCACAGCATTCTCAAAGCAAATTGGAAAGGTTAGCCCCATGATTTCCGCGTTATCGCTGGCTCGCAATTACACCGCACGACTCGCGCTGGGTGCACTGCGAAACAATTCGACGACGGATACGAACACCAGTCCGGCGTCGCGACTTCTCAGCTCGTTAGACTTCAACGACAGCACGTCGACGCGGCTAGATTCCAAGACACTATCCATAATCTTGCAGGCATTGCAAAACCAAGGTCGTGGAAACACCGCCGACGGCACGCAACAGCACCTAACTGGATCGATCGGCTCCAAGGATTTCATGGCGAAACTCGAGGCTCGTCTGACCGATGGCGGCAGCAATCCAGTGGGCCACGTCAACGCCCGGGAAATGCTCAGGGCGCTAAAGGACGGGACGCTTAGTGTCACCAATCCCACAACCGGTGAAACTGTGACTGCTTACGACCCTGCCAGTACCAAAAGCGTCCCCAAAACGGAGAAAGGCGACGCAAAGGCATGGAATATGTTCCTGGATGAACACTTGAAGCGCGATGCCGACGGCAATTTTGCAAAATCAGCGGATGGCTCCTATATCGACGCCAAGACGGGCCGGAACGCCTATTTCGACAAGATCAACGGCAGCTATTACTATTTCACCTGGCCGGGAAAGATGTCGGCGGACGTGTGATAGGCACGGCCAGCCCCCCCCTCATCTCTCATTCGGGGAGCTAGACCAACGCAATAGAACGTTCGTTTACCTCCGTCTGGGGGATCGGACCGTGTACAATCGGCAAATGTCGCCCCCCGAACCAAGCATGCGGTCCGATCTGACCGTCGAAGCAGACAAAGACTTCGCCGCGTCTATCGCCGCTGAGATTATCGGCCATCCAGATATCGTAGCAATAAAACTGCATTGCGACGTTGAGCGCTCATGGTATCGGGCAACGTCGGAAGACCAACGGACAGTTCTTATTGTTGCCGCGAATGTCGACCCCTCCCGAGAGGAAGAGTTCACTCAAGAGCTTGAATTACTCCAGTCAATTGCGCATAGCCCGGCGATACTGCACCCGACCAAAGTCGTCATGGGGGAAAAGCAAGTCGGGATGACTCTCGTTGATCCCGGCGGCATTCCGCTCGGCAGCGTTTGCAAGGCCGCAGAATGGGGAACCGCATCTTTCATTGGTCGCAAGCTGGAGGTGGCGTGCCGCATCGCGGAGGCGCTGCAGTTAGTTCATGAGGCGGGACTGATCCACGGCGATATGCGGCCCGAGAATTGCTTTCTGACGGCGAACGGTGAGGTTGCGTTTACGGGTTTCGGCCGTGCCGGACGAGCCACAAATTCTGTTCTGCCCTCGTTTGGGACTCCGGCATATATGTCCCCTGAGGAGACGGGCCGTACAAACCGCCGCCCCGATCAACGCAGCGACCTCTACAGCTTAGGAGTGACGCTGTTCGAACTACTCACCGGGACCCTGCCATTTTCCGCTTCCGAGCCACTCGATTGGGCACACCGACACCTAACCGCGCGCCCACCAAAGCCGAGCCTCAGGTGTCGCGGGCTACCCGAACAGCTCGATGCCATCTTGCTCAAGTTATTGGAGAAGGACCCGGACCTTCGATATCAATCTGCCAAGGCGGTCAAGAGCGACCTCAGGCGCTGCGTAACAGAGTGGGCTGTCGGAGGAAAGGTTGAACGCTTTCCGGTTGCGCGAGGCGATCTCTTCAGACACTCGGGCTACGACGCGACGCTATACGGGCGCGATGTCGCTCGACAGCTTCTGTTGAACTCGGCCGAGCGCGTGGCGGCCGGAGCGGATAGCGAAGTCGTGATCGTGACCGGAGCCGCCGGGCTCGGGAAGTCTTCCCTTGTGGCTGGCATACAGCAAACGCTGGTAGGCCGAGGCTTTCTCTTCGCGGAAGGAAAATTCGATCAGAACAGGTGGGAGACGCCCTACTCCACGATCGTCCAGGCGTTTCGAGGCCTCGTTCGACAATTGCTGGCGAAAGACGAAACAGAAGTCCAAGAATGGCGGTCCAATTTCGTCAAGGCTTTGGGAGAGAATGCCGGACTCATGGTCGATCTCGTTCCGGAGCTTGCGCATATAGTTGGCAATCAGCCACCTATTGCGGCTGCGGAGCTTGCCACAGCTGCCGTTCGTTTCAGATACCTTTTTAAAGCCTTCCTAAGTGTATTTGCCACCGCCGCCCATCCGCTCGTGGTCTTTGTGGACGACCTTCAGTGGCTCGATCCGGCGACGTTGGATCTGATCCAAGGGCTCGCGACGGAGCATCAGCTCAAACATACGCTCCTAGTCGTCGCATACCGAGATGACGAGGTCGATTCGACCCACTCACTGGCCACCCTCCTCGACAATGTCAGGCAGAACTCTCATCGTATCACGGACATTCGGCTCGATAAGCTTTCGAAGGCCGATCTTGAGCGGCTGTTGGCAAATGTATTTTCGTGCCCACCGCAGCGCGTCGGGACACTGGCGGCTATTGTCAAAGAGAAGACGGACGGGAACCCGTTTTTTACCCTTCAATTTCTTCGGCAGCTCGCCTCGGATAAATTAGTTACCTTCCAAGCCGACACATCGGAATGGGAGTGGGACGATGCAGAAGTCGCGAGCCGAAGCGTCACGCGGAACGTGGCCCAACTCCTTGGACTCCAGCTAGGGAGGTTACCGAGCAGAACAAAAGCCGCTTTGGGAATCTTGTCGCTTCTAGGCAGCGCAACCGACTTGAAGACAGCGGCACTCGCTCTCGGGAAGAAAATTGACGAACTGGAGCCGACGTTGCAGCCTGCAATCGAGGCCGGCATGGTTCGAGTGTCATTAAATTGCGTGACCTTCGTACATGACCAAATTCAGATGGCTGCATGCATCTCGCTGGACGACACGGAGCGTGCCAAAGAACATCTGAGGATCGGACGCCTCCTTCTCGCCACCCTCGGTGAGGTCGACGATACGGTTTATACGATCGCCGGCCACTTTGACAAAGCACTGGACTTCGTTTCTGACGAAGAACGCATGGCGGTCGCGAGAGTGTTCATCGCAGCCGGCGAACGAGCGAAACTTGCGAGCGCCTACACGTCCGCTCAGTCGTATTACGAAAAAGGCTTGTCCGTTCTGAGGCACGAAGTGGAAGAGATCAATCCGCTATCCTTCGGACTTCGATTGGGCCTTGCCGAATGCGATATGGTCAATGGAAACTTCTCGTCCGCCGAGGAGCGGCTTGCCGAACTTATTGAAGGAACAACCGTCTTCGCGGAGCGCGCGGAAGTAATATGCCTGACCGTGCTGCTGTTCTTTTCAACCGGACGAAACATTGAGGCGGTGGAGATCGGCGTCGACTTCTTGGGAAAAGCAGGAATCGAATGGCCGCCTCAACCGGAATACGCGGACGTTGTCAGCGAGTTCGAGGAGCTTCACCGGCTTTTGGTCGAAAGACCGATCGACGATCTAGTTCTCGCCCAAGAAATGACGGACCCCCACATCAGGTCTTGTATGGCGGTGATGACTGAAGTCTTCCCTGCGGCCTACGCAGTGGACCGCAGGCTAATGGAATTCCTGTTGCTTCGTATGACCGTCCTGAGTTTGCGACATGGTTTGTGCGACAGCTCGAGCGTTGCCTTCTCTGCCTTGAATATGGCCCTGGGCGCTCAATTCAGTGACTACGCGACCGCGTATAAATTCGGTGAGCTCTCGCGAAAGCTCGTCGAACGAGGGCGGGCGGGAAGATACAAGGCACGTGTATATGCCCTGTTTGCGGGCTTCGCCGTGCCTTGGATCAAGCCGCTGGCCCATAGCAATCCTCTCGCCGAAGAGGCATTTCGGATCAGCACCTCAACGGGGGATTTGGCGTTTGCTGCCTACAGCGCCAGGAATCATATTACGCATCAGCTGATGTCCGGCAAACCGCTCCCGGAAGTGCAAAAGGTGGCGGAGGATGCCTTATCCTTCGCCCGCGCGGTGGAGCTGGGTCTACCGCACGAAAACTTCTTCAGCCAAGTTCGCTTCATAAAGAAGCTACGTGGACTGCTGACAGAAGGAAGCGGCGATGTCGATGGGTGGGCTGCCCCGTATAGCAACCCGCTGCCTGGCAACGCGATGATGATCAGCTATCACTGGGTATTCCGCCTGGTCGAATACTACCTGACAGAAGATTTCTCAGCGGCACGTGAAGCTGCGTTACGGGTGGAGCCCATTACGTGGGCAATGCGATCCTCGATAGAGGAAGCAGAGTTCGAATTCTATGCGGGCCTCAACGCATCAGCGTTAGCTGTACGTGACGTCATGCCAGTCGGTCGCCGTCAGCAGCATCTCGAAGACCTCCGTCGGCATCACGCGCGGCTGGAGGCGTGGGCGAACGGATGTGAAGTAACGTTCGCCTGCCGTGAAGCTCTGCTTGCGGCCGAGATAGCACAATTGGAGGGCAACAGTGCAGACGCGCAGTCGCTCTACGAGAGGGCAATTAAGGGTGCCAGGGCGAACGGATTTCTACAAGTGGAAGCCATCGCCAGCGAACTCGCAGGCAGGTTCTATGTCACCCGCGGGTTGGACATCGCGGCGGAAGCTTACCTGAGGCGCGCAAGGGAGGCATTTGCTCGATGGGGTGCCGTCGCGAAAGTGAGGCTGCTCGATTTCCGTTTTATCAACCTGACCAGCCGTGGGTCGCTACCCCAATCACACGCGTCCTTGGCTTTGCCCGTGGCTTCGCTCGATATTGATGCGGTCGGTAAGGCTTCCCGCGTATTGTCGAGCGAAGTCATACTCGCCAGTCTGATCCAAAAGCTGATGACGCTTGTTGTGCAGAATTCGGGAGCGGAGCGAGGTGTCTTGATGCTGCTGTCGGGAGAGGAGCTTTATATAGAAGCTACGGCCTTTACTGCGGAAAGCGACATTGAAGTCCAGCAAGATAGGAGGCGACATGCCGGGTCCGAGCTTCCATCGTCGGTGCTACATTACGTCATGCGGACCAGGTCTGCACTAGCTCTGCACGACACAGCAGTTGCAATGTTCGATCCCGGTGACGAATACTTCCAAGTAAACCATCCGCGATCGATTCTATGTGTACCTGTATTCAATGCTACCAGTCTGATCGGCCTTCTCTACGTTGAAAACAACATCGTTTCCGACGTCTTCTCCGAGGACCGAACTTCAGTTCTGGACTTTCTCGCCTCGCAGGCGGGGATATGGCTCGGTAACGCGAGACTCTATTCGGAGCTTCAGCGGAGCGAGGCTTGGTTGCGTGAAGCGCAGCGCCTGAGCCGCACGGGCAGCTTTTACTGGAGTGACGAACTCGACCGACTTGAATGCTCAGAAGAAATATACCGCATCTGTCACCTTCCACATCATAACCCGCTAACCATACGCCACATCGGAGACCTTATTCACCCGGCGGACCAACCGGAATTCCAACAGCTCGTCGAAAGCGCTCGGCAACATGGCACGGACATTGATCGCCAGTTCAAGTTGCAATTGCATGACGGCAGCATTCGGGATGTTCGTCTTGTGACACGAACAGCATACGACGCGAATGGTAGCCGCCGGCGTCTTGGCTCTCTTCAGGACGTCAGTGAAATGCAACGCACGCAGGATGTGCTCGCGCGCATCAGCGCGGAACTCGCGCACGTTTCGCGCACTGCCACCTTAGGAGTTCTGGCGGCATCGATCGCACATGAGGTCAGCCAGCCTTTGCTGGGTGTTGTAGCGAACGCCGAGGCTTGTCAGATCATGCTCGCCTCCGAACCACCAAACCTCGATGGCGCACGGCGTACAGCTGCCCGCAGTCTCAGAGATGGAAATCGCGCTGCCGATACGATCAGGCGCTTGCGCGGCCTATTCGGCAGTACCACGCCGATTGTTGAGGCTTTCGATTTGAACGACGTTGTCCGCGAGGTTCTCACCCTTGCCGGAAACGAGCTTCAGGCGAACGAGATCCAACTCCGATCCTCATTCGAGGAAAGGTTGCCTTTAGCCTCCGGCGACAGAGCCCAGGTGCAGCAGGTCGTTTTGAACATTCTTCTCAATGCGGTAGATGCCGTTCGGCGTTTTCGTGGTGGCCAGCGTTCCGTAGGTATCTCCACCAGGTCTTACGGTAGCGATCAAGTGCGAATTGACATTAGTGATAACGGGTGTGGCATCGATGACGAAGACAGCGAGCGACTATTCGAAGCCTTCTATACGACCAAGCCGAACGGTATGGGCGTTGGACTATCGGTCAGCAAAGCAATCATAGAAAGCGTCGGTGGGCAAATCTGGGCAGCAGCGAATTTGAAAGGGGGCGCGACCTTTTCTTTTACTCTCAAACGTGCCAGCAATCGGGACGGCATGCGACCCAGTGATGAAGCTAACGGATCGCTGCCAGCCCGTAGCTCCTGATTGGGGAGGATATCGAAATGCACTCCCCACCAATCATCACGATCATCGATGACGATCAATCGGTGCGGGAATCATTGACCGATCTTTTGGAGGTGTTGGGTTTCTCACCAACCTCGTATGCATCAGCCTACGACTTTCTAGCCTCTTTGTCTAAATTACAGACGGATTGCTTACTTCTGGATATTTTGATGCCCGGAATGAATGGAGTTGAGCTCAACGCGGAGCTCACAAGCCGGTCGCTTGCCATCCCTGTTGTGTTCATGACCGGGCATGCCCAGGAAGCTATAATTTCAGAGGCGAAGTCTGCGGGGACCTGCCTCTTCAAACCATTCGGCGGAAAGGAGCTAAAGGCGGCGATCGAATCCGCGATTAAACGCTAGCGGAGGCGTGGCCTGCCAGCTTTTGTTTCGGTTCCGACGCGGCCGAGTCTAGCGGTAGCATGAAGATAAACGCAGCTCCCGTGGGTTCAGCATTTTCCGCCCAAAGCCGCCCGCCATGTGCTTCGACAATGGATTTGCAGATGGCGAGGCCCATGCCCATCCCATCAGCCTTCGTCGTAAAGAATGGTTCAAACACCTGATCGACGGACGCTAACCCTGGGCCGCTATCGCGGACTCGAATCCTTATCGTATTCCCGTCCAGATTGGCCGTAATAGAGACCTTAGGTCGGCCTGCGCCTATGTGGCCGGCTTCCATACCGTTTCTTATCAGATTGACAAGAACCTGCTGGATCTGCACGCGGTCAAGCAAGACTGTCGGGAGGTCGGGTTCTATGGCCACCTCCAGCTGCACGTTCCTGCGGACAGCCTCCTCGACAACCAGCTCTTTCGCTGAACTGATGACCTGCTCGACAGAACTCGGCTGTTTGGCTTCATTGGTGTGTTTGAAAAGTGCGCGCACGCGCTTGAATACATCCGTCGTTGTTTCGGCGCTGCGTACTACCCGCTCAAGAGCCTTGAGTGCGCGCTCGACATTCGGCGGATCCGCGGAAAGCCAACGTTGACTCGCATCCGAACTGGAGACGATAGCGGCAAGTGGCTGCCCGACCTCGTGGGCTATCGAAGCAGTAAGCTCCGCAAGGCTGGCAGCCTGGCTCGCGCGCGCGAGGTTTTGCTGCGCGACACCGAGCTGCTCCTGATCTCGAACCCAGTCGTCGATGTCAACACAAACACCATTCCATTGAATGATGACGCCTTCCACATTGCGCATGGGAGCGGTCCGGGTTTCCACCCACCGGTACTCTCCGTCATATCGCCTAAGGCGATGTTTCATGAGGTAGGGCTCACCAGTGCGCAGTGAATATGCGTAGCGTTGCCTCACGAGATCGATGTCGTCAGGATGGATAATTGCATCGAGCGTTCCCTCCAGCCGAGACTCGCGAATTCCATCTTTGTCCTCGACGCGGAATCCGAGATACTCCTGAAGTTTTCTGCTGCGGTAGATCGGCTTGCCTTCCGGCGTGGCGCAATAAATCATTGTGGGTAGCGTCTCGACCAGCTCTCTTAGAGAGCGCTCGCTTTCCCTCAGCGCCTCGAGGCTCCGGTCGGAATCAACGATCTCAAGCGATTCCTTCTCTCGGTCGCCAAGTACAACCCCAGCATGACTGCCTTCGGATCTGTTGGTGGAAACGAAGTCGAATGCGGCAACCATGCAAAGTGATGATCCGAAAAGGAAAAAGATGTCTAAGACCGTCGGATCGGGCCTAGAAACTACCAGTGCCAACAGTGAGCACAACAGGGCCCCTGCCATGCCGAGTTTGATTATCCGTGAGGTTTGCCCTCGGAAAGATACCAAAGTTGCAATGAGAGGAAGAAAACCCAGCGCTGTTCCGGCAAAGATCAACACTGCCATACCGAACGTGATCGTCAGTGCGATGGCCAAAACAACTCGTTGAGGACGTGAGTATCCGTCGCGACCGATCACCGATCGCAGAGAATTTCGTGGCATAGCCCCGGCCGCTTCAATTATGCAAAAACATCGTCACGTAGTGGTGACGGTTAAGGGTTCTAAGTAGCAGATCACAGAGGCGGTGGGGAGCCTTTGTCACAGCTTCAGAAGCGGAAAATGCGAACGACAAGAATGTTAAAGGCCTCGCTAACGAGGCACTTTGTCTACCGTGACTAGGCCCGACATCCGATCAGGACGAGCGTGTTCCGAACGGAACGCTACCGATTATCGATGGTCGCCGACCATTGGTAGAGACTGACCTCTTGATAGACGCCATTTATCACGAAGGGGTCGTTATCGCTGAAGTCTTTAGCTGTACCAAATTATCGACCTCCGCCAAGACCACAGCACCATACTGAATGCCCGATGGATCAGACATTGGTCCGGAGAGGACGATTTTGAAAGGTGCTGTCCGCAGATGGTGCTTGTGAGCTTCCATGTGTTGATCGCGCCTGTGTTTCGTCCCTGGATTTGCAACGGCAATGCGAATAGCAAGCATCTTGAAGTCCTTGTGTGTTCCGCCGGTACGCGCAGAGATCATTACGTCCGAGACACGATGTCTCCTTCGTAGAACCCTCGCAGCTTCTGCCACTCGGGGACGTAGGTTAGGTCGTGCTCGGCGTGAGGACGAAATCCCAGTTAATGAAAAAGTATGGCGCGCGCTCCTCTACGTCTTCCAGACCCAACCGCTTGACGTCATCCTGTGAGCGGACCTCCTTGAACTTGGCGATGAGGGTTTCCCTGACGCCGAAGACCGTGTCCTCGTCCAGATAACGGCAATCATCGGGAAAAATATGTGTGATGACGGGGTCGTAGCCCGGCGCGCTAACTATAAAATGGATGTGGGCCGCGCGATTTGGATGCCGGTCTAGCCGCCCAAGAAGCTGGCCGACGGGGCCATCATCCGGAATCGGATAAAATCTCGGTTTTGTGGACCGATACCAGTAGCTACCATCATTCTCGGTGGCAAATACGCCACGAAGGTTCCAATCGGGTTGGATGCCCTTCTGCTGAACATCATAGAAGCCGTCGTTGTTGGTCTGCCAGATGTCGACGAGAGCTCCGGGTATCGGGTTTCCCTCAAGATCGGTTACCCTCCCCCTGACGATCAGTGGCTCGCCCTTGCCATCAAGGCAAATATTCGTTCCGTTTTTGTAACGGGGGGCTTCGGGAACATAGAATGGGCCGAGCACCGTATTTTCTGTGGCACCCGAAGGTCTGCGGCTGTTGATTATTTCGACCAGCATCGACACACCTAGTATGTCGGAAAGTAAGATGAATTCCTGCCGCCAGTCTGTGCACTTTTGACCAACAGCCGTTAAGAAGTCGATCGCCTGCTGCCATTCATCGTGTGTCGGTTCGATCTCTTTTGTCAACGCGTGGAGATGCTTGACGACCGCTGACATTACCAACTTCATGCGCGGGCTCGCGTCTGGGCCCATGCGCGCGTTGACTGTTTCGACCGAATTTTCTTCGGTTAGGAAACGTGTCTCTTTCTTTATGGCGGCGGTGCTCGTATCCATTTTCGACTCCTCCCATCTTCATCTTCTCATGGTGCCGGATGCATTCCGGCATACGCACGTTTGAGTAGTTTGATCAGTGCCTCTCGTCCGGGAGCTCTCGGGTTCTTGTACGGCTTCGCGAGAACGGCATCGACCACCGATTCAATCCCTTCTTCGGGCATTCCGAGGTCAGCGAGAGCCGGTTTGACCTGGAGCCGCTGATTGAATTCGAACAGCCACGCCGCGGGGTCGCTGTTTTTGAATACGTGACGAAGTTTATCTATGACGCCCGGGATTTCGGGACTGTTGTACGCTAAGGTGTGAGGAAGCAGCGCGGCGTGAAGTTCGGCGTGCGGCAAATCAAACATGCCGCCAAGCGTGTGGCAAAGCTTGTGATGAAGACCCATCGAGACCGAGCCGAGGCAAATTCCGCTCAACCAGGCTCCGTAAAGCGCCCTCTCCCTCGCCTGGCCGGCTTTGTGGCTCTCCGCGATATCTGGCAAAGAACCATGTAATGCCGAGATTGCCTCGACAGCCATCAAATCGACGACGGGATTTCGGTCCCCCGCATACAAAGCTTCTACTGCATGCGCCATCGCATTGATTCCACTGGCGATGGCTGCACCTCGAGGGAGAGAAATGGTTAGCTCTACATCGTAGATCACGGTTTCAGGGAGAATCCGCGGATCGGACCTCGTAACCTTTTGGCCTTCAGCGGTCTCACCCAAAATCGGCGTCATCTCAGACCCGGCGTACGTTGTAGGAATTACGATTTGCGGAAGATCCGTTCGCCATGCGATGGCCTTGCCCAATCCCGTGGTAGAGCCACCGCCAATGGCGACAATTCCATCGACGCGCAGATCTCGAACCACGCTCAGAGCCTCCTCCGTGACCGATATCGGAGTATGCATCGTGGCATTTGCGAAGACACCAACAGCTACGGGGCCGACGGCTTTGGCACACTTCCTCACGTATTCTTCCTGCCTTGGTGTGGCGAGAAACAGCGCACGCATCGATCCGAGCCGCCCTAATTCGTTGCTGAGTTCTCTCACCGTTCCCGAGCCGAACAGGACTCGAGCTCGAGGTGCCTGATACGTGAAAGAATACATTGGATTGCTCCGCGCGGCGGTCAAAGAAAAGCGTTCTGTGCCGGCGCGCGGGCGCACCGGCACAGACTTCATCAGGCGGCGTTGACGCTGGTGCGCTCGCCTGGAGAATTGATGTAACCCTCGTGAACGTCCTGCGCTCGAGCATACTCGGGCTGAAAGCGCACGTTGGCATAGTGAGCATTCTTCTCGGCCTCTTGAGCACGTTTCCCAAGTTCGGCCGTATCGCCGAACCCGAGAACTTCCCGGGCGAGGGCTGTAAGAGGACCATCAACGTGGTACTCGGTCCGCTGAAGCGTGAGGAGATTGATCAGGTATAGAGGCGTGCCGTTGAACTTCTCAAACATCTCGTGGCGGGTACCCCACTCGGTAAGGAACCGTTCGCTGATCTGGCGGAAGATCTTGATACGGTCGTGCGCGCTGATTTCTGCACCGCGCAACGCCTCTGCAAGTTTCGGGCCGATGTAGGGATCTTCGAGCTCCCTCTTCGTCGGCTGAATGACAATTCCGCGACCGCAGAATTCAATCAACATGTTCACCATTTTGGGCTGATGCTCGAGATAGTGAGCGCGGCCAAAGTCGATATAAATGTTGTTCGGCTTGAAGAGGCCGCCGGGAGTAGCGAACCCGGTTTCTTCCGCGGCAAGCATAAAGGCAGTGCACGTCTCGCGGAATCTGATGAGCTCGGCGAGCTGGGACTGAACCACAGGATTGTTGCTCGTTCCCAGGGATTGGGTGAGAAGTAGCGCGAGGCCAACCATTAGTTCGGCATGAACACAATGACGGATTTGGGTTTCAAGGTGAACCCAGTCGAACTGACGCTGCGGGTACCACTTCGCATGCTCGGGATTGCCGATGTGTTGGACCTGGTCCCACGAGATCAACACATCGTCGAAATAGACCATGGCGTCCAGCTCATCGCCGATTGTCGCCAACGGGCGATCATACGGATCCGCGTTCGGTTGAACGCGTGACTCACGCGCGACGACGGAGATACCTTTTGTCGCGATCGGAACCAGAGCATATACCGTTTGCTCGGACGTCTGACCCGGCCGCCACAGGTTGCCAATCAGGATGTGATTGACAAACGGAACCGATGTTCCGATCGCCTTCCAACCTCTTACAAGAATGCCGTCATCGCGCTCTTCCACGATACTGAGCATTGGGGTCTCGCCGAGTGCTTCTACTCGGCCGCGATCGAACTGCACATCGACGAACATCGGGGAGATAGCAAGGTCTTTGCTAGTCACCTCGTCCCACTGGCGTTGAATGTTGCCAGAAAGATCGCGATGACCGTTCTTGAAGATGGAGTTGTCGGCCCACGGCTGCTGATCGTCCACTTGAGTGAACATCACGCAATTCATGCCCATCGGCGGACGAGTGAAAATGCCGCCCTTAAAGTGGCGGAAGATGAAATCAGCGTATTTGCGGCGGCGGACAGCATCTTCCTTAGTGCGCGGAAGGAACCAATGCATCGACTGGCGATTGCCCTTGTCATCGATGAACGTCGTAATGTCCTGGTTGGCCGGATCAAGATGCAGGTCATAATATTCGGCTATAGCCTTGGCATAGCCACGTGTCTTTGGATGAGTGGTTACGTCATCGATCAGTTCGCCACCGACGTAGACTTTGCGATCGTCGCGGAGCGATTCGAGGTATTCTTTACCCGTTCTCATAGTTTGTCCTCTGGAGTGTTGGAGTTGAGTTGTTTCTGGAACGTCGCTGCGTCCCAGTAGTCTTCACTGCGAGAGATTTTTTCGTTCTCTATTGTGAGAACCATGAGCCCACGGAGCGAGATCTTCTGGCCGCGAGGGGCGATCGGTCCCATCGCAACGGACAACGTGCCGGTCAGCGTATACTGAACGGCAGCCTTCCTGTTCGTGCCGACTGTGATAGAGCCAAGCTTCCATTCCGCGTCGGGAAACCAGCCGATAAATTTCCGAAGTCCGTCGGCGATCGCCTGCGGACCGAACTTTGTCCGGCCGTGGGCGATATCCTCGTGTGTCGCGTCGACAGCGTAGAGAGCTGCAACATCACCTATTCGATGACTGTTGTAGCCATCGTAAAGCGCCTCAACGAGCGCGGTGTTTTGCTCAACCGCGTCCATCATGCCATCGCCACCTGCATCGAGACGCCCTGCATGTACTGTCCCTCGCCGTAGAGCAGCGGTTTCTTCGAAGAGGGCGCAAGCACCGCACGAACCTGAGCTAGAAGGACAAGATGACTGTTCACCACGAAGGTAGTGTTGGCTCTGCAGTCGAAGGTGATAAGCGAATTCCTCAGCACGGGCATGCGGATCGTGTCCGGGACTTCTTCAGGCGGCAAAACGAAGTCTTCGATGAACTTCTCCTCGCGTGGCCGCGAGCAGAACTGGGAGATTGCCACTTGCTCGTCGCTAAGGATGTTGACCGCAAAATGCGGATCTCTGGTGATGTCGCTAGCGGTGACCGTTTCACGGTTCACGCAGGCAATCAGCATGGGTGGATCCATACACGCTGGGCTGAACGCGCTCACAGTCATCCCCCAAGGACGTCCCTCGTGAAGCGTCGAGACGACTGTCACGCCTCCCACGAATTTGCGCATCGCCATGCGAAACGCCAGCGCCTCCGCACCGGAGTTGAGCTCCCATGCCTGGAAGGATTTTCGCGAACTCTCGCAGGAAAATGAAGAATTGAATTCGTCGGAATTACGCATAGTTCCTCCATTGCGCAGTCAATACTTTAACTGCACTCGATCAAAGCAAATATGTGTGTCGCCGAACGCTCCGTGCTCAAGCATCTATTCAGGCAAGAGCTATGCGTTCCCCGTAGTTTTAATTTTTGTTGACAGCAATGTTACGTTTCTGCCGTAATGTGTCCAATCGATAATTCGGAACTCATCTATCTAGCCTGTCGATACATGGAGAGGAGCATCTATGAACCTGCGTGGGGTCGATTTGAACCTGCTTGTAGTTCTCGACGCGCTTCTGCGAGAAAAGAGCGTCAGTCGAGCAGGTGAGATGGTAGGACTGAGCCAGTCGGCAACGAGCGCAGCTCTCAGCCGATTGAGGGACATGTTTCATGACCCTTTATTGGTACGCGTTGGTCGCCAGCTTGCGCTGACCCAGAACGCGGAGAATTTGATCGAGCCTCTGAAAGACGCCTTGAGCAAAGTGCAGCAAACACTAATGCAACAAGGGGGCTTTGATCCTCGGCACGATGCGAGAACCTTCACAATAAGCGCCTCAGACTATGCCGTTCTCGTGTTGCTTGGCCCGCTTGTAAAGCGTTTGGAAACAGAAGCGCCACATATCACTCTCCATCTTGTCCCGCGCTCACATGACACTGAAAGAATGCTCCACGAGGATCTCGTGGACGTCGTGATCGAACCTCATGAGTTGCTGCCCGACAGCGGTTTCCCTTCGGAGCCTTTGCTTAGTGACCGGTGGCTTTGCGCTGCTGACTCGCAAAACATAGTCTCGGGAAAGGTTTCGCTGGAAGCATTCCAAAATGCGCCGCACCTCGCATATGGGATTGGCCCCGATCGCCAATTCAACCTGGCCGACCAGCATCTCGCCCGCGAGGGTATCAATCGTCGAATTGCAGTGACTGTCGAGAGCTTTGTGCTAGTCCCCTTCCTCCTTCGCCAGTCCAATCTCATTAGTTTAGTACTGGAAAGAGCAATTTCCGAACTGGGCGTTCCCGGGGTAGTTGGCGTTGAGCCGCCCGTAGAGTTGCCCGATATACATGAACGCATGTTCTGGCACCCGAGGCACACCAGTAATCTCGCACACCGTTGGTTGCGTGACTGCTTGCGAGAAACGGCAAGGCGGATTCAAGCGGGCACGTTACGCGTTGTTGAAGGAAGTCAACCTTAGTTATGCCCCAAACTGAACCGGATCGGATTTAAGGTCGCGCTCTTGAAGCGTTCTCACGGTCTCCGCTACAAATTCGGTAAACACCTGCAAACGGTGCGTGGGCATCCTGCCAAAGGCATGCAGAACCTGGAACGGCATCCGCTTGAGGCGTGCCGATGGGATCACCTCAAAGAGCGTACCGCGAGCTAGGTCTTCTTGCACGATTAGCTTGATGACATACGCCAACCCAATACCCGATCTCGCCGCCTGATGGATTGCCGCGGCTGTGTCGAGATCTAGTCGCCCCTTCGGCATAAGCTCGGTTCCGTCGGCAAACTGAACCGGATAATTCCGCCCGCCAATCGAGTATCGCGCAAAAGGCAACTCGCGCAGCGTTTCGAGAGTCACCGGCTTACCTCGTATCGCCTCGAACTTCGGCGAAGCCACCAAGGCCATCTCCAACTGCGCAAGAGTACGGGAAACAAGGGAATTCTGATCTGAATGGCCTACGCGATATGCTGCATCATATCCATCTCGGACGACCTCGGCGTGGCGGTCAGTCATATCCAACTGCAGTGATATACCCGGATGCACCGCCATGAATTTCTCGAAAATGGGTGCGAGAAGCTGCCTGCCGAATTCACCTGGCAGGCTGACGCGTAGGTGACCTGATGTATTTTGATTTAACTGAACCACATCACGCGCCTGCTCGATAAGGTCTAGTATCGGGCGTATACGCTCGAAGAGCGCCTCGCCTTCTTGTGTTAGCGTGAGCGTCCTTGTGGTGCGGCGGAACAGCTTCGCGCCGAGAACAGCCTCCAGTCGCGACACAGCCTTTGAGGCGGATGAGGGCGTCGTTCCAATACTACGTGCAGCCGCGGTAAATGAACCCGTCTCAACGGTTCGAAAGAACGCGAGCAATCCCGCGCTTTCACCGAGAAGACCGTACACCGAGATCCGCCTGTTCTCGGCTCTCGCCGCATAAAGCCTGCCGTCTCGGATCTAGCCGCCCAAGCAGATCTTCGACCCATAGTCTGGCTAGCACCGCTTCCCACGCCGCGTCAGCCTCTTCGATCAGCCGATCGCGAGAGCGAAGCGCGATAAGACTACAATACTGTATTGTCTGTTTTACCTGCGTCCGCAGTCTCATAATTCTACACCGAATGGACACATTTCATGTCGTCGCGCGCGGGTTGCCGATTAACAGCCAAGAATAGCCGCGTCGGCATTCTGTTTGTAGCAAACTCAGGTTTGGGTAGCAGAATCCCGCGCTCTGCTTTAAGCGTCCAATGATCTTGGAGTGAACGCGGTCACCTTTGGGACTTCGACCGCGAGAAAATCGACGAGCGAGCGCACAGCCGGGAGAAGCCCGTTCCTGTAGGGCATGAGTGCGCTCATGCGAGCGTCGGCCGCCATCCAGCCAGGCAATATTTGATATAATCGCCCCGCCTCTATTTCCTCTCGACACATATATCCAGGCAACGCGGCGACGCCTAGATTCGCGCAAGCCGCTTCCTTCAGAGCGATCATGTTGTTGCTTAGAAATCTTGGCTCTATGGGGACTTCGACCTCTTGACCTAACGGGCCTTTCAGACGCCATACCTCTGCTCCGTGGCGGTCGTTGGCCAGCGTGGAATGGGACGAAAGGTCTTCCGGCCTCGACAGGTCGCCCGCCTGTCGCAGGTATTCCGGACTTGCGAACAAATACCAAGGCACACTAGCGATCCCTCTTTGAACCAGTGTAGAATTCTGGAGGGATGCGACATGGCCGCGGAGCGCCAAATCGAACCCTTCTGCTACCATGTCGACCAGCCGATCGGTTGCGATTTCGACAATCGTCACCTTGGGATGCCTGTTCAAAAAAGTTGGGATGAGATCCCGAAGAGCGAACTGAGCAATCTCGACCGCCGTCGTGATCCGAATAGTACCGCTGGGCTCGTGTAGCCTCTGCCGGACGAACTCCTCGGCAGTGTCTGCCGATTGGAGCATGTGAAGGGCATATTGATAGAACTCCGCCCCCACGTCCGTCATGCCGAATTGCCTGGATGTGCGGTTGATCAGCCGCACGCCCAAGGAGTCTTCGAGTACCCGGACCCTATGACTGAGGGTTGACTTTGGTACGCGAAGGCTTTCGCCGGCTGCAGTAAAACCGCCGCGATCTACGACTTGAACAAAGAAGTACACATCTTTGAGGTCGAGCATTGGCACCTATCACTTTGGCGCATATCAGCACGAAAAGGTCCTCGCGAGACATCGCGACGACCAATTAATCGGCGGCTTGGTGGTGTGACGTCAAGTGGCTGATGCGTTCAGCTCACGAATTCGACGAAATCTTCGATCGCTAGCTTGTGATTGACCATATTGTTTTCAGGGAGCGTGTTGTCGGCCCAGCCCAACGACATGCCCGCAATCACCATGTCAGACTCGGGAAATCCGAGCTCACTGCGGAGCAATTGGTGCTGTAGCGACCAAATCTGTTGCGCACATGTGTCCAATCCTCTTGCCTTGGCCGCAAGCATCAGATTCTGCAAGAAACACCCGTAGCAGATGAAGCTCGCCCATTCGAGCTTCCTGTCCATCGTGAAAATCATACCTACCGGGGCTTCGAAGAACCTGAACTGGCGCTCGACGTCCTTGAGCCTGCCGTACTTATCACTCCGAGGAACGCCAACCGCATCGCCTAGTTGGCCACGGAATTGATTGAAGCGACCGATGAATGGGTCATGCAACGGCTGCGGGAAGAACGGATATTCCGGAGCCAACTTTTCCGGACCTGCCCGAAAGATCTCGACTGCCTTCGATGTGATGCGATCTCTCGCGCTACCAGTCAGTACGTAACACCGCCACGGCTGGGTATTGCTGGAACTGGGAGCATAGCGAGCTGCATTGAGGATGTCGTTCACGGTTTCGTGGGGCACGGGCGTGCTCAGAAAGCCGCGTTTAGCCCGCCTTTCCATCATTATTTGGTCGACAATACTTGCTCCATCGATCTCGGATTTGTCCCATTTCAGATTGACCTGCATGACAGCTCCCCTTTCTTTTTTTGAGCTGTTGAGAAGAGTAATAGCTCTTTTGAGTTTTAGAAGTTCCTGAGCTTGTACGCACGGTCCAACGACTTGAACGATGGTTCTGAAGCGCCGGACATTCTCGCCGCCAAGTGCACATTGGCTAGTGCCCTCCGAACATGCTCCTTATCGCATGTACAAGGTCCGCGCGCGTCCCGTCCGAATGGTTCGGAGGAGGCGCTCCGGTGTCGCTATGTGATCCATGTCGATGGAGTCGTCCCGCCAGGTCCTCGATTAAGCGCGGTCGATCCACAACGAGGCTCTCGAATACCGACTTCTCGATCTGGTAGAAGGTGACGGGTGTCAGTGTAAGAGATTGGCTGCTTTCGGGCTGGCCTGCAAATACCCCCCAAGCGCCGAGGATATCGCCGGGCGCTAGTCTCGCGACGATCTCGCCTTGATCGCGCCGCAAGGCGACTCCCTCTCGGATGATCAGCAACCTGTCCGAGACCGAACCCTTTGCCAACAGTTCCTCCCCCGAGGACGCCCTCTTTTCGATCGCGCCGGCGGCGATTGCGTGTTGCTCATCCTCTGTCAGATCCGAGAAAAGCGCGATCGACTTCAACAACGTCAGCGTCGAGGTCTTCGGGACGATGATCTGCCCGTCTGAAACGATCTGGGTTCCTGCCGGGCTTGCTAGGGCAAGCCCGTTGGCAATGCAATGCCTATATACCAAATCGATGATCTCATTCCTGGCGCTGCTTCGGTGAGCTAAGGAAGTAACGCTGAAGAAGAGCTGAATCTCGATTGCGGCCGCGTCGATTCCGATGAGGGACACACTCGGTGGCGGCTCCTGGATAATGCTGTTGCAGCTGCTGAGGGCGTCCAACATCACACTGAGGACAAAGGCAGGTGCGTGTGTCGGGACGATGCGAACCCCTAGAACCAGCTGATGCGCTTCATCGGGCTTACTAACATTCGTCAATCCCTGCTTTGCGAGAACGCTGTTCGGCATCACAACCTGATTCTTGGCACCGGTGAGGAGATAGGTCGAACGCCAATTGCTGGCGACCACCCGCCCTTCAGTTCCATCAGGGAGCAATATCCAGTCTCCAATCGTATACGGTCTCCCGAGAGTCAGGGCGATACCCGAGAAAACGTCGCCAAGAGTGTTCTGCAGCGCGAGACCGAGAATGATCGCAAACACGCCCGAAGTGGCGAGAATGGTTCCGATTGGCACTCCGAAAACGAAGGCCATGACAGAAAGCAAAACCCCGAGGTAGACGATTGCAACTAGCAGGTCCTGTATAAGGCGCGCTTCCCGCGGCCTTCCGTCTAGCACGATGTAGATCCTCACGAACCCGATCGTGGCCCAAGAAAGGTGTGTCCACCAGAGTATCTTCGCCATCACGACGAGCGTGCCAGTTCCATCCAGATGCGGCGCGTCGAACCGAAAAGGCATGATGCGTGCACAAACAAGAGTTGCGGTCATTGCTAGGAAAAAGAAAATCTGAGTTATGAGTCTTTCGTTTGGCCGGGACCGGCCCTGGAGGTGCCACACCACAATGCCCGCGACACCGAGCAAATTGATCAAGGCAGTTAAGAGAATCGTGTATTGAGACATACGGACCCGTGTTCGCGACGAGATATGCGAATAAGGCCGCTTTGCCCTGTCGCCTTTCAGAGGATTTTGGGCCGCAATCTATCCCCTGATCGGCTGTCTCGATATTAAACCAATTGGTAGGGGCTCTGATCGAATATATCGATCCACCCTGGTTGGGCCTTCACTCGCCGGAGCCATGCGGCAATGCCCACAAATCGCTCCATCTCATACATTCCTTGATGGGCCAGCGAAACGTATGCAAAAACCGCCAAATCGGCAACTGTGTATCGTTCCCCCACCAGCCACTCATGGCTGGCAAGCCACCGCTCCAGCTTTTCAAGCCCCAGATAACCGTCAGCGTGGAGCCGTTCGATCTGTTGGGACATTTTGTCGGCTAAGCCGCGAATATGGTAGACTCTCGCCATGGCAAGAAAGCGTTGGAGGTCTCCTTGCTCGAAAAACATCCAGCCTATTACTTGCGATCGAAAATACGGATCGTCGTAAAGGTACTGCGTACCTTCGCTTAGATAAAGAAGGATTGCAGCCGACTCGACTACACTCCGTCCGTCTTCGAGTTCCAGAACTGGGACACGACTGAAGCGGCTCAACTTGTAGAAAGTGTCGGTCTTGGTCTCGCCCGACTCTAGATCGAGGGTGCGTCTCTCGAAAGGCATCTTCAGTTGGTTTAGCAGGATCCTTATCTTCCATGAATTGCCTGAATAACGGCTGTCATAGAGTCTGAGCATCGCGTGCGTCCCCTCGCCTTTCCGGTCCAAAGAGTCACACTCTAGCCCCTAACCTCCAGGCATGGCTATCAAATTTGGGTTTGAATCCGATCTGCCGACTTCAACCAGCGATGTATGATCTTATGTATTCCGCCTCGTATTCGATGGCCCGGATGTGGTGCCTGACTGCGTCACCGATCGAGACAATACCAGCCAGACGACCATCGTGCTCCACCGCGAGATGGCGAGCTTTTTGTTTATTCATGATGTCCATCAGGCGGTTGATGCTCGTCGATCGGCTACAGGAGAAGACGTTCTTCCACATAACTTCGGAGAGCTGCAGATCCATACACGAGATACCGCGGTGAGCTATGACCGCGACTACGTCCCTCTCGGTGAATATACCCTCGATCCGGTTCTCGCGGTCAACGATCACCACTGCGCCGATGTGGTTTGTGTGAAGCAGACGGCAAGCGTCTTTTACAGTATCGGTGCCAGCCGCGGTTACGACATGGCACCCCTTATCCATTAAAATCGCATGTACAGACATTTAGCCATTCCTCCCCTGACCATTATTTCCGTTCATTGCCATTCGGACGAACACCCAGACGAGCCTCGACCTCGGCCGCGAAGGCCAGAAGCGCCTCATCGCGTCCTCTACCGGCGACGATCTGCAATCCGATCGGCATTCCGTCCACCTCGGCCGGAGACATCGGCAGAGATATCGCCGGCATTCCGGCTAAATTGAACGGAGCGGTGTACATCATCAGCGCTTCTCGGATGCTGCCGCTCCACGACCCGATTGTGATCCGATCTGTCCCCAGTGGCGGAGCGGCGCAAGGGCATGTTGGAAGAAGCAGAAAGTCGAGATTGCTCATGGCCGACTCGAGTTGGTGGACGAATTCTCGGCGAGTTTGTTGGCTCTCCGCATAAGCGCCGATCGTTGTCCGTTCCGCCAACGCAAGTCGACTGGCGGTCTCAGCCCCATACGTTGCCTGGATGTATCGTCTATCGTGCCGGCTGAAATGGACGATCCCGCCTTCCGCAAGTACAATCCCCGCAAATGCCTCGAAGCCCCGCCTAAACGATGGCACGTAGTTCGTTTCAACTACCTTATAGTGGCTTCCAAGAATGGACACGGCCAGCTCGAACGAGCGCTGGACGTCCGGCGAGATCGGGAGGTCATCGGTTTTATCAAGGATCCCTAATCGCCAGGGCGAATTCCGGGACGAGTTACTCTTGATGCCGAGTGCAGCTGCGACCACCCGCACATCGCTGACAGACCTGCCCAATACCCCCACGTGGTCCAGTGAAGGTGCAAGAGGAAAGACGCCCTCGGTAGACAGCACCCCGTAGGTCGGCTTGAAGCCGACAACTCCGCAGAGAGCTGCGGGAATGCGGACCGAGCCGCCAGTGTCCGTGCCAAGCCCGGCGCTGACCGCTCCGTAAGCGATTGCCGCGGCCATCCCTCCGCTCGAACCGCCAGGGATCCTGTTGTGATCCCATGGATTCAGGGTATCGCCAAAATGCTCGCTCGCCGTTGTGACGCCCCAGGCGAACTCATGGGTGGTCGTCTTGCCGACAATGATGGCCCCATTTTCCTTTAGAATACGGACCATCTCAGCGTCAGAAGCAGGTACGTTCTCGGAATAAGCCGGCGAGCCGTATCGCGTTGCCAATCCGGCTGTATCGAAAAGGTCCTTAACGCCGATTGGAATACCTTCGAGTGCTCGAGCCGTCAGGTCTCGATAGCGGCTGTCCGACACGGCAGCAGATAGCCTCGCCCTCCGGCCATCGATTTCCGCAAACGCGCGGATCCCGGTGCGGCATTCTTGGGCGGTCACAATCGCCGCCTCAATTGCATCGGACGGCAGCCGCCGCCCTGCAGCGTAGTCTGCCAGCAGTTCGGCCAAGGAGTGCGGCATATCTGCTCCCTTCCGCCTACCAGAGGCTCTCAAGTAAGTCGGCAAGTCTGGCGCGAGCATCTACCCCGAGATCGCCAACCTCCCGGGGATAGTTTTCGAACAGCAATTCGGCAACATGTGAAAGAAGGGTTCTGTCGAAGCCAATATCCCTCAGTTTCGAGGGCAAGCCGAGTGAAGTCACAACGCCAGCGATGTCACTTGAGAGAACGGAGGCGGCTTCGCGTCCGGAGGCTTGGCCATTAAAAATCCTCAGCTTTTCCCCGTAGAAGGACGCACACGCAGCGATGACCGGAGCGAGCGTGATACAGGACGTCACGCTGTGCGGAACGCCGAACGTTCCCCCCAGAATGTGACCTATACGGTGGCTCAAGCCATAAATCACGGATGCTGGAAAGAAATAGCATTGCCAGGCAGCCAACTGGAGTTGAAGGAGATCGTCGGGCGTGATCGATCCGGCGTCGAGCGCTAGCTTTGTTTCGACGCCCGACGGCCATCGATTGAGGACTGTCAGAAAACGAGAAACGCCGCTGGCCGCAAGAATGGCGTGCGGGTGGTCTGGCTCTACTAGCCGCATTCCCTCAACGGCATGGTCGATACCCTTGATCGCGGAGGAGAGTAGCAGCCCACGCGGTGTTCCGCGAATTAGTTCGGGGTCTATGATCACCACCCGGGGAGCGGTCTCCCTGACTGCATAGCTCCGTTTGAACTTGACTGCTCCTGCCGTTTCGGTCACGCCGAAATAATGCGAAAACTCCGAACCCGACAATGTGGTGGGCAGGGCGACTATCGGGAGATGACTTCCGTGCCGCAGTTGATGGAAGTGCGACACGGCCTTTGCGGCGTCGAGTACTGAGCCCCCTCCAAGGGCAACTATCGATCTGGCCCCGGTGCTTTCGCAAACCCGCAGGGCTTTGTTCACGGCGGTTTCCGGGACATGTGGCGGGAAATCTTGGAAGTCGCCAACGGCATCGGAGCCGATGGCGGCGACAACCTGGTTGGCCAGCCCAGCGAGCGGCTCCACCGTGAACAATATTGGCCTGTCGATGCCGAAACGACCAAGTTTCGTAAGCGCATCGGCAAGGACTTTGCGGCCCCAGACGACTCTTTCTTGCGGTAGATAGTCAAGCTGCTGCATGTTTCGCTCCTGCCGTCCGGGTTGTCGTCGTTTACGGCAGTACCGGCACAGGTGCAGGGCGGTACGCGATATGGCGTTCGATCTCGCGGCGTTCGCTTTCGAGATGCTCTGGAAGACATAACTTCTGACCCAAGAAGCCGAGGTCTTCGTCTATCGAAAAGCGGTTTGGGGTGGACAGTGCGCAGATATGGCCATCTGGATCGCGGAAGAGGAACTGGCTTGCGTACACCGTGTCCTGAATTGCTGAGACTTCGATCCCGACTTTCTCAAACCGCGCATGTTCGTCGGCGAGAGCGGCATCGTTTTCAACTTCCAACGCGAAATGATGCGAGAGTCCGGTACCAAGCCGACCGCTCTTATAACCAGGCAGACCGAAGAAGGTCAGCACCGAGCCGGGCGACAAGTCCTCGTCGCAGGCGTAATAAAAATGAGTCCCGCCTTTCTCGTCTAGATAGTCGGTCTTCTTGATAAGCCTAAGCCCTACCTTCTCCACGAAGAAGTTCTCGGTTCTCTCCGCGTTGCTCGATATTGACGTGATGTGATGAAAGCCTCGAAGGGCGAAATCGGATGTGACATTGGGCAGCGGCTGCGGCCAGGTCTCAGCCGCCACCTGCAATTCGTCGCGGCCACCTATCAGGTTTTCCTTAGGCTGCGGTCGAAACCCAGAGCCGAGGACGGCCTCGTCGTGACCGAAGCCTGGCTCCGTCGTCGCAATTTCGATAATCGCGCCGTCGGGGTCGCGCAGGTAGATCGCATGGAAGTAGTGCCTGTTGTAGGGCCCGGTTACGTGGACGCCGTGATCGGAAAGGCGGCGCTTCCACTTCAGAAGTCCGTCCCTGTTCGGCACGTGCAGAGCAAGATGATGGTTGGTACCAGCACCCCAACGTCCCCTGGGATCCCCGACCCGAGGATTGGAGACGCCGTCACGCGTGGCATTCTCTTCGACGAAACCTCCGTCCGGCATCATATAGAAAATAGGATTCCACTCGATATAAGTGATGGTTTCGCCACGCTGTGGCTCACTTCCGAACGACTGGAAACCAAAGGTGACGATCGGAAGGCGGGCGTCATGGTGATGAACCGTCCGCTTGACGACCGGCAAGCCGAGAACCCTGCTATAGAAGTCCTCAGTCCGCCTGATATTGGCTGCAACGAAAGTCTGGCTGTTGACGCCTCTGATGACCATCTGGTTCATGTTCCACCTTTGCAATTTATCGTTCGTTCTCGGCCTTGGCTGGCTCGATCGACTGCAACCGTATGACCAGGCCTTCGCCACCTGAAGTCGGCGCGACAGAAACGGAGCGTCCAAAATCATGGACGCCAGTCGCACTGGAGGTGTGGGATTGCCCGGACTCCTCCGTTGGGACTGAGACCAACGGGTAAATTCCCGGTCGAACAGCGTCACGTAAAGGATCGTCCAAATTTTTGGACGCACATTCCGGCTTTTGACGGCTTCTTGCCCCCGTTGAGGTTCGCCATTTTCCAGGCACGGCTGTGGCATGAGCTAACAGCGACAACTCGGAGGTAGATATGTCGAAACCAAAGGTGCTGATCGCATTCTATTCGCGGAACAGTTCGACCGAAATTCTCGCAAACGCGATCGCTCAGGGAGCGATCGAAGAGGGCGCAGAGGTACGTCTCCGTCGCACGCGCGAATTTGTCGGCGATGAAATTATGTCTCAGGTGCCGGGCTGGCGCGAGAACGCGCAGGCTATGAACAAGAAATACGAAGCTCCGAGCGAGGAAGACGCCGAGTGGGCAGATGCGATTGTGTTCGGGACGCCTACGCGCTTTGGCTCCATCTCCTCCGAACTCAAGGCCTATATCGATGGTCTCGGCGGCCTCTGGTTCCAAGGAAAACTCAATGGCAAGGTTGGCTCGGTTTTCGGCTCGACCTCGTCCCTGCACGGCGGAAACGAGTCCACACTGCTATCCATTTACACGCCGATGGCACATCTCGGGCTTATCATCGTTCCACTCGGCTACGCGGACCCCGCGATGTTCAAGGCTGGCACGCCCTACGGCGCAACACACGTCTCCGCCCGCGATAGCCTGAAGCCGGACGACGACCATTTGGCGGTCGCACGCTTTCAGGGGCGTCGAGTTACGTCGGTGGCTCGCGGCTTGCTACATGCAAAAATTCCAAGCGCTGCCGCCTGACCATACAAGGTGGTGCGCAATGGCCACTTAGTCTGCCAGCCGAGGTAGGCATGTCAAAGTCCAGCTTCAGTCGAAAAAAAACACTGCCGCAGAGGCTCGCCGGCCTCGCGCTGTCTTTTTGGCGCTCGATGGGTGAACTCGGAGAATCGTATTGCGTCTACGATTTCTCGAAGATTGTACGCCCTTTCAATCCGCCTTCGAGCAAAGACAGCACCGGCACCATGATTCACTCGGAGCCCAAGGCCACGAATGGGCTCTTGAAGAAGTCGGATGGCCGAAAGAGCTAACAACAAGATCGATTCAGCGAAGCACGCCATGGACAGCTTGGTCGTAGAGATCGCTGACGCGTCGAGCGAAAGCATTGTTATCTATGACGCGGAAGGACGCATCGTTTATTGGAACGAGGCGTCCCATCTGCTCTACGGTGTCGTGAATTCGGAAGCGATCGGAAAGACAGCGGCTGAATTGTTCGGGGAGTCGTTTGATGGGCCCGAGCTGGACCACGTAGTCTCGAAACGCTCTTGGCAGGGTATTGTCCAACGACGCACGGCGGACGGCATACTGTTGCTCGTCGAAATCCGCGTGAGACATCATCGAGCCGAAGCAAACGCCGCCAATCTCTTTATCGAACTTGGTCGCCGGGCAGATCCGCGCATAGTCGAGGGGCATTCGGTCGGCATCCAAAGGGATTGGGTGGCAGTCTGGAGTATCGATGTTTCGAGTGCAACCGCGGCACTCCAGAAGATGGCCAGTAGTGGGGAACGCAGAGCAAACCATTTATCCGCTTCTGACCCTCGCTTCGTGGCTGACCATCTCAAAATTAAGGATCTAAACCTCACTGCCGCCAAACTGTTTGCAAATGAGGGCTCTCCAGCTGCAGTCATTGGTAAAAGTGCATACCGCTGCTGGCCAAAGAACCACAGGGACGCCCTATTGGATATGACACTCGCCATGCTGCTGATGGCAGAGACCGACATTCCAATTATTAGACGGATCGTCGGAGCCGACACGCTTACCGTATGGCGAGCCAGCCCCGAGCATCCCTCACTCATTTCCGTCAGCGTGACTGGATCGTGGAGCGATCCCGAGACCTATTGGGAAATCGCAGCAAGCGAGCAGCGCTATCGAAACCTGATCGACAACATACCCCTTCCCGTGTGGCAGGTGGACGCTCGCGTAATGAGTGGCGTTATCGAAAATCTCAAGGCGTCCGGCATAGACAACATCGACGATTACCTTTCGGAGCAACCCGACTTGGTGCGTTTTGCCAGCGAGGCAGTCGTCGTCACGGAGATCAACGAAAGCGCGATGCGTCTTTTCCGAGGGACCAGAAGAGAAGACCTCCTGCAAGACGTGTCATATCTCTTCGCCGGCACACCGGATGCCGCTTCTCGTGTAGTCATTGCTCACTTCGGAGGCGGACGGAACTACAGCGAGGAAATGAAGATCCGTACGTTCGACGGCGAGCTGCTCGACGTTCTATTTTACGTTACGTTTCCTCAATATCCGGAGAAGCTGGACAAGACATTGATCATGATGATCGACGTCACAGAACAGCGTCGTATTGAGCGGCAACTCAGGAAGATCGAAGCCGATTTCGCCCATGCCGCTCGCATTTCCGCTCTAGGTGAATTGGTGACGTCGATTGCTCACGAAGTGCGTCAGCCCCTTTCAGTCATCGTCACTGACGTTGACACGGGAATTCGCTGGCTCGCCCGAGAAGAACCAAATCTTCCCAAGGTGAAGTCGATTATGGCGCGTATAATGGAGAACGCCCATCGGGCGAACGAAGTCATCCGACGAATAAAGGACATGGCGGTAAAATCAGATCCTGTTCGCGATTTCGTCGATATCAATGACATCGTACGGGAGGCTGCCCTGTTTGTGCGATCGGAGACCCAGACGCATCACATAGCGGTTACGGCCAGGCTTTCAGGCGGACTTCCCCGGATCAAAGGAGACCGTGTCCAGCTCCAGCAGGTCGTCGTCAACCTTTTGATCAATGGCATTCAAGCAATAGTGGCCAACAACTCACGCACCCGTGAAATCTCTATTGAGACAGACCAGTCCGCAGACAAGATAGTTCTCACAGTCAAAGACACCGGAGGGGGCATACTAGCCAATGACTTAGAGAAAATTTTCGACGGCTTCTTTTCGCGGAAGGCCGACGGGATGGGAATGGGGCTCGCAATTTGCCGATCGATCATTGGCGATCACGGTGGTGCGATCTGGGCTGAAAACGACGGGGTCCACGGCGCGGTCTTCCGAGTAACATTGCCGATCGTCGACGTCTCGCGTGAAGTTGCAATTGAAACAATTCCTCGTTTGATTGCAAACAGATAGCAAACATTGGTTTACTTGTTCGAGGAGGAATGAGCGGTAGAATGCACCCTGATCCGATGCCATCAATTCCGGTTGGAGGACCTGTCATGGCAGACGCTGCCAAATCCGTCGAGCCCTCTTTGCTACAGCGACAGGTCGTCCATATTGTCGAGGACGACGAACAGTTTCGTCTATCGCTCCTAGACCTCTTCCAGTCGCTCGATATAGAGGCGGAAGCGTTCGAGGATGCGGCTTCGTTTTTTGAAAGAGCTTCGAAGGCCGGCTCGGGATGTGTTCTTCTCGATGTCCGCCTTCCAGGGGTCGATGGTATCGAGTTTCAGGCGAAGCTAAGTTCTAACGGGTTTGATCTGCCCGTAATCTTCATGACCGCACATGGTGACGTCGCGACAAGCGTAACCGCGATGAAGGCCGGCGCGGTAGACTTTCTTCAGAAGCCGCTCCGCACGACCGATCTGCTCAATGCCATCGAAGCAGCCTTTTCCTTGGATCGCGACCAACAGCAGGAAAGGTACCACCGCATAGAAATCCAATCCCGCGCGGACACCCTTACGCAGCGCGAGACACAGATCTTCGGGCTGGTGGTCAGCGGCCTAATGAACAAGCAGATCGCGTTTGAGCTCGGGATCAGCGAGATCATGGTCAAGCTTCATCGTGGTAGCGTAATGCGAAAGATGCACGCGAAATCCTTGGCCGACCTTGTTCGGCAATATGAACTCATCAGCTAGGTCTCAAACCTCCAGGCAACAATCAAAATCAGGCCCAGCACGGCCAGCGATACAATCAGAGGTTCAATGCGTCCCAAGCCCCACACGATGGTCGCCATAGTTGATGATGATCGCTTTCTGCTGGAGTCACTCCATGACTTCTTCGACGCGATCGGCATTCGCAGCATGACCTACTGTTCCGCCGACGAATTCCTGGCGTCCGGTGATGTGAGCAAAGTGCATTGCGTGCTCGCCGACCTTAAAATGCCAGGCACCAGCGGCCTGCAGCTTTTGGAGTCGCTGGTGAAGCAAGGAGGCCCTCCAGTATGCATCATGACCTCGTTTGCCGACACTCGGACCAAAGCGGCGGCAATGAACGGCGGCGCTGCAGGCTTTCTGGAAAAGCCTATCAACTCAACCGACTTGCTTGCTTTCATCTCCACCAAGAGCCGGCATTGACGCCCACGTATCGCACAACGGGAACTGTCTCCGCATCGACAGGCGGCATCCGAATGCGAAGAACACTCACATCCCGGTTAGCTGCACAAACTGACGTATAGTGCATATCCTCGTCGGTAGCGCGTAATTTCCTGTTCATTGCAACAGGAGTACCAAATCGTGTTTGGAGAGCGAGGCTTCAGAAGCCTCATCAACCTTATGAAATCCCTGTGGAAGGGGTCTTTAACTAAGCTCCCTCTGGGCCGAGCGTCTGAGCCGCCTGTCACCCCGATCTATGTGCCGCAGGCATACCCGAATGGGTTTTCCTTCGGCAGCGGCAAACCTATATCCGATCGCCCTTCGGAAATCGAAAACGACGAAAATGAAAGGTCATGAAGATCTTGCATTTAATCTGTAGCCCCCGAGGACACGCCTCTGCGAGCGCTGGTCTCTCCCGCCAGATGATTGATAAGCTGGTCGCATCAGTCAGCGAAGTCGAGGTAACCGTTCGATGCCTGAACGACTTTAACATACCGCACATCGATCGTGAGTTTTCGATCTCATCGCGGACGCATTCGCGGATTGAGGAACCCGTAGGATCACGGCTGCTATCCGACGAACTTATCGAGGAAGTCGTCGAAAGCGAAGCCATCGTGCTCGCTACCCCTATGCATAATCTGACAGTACCGTCCGCCTTAAAAGCATGGATCGACCACGTCGTGAGACCTAATAGGACGTTCCGTTACGTTGATAACAGGATGGTCGGCCTACTCTCCGATCGACCTGTATTCGTGAGCCTGTCCCAGGGCCTTGAAGTGGGCAGTGGGCCTGACTTCTTGCGTCCTTACCTTCGCACGATTTTCGCCGCCATGGGAATAACTAGCATCGAATTCTTTGCGTCACTGGAAGGAAACAACGGCCGATACGCTTTGCCACGACAAGGGCTTGATGTCCTTCAAGAGCTAGCCCCGGAGACAACACATGAGGCAATACATGAACTGTGGTCTCGCTACCGTTGACCTCAGGTCCCACAAGGCCCATGGAGCTGAAGATGAATGGGAAAAAAGCTGATCCCCGCGCAGAGGTGATCGAATGGCTTTCGCAAGGCCTTCGCGATGAAGCCTCATCCGAGAGAATATTCGTACAGCTCTGCGAACGTCTGACTAAGGCGGGAATTGCGCTTAGTCGAGCGACCCTACATTTCAGGGTCCATCATCCGCAATGGCTAGGCACGCGCCTTATATGGTATCGAGGGTACAGCCAGGCGGACGTGCAGAACGTTGCATATGATGTCGAGGCAACAGACGTCTTTCGACTAAGCCCTTTCCATTTCGTCTTAGCCACCGGGAAGGAGGTCAGGCAGAAAATCCACGTGCACGGCCCTCACAAGTTTCCCGTATACGAGGAACTTCGCGATCAGGGCCAGACCGATTACGTTGCGTGGCCACTCGACCACACGCAGGGTCGTCGCCATCTCGTTACCTTTGCCACAGACAGGCCGGAAGGTTTCGATGAGGCTGACATCGCTTTGATTCACAGCACGCTGCCACTCTTCTCCTTGGTCACGGAGATCCGGCTCAAAAACCAGCTGGCGAGGACACTGCTTCAAACTTACGTTGGACCACACGCCAGTGAGCAGATCCTGGATGGTGCGACGACACGGGGCAGCGGTGCCACGGTGAGTGCCGCGATCATGGTCTGCGATCTACGGAATTTCACTCTTCTTTCTGGCAGCCAGCACAGGGATCGGGTTATCGACATCCTGAATGAATACTTCGACCTGATGGCTGATCCGATAGAAAGGCACGGCGGGGAAATTCTTAAATTTATGGGTGACGGGCTATTGGCCGTTTTCCCCCTCAACAAACCAAACGCCTGTCAAAGACTTATCGCAGCGTTGACCGCTGCATACGAAGCATTGGCACGCCGCACTTCAGAGAGGTTTCCGATCAAGTTCGGCACCGGTGTGCATGTGGGAGAGGTATTGTATGGCAACATCGGCTCGCAGAGAAGGCTCGACTTTACGGTGATTGGGCCTGCCGTAAACCTAGCGTCAAGGCTGGAAACCATGACAAAACAACTCAAGAGGCCGATTTTAATTTCCGCGGACTTTGTTGCTTCAGCTGGATGCGCAGCCCAGACAGATTGCCTCGGAATGCACAGTATCAAAGGCTTCGATGAGATGATTGGGATTCATGCGCTCAACATCTAGCAACCTGCTTTAGCCCGAGTGGAGAAGCCGCGGTGTCGGAGGACGCTTCGATCGACACCGCGGTTCCCGGTGTTGTCCAAGGACCAGTTGGATACAACATTATGAGATTGGACCTGCCGGAGGGCCGGATCAATCTAACCATGGGTTTGGGCTGAGATCAGCCGCGATAGCAGTTCGCACTTTGTTGTAACTGAGCGCTCGCGGACATTGGATATTCCGAGCAGGAGCCCCTTTCCTGGGCCGTGCGATAAATACCACGGGGAAAGCGGAAGGACGCCAAGAGAGAGCCGCTGTGCCTCGGCCGCGATCGCGATATCGTCGGTTGTTCCCGGGAAGAACAAGCGAACCGACAGCGCACCTTCGAACTCGCATCGAACTCCTGGGTGGAGTTCTCGGCGGAGACTCTCGACAAGCAAGGTTTTGCGCCGCGCATACAATGTCTTCATACGTCGAAGATGTCGATAAAAATGCCCTCCTGCCATGAAGTCCTGCACCGCTTGTTGGGCGACGGTCGAGCCCGCGGGAGCAAGGCAAGACACGAATGTGCCGAACACGTCAGTGAGTGTTGGAGGCACAACCAGGAAACCAAGTCGGAGGCCGGGGTTGAGCGTCTTGCTGAAGCTGCCAATGTGGAACACGCGCCCAAACTTGTCATCCGAAGCGAGGGCCGGGGCTGCCCTGCCCGTTAGTTGCAATTCGCCCGCGTAGTCGTCCTCTATGATCCAGGCGTCGGCCGCATTGGCCCAATCGAGGACCTTAGCGCGTCTTGCGTCCGATAGAGCCATTCCAAGCGGCGCTTGTTGGCTTGGCGTCAGAACGGCGAACCGTACATCACGCTCCGAACCTGGAAGATTTACGCCTTCGTGATCGACAGGGGCAGAAATCGTTTCCACTCCAGCCTGATTGAGCGCTTGCCGGGTACGTGGGAACCCGGGGTCTTCCACGAAAGCCTTGCTCCCTCGAAATCCCATTGCACCGAGCACGATGCCGAGCGCGCCAGCGAAACCCGATGTAATGAACACCTGACTGGGATGGCAACGATAGCCACGGGCAGTGGCAAGATATCCCGCAATCTCACGCCGTAGAGAAAGAAGCCCTTGCGGATCCGGATATATTTGCGGTCGCGCACTCTCCATCGCGATCGCTCTGCGCCAAGCACCGTGCCAGGCCTTTGAAGGGAATTGATCTTGAGCGGGAACTCCCATCTGAAAATATTGGGGAGCTTCCTCGAAATCGTAAAACAGTCCGCGTGGAGCCCGCACCGGGGGCACGCTCTCCAAGGGCGCGGCTGGAAGCGTCATGGACACCCGGGTTCCAGCTCTGCCCTTGGTGACGATGAGCCCTTGGTCTTGTAGCAAATCATAAGCTCGCTTGACGGTTCCCCGAGACACACCCAACTGCGCCGAAAGGTCCTGCCAAGAAAAAATCCGTGATCCCTTCTCCAGCACGCCGCTCAGGATCGCGGCGCGCATTCCCATGAATATCTGTTGGGTAATCGAGACCCTTTGCTCGCGGTTCACCAGCGGGAGGAATGCACCCGTCATTCGGTACAACGCCTTTCTGCCATATTGGGACTATCGGGTTTCGGTACCTTCGACCATGGTCCTCAAATTGACCTTTGAAGGAGTGGATATGTTTTCCCGAGCGCTTTTGATACTGGCCGCCGCAACGTTGTCAACGCATACCGCCACCGCGTCAGATGTCCATGGTGGGGCTGCCAAAATATCGATCGTATTCGATCGGGCGCTACCGAATGTACCTGGAAAAAGCATGAAGGGCGTGCTCGTCGAATACGGACCGGGCGGTTCGTCTTCGGCTCATATCCACCCCAAATCAGCGTTCATCTACGCGACCGTCCTAACGGGCGCAATCAGGAGCAAGGTTAACGACGGCCCCGAGGCAGTCTATAAAGCCGGCGAGAACTTCTCCGAGCTGCCGGGCGACCGCCACGGGGTGAGCGCCAACGCCAGCGCCACGGAGCCTGCCAGCCTCCTTGCCGTGTTTGTCGTAGACAGCAATGAGACGAACCTGGTCACAGACATAGATCCGTAATCCTCGCAGACGAATTGCATTCCGAACGACAGCATCAGCAGAGCTCGTTATGAAGCACGTCCTCGTACTCGACCGCGACCAAGCGACGAGACTGGAACTTACCGAGCTCATGAGACGGCACGACATGCGGTCTACGCATGTCGCAGACCGCGAACACCTGTTAGGTATCCTATCGACTGATGTAGTGGATGCCTTGCTGATCGAAATTGGCACCGATGAGATGGTGGATGTCATTCGCCATCTCTTGGCGTCTACACATGCGCCCATACTGGTCGTCGGGGCCGAGGAATCCGCCGAGGAAGATAAAGTTCGCGGGCTGGAAGCTGGCGCGAGCGATTACATTTGCAAACCTGTTGGAAACCGTGAACTCGTTGCCAGGGTAAAGGCGGCAATGAGAGGCAGAGCGAGCTGTAACCTCCTGCGCGAGCGACGCTCGTACCGATTCAGCGGTTACGAGCTTCTCATTCGGCAACGACTGCTCAGGCACGCCATCGCAGGCGAAATCAAACTGACGACGGCGGAATTCAACCTGTTGACCGTGTTTTTGGCCAGTCCACGGATCATATTGACGCGCGAGCGCTTGCTCTCGGCAAGTAGGCTTCATGAGGGCGAGATTTCCGATCGCAGCCTTGATGCTTTGGTGTTGCGGCTCCGCCGGAAAGTTGAAATTGATCCCGCCAAACCACGACTGATACGGACGGTGCGCGGGTCTGGTTATCTCTTCGACAGTGAAGTCGCCATCGAAGCAAAGGGCTTGTCAAAAATCTGACAGTGGGCGCAGGCCAGGAAAGTGGCAACGCGCAAACTTCGGTATAGCTACAAGGGCATCCGTTTAGCATCTAAGGTATTCAAATGCTGCTCGGTGCCCCTTGAATTCGGAAGCCCGAAATCCACCGGAGCATCGCAGCCGATAACTTCTCCCTACCCTCAGCGCCATTGCAACTGAGCTGAATGGTTGGTGGATGCGAGCACTATGGGTCCCCACATGGCCGTTACGTTCTACACGCATTATCTCCGCGACCTTAAAAAGATCATCAACCGCATTCGCGACAGGCCTTTCGAATTCGACAACGCCGATGTCCAAATAGCGTTATGCAAAAACGGTTTTGGGTACACGTGCCACGATCGCCTCGAACATGGCCAGCTCTTCTCAGAGCATCACATGGGTCCATTGACCGTGCACGATTGGCAGCCTGACCACAACGAGCTCGGGCGCGCAGAGATCGATGAATTCTTCGAACTGCCCGAAGTCTTCGCGTATTCGGATCGAGCGCTAGATGCCGAGAAGAACCCATTATCCGTCGCTCATTGGGATGCGACAATTGGAATTGTCGACATCGAAGTCCGGGAGCGACGCCTGCCCGCTCGCAGACAGCGTATGCTGTTCGCGGGCTTCACGGACTTGATTCACGCAGAATTCTTTCTCGCAGTCGAGCGCGACCTCATAGTCCAAGATCACCAACCCGGAATCCTTCTGTACGAGTGGCGGGAGAGTCCGCGTGACGAGGCAACGTCATCGGTGGTGCCCCGCTTGTCCAAAACGCTGGTTTGACGGGCGCGTGATCTCCAGTATCAGCTAAATCGCAATTGCACGACGCCTCACGCAGCATCGTATATAACGTACGTATAAGTTTCGTTTTATTGCTGCATCGGTAATATATAATTCTTGAATGGCTAACATATCTAGGCGTCATTCAAGTATTATTCATTTTACTCTCGGAGAAAACCATGGAAAAATCTTCTCTTGGCACGACTCGACGCGACGTCGTAGCCGGAACACTCACCCTTGCCGCGGCCGTGGCCGCCGCAGGAGCGCAGCCAGCATCGGCGGCGAGCAAAAAGAAGCAACAAGCGGTCACCTCCGATAGTCACAACTCAGTCACTGTTAGCGATGGCACGCGAATTTTCTTCAAAGATTGGGGTCCCAAGGATGCTCAGCCCATCGTGTTCCATCACGGCTGGCCCCTTAGTGGCGACGACTGGGACAACCAGATGCTCTTCTTCCTCGGAAAGGGTTATCGGGTAATTGCACATGATCGCCGGGGACACGGCAGGTCTTCGCAAGTAAGCGGGGGCCACGATATGGATCAGTATGCAGCCGACGTTGCCGCCGTCGTGGAGCACCTCGACCTCCGAAATGCGATCCACGTTGGTCACTCGACTGGCGGCGGTGAAGCCACCCGCTACACAGCTCGCCATGGCAAGGGTCGCGTCTCCAAACTCGTACTGATCGGTGCTGTGCCGCCGATCATGGTGAAGACATCCTCGAATCCGGAAGGTCTGCCGATCGAGGTATTTGACGGGTTCCGCGCTGCACTCGCGGCCAACCGTTCGCAGTTCTATTTTGACCTTGCAAGCGGTCCGTTCTACGGTTTCAACCGTGAAGGAGTTAAGCCAAACGACGCCACGATCAAGAACTGGTGGCGTCAAGGGATGGAAGGGGCTGCGAACGCGCACTACCTGGGAATCAAGGCCTTCTCAGAGACTGATTTCACCGAAGATTTGAAGATCATCGACGTGCCTACACTCGTGCTGCACGGTGATGACGATCAGGTGGTCCCGGTTGCTGATTCGGCAGAACTTTCGGCGAAGCTCCTTCAAAGGCCTACGCTGAAGATCTACCCCGGGCTGCCTCACGGCATGGCGACAACGCACGCCGATGTCATTAACGCCGACATTCTTGCATTCATTCAAGCTTAATTGAAGGGGGGCGCGAGGCGACAAACGCCCCCTTTTCGCCCGTGGCGATCGCAGGCGGCTTCGCAGATCAAACGTCCTCAGGCGAGCAGGCAGTTTTGCGCCCAATCTCGGCGATCTTCAGATTCTTGATGTATTAAAGTAAGAAAGGCCGCAGACATGTTCTGCGGCCATTCCAGTTGATTGGTATAAAGCCAATCATCGTGCCGGTGGCGGTGTCGCCGTCTTAACCCACTCCGAGTAAGGAGTTCGCCCGAGGTGGACGCCAGGCCCCGGCATCAACATTCTGTCGTCGAGCACTACGCCGAAATACGGAGTCTTGCTGTCGACGACGATTTCGCGCTTGTCGCCAATCTGGCGAAGGTATTTCGTCACGGCGTCCGAGATGCGGATTGGTTCCGGTCCCGCGATTTCCCTTACCCCATTGGAAGGTGAACCAACCACTATCTCCGCAAGAGCGTCGGCCACGTCATCGGAGAAAATTGGCTGCATCATTGCGGGAGAAAGGTGGACCTTATCACCCTGCGCACCGGACTGAGCGATGCCGAACATAAACTCGAAAAACTGGGTGGAGTGAACGAGCGTAAAGGGAATTTTGGACTCCCGGATAAGCTTCTCTTGAACCAGCTTGGCTCGAAAATAGCCGCTGTCCTGCAATCGCTCGGTGCCGACGACCGAGAGCGCCACGTGGTGCTTAACACCAGCAACAGACTCGGCGGAAAGCAAATTGCGGCCGGAGGTCTGAAAAAATTCCATGACAGCCTTGTCCGCAAACGACGGAGAATTCGCGACGTCAACGACAACCTCCGCGCCTGCTAGCACTTCTGCCAGTCCTTCACCGGTTACAGTGTTCACACCGGACGCCGGGGATGCTGCAATCGCTTCATGCCCCTTGGCCTCGAGGCGCTTCACCAGTTTAGAACCGATCAGGCCGGTTCCGCCAATCACGACGATTTTCATTGTTCGCTCCTATTATGGTGATCTATCCGCAACGCCAGATGATGCCGGCAGGGCAGATTCGTGCGGTCAGGGTTGCAGTCGACGAAGGCTAGCGATCCGCTCGATGGAAGATCTCCAATACGACCGACCGATCATGCCTGACCTGCGGGAAGTCTATGGGAATATCCCAAGGAGCCTAGCTAAACGTACGTTGGGGATGAGCCTGTGGACTACGCCCGCAAGTCTGCCGCAAAACGAAAGCATCTCACCGAGGAAGCGGCGCAGCCTAAGTGCAGTGCATCAGTCCCGCTGTAGCATCTCGGCTTTGCGGACAAGATCGGGAAGAGAGCGGCTTTCCATCTTACGCATAACACTCATACGATGGAGCTTGACGGTCATCTCGCTGATTCCAAGCTGGTAAGCGACTTGCTTATTCATCAGGCCGCTCACGACGGCGAGCATGACTTCGGTTTCCCGCGGCGTGAGTGTGTCGGCAAGCGACTTCACTCGATCAACCTCAGCCGCGGCATTGCGACGCTTACAATCCACTTCGATTGCGTGATCGACAGCCTGAAGAAGGTCCTTATTTGAAAAGGGTTTGGTTATGAAGTCGGTGGCACCCGCCTTCATTGCGCGAACGCTTGTCGGTATGTCGGCGAACGCCGTTAGGAAGATCACTGGTAGTTTGCTACCTATCGAAATGAGGCGATCCTGCAAGTCGAGCCCGTTGCCATCGGGCATCCTCACATCAACGACAACGCATCCCGGCACCGTAGTATCGGCCCGCTGGAAAAACTCTGAACCGCAGGAGAACGCAAAGGCACGCTTCTTTGTGATCAGAAAGAGGTCGAGCAATGCTTCCCGCATCTCGACGTCGTCATCAACCACGTACACAATGGGTTCAGCAGACGTGTCCGGCCTTGCGTTTGCGTTTTGCACCTTAATTCCGCCTTTCAATCCAAGCTTGCGTCAGATGACGGGTCCCGTCATAAAAGCCTAGCCCTCCGGGTTTCTCTAGCACAGTTCAGCAACGACCGGGCCATAAACCTTGGTTTAGGTCCCTCTCCTTGCAGCCATGCCAACTCCCCATGTCATTGTTGCAGCCGTGGCGCAGGATGCCGAGGCGTTAGGTCAAGCCAAAACTTCGTTTAGTCGCGAGGCACGCCGCAAGCTTCTAAGATTCAGAGCCCCGTACTATATAGGAGTTTCGCATGAAGGTGGTTGTTGTCGGTGCTAGCGGCACCATGGGCTCGAAGGCAGTAAAGTACCTTGAGCGCGATGGGCGGGATGTCGTAGAGGCGTCCAAGAAGGTCGGCGTCAATGCCTTGACTGGTCAAGGCTTGGACGAAGCCTTCGATGGTGCGGACGCAATAATAGACGTTACGAACTTCGGCTCGTTCGGGAGTGGAGACGTTCTCGGGCTCTTTAAACAAGCGGGAACTAATCTACTGACGTCGGCGAAGAAGCACAACGTAGGGCACTATCTCGTCCTCTCTGTAGTCGGAGCCGAAAGTCTTGTCGAGAATGACTATTTCCGCGCAAAACTCGTCCAGGAGAACCTCGTGCGAGCTTCTGGATTGCCGCACACCATCGTCCGCTCCACACAGTTCTTTGAATCTCTGAGCGACATAGTGAACACTTCCATGGAGGCCGGTGTGATCCAACTCCCAACACTTCGGCTCCAGCCCGTCGCCGGCGATGAGGCAGCAGCCTGGATAGCGAAGCTCAGTGCCGAAGAGCCAAAAAACTCAATCGTGGAAATCGGTGGTCCCGAACCGACTAACCTGGTCGATCTTGCAAACGAACTAATGACGATCACCGAAGACGCGCGGCCAATAACTTCGGGTCCGGAAGCTCGCTACTTTGGAATCTCGGTGCGCGCTGAGGGTCTGATCCCGGCAATGCCTACTGCTGTGGGGAAACTGACGTATCACGACTGGCTGTCGAGAACATTGTACGCTTGAGCAGCGTGCCGGAGCATGAGGCTCTGGCACGAATGTCAGCGTTGCGGGTCAGAGATGGGCGGTTGCGAAGCGCTTGGCACTCACTCGAGACTGCGCGCACGCCCAAACAGTGCCAGCGATGCCAAAAAGTGCCGGGAGGCTCACAGCGGGAAAATCGCGCAGTAGAACAGACGCGGAGCAGATGCCGACAGCTACTTCCCACAAGTGGAAGCAGGCATGAGCAATCAGCCAGAGCGTTGCGGCTCCCCAGAGTTCGACACGGCGCTCCGATTTGAACGTACCGATAGCAAATGCCAGCGCAATAAATCCTTGGATAATGCCGATATCCCGGATGAAATGTTGATTGTAAAGGCCTGTATCGGTGACCCCTGGCACGAAGTAGTACCAACCTTCCGGGTCATAGAGCATGTGAATCGAGAGCCATCCGGCCAACATCACGTTGAACCACACCATCGCGAGTACACAATATTTGAGAATTGGCATTGCAAGCTCCTTCGGTTGACTGCCGAAGAAATTATCATCGTGACATGCTTATAGCCTCCCAAACGAAGGTTTGGGCATCGAGCGCAAAACGTGCTGTTGGAGGGAAACTTACAGAGCTTGTAATCTATCTGCGGGACGGAAGCTGTTCGGCATGAAGTGCGCTGTTCTTCAGTCTGCAGGCGTCGTATCCGACGAAGTCTCTAATTGCGATCGAGAAGGAAACCGAATTGTAGGACGGTGATGCGGCGCGGATCCATCTACAGTCGTCGAGCTAACGCCCCGACGCTAGTGAGAGCGGGTTTGCGTCCTAAAAAACATCATCTACCAGTAGGTGGACTTGGCGTAGACGAGCTCCAGCTTCTTTATCAACTGTACCAGCGAGTTCGCCTTCATCTTCTTCATCATTCGGCCTCGATGAATCTTCACCATCATTTCGCTCACATTGAGACGGTGTGCGATCTGCTTGTTGAGATCACCCTTCGCTACATACATCATGACTTCGCGTTCACGGGGAGTCAGCATCTCGATCAGTCGTTGTGTGAGGTCGCGTTCGGCGGCCAAAGCTCGAGCAGCCAGATCTCGATTTATAGCACTACGGACGGCCGCCAGAACGGCGAAATCGTCCAGGGGCTTCAGGAGAAAGTCGCACGCGCCGCGCTTCATGGCGTCAACAGCCATCGGAATGGTGGCATTTCTGGTCATAAAGACAACTGGAAGTGAAAAGTCTTGCGCCGCCAATCGTCGCTGGACGTCGAAGCCGTCGATGTACGTGTCCAAAAGCAAACAGCCCGGTGCCCGAAGGTCGACCGAATCGAGCAGCTCCGCAGCGGTCGCGTAGCTTCGCGCGTCGATGTTGGCAAAACGGAAAAGTTTGAGCAGCGAAAGTCGCGTTTCTTCGTCTTTATCGACGATGAAGACCCTTGCTATGCCGGGCAACTCCGTTCGATTTGGCATGTGGGTCTCGAGTTCCGTTGTTCCGGGGGCTGCCGGCGGGTTTAGTAGAAGGCCCGACGAGGTGCCTCCTACCGACAGCTTCGCCTTCACTTCAAGCCAACCACTCGTTTAATTGGCGATCGCATCACGCGACGCTAGACCACGCCATTCCGAGCCCGCCGTTTGCGGAGTTCGCTAAACCCACCTGTGAAAGCTGAGAAATACCCGATGAAGCTTTATTATTGCCCGTTTGCGTGCAGTCTCGCCGACCATATCGCCTTGGAAGAAGCCGGCATTGACTTTGAACGCGAGCGGGTCGACCTCAAATTAAAGGTCACCGCATCAGGACGTAGCTATAACGAACTAACATCGAAGGGATACGTTCCAGCGCTCCAATTGGACAACGGTGAAATCATCACTGAGAACGTCGCAATCCTCGATTGGATCGCATCTCACTACCCCAAGCTCGGCATTCGAGGAGAATTGGGCCGCACGCGCCTCCTCGAAGCACTCGCCTATATCTCCACGGAATTGCATCGTAGCCTGCGCCCGCTGTGGCATTCCGGTAGCGATCAAGAGATGGCGGAAGCGCGCACGGCGATCGAGACGCGGCTCGAATTTCTGTCGAATAGTCTCGCGGGCGACTATCTGTTTGGGGAACACCCGACAGTCGCTGACTGCTACCTCTTTGTCATGTTGCTTTGGGCCGAGCGTTTCGGCCTTGAGGTTCCCAAGCCGCTTGTCGGCTTACGCGAACGGATGCGGACGCGTCCTGCAGTAAAGGTGGCCCTGGCCGTCGAGGGACTGAGCTAAGGCATTGCCACCGACCCGCCTTTGAAGCGGCGGGGCGGTGGGCACTTCCTCAGGTCAAATGCATCCCGCCATCTACGACCAATTCCACCCCGTTGACGAAGGTTCCTTTCGACGCGAGGAACAATGCCGCCTCGGCGAGTTCTTCAGGTCGGCCCATCCGACCCGCAGGGATCAAATCCGCCATGTGCGCCTCGAAACCCGGTCGGTCGGCGTCACTCACGCCGAGCTTGCCGAGTATTTCCGTTTCGACTGGCCCGGGACTCAGGATATTGACCCTGATCCCACGGTCCCGGAACTCAAGCGCCCAGTTCCGCGCGAAGGCCGCTAGGGCCGCTTTTGAGCCGGCGTACACTGTGTGCTGCGGAAGCACCTTTGTGGCGGCCAAAGAGCTTGTAACGATGATATTGCCGCCGTCGCGGATTAGTGGGGCAACTGCCTGTACGCCAAAAAAGACGCCGCGAGCATTGATGTCGAAGTGCCGGTCGAATTCACTCTCGGTGACCGTACTCGAGCTCTCAAGACTAATCACACCCGCGTTCGCGACATAGATATCAATTGCACCGAACTTACGCTGCACCGTTTCGGCCAAGCGTTGATGGAAATCGATCTGCGAGACGTCGCCACAGACGCCGAATGCTTGATGACCGATTTCTGCCGCGGCAGCTTCGACGACGTCTTGGCGACGGCCGGTAATCAATACCTGCGCGCCTTCCTCAGCGAAGCGCCTGGCGGTCGCCTTTCCGATGCCGCTATTGCCACCGGTAATGACTGCAATTTTTCCTTCAAGTGATCTCATCGATTGAACTCCGTTTTCGATCTCATCGAAATACGTTCCGTACTCGCAAAGTATTAGCCGGCCAGCTGGCACATCAATCATTCCTCAGCTTGTGGAATAGTCCGACGGGCCTGACAGCTAGGCACCTTCAACAGGACTGCGCCAGATCTTTAGACCTCCAGCGGCGTTGTCGCGCGGTAAAGGAGAGAATGCGAGGCCGCTTTTAGAAGAGACTCTGTCGACTCGACCGCGGACGTCCCACTCCGGAAATCCATCGACCTTGGTCCTAACTCCCTGTCTCATCGCCGCTTTAACGGCTCTATGCCGGGTTGATATTTGGGCGGACCGGAGCTCTTCGGCCATTTCGGCTCTGCAGAGGATGACTGTCCTCGAACCTCAATTCGAGCAGCGTTGGATCGATGTGCTGATTGGAGACGAACCTTAGGGCTTCATCAACCGTGCCGACAGCTACCTCGTGTGCGCAGCTATTGAATTCGGCCGATATCTAGTTGCCGGCCAACGGGGGCCGGGTCGGCTAAGAGACTCAGAGGGCGGACGGCATTTTGTCGACGCGGAGTCAGGGTAAACGTCGGTCGCCATGGTCTACCGGACCAGCGTGACGTCGTATCGGAAACCTCGTTCGTCGGACCGCTTGAGTTGCGGGGGAAAACGGCACAGGAATCTCCTGTGCCGTTTTCGCGGAGCGCAGAAAGATGCCCTGATACCTGCCGTAAATCCGAACAGATCGCTGCGCGCGGCATCGTATTTCTCTATTGGGGATCGAGATCGAGCGCGGCGGCAAGCCGAACGCCGTAGTCAACGTCGGCTTTGCGGCAGTTCTCGACATGCCGAGCTTTCACTGCCATCGAGACACCGGACATCGCGCGGGCCGTATTGGCGATAAGTGCCTCCTTCTGCTCTTCATTCATCAAGCGGAAGAGAGCCCCTGGCTGCTCGTAGTGGTCTTCATCAATACGATGATCATATCTGTCGGCCGATCCGAATAGCTCGAGCGGGGGTTCCCGGTAATCCGGCTGTTCATCCCAACTCCCTCGTGAGTTCGGCACGTAGCTCGTCTGAGAACCGTAATTCCCGTCGATCCGCATGGAGCCATCCCGATGATAAGAATGGTAGGGACACCGTGGTGCGTTGACCGGAATCTGGTGGTGATTGACGCCAAGACGGTATCTTGCCGCATCGCCGTATGAGAACAGGCGCGCCTGCAACATTCGGTCGGGCGAGAAGCCAAGACCCGGCACGATATTGGCGGGCGTGAACGACGCTTGCTCTACCTCCGCGAAGAAATTCTCCGGGTTGCGATTGAGTTCGAGAATTCCAACTTCGATGAGCGGGTACTCAGAGTGTCTCCACACCTTCGTAAGATCAAACGGATTGTGCCGATGAGTTCTTGCCTGCTCTTCGGACATTACTTGGATATAGAGCTTCCATCGGGGATACTCGCCATTTTCGATGCTCTCGAAGAGGTCCCGTTGATGGCTTTCCCGGTCACGTCCGATCAATTCAGCCGCCTCCTCATCGGACAAGTTTGCGATACCCTGTTGGGATTTCAGCGTAAACTTCACCCAATGTCGTTCGTTGGCCGCGTTGACCATGCTGAACGTATGACTACCGAAGCCATGCATATTCCGGAACGTCCTGGGAATGCCGCGATCCGACATGATGATTGTCACCTGATGCAGTGCCTCGGGCAGCAACGTCCAGAAGTCCCAGTTGTTCTCAGCGCTCCGCATTCCCGTCCGGGGGTCGCGCTTGACCGCGTGGTTAAGGTCCGGGAAGCGCAGCGGATCTCTGAAGAAGAAGACGGGGGTATTGTTCCCGACAAGGTCCCAGTTTCCCTGCTCGGTGTAGAACTTGATGGCGAAGCCACGAATGTCCCGTTCCGCATCGGCCGCCCCGCGTTCGCCAGCTACTGTTGAGAATCTGGTGAAAATCGGCGTTTCCTTGCCAATCTCAGAGAAAAGAGCTGCCTTGCTGTAACGCGTGACGTCGCTAGTGACCGTGAACGTCCCATAAGCGCCCGCGCCCTTAGCGTGCATCCGGCGTTCAGGGATGACTTCTCGATCGAAGTGCGCAAGCTTTTCGATCAGCCAAATGTCCTGGAGCAGGGCCGGCCCACGTGGTCCTGCCGTCTCGATATTGAAGTTGTCCGCTACCGGCGCGCCGGCGGCCGTGGTCAGCTTTCTTTGATTCATTTCGTTGCCCTTGCGTTTGATCAAGGGCAATAGGCCACCGGCTTCCTCCTCCGTACAGCTATACGCTCGTTTAGCCGTTTGTATTGACGAAACCGCACAGCAAAACACAACCAAGGGCACCTAAACGGTTACGGTTGTAACCCAGTGTAACAATACTCGTTTTTGGCAAGCTTGAAGCAAGCCCGCCGCCCCAGCTTCCGCTTGCGTACCACCAACAATGGGAAATGGAGCGTCATGAAAGTTAGCCCCGACAGTTCAATTTACAGCGTCTTTTCAACCACAAGCCGCAGACCACCGTCGATCGCCGACGAAAAGATCGTTCGGCCTCAGCCTGAGCAAACAAAGGCTCCGCCCAGTGAAAGGGACAGTCAACTTGTAGCCGACTTCCACGCGCGCATGGCTAGGCAAGCTTTGGATTGGGCGGATTCGGACCATGACGGGAAGGTGACCAAGGATGAATACATGCGCGGCCAAGCGCGACTTGCCGAGCTCAATAACCGCCCAGATGACCAAGCCGCCAACGAGGCGAGGTGGTCAGCGATCGACACCTCCGGCAAAGGCTGGGTCGATGAAGCCGGCTTTGGCGACGGTCTCGCTAAGATCTTCCCCGTAAGTGTCGGACACTTCGACCAGGGCTTTGCAGAACGCCTTCGCTATCCCCGCGCCTAAGCCTTTCAATCATTACGTCAGGAGCACTTCCGATGAGACGACCGCGCGACCGGCTCAAGGAGGTGCTTCGCGCCGAGTACGCTGGCACGACCATATCGATGCCGAGAAAATGTGGCCGAAGATTTACTGACCCGAGCGTCACCCCAGCAGCCCGTACGACCTCATCTATCATCCTTCGTCGGCTCGTCCGCCACACTCGCAAACTTCTACAGCTCCGGCGGCTCGGCACTTCTGGAGTTCGACGATGGAAAGGTGCTATACGCAGGCACTCTCGAACGGCGTCTGCCGACTGCGATCGACGGCTCTGATCTGCTTTTTGCATAAGCGGACCTGAACGAAATCGGCCTAGGTCGATGTTCGATCTGGGCCTCTTCGTAGGCATCGGAATTGTAGCCGGCCTCCCGGCGTTGATGATCGCTGGGCTGGCCAAGACCCTCTTGTCCGTCGGAACAACCCCTACCTCCTTCGCTGTCTTTGTCTCTGCGATCTACCTGACGATGGCGGTAGCGCTGCCCTATGTACTCGCGGCCTGCGCGTCGGGTGACTAAAGCGCTCGCGGCACCGTGCTGGGCGGCTTCGCGTCCAAACTCGGACTCGCAGGGTTCGGGCACTCTCATTGTTTCGTCCGCCGCCACTTCAGCGCTGGCGGCTGCGGCCTTTGCGTTTTCGTTTAAGTTGAGGGATACGCGCGGAGAATTGATCGTTCGGCTGTCGTTTGCCAGTTGACTGTAAATTCCTCGCGAAAATGGCTACCACCTTAACGAACCCAACATCCGCCGATCCGGTGCTCCCGCGACGCATCCCCGTCAAGAAAAAACGTCAATAAAGGACGGGGAGGTCTGAAGGTGCGGCCGTCAGGCGGTTGCGTGAGCAGAAGCACCAAGCTGTTTGAACGCGCACGTTGCGTTTCTATACATGAAAGTCTTCAACGACCATAAATTGTTTTCCTAGACGTCAGAATTGAAATACTTTAAAGTGTATATCTTATAGATATATTCCGGAAATTGCTAGCCACTAATGCGGGGACACGTTCGAAGGAGAACTTCAACATGCCGTCAGAACCTATCGTTCAGCTGGAACCCAACGGTAAAGCGAGTATTCTGAGTTACAATGTGCCCGAGCCTGTCTCCTATACGGGCACCAGCATAATCGCACTCGATGTGCCGACTGATTGGTTCAGGCAAACTCCAGGGATCGGAAAGGCTGTCGATTCGAAATCTGCAAAACAAGAATCCAAGCCATCGCCGCTGCTCGGCAGAACCGTAGCCATTTCGAACAATGCCAAAGCTTGGGCCCTCGCCTCAAGTCTTGATCCAACCGCATCGACGCGCATGATTTTGGCGTCGGACGTTACAAATTTCAAAACGGCCGAGGCGACTTCCGATCATATCTTTGTTCCAGCACGTACAATCATGCCGAACATCGATGTCCTCTATGCTGTACCCGCCTCCCCTGCAGTTCGCCCAAGGCTATTCTTTAGGGAGAAGTACCGTTTATCCACATTCCTGGGCCAGTACGGTGCGGGCCGCACAGTCAAGACTTTTTCACTGCTACCGGGCGAAAAGACAAAGATTAGCGTTACCAGCTACCTGAAATCGACAACGACTGCCAAACAAGCAAGCAGCATCCTGGATTCGGTCACGGATACGTCCGCGACTGAATTTCAGGAAACGCTCGCCGACGAGGAAAGTGACAAGCAGAATTCGGCAGATTCCTTGGAATGGCATGTAGAGGCAGAAGCTTCCGCACATTGGGGTTGGGGAAGCGCCAAGGTGAGTGGCGGCGTGAAGGGAGCATCGTCATCTGCACGTGAACAGTTTGCCAAGAGGATGTCCTCCGCCACATCGAAACACGCAGCAACTGCATCGGCAAAACGCGATGTACAGGTGAACACCAGCTATGAGAGTTCGACCGAAACCGGCGAAAGCACGTCTGTCGAACGAATAATCGAAAACATCAACGTCAGCCGAACCCTGAATTTCGTATTCCGCCAGATGAACCAAGAGTTCGTCACGATTCTTCATCTCGTCGATATCGAAGTTGGTTTCTTCAACGGCCAAAAAGGATCGAGCCGGATTAAACCGCTATATGCCCTGGCCGATTTGATCGATGAAGTCATCGGTGACGCACCAGGCAACGATCCAGGGGCTCGACGGGCGCAGGTCGAGGCCTGGTTCATGCAGGAGTTGGACGCCCTCCTCGACTGGAAGGGGACTCCTGTGAACGCCGCGGCAACGACATTTGTCGAAGTCGCCACGCCCAAAGACGCGAGTGGGAAACCAATGACGCCATATCTCAGGGTCAACCGGAATTTTATAAGCGATTGGAAGAACGCTGCGACCGGATTCGAAGTTTCTGTACCGGGCGTTATACTCTCGGCGGATATAAACGTCATGCGTACCGAAGGATTGATAGTTGAAGCCCTACTGGGGCAGGGGAATGCCCTCGATGAGTATTCCTCCAACTTGCAAACGACCGCTGTGCGGGAGCGTCAACTCGAAAATGAGAAAATCGAGGCAGCATTGGCGGCCATAGCCAACGGAGACGCCGAAAAGGCTAAGCTTTACGCGCTCATGTTTCCTGTCGTCCAGGTAAAGGCACCCGAGGCTCATCAATGACGACAGCCTTGGACAGTAGCTGCATCGACCATAGCCGTGCCAACCGGATCCTTCAGACGAGAGCCGTCGAAAACGAATCCAAGGTCGTTGGCGAGAACGACGACGAAACGATAACGTTTTATCAGTCGCTGGGCCAAGACCTATTGGATGCAGACGCAAAAGGGTTGATCGAACTTGAAGCGTCGGTTGTGCGCCCGCAGATAGAAAATATGCGCTTGCTCGGCCGCGGCGACAAGCCCGCAGTCACACGGCAAATTGGTGCGATATTGAGAGTTCTCTTGAACGGGGCTGAACTCAGAGGTGGGTCCAAGGACATCGCCATAATTTCCCTCTACAGACCCGGCGATAAAGGTGGGCCACATCTTGCGGGTCGGGCGATCGATATCGGTCGCTTTGCGGGCAAGCGTCTCAATTCAGCATTCCCTGACGAGGCTGCCGAAGGCGTGACGGCATGCTACCGTGACCTTGCTCAGAATGCAAAATCGCTCGGATTCAAGTTTGCGCTTGGGCTTCCAAGAAACCTCCGAACAGACAATCCAGGCATTGAGGCCGAGTTGAAAGGTAATGGTTGGGAAGCTCGCGCGGCCATTTACTCCGCGGCTCTCGGCCAAGGAAAGCGTATTAATTTCTTCAATCAGTCGTCGGAAGAAACCCAAAAAATCTACGACGCCATCCGAGTGGCTTATAAATTCACCGACGTTTTCTTTTCTCACAATAACGTCCCCGGAAAATCGCCCACTGGGCTCGTAAAGTCGGATATTGAGGCTTTCGTGAGAACCGCTGTGCGGGACGAATGGCTGCAAATCCTGAACAGCGGCGGGAAGGGTTTGAGCTACCTTTTTCCCGATGCTGCGGACCATCTTCACATCCAACTTGTCTGAACGAGCATTCTAATGCTCAACTGAACTTCGAATTAGGCGGAGTTGTCCCTTGAAATCGGTGTCGCGAAATCGGCCTTCGAACGTCTAAAATTGGTCCGCGCGGCTCAAGTGCGCAGACGCCTCCTCCTGCTCTAGACGGCTGCACACCGCTATTCGATTTATCAAGGGACTGCGGGGGTGCGATTGCACGGTGGGAGGCTCCATTCTCAGCGCGCTCCTCCGGACTTCAAGCCTCTGTGCGAGCGTTTCTATATCGAGAGCCGGGAATATCTGCTGCCCCTCAGATTTCGCACGAGCGGAACTTTCATTGCAGATTAATGCCAAAAAAAGTCCGATGACCACCTCGACTTTGGCGTGTGGTATGGATCAGCTTTGATATTTCAACATGCCATCGAGAGTTGCCATGGCGCGGAGACGCCGATCCGAAGGACACCCAAGATTACGCCAGCTCTGCTCTTTGTCGTGCTGGTCTTGGGCGGACTCGGCTCCTTGTTTGGCCACAAGGAGCAGACTCCATCGCAGCCTTCGCCTGCGGTCGCACAGACGAAGAGTAGCCCCGTTGAGACGCTGTCGGCTACGGGAAAACAATTGGCGTCGACACCTGTGGAACCGTCCGTCGTCTTCGCGCCTACTGCGGGGCCGGTGAAGCCAGTCGAAGTGACCCCGCAGCCTGAGTCTGTCACCCGTTTCGTCAAGGGACGCAAATCGACGCGACCTATCTCAAGGCCCGCCGCACGGCATCCAGCCTGAGGGTAAAAAGGGGGCGCGGGCCGCCTGATCGGCCGCACGAAAGGCGGTACACCAAGCTTCATGCCGTAACCGATGCCAATGGTCGCCCGATCAGTTTCTTCATAACGGCAGGTCAGGTCAGCGATTACACCGGTGCTGCCGCCATGCTTGACGAGCTTCCCAAGGCCAAATGGCCGCTGGCAGACCGTGGCTACGATGCCGATTGGTTTCGTGAAGCTCTACAAGCTAAGGGTATCACTCCCTGCATTCTGCGTAGGAAATCCCGAAACAAGACCGTCAAATATGACAAGCGCCGCTACAGACGGCACAACCGGATCGAGATCATGTTCGCGCGTCTCAAGAACTGGCGGCGTGTCGCTACGCGCTACGATAGGTGCCAATGGCCTTCTTCTCCGCTATCGCTCTCGCTGCAACCGGTTATCTTCTGGCTCTGATCAACGAAGTCCTGACCCTAGAACATTCATACGCACTTCACGGAAGCATACCTTTCAGTTCCTCTCGGGCCGACAAGAGTGACGGAATGTATCGATTGATCACGCTCTCCATTCCCTCGGCAGTTGCCGCGAGCCCGACGTTCAAAGCTGCGACCGTGCGCCCGCGCGAGTTTAGCAAAGGGACCGCGACGGATCTCAATCCCAACTCGACCTCCTGGTCGATCGATGCATAGCCGCGCTCCCGCGTCGCCACGATCTCCGCCATGAGAGCCGAAATGTCGGTGATTGTCCTTTCAGTTCGCTGTGTCCGCGGGGAAGCTTCGAGCAGCCGGCGCGTTTCATTATCAGGCAGCGCGGCAAGCAGCACACGCCCCATCGATGTGCAGTAGGCTGGTAAACGAGAGCCCGGCATCAGGGAAATGGACATCACCCGGCGTTGCGCCGCTCGAGCCACATAAACGATCTCAGTCTCGTCGAGTATCGAGACTGAAGAGCTCTGATCAATGCTCTCCGACAACTGGTCCAGAAAGGGCTGGACGATCCGGGGCAACGGCATTGTCGCAAGGCATCCGGTTCCGAGACGCAACACGCGCGGCGTCAAGCTGAAGAACTTGCCGTCGTAAGCTGCATAACCGGCCGCAGACAGAGTGAGCAGGCAGCGCCTCGCTGTTGCTCTGTCAAGGCCCGTTACCGCCGAGGCATCTGAAATGGATAGGCGCGGCTTCTCGACACTAAATGCCTCGATGACTCTCAGACCCTTTGCGAGCCCACCCATAACGTCGCGTTCCTTGATTTCCATATCGCCTCCCTCTTTTGTGCGATAATCGTACAAATTTCATATACCGCACAAAATGATTGCCGTCGATGGGTCTATTGAATTACAAAATCACCGATAGACACCTGATCCTTGGTGGGAGGCAAAACGCGATGGACAAAACTGCCGGAAGTTTAAAGGAGGTGGTCGCCGAGATCCGTGACAGTTCAACCGTCATGATCGGCGGCTTCGGCGGATCGGGGGCACCGATTGAGCTGATTCACGCATTGATCGACAGCGGCCCGAAGAACCTAACGGTCATCAACAACAATGCCGGCAACGGTCGCATCGGCATCGCCGCCATGATCGACGCGGGCATGGTGAAGAAGATGATCTGCTCCTTCCCACGCTCTTCGGATACGCGCGCGTTTACAGATAGATACCTGGCAGGCGAGATCGAGTTGGAACTTGTGCCACAGGGAACGCTCGCAGAACGCATCCGCGCCGGCGGCGCCGGCATCCCCGCCTTCTACACCCCGACGAGCTTTGGAACGGAGTTGGCCGAGGGAAAGCCTATCGCAGAATTTGACGGTCGCCGCTATGTACAGGAGCGTTGGTTGAAGGCGGATTTCGCCATCGTCAAGGCGCATGTCGGCGATACCTACGGCAACCTCACTTACAACAAGGCGGCCCGGAACTTTAACCCTCTGATGTGCATGGCGGCAACCCAAACGATTGTGCAGGTCTCCAAGATCGTACAGGCCGGCGAGATCGATCCGGAACAGGTTGTGACGCCCGGCATCTTCGTTGACCGAGTTGTTCAGGTGTCAAACCCGCAGCAGGAAGAAGAACTCATCCGGGCAGGCGCAGCTTTTGCTCCGGCATATGAGGGAGTTAAGGCATGACCGTGAACACACGAGAAGGCATCAAGCTTTCCAACGCTCAGATCGCTTGGCGGGCAGCGCAGGATATCGTCGACGGCGCCTATGTGAACCTGGGTATTGGCTTTCCCGAAATGGTGGCCCGTTACCAGCCGCCTGGCCGGCAGGCGATCTTCCATACCGAGAACGGCATCCTAAATTTCGGTGAGGCACCAAAGGAGGGGGAGGAAGACTGGGATCTCATCAACGCCGGCAAGAAGGCCGTGACATTGAAGCCGGGTGCAGCCTTCTTCCATCACGCCGATAGTTTCGCCATGGTGCGCGGCGGCCATCTCGACGTCGCGATCCTGGGGGCTTACCAAGTTGCTCAAAGCGGCGACCTCGCGAACTGGCGCGTAGGCAGCAAGGGCGTCCCTGCTGTCGGCGGTGCCATGGATCTCGTGCACGGTGCGAAGCAGGTGTTTGTCATCACGGAGCACGTGACCAAGAACGGCGAGCCGAAGCTGGTCGAGAAGTGCACCTTTCCGCTGACGGGGGTGGCTTGCATTACGCGCGTCTATACCAGTCACGCGGTCATCGACATCGTGGATGGCCGCTTCGTGCTGCGCGAGAAGCTCGCCGGAATGACGGTTGAAGAACTGCAGGCGATGACCGGCGCGCCGCTGGTCGTGGACGGTCCCCTCGAGGACCTCCTCGTACCCGAACTTTGAGGAATCGAAATGGTCGACGCATTTATCTGCGACTACATCCGCACGCCGATCGGCCGCTATGGCGGCGCGCTTTCTGCTGTCCGCGCGGATGACCTCGGCGCGGTCCCATTGAGGGCGCTGATGGAGCGCAATCCGAACGTCGATTGGGACGCGATCGCCGACGTCATTTATGGCTGTGCCAATCAGGCCGGGGAAGACAACCGGAATGTCGCGCGGATGTCGTCGCTGCTGTCCGGTCTCCCATCGAGCATCACCGGCACCACCATTAACCGGCTTTGCGGCTCAGGGATGGACGCCGTGATAACCGCCGCTCGCGCCATCAAGTCGGGGGAAGCGGATATCATAGTCGCCGGCGGCGTAGAAAGCATGAGCCGAGCTCCCTTTATCGTGCCCAAGGCGGAGTCGGCCTTTTCCCGCAGCGCGGAAATCTACGACACGACGATCGGCTGGCGCTTCATCAATCCTCTCATGAAACAGCAGTATGGGGTCGACTCGATGCCCGAGACTGGCGACAATGTCGCGATCGACTTCAACGTATCCCGCGAAGATCAGGACGCGTTTGCCGTCCGTTCGCAGGCGAAGGCGGCTGCGGCCCAGGCGAATGGCAGGCTTGAAACAGAGATCGTCTCAGTGACGATCAAGCAGCGCAAGGGCAATCCGGTCGTCGTTTCGAGGGACGAGCACCCCCGGGCCACCAGCATCGAAGCCCTGGCAAAGCTGAGCACGGTGAACAAGCGCGAAGGCGCGACCGTCACAGCGGGTAACGCGTCGGGGGTGAACGATGGCGCGGCCGCCCTCATCATCGCCTCGGAGGAAGCCGCCAAGAAATACGGTCTCACGCCGATCTCACGCATCCTTGGCGGAGCGACAGCCGGCGTCGAACCGCGGATCATGGGCTTCGGGCCTGCGCCGGCCACGAAGAAGCTCTGCGCTCGTCTGGGACTTGCGCCCCCACAGTTCGACGTCGTCGAACTCAATGAAGCATTCGCCTCCCAAGGCATCGCCGTGCTCCGCGATCTCGGGATTTCCGAAAACGCGGAGCACGTGAACCGGAACGGTGGTGCAATCGCTCTCGGTCACCCCCTTGGCATGTCGGGCGCGCGTATCGCTGGTACCGCCGCGCTTGAGCTGTCGTTGGGCGGCGGGAGATACGCGCTCGCAACGATGTGCATTGGCGTCGGCCAAGGAATCTCGATCGCGCTCGAACGAGTGTAGTCGGGATGCGCAGGCGACGGACCGACCGCTGCCTGCGCATCAGAATTAAGCTACCCTTCATCAGACAAGAATGAGGGACCTATGAGCAATTCAGATGATGCGACCGCTGCGGCGCGTCGCCAGGAAGTGCGTATCGCAAAAGGCTACAGTCTCGAGGACCTCGCGGTCGCTACAGGACTAACGGTGGCTGAAATAACGGCGACGGAGGAACCGGAGGGATCGACGCCGAAGCGCCACGTCGCGCGGATCGAAAACGTGCTAGGCTTTAGCTGAGATCATTCAGGACGGCGCGATGGCCTTCTACCTACCCGGTTTGGCCTTTCGCCTGAGTGTTGCTCAGAAGGGCTAGCAACCGCTCTCCCAGATAGATGGCCGTGTTCAGGTCTTTGTTCGGGATTTCCTCAGCGTGGATCGCCGAACCTTATCCGAAAGAACACCCTGAAGCTTTCGCGCTGGCGCTTAAAGGCCTACCCAATCATTTTCCCCATACGATGTTAGTTTGGGCAACCGCTCAAGGCTGCAGCGATTCTGCCCGCCGCCTGACTCTGATCTCGATACGACGACGCTCCTTCACATCGCCCGCCTGCCCTGTTGTCGGGATGTCGCCAGGCATCACCAATTGGGCCGCGGACATCGGTAGGACAGTGGCTCCCTTCAGCTTTGGATCGGCCTTGAGCACGTTGGCAACGGCGATGGCTCTCGCAAGGCCAAGACCAGCGTTGTCGGCCGGTTGAAGGGTCGTCACTGGCATTTGGCCGCCGATCACGTTGATAAACGTCTTGTCGAGATTGGACGTCGTTCTAGAGATCGGCTGCTCGTCGGTGTGACCGATTACTTCGATGACATCTACCTGGTACCGTCGAAGGTTGTCGGCGATCTGGTCGCCGATGGAGGTGCTAAGTTTCGTCTGAAACGCAGGTGTGAGTTCCGCGCTACCAGACGTAAAATAATACCCACCAGCTTCGGACAAATTGATAATCGGCGGCCACTCATGAGGCTTTATCCCGGCCTGGAGAAGCTTTTTCAATTGATCGGCAGCCTTGTCGATTGGAATATTGTTCTCTGCGAGAACCTTCGCGACCGCGGCTAGTTTCGCAAGATCATCGGGACTTACACCAGTCGTCTTGAGCCGGTCGATAACCTGACGAGCGGAAACCAGTTCCCTCCATTCGCGCTCGAAGGCCGCGCGATCGGCCGCCGATAGGGTCGTTCCCAGTTTCGACTGCATCTCTACCAACTGAGCCGACAGTTCGCGGTTCTGTTCTTCCAGTTGGACGAGGCGGCGCTCGGCATCAAGGCGTTGTTTTCGTTCAGCCGTGATCATCGCCGCCGCAACGAGCAAAAGGCAGAAGACCAACAGAAGCATTGATTCCGCCATCGTCAGCCCAAGGATCAAGCCACGATTGTAACCCTTGTGCTCGAGTTTCGGGCTCTCGCCTACCGTGCTGACCATTTGAACCACCGTCGCTTGGGCTCGCCCGCCGCCTCGTAGGATCCCTCGGCTACTTTGTTCTCAGAAAAGACGATCGGCTTGGCGTCCGTTTCGGCCTTGAAAGCATCGGTAGAAGCAAAGGCTGGCATAATGGGGACATTGTCCGGCTTTGGCTCCGCCCCAATAGCCGGAACGTCCCGCTCGCGTTCGAGCGCCTCGGCAATCCGATCCAGCTTGGCGTCGATGCTCGTGAGAGGCTTCAGGGCTTCATCGACCTTGCTAGACTGCGAACGCGTTTCAGCAACGCCCTCCTCCATGCGTTTGAGGTGGGCCTCCGTCATCTCCCTAATGGCGTTGATGGTCGGAGTGAGCTCGACGCGGACCACGTCTTCAGGCGACTTGATCTCCTCCAGTCGGCTTCCCACGCCCTGAACAGCAACACCGAATTTATCGATGATGCTCGATAGTCTATCGGTGGTCTCGGTGAGCTTCCTCGTCGCCTCGGCCGCTTGGTCGGTCACCGACCTATTGTGGTCCTCGATGATCGACGACAGCTTCTTCGCCGCTTCTTGAATGGGGACGATCGCTTCCTTGGAAATGGCCTCGATGGCATTCCTGATTTGCTCGCCGTTCTTCTCCGCCTGGCGGGCGATTTCCTCGAAACCTTCAGTCAGCATCTGGTTGCTCACGCGGCGATAGTTCGAAAACTCGCGCGAAGAGGAATCCAGCTCTGTCCGGACCCGGCGCGTCATTTCGGCCAGCTCGTGTCGAGCGCTCCTCTCGATATCAAGCGGATCACGGCGCATCTGATTGAATAGAATCCGCAGTGTCACGCCGGCAATCGTTGAGGTCACCGCGATGCCAAAGTTCCGAACGATGGTTTCGATCGATGTCTCGCCCGCGAACAGGTAAAGCGACACGCCCAGGCTCGAGAGCGTGAACAGGAAGCCCATGTAGTAGAGATTGTCGCCAGCCTGCTCGTTATGCAGCCGAAACCCACCGAACACGATCGATGCAAGGAAGTAGATCCCCATCAAGGCGAGCGGGACGACGGTAACTGCGAAAGTTGACCAAGCAGCGAGTTTTGCCGTCCAGATGAAGATCATGCCTCCGATCGTCACGCCGGCGAATAGCACCATCGGGCCATATTCCCGGAAAGCCGAGCGGCTGCCATCTTTCGTGGACATTACTCAAGTCCCTCCAAACGAGTGAAGCCGGCGAATTCTCCGTTGTTGCGCTCGATCCATGATTTCCAGAACGCAGCCAGGTCTTCCGCTTTGAACTTCTGCCCTGGACGCTGGAACGCGAGGATTTTGACGCTCACTCCATCCAGTGATGTCCTGAATTTTTCCCGCGCCGGGCTTGCATCGAACTTCGCGATCGAGACGCCATTACGGTAGCTGGAAAAGGAAGGCGTGTGTTCGATCATATCCGATGCGACGAAAAGCGTTTTCGATGTCGCCGCAGGAAGGCGCTGGAATGCCTCGAGGTTGATCCGCTGGATACCTGCCATAATCGGAGAGAATTCACCGGTGGCCCCTGTGCCCAGTTTGCCCGCGATCTCATCGAGAGGCTTCTGAAATCCCTTCTCCCACCGTTCCTGTACAAGTCTCGGATTGCTGGTCCACTCGTCAGCTAATTCTCCGCTTCCGGGATTGCACCCGTGGAAGGTATTCACTAGCTTTCCTTCCTTGTCCGTGAGCGCGTAAATGTCGATCGCGCCACCGACCGGGATACCTTCAACGAGCGAACGGAACTGGTTCTTGAGATCGAGCGAAGTGGGCTCCGATATCGGATCGGTGACGTCGAGCAATATGGCCGTCTCGCTTGTCGGCCCCGTCACCGGGCACAGAGACACCTTATCAAGCGAGACATTCGACATCGCACGATATTTCAGCCATCCGAAGGCTCCGATCATACCCAGAGCGACGACCGAAAGCGCTACGGTGGCAATGATCGAACCGACGGAAAAACCGCCCTTCCTGGCGCGACTGTTACGCCGCCTGTTCCGTGCCAACGCCTGCCTCCGGGAAAAGCTTGTCTAGTCTGTGGTATTGTTCGACAGCGGCCTCGAACTCCGAACCGATCTTTCTGATCTGCTCGTTCAGTTCTGTCTGGGCAACCTGAATGCGTTCCGAAAGGACGCGGTCATCCCACTCTTCACTTGTCCTGGTCACCGGCGTCAGCCGCTCCAATTTGTAAGGAGTAGCGAAGTACTGCGGTTCTGGATCCGTCCGCGCATTTCTATTGATGTCCCGGTAGATCGTGAGAAGGGCATTTGCAGTTCGTTCGAGCTGGCTCTGGTACTCGGCGAATAGGCCAACCGTCCGAGTTCGATGGGCTATTATCGCGGACGATTCCTGGCGACGGGAACTGAGATCGCGAACGATTTCCTCGATTTTCTCGTTATGCTCATCACGAATCTCGCGAAGATTGTCGATGAGTTCCTGCTTTCCGCTGATGTAATGGTCGCGAGCCGCATCCAGGCGTTTTTGAACGCCGGCGAACCCTGGGTATGGGTCCGTCAGCACGCAGCCGTCGATGAATGCCAGGATCGAAAAGAAAAGCCCGATCGCGAACAGCATCCATGAGTTGAGCTCGACCAAGCCCCACGGATTTTCGCGGATGCGCCGGATGACCTCCGTTCCTGCACCCTCGAGGATAGTGGCGGATACCTCGCGGTAATGCGCAAGCGCAAGATTCACAGCAAGCGCGACTGCCACGTAGAAAATCAGTCCGACGAGGCCACCGAGCTTCATCAGCCAGGACCGATGCAAGAGGTTGCGCACGCAGAAGAACGCGAAGAGCAACGCGGCCCCAATATTCAGAATGGCAAAGACGATGGCTTCAGTAATACCGCCAACGATGCCTTGCTCGCTTCCCTTGGCGAGGAAATTGCCGTTCATAACCACTTCGATCAGGACCAGGACTACGAGCAACGCGATCTTCACGCTCGTGGCTCCGGCGCTCGGCACCTTGGCAGCCCGGTCGAGCCGATGGTTTCGCTTGAAGGAGGCCATCTCGTCTTCGGCGATTTTGAGGTCGCGCCGAAGACCATGAAGCTCATCGACACCGCTGGCGATCTCCGCCTTGAAGTCCGAGAGACTTGACGCGTTCGCCTGCCGAATTAGGCCGAACTGTCCCTCGAAATCGAGATTACGAAGGCGGCCTTCGAACGTCTGGAACTGGTCCTCGAGGATCTGGTACGCGGACGCCTTCTCCTGTTCGACACGGCCCACGATCCGCTGTTCGATTTCATCGAGGGATTGCGCGGAAGCGGCGGGACGATTGGAGGCTCCGTTCTCCGCGCCCTTCTCCCGGACCTCGAGCGTCTGTGCCAGCTTCTCCATATCGAGGGCCGGGAATATCTCCGTCGACGCACGGAAGTCGTGACTGGATTCTCGAACGTTGTTCCAGAGTTTGTTTAGTGCCTCAAAACGCAATTCGGTCCTCGCCGACACATGGTTGCGATTTTCTTAATTTTGCAATCCGTACCGCACTGGTTGTGCCCGGTCCAGCGGCGATTGAATACGTTTTTTGATAAACGCCGAGGACGGTTAATGTATGTCCTGGCCCGCCGATGAAGCTCGAGCGCGGCTTCTTGCAGCGGGAGCAGTGCACTGTATTGCCGCCCTTGGTCTTACACGCACGCGAAGCTTCATCGAAAATCAATATCAAAAAAAAGTCCGTCAATGACCTCGACTTTCGCGTGTGGTATGAGCAATCGTTCATATTCAACATGCTATCGAGAGTTGCCATGGCGCGGAGACGCCGATCCCGAAAGACACCCAAGTTTACACCAGCTCTGCTCTTTGTCGTGCTGGCCTTGGGCGGACTAGGCTCCTTGTTTGGCCACAAGGAGCAGACTGCATCGCAGCCTTCGCCTCCGGTCGCGCAGACGACGAGTAGCCCCGTTGAGACTCAGTCCGTTGCGGGAACACAATTGGCATCGGCACCCGTTGAACCGTCGGTTGTCTCCGCGCCCATTGCGGAGCCGGGGAGGCCGATCGGAGTCATTCCGCAGCCTGACTCTATCACTCGTTTCGTAAAGGGGCGCAAAGTGGCTTTACGCGATGGTCCGGGCAAGCAGTTCGGGATTCTCGACAGATACGACAGCGGTCGCGAAGTCACCGTGCTCGAAACGCAAGGCGACTGGTCCCGCATTCGCGACATGCTGACGCAGCGGGACGGCTGGGTTTCCGCGAGTCTGCTGACCGAAGAGAAGCCACAGTCGGCAGGGCCAAAAGAAGAAGCGGCTCCCCAGAAAAAGACCGAGCCGCCGACGGCTGCTCCGTCAATACCGAATTCGCTTATCGTCCAACGGATCATTGCCGAGTCTATTGCGATGTATCCCAGTTCATGCGCCTGCCCTTACAATGTTGACCGTGGAGGACGACGTTGTGGCAAGCGGAGTGCTTATAACCGCGGTGGCGGATATGCTCCACTCTGTTTTCCAGGTGACGTTTCGGCGGACATGATTGCCAGCTTTAGGCAGCAGGCAAGTCGTTGATGCCAAATATCTAAGCCGTATATGAGCGGATCGAAGCTTTGCCACCTCCTCTTTGATACCTTAGTTTCAGCCCTTGGTCCGAACCGGTGGTGAATAGCCGGCGTAGAATGCACTGGGTAAGCCGGGGCAGCCGGAAGGTCTTCGCATCGACGGGCAGACCTCCATTCAGCTTGGACACCCCGTTCTCGAGCACTCCAACTGACTGCAGATCACGACGCGTGCTTATGCCGTTGCACAACGGCCGAGGCGTCGGCCGGCAGCCGGAGTGATCGATTACTGGACGTCATGAACCTGAGGACTTGCAAGAGGCAGCCCCGGAGGGAGGCGCGACCTTGGCCCTCAACCGTGGTCTAACAGCCAGTCATCATGACGACAACAACGGAACACTGGCCGTTCCTTTGAGCCTCTGTTTCTACTCCGGGATGAAGACCGATACGCGGTCTCTGGTTGGAACGCTACCACTGGGTCCACACTGTCTTGAGCACGGTGAACGACAGGTTTCATTCGGGCTAAGTTCTCCTCGAAGACACCACAGCCAGATCATTTTCGATCAGAGAGTAACCAGCAGAATGCTCGGGAGGGTCCGTCGCTCGCGGTAATAGACGACTTTCATTGCACCCTTACGGAGATTCCACTCGATCTCCCTGAGTTCCTTTGATCCTCTCAAGCAAATACGCGGCGCGACGCGCCCGTAGAAATCGACAAACCGCCTCGCACCGCCTACAGTTGAGGCATGCAGCAAATCGGCAGTGAACTCATCCTAAGCGCGCATGATCTCGTAGGGCACCTGAGCTGTCGCCATTTGACGGCGCTCGATCTCAAGGTCGCGAAAGGAGCCCTCGCGAAACCAGCGCGCTGGGACCCTTTGCTCGACGTCCTGAGGGAGCGAGGGCTGAAGCATGAACAGGAATTCCTGGATCACCTGAAAGCGCAAGGTTTCGATACGATCGTGGTAAACGGCGTCGACGTGACCGACGACACCGTTGGCGCGACCATCAGCGCAATGCGTTCGGGCCGACAGATCATAGTGCAGGCGGCGCTTCGTGACGGCCGATGGATCGGGCGAGCGGACGTTCTGCGGAGGGTGGAACGAGCGAGCGAGTTGGGTTCGTGGTCCTACGAGATTATCGATACGAAACTCTCCCGAGAGACGAAAGGCGGTTCGGTGCTTCAGCTGAGCCTTTATGCCGAGCTTCTCCGCACGATGCAGGGTATTGCACCGGAGTTCGTGCACGTTGTTGCGCCCTGGTCCGACTTCGTACCACAGACTTTCCGCGTCACCGACTTTGCCGCGTTTTTCAGGAGAGTCCGGAAGGCCACTGAAGAGGCGACGACCTCGGGAGGGGATGATCCTTACCCAGAGCCGACAGAGCATTGCAATGTTTGCAGATGGGCCGAGCGCTGCGATACCCGCAGGCGCGACGACGACCATCTATGTCTTGTCGCTAACATCTCGAAAACCCAAATCACCGAATTGCGGGCTCACTTTGTGACCACGATGAAGGCGCTCGCAGACCTCCCCTCGGCGTTGCCTTGGAAACCCATACGCGGTTCCGCTGCGAGTTTCGAAAAGACTATAGCCCAGGCCAGCATCCAAGTGAGCGCCCGTGAGGCTGGGGGACGGGAATTCGAAATGCTCGAAGTCGTCCCAGGCACCGGGCTCTGTCGGTTGCCCGAACCATCGCCGGGCGACATTTTCTTCGATATCGAAGGCGACCCGTTCATCGGCGAGCATGGGCTCGAGTATTTGTTTGGGTATCATTATAATGAAGCGGGCAAAATTATCCGGATTGCCGATTGGGCGTTTGACCGAAGCTCCGAAAAGCGCGTCTTTGAGCGGTTCATGGATTTCGTTGCGGAGCGCCGCACGCGATTCCCGGACCTCCATATTTACCACTATGCGCCGTATGAGCCTGGCACACTGAAACGGCTAATGGGACGTTATGCCACGCGCGAAAACGAGTTGGACAATCTCCTGCGCGGCAACGTGTTCATCGATCTTTACAGTGTCGTTCGCAACGCCATTCGGGCAAGCGTCGAGAGCTACTCGATCAAGAGGCTGGAGCCGTTCTATGGATTCGAGCGCTCGACGTCGTTGAGGGATGCGAACCTTGCGCTCTCCGCGCTACAGGGCGCGTTGGAGCTCGACGACATCCTCTCTTTACCCGACGATATCAAAGAGCTGGTTGCGGCTTACAATGACGACGATTGTCGATCGACGGAAGCGTTGCGGGGATGGCTCGAACGACTCCGTGCCGACGCCATCGCTTCAGGAATGGTCATTGACCGCCCCTCCCTTCAGAACGAAGAACCGAGCGAAAGCGTCTCAGAACGCGAGGCGCAGGTCGCCGAACTCATTGAGCGACTCACACGGGACGTGCCGGTTGACGCGGCGGAAAGAACAGCCGCCGAGCACGGCAGGTGGATACTAGCCCACAGCCTCGGCTGGCACCGCCGAGAGGCGAAGGCAGGGTGGTGGGAGTATTTTCGACTTCGCGACCTGACTGCGGAGGAACTCCTCGACGAAAAGGCTGCATTGGGCGGGCTATGGTTCGTCGACACGGTCGAACGGACGAAGGGCGGCATCCCGATCGACCGCTATGAATTCGATATGCAAGATACGGACATCCGAGACGAGGACGAGCTCCGCGCCGTCGGTGGAGAGTCATTTGGCAAGGTGGTGGCGATCTCGCAGGATGCGAGAACGGTTGACGTCAAGAAGAGCAAGAAGTCGGCCGATCTCCATCCGGACGGTGTCTTCGCCCACACGCTAATACGGACTCCCGAGCAAGAAAACTCCCTGTTGCGGCTGGGTGAATATATTGCAGATCATGGCATAGAGGGAAGCGGACCCCATCAAGCTGCCCGTGATCTCCTTCTGCGCCACCCGCCTCGTGTCGCAAGTACGCTTCATATGGATGGGGAAGACGCCCTGAACTCCGCGGTCCGTATCGCCCCGCAGCTCCAGGCTGGTGTGCTTCCGATCCAAGGCCCCCCGGGAACCGGGAAGTCTTTCACGGCAGCGCATATGATCTTTACCCTGCTGAAACAAGGAAAGCGGATCGGACTCACGGCCAACAGCCACAAAGTCATCCGCCATCTGATCGATAAAACCATTCAGATCGCCAAGGAGGACGGCTTAAGAGTGCAAGCGGGCCAGAAACTCTCATCCAAGGCGGAGGACACTGACGACATCCGTTTCTTCGCGGACAATGGAGCTGCATTAACGGCGATCGCGTCCGGCGACGTGCGGTTAATGGGCGGCACTTCCTTCTTTTGGGCTCGCGAGGACGCCGCAGGGAGCGTTGACGTGCTGTTCGTGGACGAAGCCGCGCAGATGTCGCTCGCGAACGTGCTGGCGGTCTCGCAGGCGGGGTCATCCCTCGTCCTCCTTGGCGACCCGCAACAGCTGGAGCAACCAACGCAAGGCTCCCATCCCGACGGGACGGGGGTATCTGCCCTTGATCATCTCCTGCGGGGACAGAAGACCATCTCATCTGAAGAGGGTCTTTTCCTCGGGACTACTTGGAGACTCCACCCCGATATCGCGGCCTTCAATTCCGAACTGTTCTATGAAGGCAAACTCGATGCCGAGGAGGCCTGCGGCATTCAAGGGACGGCTTCGGAAGGCCCCTTTAAGGGCACCGGGTTGCGCTATGTCCCAGTCCGCCATTCGGGCAACCAGTCGCGCTCCATCGAAGAAGCGGACGCCGTCCGTCAGATTGTTGAAACGATGCTTGGTTCGAAAATGACTTGGACGGACCGCAAGGGTGTAACCAGACCCCTTACACTTGAAGACATCATCATCATCGCGCCATACAACGCGCATGTGTTCGAGATCAAGAAACGCATTCCGGGCGCGCATGCGGGGACGGTTGACAAGTTCCAGGGTCAAGAAGCCGCGATCGCGATCTACTCGACGGCCACGTCCAGCTACGCGGACGCGCCGCGCGGAATGGAGTTCCTTTATAGTTCGAACCGATTGAATGTCGCCGTTAGCCGAGCGAAGTGCATGGTCGTTCTAGTCGCATCGCCAGAGCTATCCGAGGTAGAATGCAAGACGCCTCGCCAAATGCAGCTTGCAAATGCGTTCTGCAGGTACCTCGAGATGGCTGAGGTCGTGGAGATTTAGGATTGGATTGGCGCTGTTGAGACTCGCAGGTAGACGCCGATAGACCTTTCTCCCTCATGCAGTCCCGTGCGGGCTTTCACCCTCCCGGCGAACGCTTCATCGAGGCCTTCCCAAGCGATCAATGCGCTACAGGAATCTCATAGACGCGAAGATCGAAGAGTTTGACGATCGGCGAACACCAAGCATCGGATCGCATCCTGGACGAAAGCCTCGCCACTTGAAAGCGGACCTCGGAACCCGAAGAGTTTGTCTCCCAAGACGGCAATGCCCTCTAAATTCGTGCCGCCTTCTTGGAGCCAATTTGTTCGCATCCTTCAGTGCCTTCTTTTGCTTGAGGATTTCCTCAAGGCGATTACTTACTTCCACGGCGTCATTCTTCCTTGCCGAAAAGGCTCCCGGACGCGCCAGTCTGTTCGCGAAACTCGGAGGCATCCCTTAATGATCTCAATGCGCCCCGCAACCGAGACCGACAAGGCTTATCTCGTGTGGCTGGAGGAAGTCTGTATGCGAGAATATGCAATCGCACTCTGGGACTCGTGGCCGTCCAATTTGAGTTGCCGACCTTCGATCGAGGAATGTCAGATCGTCATGGTAGATGGTCGAGACGTCGGTTGCGTTACTGTCGAGAGGCACTATGACCATCTCTGGCTCGACGAACTGTACATCCCTACTTCTCAGCGGAAAGGCATCGGCTCGATAGTTCTTACAGGAGTCATCGCTGACGCCGAGCGGGTTGAAATGCCACTCCGCTTGAGCGTTCTGACAACCAATCCAGCTGCCGCGGATTTCTATCTACGACATGGCTTTCGAATTCGTCAGCAAACGGCGGAGAGGCTGTATCTTGAGGTAGGTGGGTAGAGCAATCAAGAATAAAGGGTCCGATGCAGTCGTTGCAGGGCGTCTGCGGCCAGAGTATCCACCGATAAATGCAGCTCACGGGATTCGTACAATGTCGTGGAGTGGCACACTCGATCAGAAAGCGGCGTACTGGAGACATTCCGCGGCCCGCTACAAGGCCATCATTGACCAGAAAGGCGCTCTACCCCTGGGGAGCCTTTAAGGGTTGAAGCGCTGCCTTTCGATCGAAAACTAGCGGAGGACCCTGGGCTCTGGGTGGCTATCGGCGAGAAAACATTGCGAGAAATCGACGCTCCAGCGGTGGGAGAACACGAGAAAACTCTGAACGCATGAGGCCGCGAACAGCTCGCCTTCACTGCCTCCAATATTGATCCCTTAGCGGATAATCCTACTTGGACTGTTCGAAACGCGCTCGATCTGAACGTTACAGACGTTGTGCGAGGTCGGCTGACGTCAGATCGCGATTCTAAAGGTTCGACCGCCCTTCCCTTCAAGCCATTCACTACAATACCGAAAGCGGTCGGGCACCCGATCACTTCGCTGACAAAGATGCATGGTTATCCCTTCGAACTGCCTGCTATGGGATGTGAGGGACTTTGGCCTAAAGGGCCGAGGCTCTTCGCCTTGAACTCGATCCTGGTGATAAAACGTCAGGCTACCTAGCAGAAGCATTTCCTCGGACAACGTTGTGTATTCGGGTAGATCGTCTAAGCGGCTCACCAATTTTCCCTTTCGGACTCCAAGATCCGTGGTCTCCAAAATCTTCTGAACGTTCTGCTCCCAGTTGACCGGCCATCCAAGCCGATCGAGAGCAGCGGCAGAACTCCGGACGGTTTCGAAAGCTTCAAGATGGTTGTCGGTCAGTCCTTTCACGACGCTTGTCGAGCGACGAACCGCCTCGAGATTCCGAAGACTGGATATGTACGACTCGAACGCCGCCCCAAACCCTCCGACCAAGGGCCAGTATCCGTCCCCGGCGATTTCTTCATCGAACCGAAATTCGATGGCGGCTCTCGGCAGCTTGGCGTTCCGCGTAACGTAAAACGCTTTGGCGACCTCTGCAGCTGACGCATCCGCGCGAGCGAACGATGCCAACTGGCGTTGGGCGTAGAGCTCCGACCGTTCAGCGCGCTCCACTTCTGATCCTGTCAATGAATTCATCGTAGCACTCCCCTAAAGAACAAGGTTGGCTCCGAAATGCGCCGGCAGCAAGAAGGAGTTACGGACGTTTACGAGCACTTCGGGGGTCCGCAACATCGTATACGAAACCTGGGTCGGTCATCCTGCCTCGAGCAAAAGCTTCTTCAGCGAACCGCCGCCGCTTGAGCATCACTCGAAATACCGAAAATTTTTCCCGTGCATTCTGGATCGCGTTTCAAAAAATGTTGCGATCGCCCTCTTGCGAACTCCAAAAACCCGGATGACCCTTCTTACACAGCAGATGACACATCGCACAAACGTCTCGCGGTCATCTTGAAAATCAATCCCGCGATCGGGCCTGCCGCCTCGGCCGGTTGAAACATTCCAGTTAGGAAGGGCGGCTTCCAACGTGTGTCCTCACCGTGGCGAAACCAATGCCAAACACGCGTGCGATGGAGCAGCCTCGCGCAAGCAGAAGGGCGACGACCTTTTCCCGATCTGTAAGCATCGCGCAGCAGATCGGCATCTCGACAGCGCCCGATGTACGACATCAGCGCTTGGCCCACCTGGCGTTGACCGAGCTTAAACGGGTAGCAGAGGCCTCCGCCCTTGCAAGAAGTTCCGCCGTCGCTCGCTCCGAGCAATCCTCCGCATCACTTGGATCGGCGATGTAGACAACGCTGTCCTTCTGATAGGAGATTGGAAGCTCCAACAATTTCGACCCCAAGGCCGCTATTTTCTTACCGTCGAGGTGGGGATCTTTCAGCGCTTCTTTGATAGCGAATAGATCGTCCCGCGGAAGAACGTGCAGCGCCCGAGCGGTCGCAGTCACTACTTCCAAAGGAGCCGTTTCCAAATATTCCATCATGAACTCGATCAGCTCGCTGAGATGAGCAAAGCCGAAAATAATCTGCTTCATGCAGCCTCCTGTCCGCGATGGGAATCTGACCGCTCAGCATCGGTCGCTAGCCGTTCTGTAATCAGGCTGACCCGGATTTTTTGAAAGGTCAATCGGTCCCTTCTTGAATGATTCACATCTCAAATTGCGAGGCTTTTAGCCGGGTGAGCCACAGAACCAAGGGAACTAGGCCATAGTTGGCTAAACGGCGATGAGCAAGATCGCGATCGTTTAGAATATGCCGCTCAGGTTGAGGCGGCACCGTTTTTTGATCTCACCACGAGCACAAACTAGCGAGGCGTTAACCGCCCGTTAACCATATCAGGCGACGGTCATGCAATACGACAAGGCTGACGCGAGATCGCACAGATGGCCAAGGACGTCTTCCTCCTCGATACGAATATAATTTGTAACGCTAGCAAGACTCGTCCGCACCCTGTCGTCTCCGATTGGCTCGAGCGACAAGAGCGCGTTGCGATCCCGTTCGCTGTAATCCTCGAGGTCGAAACCGGAATAAGCCAAAAGGCGTTCGATTCCCCGCTGAAGGCAGCTGAGCTAAGGGACTGGCTTGACGGTGTCCTCGATACCGAGTTCGACTACCCACTGCCCACGCCTAAAGTCGCGCGACAGCTCGGAGAGATGTTGTGCAGCGGCCCGCTTAAGCATTTATGGTACGTCGATTTGAGCGGGCGGAAAAAACCAGGCCAAGATCTGGCCATAGCGGCGACGGCTATTGTCTACGACATGCCGATCGCCACACTCAACTGTACCGATTTCGATCTGATTGATCGGTTCTTCCCGCTCCCCGGCGTTTACGACCCTCAAATGGATCGTTGGACCGTTCCCAATCGCAGTGGAGCCAGCCAAGACGCGCGGCAGGCGAAAGCAAAGCATACCAAGAGGCCGTCGAGCGCAGAACTTCCGGCAAGCAGTCGGGTCTCACCGTTATTCCGGTCCTCGCTGAATCAGCCGATCACGTCAGGGAGCTTGCAGCTTACCGGGCTGGGGTTGTCGTGGGAGCGCTTCGGCGCGGACGAACCATTTCGTTCGGCGTGTTTCGCTCTCTAGAGGAATTCCTGCACGTGTGAGCTAAGGGGCCCGGGCGAATTTGGCGCACCATTGAGCATTTCGCGGTCGCATGGTCATTCGCGTATTCGTGGCTTCCACAACAGGTACTCGAAGTTCCAAATGGCCAAGCCAATGCCAGCCACAAGCCAGGTGCTGTCGCGGCAAGCCCGACGACGGCTGCCGTCTGCCAGCGTCTTTAATTTAGAGGTTAGGTATCGTCGGGGCCGCCTCGAGATAAATATTTAGCCGCGGCAGACTTTCCCGAAGACGGAACAAACCGTAGCTCGAAGGTGCCATCGGCATCCTTGATTTTTTGTGTCGTTCCGCTCTTCGCGCCTTCGAAGATCTCATCGATATGCCTCTCGGCATCGGTCTTGCTCCACTCTTGCGTATGACTCATGAAGGCGGCACCTCATATTTACACGGGAGCAGTATAACCCGGTTTAAGAGCTGTTCAAAACCAGAAGAACGGCGTTTATCAGCATGTGCTTGAGCGCGTCGGCTTCAGATCCACCCATTACGTTATGAACGTGAAAAAGATGACTTCATTCGTTCGCTCAGCACCCGCCGCGGGGAATCTACGAAGACGCCGAGCCTTTTATTAACTTTCGTCCGCGGGGTCTTCGGGAATACGATAACGCCTGATTTTGAGAGCCTTCCCATTGCGCCCTGGCTTGATCACGATGCGCCGCCCGACTGTTTTGTCGCCAAGATCATCGAGCAAAGAGCCGAAGGTCAATCTACGCCCGACGGACTGTGGGTCGTCATCGTTGTCCTCGTCGTCGGGCGTCATGATCGCCCTCCGCCGCTGCCGATTTTCGCTTCATGTGCCTTTTTGCCTGAGGCCTCCGAAATGATCTCCTGAACCGCTTCACCGGTCAGCGCGAGCCGCTCTGTGAGGGCAAGGGCAAGAGCATCCAGCGCCGAACGGCCCGTCTCCAGAATGACCAGTGCCGAGTTAAGGCTCGCCTGTAGTCGAGCCTCCACGGCGCGGTCGAGGGTCTCGTCGTGCAACTGCCGGGCCGTGTTGTTGTCAGCTTCCGTCGCCAGCGAAGTGCCAAACCCGAAAGATCTCTCCATCATCAATGCGATTTCAGTCGCACGCACTAAATCCGAACCGGGGCCGCCTCCAGAAGCGACGGAGTGCCCCCCGAGCACAAGCTTTTCCGCCGCCAATCCCGCAAGGCACATCGTGAGTTTCGCGGTTAAGTCCGCTTCGGTCGAGAAGGCGGCACTCGCCGGCTGGAAGCCTGTCAACCCCAGCGCGACCTCCTCCCCCTCACGTGGAAGATGGCTCGCGATTGCCACCATTTCGAGCGGCCCGAGATCGAGCGTCAGGCCTACGATCGCATGCCCTGCTTCGTGGACTGCTACTCTATACCGTTGGTCTGACGTCAGCGGCAGGCGCGAAGGGATCGCGGCGAGGATGTCTTCCTCCAACACAACCGTGGAGCCTCGCCTTCTAGCAAAGCGTCGTGCATCGCGGGCCACCTTCGCGATGTCCGCTCCTGTCATCCCTCGAGAACCGAAGACATACTCTCTGAAATCCGTTTTCGTCTCGTAATCTCCCAGGTGATGCTTGAGGATCTCGATACGGGCGTCGCCATCGGGCAGTTCGATCGCCACGGTTTTCTCCAGCCGCCCCGGTCTAAGCAGCGCCGGATCGATCGCGTCGATGTCGTTGGTAGCCCCAATGACGATGATCCCCTCCCGGCCTTCCGAAGGATCCAGGCACTCCAGCAAGCCGTTGATGACATGACGCTTGTAATCGTGATGTTGGGAGTGGACGTTGAAGCGCCGGCTGCCGAAGCTGTCGAACTCGTCGATGAAGACAATGCATGGGCGCAGCCTATTGGCGCGATCGAACACATCCCGCATGGCCTTGAGGAGGTCTCCCAGGTGTCCCTCCGACTGCCATCGCGCGGCAGATGCAAGCAGCAGAGGAATGTCCACGGTGTTTGCAAGCGCCTGAGCGAACATTGTCTTGCCGGTTCCTGGTGGACCATGAAGGAGAACGCCGCGGTCAACATCCGCCCACTCGAGTTTTCCCTGCTTGTACGCCAGTATATCTGCGGCGAGTTGAAGTCCCCAGTCCCGCGCCTCCCCGTACCCCGCCAGCGTTTCCAGGTTCGGCCCTCTCTTTGACTGTGCCTGGGGCTTCGCTTCGGCATCCGGGTCCTGCATGGATGCGAGGGACTTCAGTGCTCTGGCGACGGGTCTCCCAGGACGTGCCGCGAGGCTGACGGTTTCCAGCGGGAACGCGGCCAGCTGCTCGGCCTCTCCTGGTTTGATGGGCAGGCTAAGACGCTCTGCCGCCCTCGCGAAATCGGCTGCTGTTGGTTTCGGCACGGAAACATCGAAGTCTAATACCAGTCGAAGGTGCTGAGAAATCTCTTCCGGCTTATCGCAGAAGATCACTGCATGTCGAATGGGCCTGAGTTTGGCCACCATCGAAGCTGACGGCTGGTCATTGATCTCGAACGCCTTTGTGACGAGAACCGTTCTGTTTCCTGCCGGATCGTAGTTGTTGTCGGCTTCCAGTAAGGTGTTGCAGGCCTGCCTATAGATGTCGACCGCGCTCCAGTCATCGAGGACCACAAGAGCGCGGAAGCTGGCTTCGGGGTGACGCAGGAAAGGCCTGAGAACGCGCCGGAGTCCGATAGCGGCGACCTTCAATGCCAGGCTGGGACGCCGAGCGTCCCGTTTATATAATTCAAAATCCATAGTGAGCCTCGATACGATGAGATTGGGAATGGGAGGGAAAAGGCTCACCTAGCTATTCGTCTCACCATCGTTTCGGGCCCGAGGATCGCCTCGTCGAGGTCTACCTCGACAAAACCGTGCAGAATCATCGCAGCTACGGCCGCGACGGGCTGGGTCTCACGGATCACCGTGAGGCAATCGGACAAAGGTAATGATCCGTTCTCGTCCAGCACGGACAGAAGACGCACGCGATCTCCGAGCGCCACCTCATGACGACCATATCTGAGGAGGTCGCGGGCGTTCCTTAGCCTGAAACCCTCGTAAACTTCGTTCCGTGAAACCAACCGATACCGCCAATTGGCTCGCGCCGCCGCGTCTCCGAACAAATCGAGGTGCAACTCCGCACGGCGGTCGGGCGCGTCTAGCAACCAAGACACTCCGTCACTGTCGAGTATGCCAAAGTCGGCGACGTGTAGATCGGCACCGATCTCGATCGCCACCGGCATGCAACTCCAAGAAACCACAGACGGATTTACGTCGAGCAGACAGGCAAGATCGCGTGCGGCTCTCGATCGGAAAACTCGAGCGCCTTCACATTTGATGGTTGCAGACGGTGGAAAATTTTGAATGGACGCCCTGCTTCTGGCAGCAGCAAGCGGTCCAGTCCCTGGAATAGACTCCATGGTAGCCTCGATTTTAGGAACACGTCATCAGCCTCAGCGCCATAGCGCGCCGGTCTCAGCGTATTCGTATCGAGTGCAGAACCACGTTGGTCATGTCGGAGCGGATCCGTGTTAAGGGTAGAACGTGAGCATATGCTAATGTGGAATGGTTACGGAATTGATAACGGATTCCGGTTCTGCAACCGGCGATCCAAATCGCGGAACACGATTCTTGAATGAGCTCGAACCTTAGTACCGACCCACGACCTCCGGATTTTCCTCTGTGCAGGTGATGTTGACGAACTCTATCGAAGTTCGGTGGCCGACCTCAATCTGGAGATCCAGATCACGCGTCACCTCCCGCAAAGCTTTCAGCGCTTCCTTCTTCGAGGAAGCCGTCACGCGAAATGTAGCCGTTGTTTTCATGTCGATTACATACTGGGCCATCCCGCCTCCGTCCGATAACATTGATATGCTGCCAAGATGTTCGGGCCGGCGCAACCGCGTCCGTCGCCAATGAACAACGATTGCACAGGCCGCTAGGTCGACCTGCACAAATCAGATTAGTTTGGTGACCGCCCATCGGTCGCGGTACCGGAAGCGATCACGCGATCGATGATTTCAAGGGATTCATATCCGGTGAGGTTTGCGAAATCCCCGCCCGCGCAGTGAAAGAGCGTTAGGAACGCTGGGGCGGCAACCTCTCGCTTCAAGCGCTAGATAGGTGACCGGTGCGTAAAGCCGCGATCGTCATCGAGAGTGCTCCTTCGGCTCGTGAGAACTGTCAGCGGATACATTCAAAGCCCCACATGCTTCCATCGACATTTGTTCGTCCTTTTCGGCCGGCGCGCGGTGGAGCCGCTACGTCCGAACGACGGTTGGAGCTTCAGATCTAAGCGAAAGGTCTCTGCAGGTGGAGGCAAAAACGCCCCGTGAAGGAGCGTGCGCTGTCGGCGGACGGCGCTCGCAACTGATTAGAAGACACCAATTGGCCGGCGCAATCGAGTGGTTAGATGGTCGTTTTAAGCTTCAACGAGCCTAAATCGCTTTTTTTTCGCAACCAATTAAAAAATATTTTTGCTTCAACTACCGGCATAGGTTGCATGGAATTGCCGGTTCGACCTCCGCCCAAACGGGTCCAGGGGGACGCCCGAACGAAGGAAACCTCGATAAATTTTCGCGTTGGGGTCTTGAATTGACGACAACCGGAATCCTTCCTTAATCCTTTGGACTAAAGGAGACCGCGCCATCACAAAGCAGGAAATCAAAGAACTCGCTGACAGTTTGGCCGACATCTGCTTTTCCGACCGCTCGGAAAAATCCCGGTCGGCTGCCGCAAGTCTAGCAAACTTCGACTGAAGGCGCGAGGCGAGTATCGGCGCAATCGAAACCCGGACCTTACAAGGCCTCCCGGCTTCTCGTAACCATTTGCGACCGTCGAGCGCCGGTACATCCAACGCGAGAATTCAAGAACTCGATGAGAGGGCGATTGGACCATCGAATCCTTGCAACACCCGCCAGTCGTAGCTCCTCTTTAGCACCACCAAGCATTAACAAACGAGTTCTACAATTTCCCAAGGAAATCAGCAGCCTAGGAATTTTCACAAATTTCCTTGCGCGCCACTACCTGCCTGCCCCAGAACACGGAGACGTCAAAAATCGTCCTTACGCGCCAAAGTTGAATGGCCGAAATTCGAGGTCTTGTCATTGTCGTGGGGCCGCTTTAAATGCTGCTCAACGGTACCAGCCTAATGGTGCCGGAGGTAGAAACGGACCGCTAATGAGAGCGGCCCGTTTTTGGGTGGCTGGACCTGTTGACGCAGGCGTCAGCCTATGGCTCGCAGTTAGGATTCAAGCCATGAAACATCTGTAAACGGGTACGGCCCGGAAATCAAACGGAAAACCGGCGTTCATCGCTGTATAACGCGTAAGGCGTTAACGGCGATGCTTGACCCGCGTTCTCCCGCTCGCCGGCCGTCGCTATCCGGGGCACGTCTTGCCCTGGACGCCGTGTGCCTCATCACTCGCGAACGCGAACGAATAGCCAGGCGGCGACGCCTGACTGTATTCGCTGCCCGTCAAGTGGTCCAGGCAGACGCCGGAGTGAGCTCAGCTTCCCAATTTGTTCGACGCACGCCGCCGCCTTCGCGAGCGGCCATAGGAGAAGTGTGCCCATGTTCACGTCCAAGAAAATCCTCTTTTCCGCCTCCTTCATCGGATCGGCCGACATCGATCTGCCCGCCCTCGAGGATCTGCTGACCACCCCGTTGCAGGAGGAGATCGCCCGCATGATCTGCTCTGTGTCCGCCCGCCCGGATCGCTACGGCCTGTAAGCACAACAAGCTGAAGATAACTGCTGGAAGCGGGGATCGCCGTCCTCGCGGACGGCGGAGCCATAAAAGGTCGAGTATGAAACACATCTCCACGAAACCCTATAAGCCGGGCAGCGAGATCAAGGTTCGCGCGAGACTCGTCACAATTCCCGACATCTTCATAAGGCGGAACGCCACGACGCCTTGGGCCAAAACAAGGCAGCCGCTCATGATGGAGGACCTTGTCCACTTCGAGACTGATCCCCGCGTCATCGGCATCGCGGTCCATTGGCCCGAACTGCGGTCTTTCGTCGGGCACAATCGTCGATCGCGCCCTAAAATCAGGGGAGTCACTCGCAGCGACCTAACAAGGATGCCCTACTGCGTTTCAAGAACGCGATCCTCAATCGCATTGGAGGCGGGAAATCCTGACATGCAACGGCCCAGCTGTTGTGTTTACCAGAATTTAACCCTCCTCGGCGACGCTTTTGTCCGAGCTGGCCGCCATAGGCCCAGCGATGGAGAGAAGTATGCTCGAGATAATAATATCGACCGAGGCACCTTCGACCCAGAATTAGCGCGAGCTCGTTCGGTCGAAGCCTGCCCGAGGGAAAGGCCCGAGAGAGACCGAACGACAATCGATCGCCGAGTAGATCGTATCATTGGCATGTCGACGGATCTGCGTCGCGAGACCGGAAGCTGTCTACGCCCCCGTGCGTTTGCGCATCGATCGCTCCTTCCCGCCCTGAAATCCGCCCCTGCCATACGAACCTCCGAGTGTGTCGGGGGTCGGTACGCATGACATTTCAGACGAACTGCTGTCAGCCCTCCTAACCGGTAAGCGGTCGCGGGCTTTCACTCAATCCGGTCATGCTCGGTGCCTGAAGCACCGGGCGAAAGGACTATTCATGCCCGCGAGCTACGCGCTCCCGGCAAACGATGACGTGCGTCCACGAATTGGAGAAACCGAAATGAGCAACCTCGCAAATCACGAAAACGATCGCCCCCAATCGTCCGGCGAGTTCGACGACGTCTTTTTCACTGCTGAAAGAAACGTCTACGAGCTGGAGGACGACTTTTACTTCGAGCCACGCAAACGCTCTCCAACCTGGTACGCGCCCAGCCCCGGTGTCGGTCGAAAGGGAGAGCTCCGGCCGACAGCAGGCTTCAAGATCTGATGCACAATCGGTTTTGCACTTTGGCCCTTGGCTGCGCCGGCGCGACGAAAGCGGCGTGCCAGCTCCCGTCATGTCGCCGTTCACAACCGCCGTTGTTGCGGCCAGGGCGAACACCTGGCGCCGGCATCGCCAACAGCCAAAGACCCGCGACACTCGCTGCCGGATATCCCGGCCCCGGGCCGCCTTGAGACGCGCATCCGCGGCGTGGATCGGTGATGGATGGCCCACTGCCCGAAAGACCGCTGCTCGCTTACCGCGATTGCAGCCGGAAAACCGATCTCGTGAGCACCGCTCTCGGGAAACGGAAGATCTATGTCCAAAAAAGGAAACTCAAATGCATCCAACAATCATCCGCGATGCCGTCCACGAACGCAGGCGCGGCATCGACATGACTGGCCTTCCGCGTCGACCGGGAACGGTGTTCGCAGAGCCAGATCGTCCCCGCAAGCGTCCCGGATCGCACCGGCGCTATCGGGGTGACGCCGACATCTGGGAAAACATCTACCCGGAACCGGGAAAATCCGATCGAAACATTGCGATCCGCAATCGCCCGGATCTCATCCCCGTCGAGGAACGCAAAAGCATCGTCTCCAACCGGGTACAAATCGTCGACCCTCTCTCCAACACATCTATGTGGCTCGAAAGCGATCTCGAGGGGGCCGCGATGGCCATCTTCCTGGCCCATCCTGCGGTGGTGGCCGTCCGACCTCAGTTCGGTCCGGTACCATTCGAGAAGGACGGCCGCCGCCGCCAGCATTATTTCGATCTCAGGGTCGACTACCGCTCGGGCGCACGCGGACTATTCGCCATCCGCAATAGCGAAACGGCGGCCGAGGTCGATGCAGATCTCGAATTGATCCGCGCCCAGTCGCTACGCCGGTTCGGACATTTCGTGAAGACGCTCACGGAACAGGAAATCACGAAGGCCGCCGTCTACCGGGCCAATTCGATCCTCCGTGCGCGGGTGATGAACAACGAGAAAAACAACCGCGCCATCCTCGATGCCCTTCGACGGCTCGGCGGACGCGCCCGCGTCTACGACGTCCTGGCGACCCCCGACGTGGTGTTCTCCCACGGCTGGGACGCGCTCTGGGCGCTGATCGACCGGGGCGTCGTGGTCCATGACCATCCCAAGCATTCCGAAATCAATCTCGAACGCCATTCCTGGGTTCGGCTCAAGAGGAACTAGTACATGCAGAACGCACTGAAGAACGAACACGATAAGCCATACACGAGATACACGGTCGGCAGCGACGACTTGGTCATCCTCGACGAACGTCGATACATCCTGATCAAGGAACGGCATGAGGGACCGGTGCTCCGCACCGCGGATGACGAGAAGGTAATTCGAACCCTTCCTCTAACGTGGCGCGAAATCTACGAGCTGCACGGCGAAGGCAGGCTCACGATCGAGAAAGGGCATTTCGGCGCAAGAAGCGCGCTACTGCGCGCGAGCGCGTCCAGGTCTTTCGAAGCCCCACCCGATATCGTGCTGCGTGCCGCGATGGCCACTGACTTCCTCGCGGAAGAGGCGGATGTACACGACACCGGCAATACGGTCTCTCGGTCGAAGGAGAGCATTGCGGCGTTCATGGACCGCTTCAAAGCGGAAAACCCTGAGCTGGTGAAAGCCGCCCACGAGTATCTTTTGAAGGAAGGCAAGAACCGTAAACTCTTCGTCTCAGCCCGCCAGTTCTGCCGCCTTCTCAGGAGGTACGAGGAAGGCGCGCTGGATGCCGTTGCGCTGATGCCGCGCAATGGTGGCGGAAACGCGATCGGATCGTCGTTGAGCGGACCGGAATTGCGGTTCGCTCTTAGATACGCGGACGACTTTCGGACTACGGCCCGGCCAACCAGGAAGGCCGCGTGGGAGGACATGGACCGCGACAACAGAGCCAGGGAGGCACCTTATCGCATTCCCTCCTACTCGCAGTTCTGCCGTCTTATCAGGGAAGCGGGCGATTTCGCGAACGAAAGCGGCCGCACGACCAACAAGCTCCGGGTCCAGCGGAAGCACACTCCGAGCCTGAAAGGGTTACAGCCGGAGAGGCCGCTCCAGATCGTGGAAATGGACGAAAAGCTGCTCGACGTGGTGTCGGTCCTCACAAAGCAGGACCTCTGGCGTCGCCTTGCCGGGCCGATCCGCCGTCGGTTGAAAAAGAAGCGACGTCTTTGGCTTTCGGTGGCGCTTGACGCGCTCACCCGTTCCGTCGTCGCCATGAAGATCCTGCCCGGCGCTCCCAACAAGCACTCCGGCGTGGCGACCATGGCGATGATCGCGCAGGACAAGGACAAGATCGCCGCCCTGACTGGTGCGCGTTCGGGATGGCCACAACGAGGCACTCCCGAGTGGCTCCACACGGACGGGGGAGCGGCATACGTCTGCGTCGAGTTCGAAGTTGCAGCTATGATGTTCACCGGACGACGCCGTATTCCGCCGTCCAAACATCCGCACCTCAGAGCGCGGGTTGAGCGCTTCTTCAGGACAATCAACCAGCGTTACGCGCACCTCTTCGGCGACGCCCAAACGTTCTCGAACATCCTCCTAAAGGATCAGCACGATCCCGAAAAGCATGCCCATATCACCGACGAAGAAATGTACGCGCTGTTGGTTCGTCTCATCGTCGATTGCTATCACAACACCGTCCACCGCTCCTTGGGCATGACACCCTTGCAAGCTTGGGAAATGTACTGCCAGACGTCAAAGGGCGGCGTGGCTCCGCCTCCAACGCCGGCCCAGTATCGCGATATCTTCGGTGTCACGCTTAAACGGACGATCGGCAACCGGGGTATCGAGATCGCCGGCAATTTCTACGCGTCTCCAAAACTCACTGAGGTGAGCACAAAGTGGTACGGACGCGAGCTCGTGGTTCGTCTCGCGGACCAGGACATCTCGTCGATCTCGGTCAAGCACCCCATCCTGAATCAATGGGTCGAGATCCCGGCGGTCCACGACGGCTTGAAAGGCGTATCTCTGTGGGAATGGACCGAAACCATCCGTTTCCTGACCAAGAGGCACGGTCGTAAAGTCGACTACAGCCAGGAAACGGTGGATGTCGCCATTCGCGCAGTGAAGGAGGAAATCGCACTCTCCAGAAAGAAGAACAACCTCGACTTCCGTATCACCACTTCGGACGATATCGAGAAGTTCGAAAAGAAGCTCCGAGGCGCCTTCGCCTACAGTCAGCCTCAGAGGTACGACTTCGGCGAACCTTCTTCCGATGCCGCTTCGGGCGAATTTAATGAAGTATACTCGGTGGAAGACGAACTTCCGGCCGAAGGGGATGGCGAGCCGACAGTCGTAGTCGATCCCTTCAATCCGGCTGGCGCGGCGACTTACGACACCAGTGCATTCCTCTCCGACGACGAACGGCCTCGCGAAGGCGGTGTCGACGGCGACGCATCACGGCGCGTCGACACCTCCGCCCTACCCTCGCCAAACCGCCGCACAAAGCCGGAGGTCAAGCCGGGGCGTCTTTCGAAGGCCAAAGGAAACGAGGTCTGGAAGCAGGCCGAGGAGCCGAAAGCGAAGCGGACGATTCTTATCACCAGCAAGAAACCGGGAGAATGAGGCATGAGCACCCTCGATCAGAGCGAAAGACTGAGGGAGCTTCTGCGGACCCGCATGGACGATGTCGGTCTTCGGCGCGCAGAACTCCTCGCAGGCCTCAATGAGGTCTACGTCCAGTCCGACAACGACCAGGAGCTGGATATGGAGCTGGACCTCTTCAAGTCGTATATTCTCGACCCACAGGTCCGCGATGGATATGCGGTTGCCGTTGTAGGACCCTCGGGCGCGGGAAAAACCACGCTCGTCAATCAAAGGTTGGATTCCCACCCCGCCTTCCAAAAGTTCGACGACGGATACGGAAACACCGTCCAGTTCGCCATCCGTGTCCAGACACCCCCCGCTTGCACACCGAAATCGCTTGGAAGGGCAATCCTTGGCGCGACGGGATACGATGTGGTCAGGACGCCGGAGGAAACCGACCTTTGGCCGCTGGTGCGCCGCCGCCTCCGCGCCAAGATGGTGAAGGTGATCTTCTTCGACGAGTTCCAGCATGTGGTGATGGCTCCAAAGGCGAAAGGAGCCGCGCACGTAACCAACACGGTGAAGGAACTGATGCAGGATCCGGAATGGCCGTTGTGGATCATCGTAGCTGGGGTACCCGACGTCCTCGACGTTATCGAGCGTGACCAATGGTTCCAAATGGCCCGCCGCGTGCGCACGGTCGAGATCGACAACCTCGCAAATGACAAGAATGACATCGACAACACGCGCGAGATCCTCAAAGCGCTCGCCGGCAGCTGCAGGTTGAAGCTGGGGATTCCGGCGGGCGACGAATTCATGCGGCGATTGATGCACGGCGGCCTATGGCGGTTCGGTATGACGATTCAGCTGATCAAAATGTCCATCGAGGTCGCCCTCTTCGACAACCAGGCGACAGGGAACCTTTTCGTCGGCCATTTCGAGAGGGGCTACAAACGGCTATCCAACTGCTCGAAAGACTCGAACGTCTTCGTCGTAAAACACTGGCATCGCATCCAACGGCACGTGACGAAGAAGGGCCGAATTTCCAGGTCCTTCGAGCTGCTGGAAGAAGAAGAGGCTTCCGAATGAGCGGCTTGCTTCGCGTTCCTCTCTTCGATGACGAGATTCTGATCAGCCACGTCTCACGAACGGCCCGGGCGAACGGCACATCGCGGATGGCTGCGTTCTGCACCGACCTTGGACTCGACGCCCGAGCTATCCGCAACGGACACTCGACGGCGATCGAAAGGTTTGCCACTCTTCTCGGATACGACCCGGACCGCCTTATGGCCCAAGCCTTGAGGGTTTGCGAGGACGGCAGCACTTTCCTCTTCGGACACCACTTTCAGAAGGGCATGCTCTGCCGCACTGGCTTTCGGTATTGCCCTGAATGCTTAGAAGAGGACGAACGGTACAGACCACGAATGCCCGGAACGCGGCGGTATCTGCGGGCGCGCTGGATGCTCAAGAGTATGATGACCTGCGTGAAACATGGGCGGGCATTGGAGATCGCCGACGGCCAGTACAAGGGGCAGCACTTGTCGGATATCTGCCTCTGGTTGGATGCTCCGTATAAGAACGTTTCATCGCCGGCACTGCTTTCGGAACATCGCGTCCCTACACCGTTCGAGAAGTTCGTCGAGATCCGTTTCCCCGGGCAATCAACCGGAAATGCGTTTCTCGACGGATTGCCACTACCAATGACGATCGAGCTTTCGGATTTGCTGGGCACGTGTTTGCTATTCGGCCACAGTTATCACGTCAAGGAAATCGACGGCAACGCCAGGAGGCGAGCTCTCGACGAGGGTTACCATGCGCTTGCACGGGGCGAGAGTGGCGTCCGCGAAGCTCTCGACCGCATCGTCGGGCACGTGAAACCCGGAAGGGTCGGCGGAGGTCAAGCGCTCTACGGGCGTCTCTATCATGTCCTCGAGCGAAAGCCTGTCGCCTATGACTGGCTCAAGGCGATCTTACGCGATCACGCCCTTGCGTGCCGTCCAATTCATCCTGCTGCGCCCCTTTTCGGGAAAGTGGACGTCGGTTGGACGACGCTTCGCGATCTCGCCTCCGAAGCCGGACTTTCCGAAGAAGTCCTGTATCGGCACCTGGTTGTCCTCGGATTCATTGGTCCGGGCCATCGCCGCGCAAAAAACCTCCTTATCGCCCCCGACATTTCGGCCGAGGTCGTCGCCTCGTTCCGCGGGGCGCTCGATACCGCGGGCGCATGCAAGATCCTGGGCTGTAATCGGAGGGATTTTGATCTTCTCGTTGAGAGCGGCTTCATCAAGCGGCTTCTGCGCCAGACCGGCGCTGGCGAGGTGCCTGGCAGCCTACAACGATATTCTCGGCAAGATGTCCACAACGTCCGAAGATGCCTAGAGCCAACACTCGTAGAACCTGCTGCGGATATGGTATCTGTCCGGAAAGCGATACGGATCGCTGGCTGCTCGCGTGCCGAGTTCCTCGATATTCTTTTGCGAAAACGGCTCCGGAAAGTGGCGAGGCTCGAAGATCATCCGCTATTAGCCAGTCTGCTCGTCGACGCAAAAGAGCTTCGGGCCGTCGTCGCAGGCAACTACCTACGCTCCGATTGCCCATCGGCTTCAAATGGCTAAATCCGACATATGCGATATACCGCGCTTCGCCAAAGGCCTGCTCCGAGTGCCTTTTTTCGAAGACGAGCTTTTGACCAGTTTCGTCTCCCGTATGGCCCGCGCGAACGGACGGTTGTCCATGAACGCCTTTTGCTCAGACCTCGGACTGAAGGCCGATGCGATAGCCACGGGCAATGGTCGCGAGATTGCCAAGCTTGCCGTTATCTTCGGATATCCCGAGGAAGAGCTCATATCGCGCCGCTTAGTTGGCGACACCGATAGGGTCGCTCGGTCCGGTGGGGAGCGACTCCCGCCAAGACTGGATAAACTGCATCTGCGTGTATGCCCGGATTGCCTCTCCGACGACGAACAAGAAAAATCCCGCATGCCCGGCACACGTCAGTACGCTCGGGCAGTATGGTTACTCGCCGATGTCGGAACCTGCACGCGGCATGGACTTGAGCTGACAGCGCTGCCGTATTCATCACTGCAACGGAAAAAAAGCTACGACTTCTGTCTTTTGGTCGACGATTTCCGCGGTCGGATACAACAGCATGCCCGCACCGGAAATCGGCGCATTCCGACATTGCTCGAGACTTTCATTATGGACCGCCTAGCGGGAAAACGTGCCCACGGCGGCATATTGGACAACCTTGATCTGGACGCCGGGATCGAGCTATGCCGCATCCTTGGCAGTGCCGTCGTCGGCGGACGTCGGAGCAAAATGGCCGAAGCAGGTGAAGATCCCAACGCAGTGAACCTCGCGTTCCGGGCGCTCCGCCATGGCGGTTTCGAGCTGGAGCTCGCGCTCAAGAGGATCGCCAACGAGCGAGGGAACGGCATAGAGACGCTAGATTGGCTGTATCGTGAGTTACGGAATCGCGAGCCCCCAATCCGACGGCTCTCGTGTCTGGTAGCCGATTTCGTAGGTCGACACTGCACATTCCTGTATCAAGCGTCTGAAATAGCGGCTGCTGACCGGGAAACTTGGCTACCGATTTCGAAAGTGGCGGCGGAGTCGAGCGCTTCGCTTGTGATCGTGGCGAACCTGCTCGCGACGGACGACACATCGCCTCCTGTCGCCCGCTCATTCATAAGGCGGGATCAGGCAGAGCGTGTGATCTCCTCGCTCGCGAAGTCCTGCATTGTCGCCCAAGCGGCAACGATGCTCGGCTGTTCGTCGATGGATTGCAGGCTCATGATCAAATACGGCCTGCTGCAGCGGATCGGTAAAAGGATGGAAGCTCCGCTACACAGCAGCGACCGCGTGTCTATCTCAGAAATCGAAAATCTGAAGGCAAAGGTGCGGAAGCGGGCGAGCTCGCGAAAGCCCGGAATGACTTCGATGCACCGGGCTGCCGCAATGATGAAAATATCCCGCGTGCGCGTGTTGCAGATGGTTTTGGATGGCGAATTCGCCAACGTGGGCTTCGATGCCTCGGGCGGCTCCGCGATATTTCGCAGCGTCGTTGTGGACACTTCGGAACTGAATATCTCCGCACGCGATCCGCGATGATCAAACGTGCCGCGTCCGATCCCGCGATCACGGTATAGACACGTTATCAAAGACCGGCGGGAGCTGGTCCTTGTCTTTTGGGAGTGGATTATCCTCGAGAAGACACATTCTGCAGAACTCTTCCACGACGTGATGTAGTTCCTAGCCAACCATCGTGGACATCTCCGATCCCCGCAAACAATCTTCGAAAGCTGACCGTACGAATTCGTCGTTGTAGGCCGTTTCGATCGGAAATCTCATGCTAGCCAAATCTGCGGGACATCCCCCAAGCTCGCGATCGATCCAATCTTCGATTTCGGCGATCGTCTGGTCAGCAGCTTTCAGCAGGCCAAGGGTCGCCATGGATCCGGAATACATACTTATAGGATCTTTTCCGAACCCGTTGCCATACGCTACTTCCACCCATGCCTCCCTGTTGCGACCTATCGCGTAAATCCGGTTTCGCCCTCCGGAAAATAACGCGGCGTCGATTGCCGATCGGTCACGGGTTGCTGTTAGTACCCGCCGTCGCTCCTCGTCATCGACTGCGACCTCAAATCCTGCCCACAAGATCGCGTCGATCACCTTGCTGACGATTAGGCGCTCTATGATGTTTCGATAGGTACGAGTGTTGATGATCATACTTCCCCCTGGCTTGCTTTGGCTTTCAGGCCGACAACAAAACGATCGGCCGAAACGGGCGAGAGGGCAAGCCCCAACGAGAACATTTGTGAACAAAATAGGCAGCGACGGCTCGTAGTCGTCACTTGTCGCGACGAAATATCGAGAGGAAAGCTAGCTTCCGATCGGTGGTACTGACTGATCTGTCAGACGGGAGGAGCTCGGGCAGAAGCCGTCACCTGTGACTATTTGCTTCGCGAAGTTTCCGGGTATCGATTTCGATCAAAGATTGCGGCCCGTGGGGCCGCGAAGCCCATCAGAATTCTTAAGCGCGAGATTCCGCTTGCAGCGCATCGATAACGGCCGGACCATTCTATCAGATACAAACAGAAATCCCCTTCATGATTCCACGAGTCGCTGGCGTTTGCCGTTAAAGCCGAGCGACCCGCCGACGCTCAGGTGGGTGTGATGATGCCGCTGATAATGATTTACTGCGACGGCGTCGGGAGAATTAACCGCTTTGCATCACACATCCCGCAGGGTTCTAGCCTCGGCGACTACAGGCTGATGCACTGTTCGTAACGCCACGACCACGACTGGGTGTTTGCTCGCCCATCAATCGTCTGATCGACAATCGCATGCGGCTTGAGGGTCAACAGTATCGATTTGCTTCCCTCATCCAGCCCCAGCGGCCGCGTAACCCCGGTTTCATCGCGCCACATAGCCACGGTATAAGAGGGCTTGTCATAGATCTTCGCCTTGTTGGTTCGATCCATCAGCCCCATCGAGGTCACGGTCAAGACGGAAGTACCGGGATCATCTGCGAGTGTTGCAGCGTAGCGTGCAGGCCAGCGGTTCGCAGTCTGTGGGCCATCCATCAGAAGTGCGAAAAGGAGGTTGGGACCGATAGCTCGCAGGATGTCGTGACACGGGTCACTGCGTGCGAGATCCTCACAGATCATCGAGGTAAGAACGGACGTCTTCCTGAAATGGAAGAAGTGGATTTCCCGCTGCGCGATGGTGTGCCGCTCCCACCATGAACTGCCGTCCTTCAAACTTGGGAGAATGTTGTCGAGATCATAGGTCTTGATCTGGGAGGGGGAGAGTTTCCAGCGGTGGTGCTTGCGCCTGCTTGTCAACAGGAAGCGGTCGTCGACCGGAGCGTTGACCGTCCTGTCTACAGGCCACATCGCGGTAAGAACGAAGTTTCCGGTCTCGCCCTCGCAGTTGCTGCTGCTACCACTAATCGCGAACTCGAGACCTGGCTCTTCCTTCTTGAGATATGAGCAGATCTTGTTGAACAACGGTTCGGTGAGAGCATATTCGGGAAAAACGACGCCATTCAATGCGCCGGCCGTCCTTCTCGCTTTGAGGGCTGCCAGCGCCTTCCTGAATTCGCCGAGAATGAGTTCGATGAGACCTTTCTCATCCTCGAGCCAGCCCTGCCTTATCTCGAAGTTACCCCAATTGGGCCGCTTCGTCGGCTCGGGCTTGGAATTGCTGTCCTGAACGATCCATGCGTCCTTCATTTCGAAGGGCAGCGGGACGATCAGAACATCGAGGTCGTCGGCCTCCTCGCCGACTTTCTGAGCGATCGGCTGCTGCCAGTGACACCTGACACTCCCAACGTGGGGGATGTACGCCGCGTTGCGAGTGAGATTTCGCAAATTGCATCCCACGGAGGAAATGCGGCTTTTCGGCTGCACACACCCAACATCCGGATCAGAGAAGACCCCGAAAGTGGCCCTCTGCCGCCCAGCTCGGTATGCCGTCGTACCGGACAGGGTCTTGCCGGAGAAAGGTGCCGCGTTGAAGATCTCGAACTGGTCGATCATCCAGCGATCAGGATGCTCGGCGGAGGCGCGCGCACCCAGGCCAACGCATGCTTCGTCAGCAATCAGGATCAACTTGACAGCCGCGGCCCACCAAGCCGGAGCCGCGCTGCCTCTCTTCGTGTTGAGCGAAGCCCGCAAGGTCTGCTTGTGCGCCTTGACCAGGACCTTCCACAGCGTAGTAGCAAGCCCGGGCACAGACTTTTTGGTTGCCCAAGTCGCTCCGGCCGCCAGACATTCGTCACGCTCCTGCTTGCTGATGGAAAAGCAAGGAGGGTAGGCATCCGTATTGTCGGAGTGATCGGGATCGGGTTCGAAATAGGTGAGCAACCCGGAGGTATAGATCAGGTGCGCCGTAACGGCGAAGAGATCAGTGGGCCAGACAGGGGGTGCGCCCCAGTGTTCGCGGAACGTCAGCTCGGGAGTTTGGCCCGGTATGGCGCCCTCGCCCAAATCAAAGAATGGGTAGGTCCCTTCAGGCAACATATTTTGGATCGCCAGACCAACTTTCAGTTCACGAATTTCAGGCATGCGACGTCATTCCCTTGAAAACAACTTTGCGACGCCTAACTGACTATCGATAAAGTTGCAACGGCGCCCCCTCGGCCGATTGACAAAAAGCCGAAAAAGTTTAAGGAACCGAGCGCAGACGTAGGCGTTTGGGCACAGGATGTTAACCTTTGGTGGGCAGCATCCTACCGCTTGACGCATACGAGTCCAAATGCTCTAGTTGAAAAGGGGATAGGGCTCGGAGTCGTTGCGTCTGTACGACTGAGCACAGAAAGGGTCACGAGATGTCAGCTTTGATTTCAAAATCGCTTCGGAGCGAGGTGCTTACCTCGGCGAAGGAAAAGCGCGCGGGTGCCGTCGAGACCTTGGTAAAAATGTACAGCGAACACGCTAAGGCAGCTGCCAAGCGCGCGAAACGGCCGTGGACGGAAGAGATGGACAAACGCATTCGCACCCAGGTTGAGAAGCAGCTTGCTCTCTAATGTCGAAGGGTCCCTCGGGCCCTTTTCTCGATTTCTAGTGTCAAATCCATAGGCTGCGACAATTTCGCGCGGTAAAGTACTCCGCCTGTCCCGCGCGATTTAACTTTCCCCCAGCCACCCTCTACGTCAGCACCCTGAATGGTTGATCCCTGCTGAGGAACAAAGCCGCCGCGCTCCGAATTGGAAGCTTCCTCTGAACGCGCTTCCCCGATAGGAACGAGGCGATGACATTGCAACGGAATATCTAGCATCCCAAGTAGCGAGTTTGAAACTAGGATTACTCGTTGGCAACACGGGTCGCTTCCAGCAAACGGCTCAAGACTAATTCCGCCCATGCGTCAGCAAGGCGGGCATCAACCTTGTCGCGAGCTTCCGAGAGCTTCGGCGTTTCCTCGAACCAGGCCTGGACCATGTCGGCGATATCTTCGCGGTATCCGCGACCACCGCCATAGCGAGACTCGAGGTTCGACCAGAACTCGGCCGACGCATCCAGATATGGTTTGAACGTGTTGCGACCGATCGTTTGGGCACGCTGGAGAAATTCCTGACGCCAGTCACGGAGATCCTCGACAAGTGTCTCAAGAAGGCCGGTGATTTCGGGAATTGGCCTGAACTTCTCCTGCAGGCTCTCAAGACGGCCCGTGATTTTCGTTACGTAGTCGCTGGACCGGCGATTGGCGTCCGCGCGAACCCCGGCACCGACGAAGTGATGGATTTCAAAATGCAACCAAGAGCCCCTTCGAGTGATCGCAGCGGCTATCGAACTCGGATGCCCCGACTTGATCTGTTCGATAAGCGTCTGATGGGATGGCCGGACGCTCTTCGGCAACTGACGATAAGATTTAACGGCTGACTGCACTTCGGCCTCAATCGCCACGCGTGCCTGCTGGATGCGGGCGGCGTCAGCGTTCGTTACGAGGTCATGTGATAGGGCGACGAACCTTTGCAGGCGTTCGACCTGATGGGCTCTCAGGGCACCGACACGGTCTTCGATTTCCTGCCACGCATGCTGCGCCGAGCCATCCATCGCGTTGAAGAAGACCGTTGGGACATGGCCGACACCCGCTTCCGCCAAGCTATTCTCGACCTGCGCGAGGCGCAAAGCGTAGCCCTGTTCCACTGACTCGGCTGGTTCACCGCTGTCGTCCACGACCTTTAATGCCTCGTCGCCGCGTGGCAGAACAAGGATCATCACGCGCTGGCGCTCGATGGCGTCGGACCCGAGCTCGACCATGCTCTTCATGAGCTTCAGCGGATCCGACCCGGGAGCGTCATTGAAGGCGCTGCAAAGGACAGTCAAAGTCCTCGGATCATTATAGAGCTGCTGGAGGTCGGCGCGCTCGGTCGTGACATGGATACCCTTTGTGTCAATAATCGAGAGGTCGTATTTCGACGGCCGCACTACGCCCGGCGGCACGAATACCACAACTCGCTGAGGCAACGAAAACCGGGAATGTTGCCCAAAGTTGATTTTAGTGATGTTTTCGGAAAGCCAGCGAAGGCCGTCTTCATTGGTTTCCGACATAATTAGCTGCGTTTCAGTACGCTCACTGAGCTTCATCCGGTTGAAGATTTCTTCGGTGACGTCATCCTGGTTACCCTGGGCCGCCTCCAGCATATCCTTAATCGGGTCGAGGAGCGCCTTGACGTCCTTGGGGTCGCGTGACTTTTTGAGATCTGACATGTTGCGGATGGCGCGGTCCAGCTCGCTAGAGACACCACCCTTGCCTTCGGCAATTGCTTGAACCATCTCGACCAAAAGGAGACGGACCTCGTCGGACGACATCGGCTCGACGGCAATACCATATGCCGGAGCTTTCCTAATCTGCACTTCGCTAGTTGTCGTACGGCCACCCGTTGCCGGGAACACCGGCTGCAGTTGCCCCGTTTTACTTGCGATCGTCAGGTCCGTCAGGAGCGACAGGGCTGTAGTCTTGCCGACCCCCACCGCACCGACGAAAGCCAGCGAATGATCGATTTCGCCTACGAATTCGGCAGAGGTTTCGAGATTGCTGCGGATCTGGTCCAGAGGGACTGAAAGCAGAGTATCGTACTCTTCACTCTGCTCGAATTCCTCGAGTTTCTGCAAGGCCTGCTCGGCTTCCCACAGGGCGTCACGATCAGGGTGTTGGAAGGATGGACGGCTGGTTATCGTCCACGGCAACGCGTAGTAGGCAAGGACAGCGCGTGCATCGTCCGTGTCGACTGCCTCGAGGTAGCGCCGTGCCATGGTCTCGTCGGCATGCTCGCTTTTCTCGAGTTTAGATACGACGCTCGCGCTGACCCCCAACCTCTCCGCCAAAATAGACTGCTTGATGTTCGCGCCTTCGCGGACGCGCTTGAGAACAATTGCGGGAATCATGAATTCAAACCTCCTGGTGCAGCCTCCTTTAGCGCAACGCATTTTTTCCGTCAACTTTCTGGAAAACTTCTCGCACGTTTTCTGAGAAGTTTCTCGGACACTTTCCGCGGGCTTAGGGAGTTGCAGGCTGAAGCTAGGACCCCGGCACGCGACAAGTTCATCCGGTGATTGATGAGCGGGGGGCAGTGGCGGTTCCTGGATTGACCTTTGTCACTCGCGAAAATGACGCTGGATCAAACACTTAGACTCCTGCGTCAAACCATCCCGATATCCGCGCCAAATAGGATTATTTTCCTGAAAAATTTTCTGAAAATACCGTGCAAAAACAGTGGCCAAAGTATAGCGATTCAAGTCAGACTTGGCCGGTTCCTACAGAAATGCAGTGCCAACTGCCGGTCGGAATCGACATCCAAAGCTGCTGGCGCAACGTCTGGCACCACGGCTTGGCCATCGAACTTGTCGAAGAACCAGAAATCCGCGCTCTTGCCTGCATTTTCGCAATCGGCTAATAATTGCGCCAGAGTTTTCAACAATGGAGGCGTGCAATGACAGATATTTCTTCATCCAACGCCTCTTTGGCATAGGCTTTCGAAGCTCCTTCCTCTCGATTAGATCCGAGACCTTTCAGGCTTCACCATCCGAAGATGGCACCCGTTTCGCACGCAGCGTCCGGGCGCGTAACGTCCGCGCCGTCGCGTTGCGCAGTCTCAGCTTGAAAGAAGGGCGGTTCAGGATCCTGACCGCAGATGATCATGAACAATCAATACGCCGGCGAGAGCCTGGCGGCATCCATGAGCGAACTTTGCTCACGCTTCAGCTTTCGACAGATCCTCGTCGCAACCATTGTTGCCCGGTGGAAACGTCGTCGCGCGGTGAACAATATTGACGCTCTCCCCTCGTGGCTGCGCCGTGATCTCGCTTTGTCCGATGAGTAGGTCCAGCCGGCTACAACTGATGCCAGGCAATTGCCCGGCAGGGGTGATTTCAAATGTCAGAATGAGATCACTCCTGCCGGTTTGCAGCCGAGGCGGCCATGACGGTCATATCCCGTCCCAGAGATCGCGGAGCATCTGCCGAAGCGATAGTGCCTCGGCCCATCGATCGGTCGTGTCGTTGCCGTCTCGCCCGGTGATCGCATAGGGCTGCGGCCCAAGTTCGCAGGTGAAGACCAGTTCGGCATTCGAAGCCGCGCGACTGCGCCAGTCGCGCATGCCACAGTCCCACCATTGCAGGAAGAGATCGACCCAGGGCCGATGGTGCGGAAACGAGATTTCGATTTGCACCTGTTCGCTCGACGCGACCCTGCCGTGAAAGGCATGGGCATTGTACAGGATGCGACGGATCAGGGCATCCGTTTCGGGATCGGCAGGACAGGCAAACTCGCGTGCGACCGTAAAATGCGAGAGATCGGCCAGCAGCGGCAGGTCCGGCCGTCGGTCCAGCAGGTCCAGGGTGAAGAAGAGGTCCGTCGTCATCCTGCCGCGATGGGTTTCGATGAAGACGGGTACGCCGGCATCATGGGCAAGCTGCATCCAGCCATCCAGGATCGGCAGGCAATCCTCGATGCGGCGCAGACGGATATCCGGCTGCAGACCGATATGGCTGACCGGAAATTCCGCGGCAAGCTCCAGGGGCAGCCGCAGATCTTCGATGCCGCGGGGAAAACATATGCCTTCGATCTTCAACCCGGTACCGCGGAGAGCGTCGTTGAGCCTCACGACGTCGGCCCGGTTTGTATAGTGAGCGCTGACGCCATCGAAGCCAGCTTCCGAAATCATCGCGATATTCTCGTCGAGGCTGCGCTCATATCCGTCGGCCCGTCGGCGCTCCATGGCCCAGAGCGACTGAAATATCAGGAGCTTCTGCATCATGCCGCCCGCACGCTCTTCAGCAGCATCTTGAGGTTTGCGTCAGGATCGGCAAGAGCGGCGGGATCGGGAGTGACCCCGGCAGCAACCAGCATTTCCGCAAGCTTGATATCCTTGGCCACGGCGCGGCCCACACCAAGGCCGGCGGCCGCCACAAGGCGCCCATCCTCCAGATAGAACGCGATCTCCTTGTCGCCGGACGAACGGACGATACTGCGATGGAACGGTTGCGGCAGCCCGACCACCTGCAGGCAGAGATCATATTGATCGGACCAGAACCAGGGAATGGCGGCGAAGGGCTCGGCCGCGCCGAGCATGTTCCGCGCAGCAGTCGCTGCCTGATCTCTTGCATTCCTCCAGCTTTCAAAGCGGACATGGCCTCCGCCCGGTTGGCTTACAGCCGCGCAATCGCCTGCCGCGAAGATATCGGCTGCGCTGGTGCGAAGACAGGCATCTGTCAGGATACCATTGCCCGTCGCCAGCCCGGCTTGCTGCGCCAGCGAGATCTCGGGCACGACACCAATGGCGCTGACGACGAGTTGTGCCTGGACCCTGCTGCCGTCGGCCAGAAGGACGCCGTCGTCATCGATAGCGACGACACCGCGATCCAGATGGAAGCTCACGCCCTCTGAGACGTGTCTGGCATGCAATCCCTCTGCAAAGCGCGGCGGAACGGCGCGCCCCAGCGGTTTGGGGGCAGCTTCAATGATGCTGACCGCAACATCCCTGCCGCGAAGGACGGACGCGAGTTCCATACCGATCAGACCAGCGCCGATAATGGCGACACTTCCGCCTGCCCGGACATTGGCGAAGATTGCCTCGGCATCGGCATGAGTGCGAAAGTCGAGCGTGCGCTCGGCGCCCGGACAGGCAAGCTTCCTCGGGCGCGCACCGGTGGCCAGCAACAGCTTCTCATAGGTCAGGGGCCGACCGTCGCTCAAGATGACGGTAGCAGCGTCGACATCCAGCGTCGCAGCCGACACTCCCCTGCGATAGTCGATACCGGCGGCGGCCAGCGCATCGTCGGTACAGATCAGCTTCATCTGCACGGCGCCATCCATCGGCTTCGACAAGGGCGGTCGTTCGTATGGCAGATGCGGTTCTGCGCCGACCAGGACTATCGTTCCGGAATATCCGGCCTCCCGCAAGGCGAATGCCGCACGTGTACCGCATTCTCCAGCGCCGATGATGACAATGCCGCTCATAAAACTCTCCATGAAAAAGGGGCCGGCGCTCGTGAGGAGGAGACGCCGGCCGGGGGAGGATCAGTTCTGGTGGGCGTAATCTGCCATATTGGCCGGCGTCACGAGTTCGAAGGGCACCATGACCTGCTTGTCGACACTATGACCGCGGACCAGGGCCACCGCCGCATCCAGTGCGCTTGCGGACTGTCCCCTTGCGTTCTGGAACACGGTGACATCCAGATCGCCATTCGCCATAGCCGCCAGGCCGTCCTGCGTCGCGTCGATACCGACGACCACGACGCTGTCCATCGAAACACCCGCCGCCTTCAGCGCCTGGATCGCGCCGATCGCCATTTCGTCATTGTTGGCAAAGATCGCATCGATCGGACGGCCGGCGGTAATCCAGTTGGTGGTCAGGTCCATGGCATTGGTACGTGTCCAGGCGGCCGATTGCTCGTCGGCGATCGTGACCCCCTTGCAATCGCCTGCGGCAAGCGTTTCCTTGACGGAAGAGGTGCGGTCGCGTGAAGCCTGATGCGCAAGATCACCCATCAGAATATAGGCCTGCGCATCGCCGGTCTTTCCGTTCCTCTTCAGGATTTCGCAGGCGGCTTCGGCCCCCAGCCGCCCGGAGTCGGTTTCCTTCGAGCCGACATAGGCCTGCTTGGCGGGCAATCTGTCGATATTGTCGGGCTGCAGGTTGAGATAGACGAGCGGAATGCCGGCCTTCTCCGCCGCCTCGCTGATACCTGGTGCGGCCGATGTGTCGGCAAGCGTCACGATGATGGCATCCACCCCTGCGGCGATGAAATTATTCACCTGATTGAGCTGCCTGGAGACGTCGGTCTGAGCATCCTCGATCTGCAGCGTAACGCCCCCCGCCTTGGATGCTCTTGCACTCAGGCCCTCACGCAGCAGCGTCTGGAAATTGTTGTCGAAGCTCTGCATCGACACGCCGATCGTTTCGGCCGAGGCAGCACTCGCCGTCAGGGCGGCCAGGATGGCCGCCACGCAGAATGACTTCATAATTTCCTCCCATTGGGTGCCGGGCCACCCGAAACATTCCGGAGGCCACCTGGGCCTGCAGCTTGTGCAGGCTCAGGCGAGAGCCACGCGGACTTCCCCGTCGATGACTTCGGCGGGATAGGTCTTCAGATTCTCGCAGGCCGGAAGTCTGAGGGCTTCGCCGGTGCGATAGTCGAAGGCGCCGGAATGTTTGGGACATTCCACTTCGAAATCCATGACCAGACCTTCGGCGAGATGGATCGCCTCATGGGTACAGAGGCCGGCGGTGCAATAGACGCTGTCGTCGGGACCGCGGTAGATGGCATAGGTGCGGCTGCCGTGGTCGAAACGAATGGCGCCCTCCTGTTCGATATCGTCGAGTTTGCAGGCGGTGATCCAGCTCATTCGGCCGCCCCCTTGATCTCCCGGCCGGCCTTGCGGGCCGCAAGCCTTTCCTTGCGGCGGCGGTAGCGCGCCTGCATGCGGGCCTCCCCTTCGGGCGAGCCGTCGTGCCAGGTTCCGAACCACTTATCGAGCGGGATCAGCGCATCCCCGTAGTTCACCTCGAAATATTTGTGATGCAGGTAATGCGCGTAGGCGTGGCTATCCACCAGCCTGTCTTCGCCGACCTCGATCTTGTCGAAGCCGACATGACCGGGAATGGCGCCAAAGCCTGCATAGTGAAGCTGATAGAGCATGAGGATCGGGTTGGACGGCAGGACCAGGTGATAGAAGGCCGTTCCGAGATAGAGCAGATGTTCGACCGGATGCATCGAGAGCGACGACCAGGGCGACGGGTTGACCGAGTTGTGGTGGACGGAATGCACCCACCTGTAGAGGAACGGCGTGTGGATGAGCCGGTGAATGCAGAAGAAGTGGAATTCGTGAATGAGCGGCACGATCAGCGCGACGATCGCAAGCATCCAGGGACGTTCGGCAAAGCTCAGCCACGGCGCATAGCCATTGGCATAGGCCCACAACATGCCGGCCTCGATTGCCGTCCAGATCGGCACACCCGAAAGGAAGGTACGCAATATATTGTCGATGTTCTGGCTTTCGAACCAGAAGGCCTTGTTCTTTTGCTCGGCAGGGAATTTCCCGTTATATTTAAAGCGGTTCTCCTGCCGCTTCAGCACGTAGAGATGCACTTCGAAGGCGCCGTAGAAGAGCAGGACGCAGATTGCGTTGACGGCATAGAGCCAGGCAAACCAGCCGAAACCGGGGGTTCTCATCGTCTCCATCGGCGGAACGACCCAGGCCCAATAGGCGACGGCGGATGCGGCAAAAATCGCATTCCACGGAAAGAAATAATGCGGCAGCCATTTCAGGACGGCCTTCAGCCGTGGCGGAAAGGCAAATAGCGGCGCGGTTTCGACAGGCTTGTTCGGCGCCCAGTCACCGCGCTTGTTGCGCGTGCCGAATTTCAGGTCGTCCATTTCACTCTCCTCCGGGCGAAGCGGTTATCCTCCCCTCCGCACAAGTTCTTTTGAAAGAGAGCGTCGGCATGCTCGATCCGGCGTCACGCTCCGTCTCTCCTCCATGTTTCAAAACTAGCAGGAGAGCATCGCGGCGCCGAAACCATTCTTGATCAAATCAGATCAAACGGCTTCCTTGGTGATGGTGATGAAGCGAATGGGCGCGCGATCCGGCTCGATATCGGTCAGACCGATGCGGCGCAGGACAAGATCGAGCGATCGCCTGGCCTGTGCTTCCGGCGCCTGGTCGAGCACCACATCCATGACGCCGTCCTGCAGAGCCTTGCGGGTATAGTCCGTCAATTCGTGGCCGACGAAAAAGATACCGCGATCGTGGGCATGACGCCGCAGCACGTCGATCAATGCGGAATTGGCGCCTCCGGCATTGTAGAGGCCGGCGAGATCCGGATAGTTTTTCAGAGCCGAGAGCAGGAGTTCGGCGCTGATATGCTCCTCATCGTGGCCGAAACCCAGCCATTGGAAGCTGACGGGGCCTGGATGCTCGAGAAAATAATCGGAAAATCCACGAATACGGTCGCGATGCACCTGATAGATCGGATGGCAGATCGCAACGACAGGCCCTTGCCGGCGCGCCATACGGCTGATGAACAGCGCAGCCGTGCGCCCGGCCCCATAATTGTCGATGCCGACAAACTCTCCTGAGCGATCCGAGGCGCGGGTGACGACGTGAACGACCGGCAAGCCTCGAGCGATCACCTTTTCGACGGCTGCCCGGATCACCGGACTGCTGGGCACGGCAAGAATGAGACCGGCGCGTGGCAAATCCGTCGACAGGATGCGCCGGGCAATCTCCTCCGGCTTCATTTCTTCGGTGAAGCTGCGGTGGACGACGACCAGCGGATCCAGGGTTGCGGCAATCCGTTCGAACGCTTTGGAAAGCCGCTGGTAGAAGGTCGTCTCGGGACGGACCATCAATACTTCGATGCGCAGCAGGCCGCGATGCGTATCCGGAAGTATGCGCGGATAATCGAGCCTGCGCGCGGCGATGATCACCTTTTCGGCCAGTGCGGGACGAACGCCGCCGCGACCGTTCAAGACCCGCTCGACGGTTGCGGTTCCCACACCTGCCACGCGGGCGATATCCCGATAGTTTGGCTTGCTCACTGGCTATCCTCAATGGGCGAAGGCGCTGCGTCTTCAATTTTTCAAGCAATATCCATGAGTTAGAATCCAGGAGCAATCCAGATCGCCTTCCGCGGTGGCCAGAAGTTTTTTCCGGCGAACTAAGCGATTGAATTTTCTTGGATCTAAATATTAAGTTGAGCGGCGAACGCGTGAGTTCCACGCCGCCTCAGGCGGCGTCAATCGATTGTCCATTCAGAAGTATCCTGTCTCATGAGCCTCGAATCCGTCCGCGCCTTCTTCGCCGCCAATGCCCCAGACATTACCATCATCGAAACACCCGGCAGTTCTTCCACCGTTGCCCTTGCCGCCGAAGCGCATGGCGTGGAGCCAGCGCAGATCGCCAAGACGATCTGCCTCCGTGTCGGCGAGCGCACCATGCTGGTCGTCGCAAGCGGCACGGCACGTCTCGATAACAGGAAATTCAAGGACAGCTTCGGCGGCAAGGGGCGCATGCTGGATGCCGAGGAGGTGCTGGCGGTGACGAGCCACCCGGTCGGCGGGGTCTGCCCCTTTGGCCTGCCGGCCCCGCTGCCGATCTATTGCGACATGTCGCTGAAACAGTTCGACGAGGTCGTTCCGGCTGCCGGCTCGACCAATTCCGCGGTGCGCATTCCGACCGAAAGGCTGGCGGAAATCACCGGGGCCGAATGGGTCGATGTCTGCCAGTAACGGCGCACAACTTCACAGGGCAGAAAGAATACCTATATTATCTGCGAACATGCCGTTCAGCGCATGATAGGAGATGAAAGAATGCCCAGTGCTGTTTCGCGTTTTGCCAGGATCGCGGCAATCGCCGTTCTTGCGAGCGCTACCGTCTTTGCTTCGATCGGGGACGCCGATGCGCGCCGCGCCGGCGGCTTTGGCGGTTTCGGAAGCCGCGGCACGCGCACCTTCAGCGCGCCTCCGGTCACGCAGACTGCGCCTGCCCCGGCAGCCCCCATCGAACGCTCGATGACGCCGCGCCCGCAGACGACGGCGCCCTATAACACTCAGCAGCCCGGCTATGCCCAGCAGCGTCCCGGCCTCTTCGGCGGTTTCGGCCGTTCGATGATCGGCGGCCTGATTGCCGGCGGCCTGCTCGGCATGCTGCTCGGCCACGGTTTCGGCGGCGGCTTCGGCTTCCTCGGCATGCTGCTGCAGATCGCGCTGATCTTCGGAGCGGTCATGCTCGCCATGCGCTTCTTCGCCAATCGGCGCCAGCCGTCCTATGGGACGGGTGCGCAAAGCTATGGCGGAGCGCAATCCTACAACATGTCGCCGGCCAGTGGCGGTTCGTCTTTCCACATTCCGGCAATCGGTTCGGGCTCCGGCAGCCAGCAGCGCAACACACGCCCGAGCGACGAGATCGGCCTTGCCCAGGCCGACCTCGACCAGTTCGAGGAATTGCTGACCAAGGTTCAGACCGCCTACGGCGCAGAAGATTACGGCGCGCTGCGCCGCCTGACGACGCCGGAAGCCATGTCCTATCTTGCCGAAGAACTCGGCGAGAACGCCACCAACGGCGTGCGCAACCAGGTTTCCGACGTCAAGCTGCTGCAGGGTGATATTGCCGAAGCCTGGCGTGAGAACGGGCAGGAATACGCAACGCTTGCAATGCGCTATTCCTCGATCGACGCGATGGTCGAGCGCAGCAGCGGCCGCCTCGTCTCCGGCGACGACCGTCGCCCGAGCGAAAGCACGGAGATCTGGACTTTCGTGCGCAGGCCCGGCGCCGACTGGAAGCTTGCCGCCATCCAGGGCACCGGCCAGCGCGCCGCTTAATTGACCGAAACGGGTTTGGAGCGCATGCGGGACACCGTTTCGCGCTCCGCCCGCTTGCAGCGCATCGGCGGCAGGCCGCGGTCCATCAGATCCATATCCTCAAGCGCCATGTCGCCCATTTTCTTGAAGGCGACATCGAGAGCGCCGGCGCGATGGGCTGAACGGATGAAACCCTTGAGGCTGCGCACCGGGTGGTCCGAGGGCAGCGGTTCCTGCGGGTAGACATCGCTTGCCGCGACGATATGGCCTGACGCGACGGCGGTCATCAGGGCATCGAAATCCACGACATCGGCGCGGCTTAGCAGGATGAAGGCCGCCCCCTTGCGCATGCTGGCGAACGCATCCGCGCCGAGGAAGCCTCTGTTCTCGCTGGTGACGGAGGCAACGACGAAGACGAAATCGCTCTGTCCCAAGACCTCGTTGAGGCTTGCGGCCTCCACACCGTTTTCCTCCAGGATCGAGCGCGGCATCCAGGGATCGAAAACCCTGATCCTGGCACGGAATCCCGACAGAACCCGCCGCAGCGCCTTGCCGAGATCACCAAAACCGATAATGCCGATCTCGGAACCCGCTATCAGCCGGGCACTTGCGTTGCCCTCGCCACCCCAGAGCTCGCGGCCCTCGCGGAAAGCCACATCGGCATCGACGATGCCGCGGGCAAGGCTGAGTGCGAAGCCCAGTCCGATCTCTGCCACCGGCTCGGCAAAAACCTGCCCGGTCGTCACCACATGAATGCCGCGCTGGAAGAGGATCTCGTAGGGCATGTTGTTGAGGAGGTTGCTCTCCACATTGAGGATCGCGCGAAGTTGCCGCATGCGGTCGAGCGTTTCCGCCGAAAGCGGCGGCTGACCGATGATATAGCGCGCGCTGCCGAGAACAGCGTCGCCGAGGCCAGCAATATTTTCAGGATCGGCCTCGACAATGTCGTATCTCGCATTGAGTTCGGCACGCGCCTTGTCGCTGAAGATCAGATCGAGCGTGCGCGGTTCCGGCGCGCTGATCGCCAGCGGTCTTTCGATATTCGTCATAGGCTCCTCCTCGAGACGCATCAGCTTTCGCCTCCGCAATACGATTGATAATCCGGTTGAACGGCGCTTGTGAAGACGCCATTCAACCGGGCATATGCCCATGATGCAAACGCTTGAAACTCCTATTCCTACCCTTTTCGTTGACGGTGAAATTTCGCCGCACTGGCCCGGTGGCGCGATTTTTAACCGTGACTGACGGACCGGCGGCGGCAGTACCGGAAAAAACGGAGGGAATTCCACAATGAAAGCAGTCTTGAAGAGCGGCATGCCTGGTCTTGCCGCAGTCCTGACCGCCCCAGGCGGTCTTGCTGCCGGTGCCGGCGCCAGCATCCTGAGCGGCCCCATCTGAGACCCGCGCCCCTGCAACCGCAACGCCCGACGGACCCGCCGGGCGTTTTTGTTTGCGAGATTTGACTTAAGTCAATTCCAGGCACGCGGCGTCGGTCTATGAAGAGACAGACTGCCGAAACACCTATCCAAATTGACGCAGGTCAAGCCGGGCAATTGCCGCGTCAGCGCGAAAGTCTGTATAGTGATTTCAGAAATTTCTGAAATCACAGACGTAACGGAAACGATAATGAACCTTCCGCCTCTCGTTCAGTCCTTCGTCCTGCATTTCGGCGAAATGGGGTCCCGCTGGGGCATCAACCGCACGGTCGGCCAGATCTACGCCCTTCTTTTCGTATCGCCCTCGCCGCTCTGCGCCGAGGAGATCGTCGATGCGCTTGGCATATCGCGCTCGAACGTTTCCATGAGCCTTCGCGAGCTGCAGGCCTGGAACCTGGTGCTTCTGCGGCACAAGCCGGATGACCGGCGCGACTTCTTCACGACGCCAGACGATGTCTGGCTGATCCTCAGAACGCTTGCCGAGGAGCGCAAGAAGCGCGAGGTCGACCCCACGCTTTCGATGCTGCGCGAAATCCTCATGCAGCGCCCGGCAAGCGAGGCCGAGCGCCACGCGCAGGAACGCATGAGCGAGATGCACACGCTCATCGAGCAGCTGACGCACTGGTATGAAGACGTAAAACAACTTGAAACAGAAAGGCTTGCGACGCTGCTCTCGCTGGGCGCGAAAGTGACCAAGCTGCTGGAGGCCAAGGACAGGGTCGTTTCGCTTGGCCGCCGCCGTCCCAATTCTGCGAACAAGAGTTAGCGCCATGGGCAGTGCTTTCTTCGACGCAAGAGACCGGCAAGAAGCGGAAGCGCCTGCTGACAGGGACGAGGCATGCAAGCCGGCCAGCACAAAAAGCCGCCTGCGCGGTGCTGCCATGCTGCAGGCGTTTGCGGCGGTCCTCTGGATTCCGCAGGCAGGTCTGCTCGCATGGTCCGTCGGGCGGCTGGCCGATGGCGGCGGCCCTGCCGATGTTCTCTGGCCGGCGATCTTCATTCTCCTGCTCGGCATCGTCAAAAGCTGTCTCGATGCGGCTGGCGGCCGCCTTGCCTTTCGTGCCGCGCGCGCCGCGCTCAGCCAGAAACGCGCAACCGCCCTCCGTCTGCTCGCCCGCCTTTCTCCTGTCGATGCCGGCCGGCCTGCATCCGGTGAAGCTGCCAGCGTGCTTGGCGAACAGGCCGAGCTGATCGTGCCCTATCTCTCTCGCTTCCAGCCGGCTCGATTGAAGGCGAGCCTCGTGCCGCTCGTCATCCTCGCCTGCATCTTTCCGATATCCTGGATCGCTGCGCTCGTGTTGCTGATCGCCGCGCCACTCATTCCGGTCTTCATGGCACTGATCGGCTGGCGTGCCCAGGCTGCGAGCGAAAGGCAGCTTGTCGCAACAGGCGGCCTCAACGCCTTCCTGCTCGACCGGCTGCGCGGCCTTGCAACGATCCGTTCGCTCGATGCGGTCGACGCCACAGCACTTCGGTTGCGCGGCGAGGCGGAGTCGCTCCGCATGCGCACCATGGCGGTGCTCAAGATTGCCTTCCTGTCTTCCGCCGTGCTCGAGCTCTTTTCAGCCCTTGGCGTGGCGATGACCGCCGTCTATGTCGGCTTCAGCCTGCTTGGCGAAATCCGCTTTGGCGCCTGGTCGGGTGGGCTTGACCTTTCGCGGGGCCTGTTCGTCCTGCTGCTGGCACCAGCCTTTTTCGAACCGTTGCGTGAACTCTCCGCCGTCTGGCACGACCGCGCTTCGGGCGAGGCCGCGCTGAAGGCGCTGGAAAGGCTTGCTGTCGACGGCATGACGCTTCCCGACCACGAGCCGGCCGGGGCCTCCACCGCAAACAAGCCCTTCGATATCCGCCTGGAAAACGTCTGCTTTCGCTACAGCCCGGATCATCAGCCCATCCTCTCCGGTTTCAACCTCGAAATTGCCGCCGGCGAACATGCCGCACTGCTTGGCGCCAGCGGTACCGGCAAATCGACCTTGCTGTCGCTGATCGCCGGCCTGGCACCCTGCGATGAGGGCCGCATCCTGATCGGCGGCAGCGCGACAGGTCACTGCAAGATGGCCTGGATCGGCCAGAAGCCGCATATTTTCGCGGGGACCGTCGCCGGCAATATTGCGCTGGGACGGCCCGGCATCACGGCGACGAAAATCTCGGGCGCACTCGATCTTGCAAGGCTTGGCCGTGTCGCACGGGCCTACGGGCATCGGCCGCTTGGCGAGAGCGGCATCGGCCTCTCCGGCGGCGAGACTTTGCGCCTTGCGATCGCGCGGGCCGCCTGCGATCCCGATATCCGCATCATCCTCGCCGACGAGCCGACCGCGCATCTCGACGCCGATACGGCTGCCGAGATCACCGAGAGCCTGCTCGCCCTCGCGCAGGGCCGCACGCTGATCGTCGCCACCCACGACCCGCTGCTGGCCGCCCGCATGCACCATGCCATCCGCCTTGATGGCGAAAGCCTTCCGGAGGCTGCCGAATGACCACCTTCCTCAAGGATATCAAGCCGGTCCTGCGCCTGTTCCTGCAGACGCATCGCAGGGAACTATTGCTTGGCGCAGCGCTATCGGCCGCAACCGTCACAGCCGGCATCGCCCTGCTCGGCCTGTCGGGCTGGTTCATTACCGCAACTGCCCTTGCAGGCCTTACGGCAACTGTCGCCGCGACCTTCGATGTCTTTGCGCCATCGGCCGGCATCCGTTTTCTTGCCATCCTGCGCACGGCTGCGCGTTATGGCGAAAGACTGACGACCCACAACGCGACGCTCGCCGTGCTTGCCGCCCTTCGCGAGCGCCTGTTCCGCGGCTGGGCCTCCCCTGGCGCGGCACGTACGCTTCTCAACCGGCCTGCCCGGCTGCTCTTCCGGCTGACCGCGGACATCGACGCGCTGGACTCGCTTTACCTTCGCATTCTCGTGCCGGCAGCCGTGGCGATCGGCTCGGCACTTGTCGCCAGCGTGACGCTCGGCCTCATGCATCCGCTGTTTGGCCTGTTCTTCGGGTTCTGCCTTGTTCTGGCAGGGCTCGGCCTGCCGCTCGCTGCCGGCCGGCTGGCTTTGAAGCCGGCGCGACGCCGCGCTTACGGGATCGAAACTATCCGGTCGCGGACCATCGATCTCGTCGCCGGACAGACCGATCTTCTCATGGCAGATCGTCTTGCCGCACAACAGCAGGCAATCGTTGCCGCCGATGCCTATGCGGCAAACGCCGACGACCGGCTGAACCGCATCGAGACCGGCGTGACCTTCGGCTTCGGCCTTCTCTCCGCCGCGCTTCTGGCTGCGGCGCTGCTGAGCGTTGCCGTGCTGATGCAGGCAGGCGCGATCACCGCGCCCGTTGCCGCGCTCGGCGTGCTCGTCGCTTTCGCCGCCACCGAACCCTTTGCCGCCTTGCGCCGCGGCGCGATGGAATTCGGCAGGACGATCCTGGCGGCCAAACGCATCGCACCACGACTTTCCGCCACTGAAGCCGATTTCGCACCAGGGGCTCCGGCGCATGAACTGGCCTTCGCGCTCCGAAACATCACCGTTGCGCATGACCGGGCGGCAAGGCCGGCATTGCTGGACGTGACGCTCGAACTGCGCCGTGGCGAGCATATTGCCGTGGTCGGTTCGAGCGGTGCCGGCAAATCGACGCTGCTTTCGCTGCTTGCCGGTGAATTGCCGCCGGCAGCCGGGATCGCGGCGGCACTCGATGCGACCTTGCTCACCCAGCGGACCGAGCTTTTCCAGGACACGTTGCGCGGCAACCTGCGGCTTGCCGCACCCGATGCGGACGGCGATCAACTGCGTAATGCGCTTGCCGCCGCCGGTCTGCTCGCCGATGTCGATGCACTGCCGTCGGGCCTCGACACGACGCTCGGCGAAGGCGGCATGGGGCTTTCCGGCGGTCAGTCGCGCCGGCTGGCGCTCGCGCGTCTTTTCCTGCGCGACACCCCGCTCTGGCTGCTGGACGAGCCGACCGAAGGTCTGGATGGCCGCACCGCCCGCGACGTGTTGCATCGCCTCGCGCTGGAAGCAGAAGGCCGGACGCTGGTGATCGCCACGCATATCCGCCGCGAGGCAGCACTCGCAGACCGCATCGTCGTCCTCGACGGCGGCCGCATCACAGAATTTTCGCGCCGTGGAGAGGCGGCGTTCGAAAAGGCGCTCAACCGGCTTCGGCCGGATTGAGCGAACAGGCCTGACCCGCGTGACCAACCGGCCATGCGGAAACTCTTGATACCGCGTGGGACCGTGGGAGAAAGACAATGGAACTAGACATCGTTGCGCTATCGCGCTTCCAATTTGCGCTGACCGCGCTTTATCACTTCCTGTTCGTGCCCTTGACGCTCGGCCTTTCCGTGCTGCTTGCCATCATGGAGACGACCTATGTCATGACCGGGCGCCAGATCTGGCGGCAGATGACGAAATTCTGGGGCACGCTGTTCGGCATCAATTTCGTGCTCGGCGTCGCAACCGGCATCGTCATGGAATTCCAGTTCGGCATGAACTGGAGCTACTACAGTTATTATGTCGGCGACATTTTCGGCGCGCCGCTGGCGATCGAGGGCCTGATGGCCTTCTTCCTCGAAGCGACCTTCGTCGGCCTTTTCTTCTTCGGCTGGGAGAAGCTGTCGAAAGTCGGCCATCTCGTCGCCACCTGGGCGGTGGCGCTCGGTTCGAATTTTTCCGCGCTCTGGATTCTCATCGCCAATGGCTGGATGCAGAACCCGGTCGGTTCCGCGCTGAACCCGCAGACCATGCGCATGGAAATCGTCAGTTTCTTCGACGTGGTCTTCAACCCCGTCGCCCAGGCGAAATTCGTCCACACGGTCTCGGCCGGCTACGTCTGTGCCTCGATCTTCGTGCTCGGCGTTTCGGCCTGGTACATGCTCAAGAGCCGGCATATTGAGCTTGCCAAGCGCTCGATGACGGTTGCCGCCTCCTTCGGCCTCGCCTCGGCGCTGTCGGTCGTCGTGCTCGGTGACGAAAGCGGTTATCTCGCAACCGAAAACCAGAAGATGAAACTCGCCGCGATCGAAGCCATGTGGAAGACGGAGCCGGCGCCAGCCGCCTTCACCGCCTTCGGCTTCCCGGACCAGCAAGCGCGCGAAACGCATTTCGCCGTGCATATCCCCTGGGTCATGGGCCTTATCGGCACCCGATCGCTGACGACGGAAATCCCGGGCATCGACAAGCTGGAACAGCAGGCCGAAACCCGTATCCGCGACGGTATCAAGGCCTATGACGCGCTGATGCAGATCCGCGCCGCACCCGTCCAGGACCAGGTCGCCCAGGAAGTGCGCTCGTCCTTCGAGGATCTCGGCCATGACCTCGGTTATGCCCTGCTCCTGAAGCGCTATGTCGACGATCCGCGTCAGGCAACCGACGAACAGATCGCAAAGGCCGCGCGCGACACCGTCCCGCATGTGCCGACACTCTTCTGGTCGTTCCGCATCATGGTCGGCCTCGGCATGTTCTTCATCGTGCTGACGGCAACCTTCTTCTGGCTGTCGGCCCGCCGGCATCTGGACAAATATCCGCTCTTGCTGCGCATTGCGGTCTTCGCCATCCCGCTGCCCTGGATCGCCATCGAGGCCGGCTGGGTCGTCGCCGAAATCGGCCGTCAGCCCTGGGTGATCGAAGGCGTGCTGCCGACGGCGGTCGCCGTCTCCAATCACGGCGCCTGGGCAGTGCTGCTCACCATCATCGGCTTTGCCGCGCTCTATACGACGCTGATCGTCATCGAGATGAGCCTGATGCTCAAGGCGATCCGCCAGGGGCCGGAACCGGACCACGAGCCGGAAGCCAAGCTGATCTCCGAAACCCTCGTTCCAGCCGCGGAGTGACCTGTCATGATCCTTTACCAACTCATCGACTATGAAACCCTGCGCATCATCTGGTGGGTGCTGCTCGGCGTGCTCCTGATCGCATTCGCAGCGACCGACGGTTTCGACCTCGGCGTCGGCACGCTGCTGCCTTTCGTCGCCAAAACCGATACGGAGCGCCGGGTTGCGATCAACACGATCGGCGCGACCTGGGAGGGCAACCAGGTCTGGCTCATCCTCGGCGGGGGCGCCATTTTCGCCGCCTGGCCGCCGCTCTATGCGGTCTCCTTCTCGGGCTTTTATCTGGCGATGTTTGCGATCCTCTTTGCGCTCATCCTGCGCCCGGTCGGGTTCAAGTACCGCTCCAAGCGGGACAGCGCACGCTGGCGCAACGGCTGGGACTGGGCGCTTTTCGTCGGCGGCTTCGTGCCGTCGCTGATCTTCGGCGTTGCCGTCGGCAACGTGCTGCAGGGCGTTCCCTTCCGCTTCGCCGACGACATGCGCATCTTCTATGAAGGCTCGTTCTTTGCGCTCCTGAACCCATACGCCCTTCTCTGCGGCGTCCTGTCCGTCGCCATGCTCATCATGCATGGCAGCGCCTGGCTGGTGCTGAAGGCGACCGGGCCGGTTGCCGATCGCGCCCGCCGCTTCGGCAGCGTCGCAGCGCTTGTCGTCATCCTGCTCTTCGCGCTCGGCGGCCTCTGGCTCTGGGCCGGCGTCAGCGGTTATCGCATCACCAGCGATATCAGCCCGATCGGCCCGTCGAACCCGCTTCTGAAGACGGTGTCGCTGGAAGGCGGGGCATGGCTTGACAATTACGGCAGCCATCCCTGGACGATCGCCGCTCCCGTCCTCGGCTTCCTGGGTGCGGCGGCTGCCTTCATCGCCATGCGGGCGCGGCGCGAGGTCGTGACGCTGCTCTTCAGCCAGCTCTCGATCCTGGGCATCATCTCGACTGTCGGCCTGTCGATGTTCCCGTTCATCCTGCCCTCCTCGCTCGATCCGAAATCGAGCCTGACGGTCTGGGATGCGTCGTCGAGCCACCAGACGCTCTTCATCATGCTGGTGGTCACGGTCATCTTCCTGCCGATCATCTTTGCCTACACGGCCTGGGTCTACAAGGTTCTGTGGGGCAAGGTCGATGAGAAGAACGTCACCGACAAGAACAGCCACGCCTACTGAGGAGACGAAACGATGTGGTATTTCGCATGGGTACTCGGCCTGCCGCTGGCAGCCGCCTTCGCCGTCCTCAACGCCATGTGGTATGAGTTGATGGATGACGAAGCCAGGAAGAAGGCTTCGGGCGAACGCCGATAGAAGCGGAAGGGGCGCGGTTCGCGCCGCGCCCTCTTCCTTTCAGTCCGGCGCTGTGAAGCCGTCAGCCAAGCCGGTTTTGAGACCGCTCTGCGAGTTCAACGATGATACCATCGGGGTCGCGCACGAAGCTGATCCTGTTCAGCATCTCGGAATGGACGGCAAAGCGCGGCCGTTCCTTGATTTCGACGCCTGCCGCTTCCAGCCGGGCGAAGGTTTCCTCGACATTCTCGAAATGGAAGGTGATGTGCTTGACGCCGGCCGTTCCCTCCGCAAGATCGACGGCCCTTGAAGCACCGCCGGGCGGCGCGAAAACTTCCAGCATGCCGCCGCCCGCATCGAGGAAGGCGACCTGCATGCCATCCGGCATCTGCTTGCGCAAATGCAGCTTCAGCCCCAGCAAGTCGCAATAGAAGGCGATGGCACGGTCCATATTGCTGACCGTCATACCGATATGCTCGAACGATTTCAGCATCGTCTTTCCACTCAACCGCCCGCGGCAGGGCCGGCACCGATGCGGACGGCCTTCGTCTGTGCCTCGAGCGAGAGGCGGCAGACCTCATAGACATGGTTCTGCGTCATTGCGGTTTCGGAGCGGTCGCGCACGTCGGCGGCGAACGCCTCGAAATAGTCGAGCTTCTCATCGCTGCAGTCGATATGCGTCATCTCCTTGCCGTTGACGAGGAAGAGATGATCCTTGCCCGGCCGGCCGGCAATATCGATATATTTGCGCAGCTCGATATATCCCTCGGTGCCGAGGATGGTCAGGCGGCCGTCGCCCCAGGTCGGCAAGGCTTCGGGCGTGAACCAGTCGACGCGGATATAACCCGTGCCCTTGTCGGAGCGCAGCAGCACTTCCCCGAAATCCTGGAAATCCGGCTTTTGCGGCATGCCGAAATTGCCGACCGAGCTTGCGACCACCTCGCCCGTCGTCGAGCCGGTATAAAACAGGAACTGGTCGACCTGATGCGAGGCGATATCGACGATGATGCCGCCGAAGGCCTCCGGGTCGAAGAACCAGTCCGGCCGCGTCGGCAGCTGCAGCCGGTGCGGCCCCATGCCGAGCGTCTGGATCACCTTGCCGATCGCCCCTTCCTTCACCAGCTTGCCGGCCTTGACGGCGGAGCGCACGCAATGGCGTTCGGAAAAGCAGATGGAGAAGATCCTGCCGGTCTCGGCAACCGTGCGCCTGACCTCGTCGAGTTGGGCGAAGGTGGTCACACCCGGCTTGTCGGTCATCACATCCTTGCCCGCCCTCATGGCACGGATGGCAAGGCCGGCGCGGTCGCGCGGGATGGCGGCAATGCAGATCACGTCGATCGAGGCATCGGCAAAGATCCTTTCCCGGTCGATCTGCGGGACATCCGGATAGGTCTTCTCGAAATTCTCCCGGATCGCGGGCACGCTCGTCTGCGGGCAATAGCCGACGAATTCGCCACCCGCCGCCAGCAAGCCCTTCACATGATCGAACGTATGCCCATGGTCGATCCCGACGACGGCAAATCTCAGCATCGCAATTCTATCCTCCTGGGGGAAATGTTCCAGGTCGGCCTTCGCCAACCCTCCTCCGGGGTAAAACAGATAGCGAAAGAGCGGTCCTGTCAAGGCGCGATCGGCGGCAAAACTCTTTTGCCTCTTTCGTAAATATCTGAAATAGAAAGGTTATTTTGTATCTAAATAGTTATAAGTTATGACGAAATGCCGCTGGCGCGCGCCTGCGGTCGCGGAAGACAGGCAGCAGGTGCGAACCGCTTTTCGCCTGTTGAGACTTGCTCTCGGCCGATGAATATGCTCGATTTTCGGCAGCCGTCGGGTAGGAGGACGGCAGCTATCCCATTCTGCAGGAGCGCTCCCCGCTCCGCCTGTGACGGAAGATCACCATGTCCCAATCCCCCCTCGATGCTGCCGCTTCGGGCGGCCTGTTTGTCGGACGCGTCTGGAACCCGGATGTCGCCGGGCCGAGCATCGTCACGCTGCGCGCCGGCGCGCTCGTCGATATCACGTCCACGGATGCGCCGACGCTGAGTGCGCTGCTGGAACGAGCCGATGCGGCAGATTTCGTCCGCGCGGCCAGCGGCAAGGCCCTCGGCACGCTGGAGGCGATTGCCGCCAACAGCACCGGCAAGCCGGACGCGAGCAAGGCCCATCTCCTGGCACCGGCCGACCTGCAGGCCGTCAAGGCCTGCGGCGTGACCTTCGCCCAGTCGATGATCGAGCGTGTTATCGAGGAGAAGGCCGCCGGCAATCCGGATCGCGCCGCCTCGATCCGCGAGCGTGTGAGCACCCTGATCGGTGGCAGCCTGACCAATATCAAGGCCGGCTCGCCGGAAGCGGCCAAGGTCAAACAGGCGCTGATCGAGGAAGGCATCTGGTCGCAATATCTCGAAGTCGGCATCGGCCCGGATGCGGAAGTCTTCACCAAGTCGCCCGTTCTCTCCTCCGTCGGCTGGGGCGCGGATGTGGGCCTTCACCCGATCTCCACCTGGAACAATCCGGAGCCGGAAATCGTCCTGGCGGTCAATAGCCGCGGCGAGATCAAGGGCGCCACGCTCGGCAACGACGTGAACCTGCGCGACGTCGAGGGCCGCTCGGCGCTGCTGCTCGGCAAGGCGAAGGATAACAACGCCTCCTGCTCCATCGGCCCCTTCATCCGCCTGTTCGACGCGAGCTACAGCCTCGACGACGTGCGCAAAGCCGAACTCGATCTCAAGGTCACCGGCAAGGACGGCTTTGTCCTGCACGGCAAGAGCTCGATGTCGCAGATCAGCCGCGACCCGACCGATCTCGTCAAGCAGACGGTCGGCGCCCACCATCAATATCCCGACGGCTTCATGCTGTTCCTCGGCACGCTCTTTGCGCCGACGCAGGACCGCGACGCAAAGAACCAGGGCTTCACCCACAAGGTCGGCGATATCGTGGAAATCTCGTCGGCCGGTCTCGGCGCACTGGTCAACACCGTCAGGCTGTCGACCGAATGCCCACCCTGGACCTTCGGCATCTCGGCGCTGATGGGCAATCTCGCAAAGCGCGGGCTGCTCTGAATTACTGGTTGCGCCTGATACCCTGCAGAAGGTCGAGAACGGAGTTCGCGGCCTCCAGCACATTGGTACCGGGACCGAACACGGCGGCAACGCCGTGTTCGTGCAGGAATTCATAGTCCTGCCGCGGGATGACGCCGCCGCAGACGACGATGATATCGCCGCCGCCCTGTTCCTTCAGCCGGTCGATCAGTTGCGGCAAGAGCGTCCTGTGGCCGGCCGCCAGCGACGACACGCCGACGACGTTGACTTTCTCGCCGAGCGCCATGCCGGCCGCCTCTTCCGGCGTCTGGAACAACGGGCCGGCGAGCACGTCGAAGCCGACATCGCCGAATGCGGAGGCAATCACCTTGGCGCCGCGATCATGCCCGTCCTGGCCAAGCTTGGCGACCATGATCTTCGGCTTGCGGCCCATCGCCTCGGTGACATCGGCCATGCGCGCCTTCAGCACGCCCAGTTCGGGTTCGTCGCGATAGGCGGTGCCATAGACGCCGCTGATGACCTTGGGGGTGGCGAAATGATCGCCGAAGACTTCGCGCATCGCATCGGAGATTTCGCCAACGGTGGCCCGCGCACGCGCCGCTTCGACGGCGGCTGCCAGCAGGTTGCCATCACCAGTGCGGGCAACCTCGGAAAGCGCCGCCAGCGCCTCCTTGACCTTCACGCCGTCGCGACGGCGCTTGGTTTCCTCGATACGGCGGATCTGCGCGGCGCGCACCGCGCTATTGTCGATTTCGAGAATGTCGATCGGCTGCTCGGCTTCCAGCCGATACTTGTTGACGCCGACGATGACCTCGTCACCCTTGTCGACAGCGGCCTGGCGGCGGGCGGCAGCCTCCTCGATCAGCCGCTTCGGCAGGCCTTCGTTGACTGCTTTCGTCATGCCGCCAAGCGTCTCGACCTCCTCGATCAGCGCCCAGGCCTTGTCGGCCAGTTCCTTCGTCAGGCTCTCGACATAATAGGAGCCCGCAAGCGGATCGACGACCTTGGTGACACCCGTCTCGTGCTGCAGGATAAGCTGCGTGTTGCGGGCGATGCGGGCGGAAAACTCCGTCGGCAGGGCGATCGCCTCGTCGAAGGAATTGGTGTGCAGCGACTGCGTGCCGCCGAGCACGGCCGACATGGCTTCGAAGGCGGTGCGGATGATATTGTTATAGGGATCCTGCTCCTGCAGCGAGACGCCCGAGGTCTGGCAATGGGTGCGCAGCATCAGCGAAGCCGCCTTCTTCGGCTGGAACTCCTCCATGATGCGGGTCCAGAGCAGACGGGCGGCGCGAAGCTTGGCCGCCTCCATGAAGAAATTCATGCCGATCGCGAAGAAGAACGAGAGCCGGCCGGCGAACTCATCGACATCAAGCCCTTTGGCGATTGCCGCGCGCACATATTCGCGCCCGTCGGCAAGCGTGAAGGCAAGCTCCTGCACCAGCGTCGCGCCGGCCTCCTGCATGTGATAGCCGGAGATCGAGATCGAATTGAATTTCGGCATCTCCTTTGCCGTATATTCGATGATATCGGCAACGATGCGCATCGAGGGTTCCGGCGGGTAGATATAGGTATTGCGGACCATGAACTCCTTGAGGATGTCGTTCTGGATCGTCCCCGAAAGCTCGGCCTTCGAGACGCCCTGCTCCTCGCCGGCAACGATGAAATTCGCCAGAATCGGGATGACGGCGCCGTTCATGGTCATGGAAACGGACATGTCCTGCAGCGGAATGCCGTCGAACAGGATCTTCATGTCCTCGACGCTGTCGATCGCGACCCCCGCCTTGCCGACGTCGCCGACGACGCGCGGATGATCGCTGTCGTAGCCGCGATGGGTGGCAAGGTCGAAGGCGACGGAGAGGCCCTTCTGGCCGGCGGCAAGATTGCGGCGGTAGAAGGCGTTGGATTCCTCGGCGGTCGAAAAGCCGGCATATTGCCGGATCGTCCACGGCCGGCCGGCATACATGGTGGCGCGCGGGCCGCGGGTGAAGGGCGCAAAGCCAGGCAGGCTGTCGGCGTCCGCGCCATCGAGATCGGCGGCCGTGTAGAGCGGTTTGACGTCGATGCCTTCGGGCGTATGCCAGGTCAGCGTTTCCGGTGCAGCCCGCAGTTCCTTCTCCGCCAGCGCCTCCCAATCCGACAGCGTCTTCTTCGTCATTTCATCCTCCGGCATTGTCTGCGCGCCACGCTATCACTTTGCGGTTACGCGGCGCGATACGGCCTTAGGATAATTTGATCGGCAAGGCGATGATAGACCTTCAGCGATGGGCGGCCCATGGAACGAGGGACCGTTCGATCAGCCGCGCCAGGATCTCCAGAAGGAAGGCGATCGCGGCAATGACGATGATGCCGCCGATGACGATATCGGTCACGAGGAACTGCGCCGCCGACTGGATCATGAAACCCAGGCCCTGGCTTGCCGCCACCAGTTCGGCCGCGACAAGCGTCGACCAGCCGGCGCCAAGCGCAATGCGCGTGCCTGTCAGGATCGACGGAACGGCGCCCGGGAGAATGACATGCAGCAGCACCTGCAGCGGGCTCGCCCCGAAGGAGCGGGCGGCATTGACGAAATCGCCGGGGGCCGATCTGACGCCCGATGCCGTCGACAGAATGATCGGCGGCAGCATGGCAAGCGAGATGACCGTGACCTTCGAAGCCTCGCCAATGCCGACCCAGATGATGATCAGAGGCAGATAGGCAAGCGGCGGCAGGGGACGCAGGAATTCGACGATCGGATCGAGGATACCCTTGCCGATGCGGCTCGTGGCGATGGCAAGGCCTGCCGGCACGCCGACGAGGAGCGAAACGGAAAGCGCTGCAAAAATGCGCAGCAGGCTTGCGAGCGTATGCTCGGCAAGTGTCGAATCGACGAAACCGTTGACCGCGACATTGACGAGCGACCTGGCAACGATCAGCGGCGAGGGCAGGAAAACCGGCGAAACTGCGCCATAGGCCGAGGCAAGGCTCCAGCCGGCGATGAGTGCGGCGATCGTCGCAAACGAGATCGGCAACGTGCCGGGGCGTCTCGGTCGCGCTTCGACTTGCCGCTCGGACGCCGCAGTTGTGAGTGTTTCAGCCTCGACACTCATGCTGCAATCTCCTCTTCATCGCCATGGATAAGTGCGGTCAGCTTGTCATGCAGGTCCCTGAACGCCGGGAGCGCCTTGATCTCCTTGACGTTTTGGCCCTCAAGCAGCGCCTTGCCGAACTCGGTGCGGATATCGGCGACGATGCGGCCGGGATTGGGCGCGAGCACGATGACGCGCGTGGCAAGCAACAGGGCTTCATCGATGCTGTGTGTGATCAGCAGGGCGCCGGCCCTGCTCTCGGCCCAGACATCGAGCAGGAACTTCTGCATGCGGCTGCGCGTCAGCGCGTCCAACGCGCCAAGCGGCTCGTCGAGCAGCAGAAAGCGCGGGCCGGAGGCAAGTGCGCGGGCAATCCCGACGCGCTGGCGCATGCCGCCGGAGAGCTCCCAGATATTCCTGTTGCCCGCGCCATCGAGGCCGACCTTGACGAGCAGGTCTTCGGCGCGGCGCTGCCTCTCGCCTTTCGGAATGCCCTGGAGCTTCAGCGGAAAGGCGACGTTGCCGGCGGCGGTCAGCCACGGATAAAGCGCGTCGTCCTGAAACACCACGGCCCGGTCCGCGCCCGGCCCGTCGATCTCTTTACCGTCCACGAGCACGCGACCTTCGCTCGGCTGAGTGAAGCCGGCCGCAAGATTGAGAAGGCTGGTTTTGCCGGAGCCGGAACGGCCGATAACGACCACGAACTCGTCGGAAGCAATATGCAGGTTGATGCCGTCGAGCACGCGCCTCTTTCGACGGCTGCCGGCCTCGGCATAGTCGAGCGACAGGGATTGCAGTGAAAGTATGCTCATCGGTATCACCTGTTGATAAAAAAACCGGCGCAGCCGAAGCCGCGCCGGGACCCTTGGGAGGATCAGAGACCTGCCTTGGCGGCTTCCTTGACCCAGCGGTCGGAAACATAGGGGCTATAGTCCTTCAGGACGGCGGGAATCTTGCCTTGCTCCAGGAGGAAGGCCGAGGTTTCGGCCACTGCCTTGACCGTGCCGCCGCCAAGAAGATCGGCACCGGCCTGCTCTTTCAGGCTCGGGAACGTATAGCCCTTGAGGAGAGCCGGCACTTCATCGGTCCTGGCGCCGGTCAGCCTGGCGATCTTTTCAGCCTCCGGCGAGCTCGCGTTCCAGCTATCTGGATTGGCGAGATAGGATGCGTAAGCCGCACCCGTGACCTTCACGAAACCGGTAACGACTTCGGGATGGGCCTCGGCAAATTTCTTGCTGACGATCCAGGCATCGAAGGTCGGGCCGCCCCACCTGGCGACATCCGCGGAGGTGGCGAGCACACTGCCGCTCTTCTTCAGCTGCGCCAGGACCGGATCCCAGACATAGGCGCCGTCGATATCGCCGCGCTCCCAGGCGGCGGCGATTTCCGGCGGACGCAGGTTGAGGATCTGCACCGATTTCGGATCGACCTTCCAGTGTTTCAGTGCCGTCAGCAGGCTGTAATGCGCGGTCGAAACGAAGGGGGTGGCGATCTTCTTGCCCTTCAGATCATCGGGCTTGGCAATGTTCTTGACGGCAAGCGCCTCGGCATCGCTGATGAGGCCGACGATATAGATCGTCTCGATCGGCAATTCGCGGCTGGCGGCAGCGGCAAGCGGCGAGGAGCCGACATAACCGATATCGATGGAGCCGGAGGCAATCGCGGTGATGACATCGGCGCCGCTATCGAACTTTTGCCAGTTGATCCTGGCCCCGGTCTCCTTCTCGTAAGTGCCGTCCGCCTGCGGCACACGCGACGGCTCGACGATCGGCTGATAGCCGATATTGAGCGTGACGTCGGCGGCATGGGCCGCATGGCTGGTCAAGGCGAGCACGGCAGCAGCGGCCGTGCTCAGCAGGTTGCGTCGGTTGATTTTCATATCCCTCTCCCGCAATGTTCAAACGCATTCCACCCGGGAATGTGGATAGATCATTGTAAAATTCATAGATTTTATAGAGATAGAAAATTCCTGGATTCGGGCGCGAGGGATAATTTGCTTCTAATTTCCATGAAAGAAGCGGTGGTTTCCCGATCCGCCCGACAATCCTGCACAGTGGCCGTGGAAAATCTCAGGACGGTATTTGATGAAGAAAATGCAGATCTACGCCTTCGACATGAACTGCGTCGGGCACATAAACCACGGCATGTGGACGCATCCGCGCGATCGCTCCGTCAACTATACCGATCTCGATTACTGGGCGGATTTTGCGCGCACGGCCGAGCGCGGCAAGCTCGACGGCATATTTCTGGCCGATATCGTCGGCGTCTACGATGTCTACAAGGCCAGCCCGGCCCCGGTCATCGAGACCGGCGCACAGATCCCGGTCAACGATCCGCTGATGCCGATTTCGGCCATGGCTTACGTCACGAAGCATCTCGGCTTCGGCGTCACCGTCAACACCACCTATGAGCCGCCCTTCCTGCTGGCGCGGCGCATGTCGACGCTCGACCACCTGACCAAGGGACGCATCGGCTGGAATATCGTGACAGGTTATCTCGACAGTGCCGCCCGCAGCATGGGGTTCGACAAGCTGCCGGAGCATGACGCGCGATATGATGCGGCGGAAGAATATCTGGAAATCCTCTACAAGCTCTGGGAGGGAAGCTGGGACGACGATGCGGTGCTGCGCGACCGGGAACACAGCATCTTCGCCGACGCTTCCAAGGTGCGCGCGGTCAACCACCAGGGCCAGTATTACAGGATGGAGGGCATCCATCTGGCAGAACCCTCGCCACAGCGGACACCCCTGCTCTTCCAGGCCGGCGCATCCGCGCGCGGACAGGATTTCGCCGCCCGTCACGCCGAGTGCGTTTTCATCGCCGGGCCGACCCCGCAGTCGGCACGCCCGACGGTCGATGCCCTGCGCGCCAAAACGCAGGCGAACGGCCGCGGCGCGGACGCGGTCAAGATCCTGAGCCTAATCACGGTCGTCGTCGGCAAGACCGAGGCCCAGGCGCAGGAAAAGCTTGAGGACTATCGCCGGCATGCGAGCGTCGAGGCCTCGCTCGCTCATTATTCCGCTTCCGTCGGCGTCGATTTCTCCAGATACGGGCTGGATGACGTGATCGACCAGAACTCGACCAACGCCAACCAGTCGGCGCTGGCGGCAATCACCAAACAGGCGGCGAAACCGGTGACGAAGCGGCAGATCATCGACCAGATGGTGCTCGGCAGCCGCATGAAACCGATCGTCGGTTCGCCGGAACAGATCGCCGATACGCTGCAGCGCTGGATCGAGGAGGGCGACATCGACGGCTTCAACCTCGCCCGCACGGTGGCGCCCGAAAGCCTCAACGACTTCGTCGATCTCGTTGTGCCGGTGCTGCAGGAGCGCGGCCTGTTCAAGGCGGATTACGCGGAGGGACCGCTGCGACAGAAACTGTTCGGCGGCAATGGGCGGCTATCCGCCAGCCATCCCGCCGCGCAGTTCAGGCGGTGATTCCTAGCGATGATCCAGGCGGGCGACGAGCCGGTCGCCCAGCCACTGGATGCCGCAGACGAGAACGATGAGCACGACCACGACCGCGATCATCACATTGGTCTCGAAACGCTGATAGCCATAGCGGATGGCGAGGTCGCCAAGGCCGCCGGCACCGATGGCGCCGGCCATCGCCGATGCCCCGATCAACGTCACCAGCGTGACGGTGAATCCGGCAACGATGCCGGGCAGCGCTTCCGGCACCAGGACCTCGCGGATGATCGTCCAGCGATTGCCGCCCATGGCGCGCACGGCATCGATCAGGCCACGGTCCACCTCGCGCAGCGAGACCTCGGCAATTCGGGCATAGTAGGGTGTTGCGGCAATGGCGAGCGGAACGATTGCCGCCCAGGTGCCGATCGCCGTGCCGACGATCAGCCGCGTCAGCGGGATCAGCGCTACCAGCAGGATGATGAAAGGCACGGAGCGGAACCCGTTGATAACGGCCCCGAACATGCGGTTGATCCAGAGATTTTCGGCAATGCCGCCGCGGTTCGTCAGCACCAGCGCCAGACCGAGCGGCAGGCCGGCCACCAGCGAGATGAGGCCGGATGCGGCCGTCATCAACACCGTCTCCCAGAGCGAGCGCAGCAGCAGATTAATCATGATCGGCGACATAACCAAGCACCTCCACCCGGGCGGACCGGGCTGTCAGAAACTGTTCGACCTTTCCGGCAAGTGACGGATCGCGCGCGGGAACGGCAATGAAGAACCGCGCCACGGGCTGGTTCTGGATGTGATCGATGCCGCCATGCACGAGGCGGAAGGAATGCGGCAGCGCCGCCGACAGATCGGCAAAGAGCGCCCCCTGCGCCTCCGGCCCGGCCAGATCGACGCTCAGGATCGCCTCGGAACCGCCTGTCTGCGAGAGGCGCGCGAGGATATGTTCCGGCAATTGCGGGCGGATACCGCCAAGCAGGCTCCTGGTGATCGCCGCCTGCGGATCGCCGAAGACCGACCAGACATGGCCCTCTTCGACGATGCGCCCGGCATCGATGACGGCAACGCGATCGGCAATGCCGCGCACCACTTCCATCTCATGCGTTATCAAAAGGATCGTAAGCCCAAGCTTACGATTGATATCCTTCAGCAGAGCGAGGATCGAGCGCGTCGTTTCCGGGTCGAGCGCCGAAGTCGCCTCGTCGGAGAGCAGGAGAGCCGGGCGGGCGGCGAGCGCGCGGGCTATGCCGACACGCTGCTTCTGGCCACCGGACAGCGACGACGGATAGGCGCCGGCCTTGTCCGAGAGACCGACCAGATCCAGCAGTTCATGAGCCCGTTTCAGCCGCTCGGCCTTGGCGATCCCTTCGATCTTCAACGGCAGCGCGACATTCTCCTCGACGGTCTTGGCCGAGAGCAGGTTGAAATGCTGGAAGATCATGCCGATGCGCCGCCGCAAGGGCTGAAGGTCCTTTTCCGGAAGGCCTGCAATGTTGCGGCCCTCGATGACGATCTCGCCGCTGTCGGCACGCTCCAGACCATTGAGGCAGCGGATCAGTGTCGACTTTCCGGCGCCGCTGCGTCCGATAATGCCGAGGATTTCGCCCTTCCTGACACTCAGCGAAATGCCGTCGAGCGCCGGTGTTGCGCCGAATCTGCGCCGGATATCGGTCAGTCGAACGACCTCCTCCGCGTCAGCCGCCGGCGTCCCGATTCTTGAAGCGGAGACTATTGAATTCATGCTCGTTCCTTCACAAACGCTGAAGGCGGCCCCGGCAAAGGCCCGGGCCGCCTCGGTTGTCGGCGCCCTCAGGGCGTCTCCGTCAATAGGCGCTAAGACCGGTACCCTTGTAGACCTTCTCGAACTCGGCCTTCACGGTGTCGTTCTGATAGGAGGAAACGAGGGTCTTCACCCAATCGGCATCCTTGTTCTCTTCCTTGACGGCGATGAAGTTACGATAGGGATTGTCGGCGATCGGCTCCTGCGCGATACGCTCTGCCGGCGAAAGACCGCTTTTCAGCGCCCAGTCGGTATTGACGACGCCGGCGTCGAGGTCGTCGATCGAGCGTCCGACGATACCGGCATCCAGTTCCCTGATCTCGATATTCTTCGGGTTCTCGGCCACATCGGCGATCGTGGCCAAGATGCCGGTGCCCTCCTTCAGCTTAATCACGCCTTCGTTCTGCAGGACGCGCAGCGCACGACCTTCGTTCGACGGATCGTTCGGCACGCCGATCACAGCGCCCTCGGGCAGTTCGGCAACGGACTTATGCTTCTTGCTGTAGAGACCGATCGGCCAGACGCCGGTATAGCCGACACGGACGATATGATAGCCGTTCTGCTTGATCTGGTTGTCGAGGTAAGGCTGATGCTGGAAGGCGTTCGCGTCGATTTCGCCCCGCTCCAGCGCTTCGTTCGGCTGGGTATAGTCATTGAAGGTGATGGTCTCGATCTTGAGCCCCTTCTTGGCAGCTTCGCTGGTGACGACCCGCCAGACATCCTCATCCTCGCCGCTCATGATGCCGACCTTGATCGACTTGTCTTCGGCAAAGGAAGGTGCGGGCGCAGCAAAGGCGATGAGCGTGGCCGCAGAAGCGGCAACAGCGAGAGCCGCGCGGCGCGAAATCGAAATAGCGCTGATATTCTTGTTCTTGGTCATTTTTTGTCCCGTCTGACTGAATGAGGCAGAGCCCCGAGCAGGCGGATCATTGCAAATGCGTTCCTTGCGAGCGAAGCACGAACGTCCGATGTCTTCCCGCCACCGGAAAAACTCTTGCCGCCTCGTCAAAGCCGGCAGGATAATATTCTATCAAATTTATGGATAGTATCGGCATTTAGCGATGCTCAAACGAAAGCGGCGCCCCGCGGGCGCCGCTGAAGATCAGTCTCGGGATTGCAGTCATTCCGCTGCGATCAACGTCGAGCCTTTGGCCGGAAAGAAAGCGGCAAGTTCGCCGATGACCTCCCCGATGCGCTTGGACAACTGCTCGGAGGAGACGCGATAGTCTGTGAAGTCGCGATCGGACGCATAGATCGCCGTCGGCAGGGTATGGGCCATGAAGAAGCCGAAAAGCGGGCGAAGCTGATGTTCGACCATCAGCGCGTGCCGATCGCCGCCGCCGGTCGCGGTGATGACGATCGGCTTGGCACGCAGTTCATGCGGATCGATGAGATCGATCAGGTGCTTGAAGAGGCCCGGATAGCTGCCCTTGAAGGTCGGCGCGCCGATGACGATCGCATCCGCAGCGACGATATCGGCGATGATTTCCCTGGCGCGATTGTCGAGATCGTCACGACGCAGCGCCTGGCCAAGCGACGGGCCGACATCGGTCAGGTCATAGATCGTATTGTTGAAACCATATGCCTCGGCGGCAAGGCCGGCGATATTTTCCACAAGCGCAAAGGTCTTCGAGGGACGATTGAAGCTGCCGGCAAGACCGACCAGTTTGGGTGCAGACATATCATTTCCTTCCGCTATCGCGCCGTCGAGGGCAACATCCTGAAACGGATATTATCCATCAAAATAGTAGATTAAAGGAATGACTATCCGTCTTCGCGAAACACCGCGAAAAATATGTTCGCCCGGACCAGACGCCGTCCGCGGCGCTTGCTCGCAACGCCAAGGGCACCGGAGGACCGTCCGGTGCCCTTGGCGTCTCGCGAAGCGCGATGTTCAGGCCGCGCGATGTTTCGGGATGCGCGGCAGGAAAATGGTGAGCAGGCCGAGCAACGGCAGGTAGGAGCAGATGCGGTAGACGAAGGCAATGCCGTGCGAGTCGGCAAAATCGCCGAGGAAAGCAGCTCCGAGACCGCCCGCGCCGAAGGCGAAGCCGAAGAAGACGCCGGCAATCAGACCGACGCGCCCCGGTACCAGCTCCTGCGCGAAGACGACGATGGCCGAGAAGGCCGACGCAAAGACCAGGCCGATGACGACGCTGAGCACACCCGTCCAGAACAGGTTCGCATAGGGCAAGAGCAGCGCGAAGGGGATGACGCCGAGGATGGAGAACCAGATAACGAAGCGGGCACCGAAACGGTCGCCGATCGGTCCGCCGAGGAAAGTGCCGGCGGCGACCGAACCCAGGAACAGGAAGAGCATGAGCTGCGCCTGCTGCACGTCGAGCTGGAAGCGGTCGATGACATAGAAGGTGAAATAGCTCGAGACGCTTGCCATATAGACGTTCTTCGTCGCTGTCAGAAGGACGAGGATCAGCAGCGCCCAGACCACCTTGCTCTGCGGCAGGGGCAGCGTACGGCTTGGCGCCGGCTTGCTGGCATTCTGGCGGCGGTGGCTCATGTACCAGTTGCCGACCCAGCTCAGCACCACCATGCCGACCATGGCGATGCCGGACAGCCAGGATACGCTGTGCTGGCCGTTCGGCAGCACGATGAAGGCAGCCAGCAGCGGACCGATCGCCTGGCCGGCATTGCCGCCCACCTGGAAGAAGGACTGGGCAAAGCCGTGGCGGCCGCCGGAAGCGAGACGCGCGACACGCGAGGATTCCGGATGGAAGACGGCCGAGCCGAAACCGATCAGGCTGGCGGCAACCAGAAGCAGCTCGAAACTGCCGGCATTGCCGAGCAGGATCAGCCCGCAGAAGGTGCTCGCCATGCCGACCGGCAGCGAATAGGGCATCGGCCAGCGGTCGGTGACGATGCCGACAAGCGGCTGAAGCAGCGATGCCGTGACCTGGAAGGTCATGGTCAGGAGGCCGATCTGCACGAAATCGAGATTGTAATTGGCCTTGAAGAGCGGATAGAGCGAGGCTAGCAGCGACTGCATGATGTCGTTGAGCATGTGGCAGAAGCTGACTGCCACCAGGATGGACATTGCGGTCTTTTCAAAGCGGGGGGCGCTCTCGGCAACGGATGCCATGGATCTTCCTCCTGCGCGGCCGGAACCATGCCTAGCCGTCGTCGGTTTTCATGCGGGCTGTCGTTAAGGCGATCGGGGCTTGGGAAATAATTGTCAGCGGCGGTCGCTGAGAAAGCATCTATCCCATGAAGAGAGACGATTACAGCCCAGTTTTACACGGATCGGTACGCAGTATTAAGATTTTTGCTACCGATTCTGAAATTATTCCACCTTCCGTGCCGGTCCCGCCGCAGCGGCGACCGGTCCGAGCATGCCGCAGACGACCATCGCCTCGGGCAGTCCCGAAAGCCGGGTGTCAATCGCCGGCTGGATGAAGAGCAATCCTGGACAGGAACGGAGGAGAGGCGCTACGCCGGCGCGGCGACCGGAGCATCGGCCTTCAATCTCGCAAATGCGGTGCCCGTATGCCCGTCGAACACATGGACGCGATACGGCTCGACGGCAAGTTCGAGAATTGACCGGTCCGCAATCGCCACATGATCGGGAAGATGCACAATCGCGGCGGTGTCGCTGGATTCGACCGTTCCATAGACGTAAGTTTCCGTTCCGATGCTCTCGGCATAGTCAACGTGAAAACGAACGCGAAGTCCGTCGCGGTCCGACTCGCGCGCCAGCCTGAAATGACTGGGCCGGACGCCGAGTGTGACGGGTTCGCCAATCCTGGGGTCCGGCGCTTCCAGCGGCAAGTTGAGCGCCCCGAAGCCCGGCACCTGCAGGGCCACCCCGCCGGGGCCGCAGGACAGCAGATCGCCTTCGAAGAAATTCATCTGCGGAGAGCCGATGAACCCTGCCACAAACCGGTTTGCAGGCGTCTCGAAAAGCTCCAGGGGCGTGCCGATCTGTTCGACACGACCGGCATTGAGCACGACGATACGATCCGCCATCGTCATCGCCTCGATCTGATCGTGCGTGACATAGATCATGGTCGCGCCCAGGCGCTTGTGCAGTCGGCTGATCTCGCCCCTGGTCTGTACGCGAAGTGCCGCGTCCAGGTTGGACAGCGGTTCGTCGAACAGGAACAGCTTCGGGTTTCGGACAATGGCCCGGCCAATCGCAACACGTTGCCGCTGGCCGCCGGATAGTTGTTTTGGCCGGCGCTCGAGAAGGGGTTCGATGGCCAGCATCCGGGCCGCTTCCATGACGCGCGCATCAATTTCGGCCCGCGTCATTTTCAGGTTCTCGAGGCCGAACGACAGGTTTTTCGCGACGGTCATGTGCGGATAAAGAGCGTAGGATTGAAACACCATCGCAATTTCCCGCTCGCCGGGGGCTGCCTGCGTAACATCCTTGTCGCCGATCAGAACACGTCCGCCCGTTACGCTCTCGAGCCCCGCGATCAATCGCAGAAGGGTCGATTTCCCGCAGCCGGACGGGCCGACCAGGACGACAAATTCGCCCTCGTTCACATCCAGATCGATGCCATGCAGGATACCGAGGTGACCAAAGCTTTTTCTGACATCGTTCAATCTCAAACCGGCCATGTCCACTGTTCCTCCAGTAAGCTATTCGAGCGAAGGTCGCTGATCGGCGTATGATCCAGCCTTTACTTTGCGGGGATCGAATTAGTTCGTCAAGATGACGAACATGAATTTTACGCTGGCAGCCGTTTTCGATCCGGCGCGCGAGCGTCCGGATTCACCGTCCGAAAGATGGGTGGACGCGCCGCTCCCCGGCTGCAGGCCGCGCCTAGACCGGCGGGGGAAGGCGGCGTTGTTCGGGAAGCGCCTGCGGAGAAAAGAGAAGGTTGTGCAGGTGGTTGAGACCGATGGCGAGCGCCCCGATCAGTGTGGCGCGGCTTCCAAGGGCGCTTGCTTCGACGGTTATCTTGCGCCGGCTGGCCTTGGCGATGCCTTCGCGAATGCGCTGGACCATCAGCGGATGGCGGCCGATGCTGCCGCCAATGATAATGATAGTCGGATCGACGATAGCGTTCACGGATACGATCAGCAGCGCCGCGATCTCCCCGACCTTCCGGATGACTTTGGTCGCAATCGGATCGTCCTCTTCGGCAAGCCTCAGAATGTCTCGAACGGACGTATCCTTTGCCCCGCCGGATCGGTGGTAGAAATCGCTGATTCCCTGCGCTGCAATGGCGCATTCCAACGCGCCGCGTTCCAGGCTGTCCTCGGCATAGGGATCGGCCCCGAACGGCAGGTAGGAGATCTCGCCGGCCGCCCCGCTTGCCCCACGCATCAGTTTGCCGTCCTGAAGCACGCCAAGGCCGATGCCGGTACCGAGTGAGATGAATGCGACCGTATCGACTGCGACGGCGTGGCCCTGCCAGGATTCACCTATCGCGGCCGCATTGACGTCATTCTCCAGGACAACGGGACAGGCGAGCCGATCTGCGAGGGTCCTGACAATATCGATGCCGTCGAGGTCGACAAGGTTCGGGGCCATCGACAGCGCGCCGGTCGTGGGTTCGACCACGCCGGGGGTAGCGATCGCCGCGACAAGGACATGCTCGCGCGCGACGCCGCTATCGGCAAGGATTCGAGCGAGCGCTGCCTCAACCTGTTCCAGCTGATGATAGCCCCCGCGACGGTCGGAGGGATACTCGATCTCCCCGACGATGTGCCCCACGATATTGCCGAGCACGACCCGCGTTGTGGTTGCACCCATATCGACGCCGACGGCATACCCGGCGGCACCGTTCACCTCGTAGGTAATGGCACTGCGGCCGATACGGCCGGTCGTAATGCCCTTTTCGCGGACCCAGCCGGCCTCCTCCAGAGCCCGGATGACCTCTGACATCGTCTGCTTGGAGAGCCCCGTAATTTTCGACAGGTCCGCCCGCGATGTCGGGCCGGTATGCAGCAATACGTCCATGACGGCGCGAACCGAAATCTGTCGCAGCACGGGAGGTGCGTTCTCAGTCAATGCCATGGGCCAAATATTCCGGTCGATATAAGGTTCCGCTTTCGTCTGCTTCTGCTTTTTCCACGAACGTCCGTCAATTTCAAACTGGTTGTTGACAGACCAGAGGCTCGGCAATAATAAATTCGTCAACCTGCCGAACAAATATATGAAGAGAGCTGCGCTTGTCAAATATTTCAACTATCGCGCCAGATCTGCGGCCGGCGGTTGGCAATCGCCGCACGAAAGCTTTCGGTCTCGTTGCCGGTGTTGATCTCGGCGGCACCAAGGTGCTCGCGGGACTGTCCGATCATGACGGCAACCTGCTGGCGACGATGGAGGAGCCGACCGCCCACGGCGAGGATGCCCCCGTTCTCAAGCAGATCGCCCGCATGATCCTAAGCCTTGCGGAGCGGCACTCCGATCGCGGCCCCCTGCTCAAGGCGATCGTTGGCGTACCGAGCGCCGTTTCGCCTTCGACCGGTCTTGCCTCGTTGTCGCCGCACCTCGCAATTCCTGCCGACCGGCCGCTTGCCCGCCTCCTTGAGGCCGGATTGCCCTGTGGCGTGATTGTCGAGAATGATGTCAATCTGGCGGCACTTGCAGAGGCGACCCTCGGAAAGGCGCGGGATTGCGCTTCCCTGGCCTTCATTGCCTTTGGCACCGGGGTCGGCATGGGCCTTGTCATCGACGGCAGGCTTTTTCGCGGTCATCACGGCCGCGCCGGCGAACTCGGTCTTCTGCCGCTCGGCACGGATCCGCACGACGCCGCGCCGAAAGCAAGGGCCGGTCTCTTCGAGGACCAGGTCGATTCACCGGCCGTGCGGGCTCTTTACCGGGACGGGACCGTACCGGTCAGCGAGATTTTCCGCAGGGCAGGTTCAGGCGATCCCGAAGCCTCCGCTGCCATAACAACGCTTGCAAAATCCGCGTCGGTCGGCCTGGCGGCCGTTCAGGCGGTGTTCGATCCGGCATTGATGGTGCTCGGAGGCGGCATCGGCTCACGCCGCGAATTCGTCGACCTCGTCTCGCAGCACATGTCGTCCCTGCTGCCGTTTGCGGTGCGGATTGAACCCGCATCCCTCGGTCCGGAAGCGGGAATGCGCGGCGCCCTGATGCTTGGCTTGCACGAACTTTCCATCCAGACAGCCCGATGAAATCAGGAGCTCGCCCATGACGACGCCGCGTGGAAAGCCGCGTATCCTTACCCCGCTTGCCGACGGCCAACTCGTTTCGGACAAGCCGGTACTGCTGCCGTTCATGGCTCCGCGCCTGCAGGGCGATTGCTGGCCCGACGGCAAGATCGAAATCTCCGTCTGGGGCTGCGGAAAGATCGCAAGCCTCACCTTCAGCGGCTGGCGCGGGCCTTTCACCTATGCCCCGAACCGCGTCGAGGCCAGCGGCGGCGGCCTTTATGTGGCGCAATCGGCGCCGGTGCTGTTTTTGAAGGGAGCGAGGCTGCGCACGCTCGTCCCCTCGCAACGCTGCGCATGGTGGGCAAGCACGACGAAGCGTGAGCCGGTCGAGCGGCTGGGTGAACGACGGATTGCCAGAACCGGATGGGGCGTGGTGATCGCCGAGCAGCGGCCGGACGGCTTGTTCCTCAGCGCCGGCGCGTCGATCGAAGAAGCCACGCGTGCTCTCGACCTCACCCCGGAGGACGTGATTGCTGAAGCGAACGCCTATGTGGCGCGCTGCGACGAGATGCCCGAAGCCGCGCCGCTGATGCGCAGCATGATCTCGCAAAGCCTTCATGCCGCCCTTTCAAGCATTCGGCAGGACGCGCACGGCGCCTTTGGCGGCCTTGCCGCCGGCCAGGCCTATAGCGCGCCGGCACGAACCTATTATCGCGACGGCTACTGGACGCTTCAGGCCTTGCTCGATCGGGCGCCGGCGGCCGTGCGCTCGCAGATCGAACTGCTGGCACGCGGCATTCAGCCGGATGGAGAGGCCCCGAGCGGTGTCATCCTCACCGGTCCGGGCCAGGCCGAGGAATGGGAAAAGGTCCGTCGAACGGATCCGCGCATCAAGGAGGAGCATCTTCGGCCCGGCGACTGGTGGAGCGACCATTTCGACAGCCCCCTCTTCTTCATTCTGACGATCGGCGATTACATCCGTGCGACTGGAGACAGTGCACCGATGGCGGTCCATTGGGACAAGGTCGTCGCAATCTTCAACCGCTATTGCGCCCTGGACGTCAACGGAAGCGGGCTTCCGGTCAAACCGAACCACGACCGCGATTGGGCCGACAACGTCTATCGGCACGGTTACGTCTCCTACGATATCGGCCTTTGGATCGGCGCGCTCGACGTCATCGTCGAATATGGCGCTGCAATCGACGGCGAAATTGCCGCGAAAGCGGCAGCGATCGCCGCGACAGCGCGAGCGGCAATCGACGAAGCCCTCCTCCAGCCGGGCGGAACCTACGCGGATTACGGCATGAAGGATGACTTCGTCGAAGACCACCTGACGCTCGACAGCCTGACCCTGCTTCGCTATCGCGCCGTTTCGCCTGAACGCGCGCGAACTGTTCTTGGCAAAGTGGAAGCCCTGCTGGAAAGCCGCAACAACGGTGATCAGCCCTATGGCGACTGGGGCGTGATGTGCGCCTTCCCGCCCTTCAAGCGGCCCAAGGACACCCGCTCGAAGTCGGCCTTCGCCTATCGCTACCATAACGGATCGGATTGGCCGTACCTCTCCGGCCTCTATGCCGAACAGCGCCTGCTGCATGGCCTTGCCGGTGCCGAATATCCCCTGCTGCGCTGGTGGGAAACCTGCCTGGAAGAAGGGTGGATGGGGGCCGTCGAATATTTCGCGCCGCCATGGGGCCGCGGCTCGCTGCTTCAGGGATGGAGCAGCATGCCGGCCATGGCCGCCCTCGCCCACAAGGAGAAGCTGCGCTCGGCGATGAACTGAGACGTCCGCTCCCTGGTCGCAATCTTTGGAAGATAAAACACGATGCAAAAGCCGCCCGCAGGCGGCTTTTGCATTCGGTCGGGACGATTCGCTATTCCTTGGTCGCGCCGGCCATCAACCCGCTCATCAGCATGCGCTGCAGGGCCGTGAACATGACGAGCACCGGCAGGACCGAGAGTACGGACATCGATAGCAGTCGCGGCCAGTTGATGCCGAACCGCCCAACCGTATTGGCGAGCGCGACCTGGACGGTCCACTTGTCCTGGTCCGTGATGACCAGGAACGGCCACAGGTAGTCGTTCCAGCGCCAGACCAGATTGAAAGCCAGAAGCGTGCCGATCGCCGGGATGGAGAGAGGCACGATGATTCTCAGCAGGATGCGCCACTCCGGCGTCCCGTCGATCCGGGCAGCCTCCAGAAGGCTGTCGGGAATGTTGGTGATATATTGCCGCATCAGGAACACGCCCGTGGGCGTAGCGGCCGGGGCGATGATGATGCCCGCGAGCGTATCAAGAAGGTGAAGATCGCGCAGAACAAGAAATACCGGGATCATGACGATCTGCAGCGGCACCATCAGGGACGACATGATCAGCAGGAAAAACAGGGTGTCGCCTTTGAACCTGAATTTGGCAAGCGCATAACCCGCCATGACGCTGATGGTGACGGACAGCAGTGCCGAAAGCACCGAAACGATTGCCGAATTGCGGAAGAAGACGAGAAATTTCGCCCGCGATACGGTATCGATGAAATTCTGCAACGTCACATGAGCCGGGAAAATGGTCGGCGGCCACTGGAATATTTCCTGTTGCGATTTCAGCGACGACAGGAAGAGCCACACCGGCGGCATCAGAAAGACGAAGAGTGTCAGGGCCACGAAGGCGAGCCGCCAGGGCGAATAGATCCGTATCATTTCTCACTCCTCGACACGCGCAACTGGACGATCGTCAGCAGCAAGAGAATTGCAAAGAGAACCATCGACTGCGCAGCGGCAACGCCGGCCTGCATCGGCTTTTGAAACGCCGTGTCGTAGATCGTCTGGATCAGATAGACGGTCGCCTTGCCCGGCCCTCCTCCGGTCAACGATACGACGAGTTCGTAGACCTTGAAGGCTTCGATCGACGAAAGCACCAGAACCACCGCCATCGTCGGCTTGAGAAGCGGCAATGTGATATGCGTGAACTGACGCCATTTGCTGGTACCGTCGATCGATGCGGCTTCATAATAATCCGCCGAGATCGCAGTCAGGCCGGCGATGAAGATCATCATGTTGAAGCCGGCCTGAGCCCACACCCAAGCGATGATCATCGCAATCTGCGCCAGCGTGTCCTGTTCGAGCCACGGAACGGGGGCAATTCCCACAAGTGACAGCAGATAGTTGACGAGACCGTTGTTCAGGCCGAAAAGCCAGCGCCAGGAAACGCCGATGATCAGCAGGCTGATCATCGAGGGGAAGAAGACGATCGTGCGGACAACCGCGAAGAACCGGGTCTGAGGCGAAAGAAGCAGCGCCAGCGCCAGCGAGGCGACGATGTTCAGCGGCACCGCGACAATGACGAAGAGCACCGTCTTGACGAGAGACGTCTGAAAGTCGGCGTTGCTCAAGAGCCCGAGAAAGTTATCGAAGCCCACATATTGCGGCAGGGTGCTCGGCACCTGTGGGACAACCACGACGCCCCGCTTGAAGAACGCCATCAGGAGGCCTTGAACCAGCGGATAGAGCGTAAAGGTGACGAGCAATGCGATCGTCGGCAGCATCAGCAGATACGGCCAACCGATATTGAAGAGGCTGTTGCGGCTGCCTTTCGGCACCGGGTGAGGACCCAGTGCCGAACTGCCTTGTTGCGCAATCACCGCCGTCACTTGCTCGCCTCGAGCGAGTCGTCGGCAGCCTTCTTGATCTGTGCGATCGCCTCGGCCGACGAAATCTGGCCGGCAACAGCCTGGGTGACGGCTGTCTTGACCGTGCCCCAGACCGACTGCATCTGCGGCCAGGCCTGGTCCGTTGCCGCATAGGCCGGGCTCGCGTTCAGCTCGCTCTGCATTGCGGTGATTGCAGCCGTCGCAGCCGGATTGTCATACTTGACCGGCGGCGCCTTGAGGTTGGCGGGGATCATGCCGAAGGTCTTGGCATATTGCGCCTGGATCTCCGGCGACGTGATCCACTTTATGAACTCGACTGCCTCCGGCAGGTGCTGGCTCGTATTGAAGGCGACGATGTAGTCGCCCCCATAGATCGAGGAGGCAACCGTCCCGCGCGGCGTCGGTCCGGCCTGCCAGGCAAATTGCGCATTGGTTGCCAGCCCGGCGATCTGCCAGCTGCCGGACATGTAGGCGGCGGCCTGACCGGCGGTGAAAAGTTCCTTCGGATTGTCCGAGCTTGCTCCGCTCCACAGGCCGGGCGGCATGGCAGCCTTGGTGATGTCGATGAACTTGTCGAGCGTGCCCGTCCAGGCCGCCTCGTCCATCACGACCTTGACCGGCTCCTTCTCGGTGTAGATGTGGTTGCCATATTGATATTCGTGGACGATCCAGCGGCTCGCCGAAACATCCCATACGAGCGGATAGCGGGTGCCGGATTTCTCCGCGACTTCCTTGACCTTCGGAATGAACTCGTCCCAGGTCCAGCCCGTTGCCTGATCCGGGATGGCGACGCCTGCCTTTTTGAAGGCGTCAGCGTTCAGGAAGATACCGGTCGAGGTAACGCGCAGCGGCGCGGCAATGACCTTGTCGCCGAGCTTGGCCCCATCGGCCCACCCCTTGACGAAGTCGTTGATCCATTCCGGCCCGATCTCTTTGCCGAGGTCTGCCAGGAACGGCCGGATGACCGGCTCCATCGAGGAGGTCAGCGACAGATCCGGCATGATGCCCGATGCGGCATATTGCTGGAATTTCTGGATCATCCCGTCATAGGGCGTGATCTCCAGATCGAAGGTCGTTTCGGGATGCAGCTTCGTATACTGATCGAGCAGAGCGCGCGTATCCGCCTCCTCCTGATCACTGTCGACATACCACACGAGCTTGAGTTCGGAGGCTGCGGCGACCGACATTGTCATCGCCAGGGCGCTGGCGGTTATTAGAATTGTCTTTAGCGTTTTCATAGGGCTCCCTCTCTGGCTTGTCATCCTGACATCCGAAACGAACGGCCTGCACTGCACTCCCACAGTCCTTTGTTCGTAACCATGACGAATTAAATACGAGTTTTGCGGACTGTCAACACAACACATCCAGTCCCGCAAGATTTAGTTCGTCCTGTTGACGAATAAATTACGCAGGGCTATGAAATCTGCAGGATAGGCGGAGGTATCGGATGGAGATATTCGTTGAAGTGATGGGTGGCGATCTCCAGGCAGCGCTCGACACTGTAGCGGCGGCCGGCGGCGGGACGGTCTTTCTCCGGCCCGGTCGCCATCACGCAGGGCCGATCCGGTTGAGCGATAATGTGACGCTGCATATCGAGGAAAACGCAGTCCTCGCTTTCGCCCCCGATTACAAACAATATGGCTCCAACACGGTCAGCGTACTCGCCGAAGCATCCAACCGCGCTTACATCGTGGCGCAGAACGCCAGGAATATTGCGCTCGTCGGCAAGGGGACGATCGACGGCGGCGGCGATGCCTTCCACACCGGCTTCGACGCGAGTGTGGGCACATTCACTCCGTTCGCCGAACGTCCGCGAGTCCTGGTCCTGGAGGATTGTCAGGACATTCGTTTGGAAGACGTCCAGATAACCGATTCACCCATGTGGACGATCCATCTGGTGCGCTGCCGCAATATCGCTGTTCACGGCGTTCGCGTCTCCAACAACCGCCAACTGCCCAATACCGACGGGATCGTCATCGACAGCTGCAGCGACGTGACGATCACCGGCGCCGTCATTCGAACCGCCGATGACGGCATATGCCTCAAGACCAGCTTCAGCGAGAAAGAAATCGGCCGCTGCGAGCGGATCACGGTCTCCGACAGCGTGATCGAGAGCAAGAGCTGCGCCCTCAAGATCGGCACGGAAAGCTTCGGCGACATAACCGAGGTCAGCTTCCTGCGCTGCAGGATCGAGAATTCCAACCGCGGTCTCGGCATCTTTTCGCGCGATGGCGGCAAGGTCGAGAATGTTGTCTTCCGCGATATCGAAGTCGATTGCAGCGAGACGCCGGACGGATTCTGGGGCTCCGGCGAACCGTTCACGATTACCAAGCTCACGCGACGCCCCGAGCGCCCGGCAGGAACGGTTTGCAAGGTACTTGTCGAAAATATCAGTGGGCGATGCCAGGGGGCGGTCAATCTCTTTGCAGAGGAACCGGGCGGCATCGACAATGTCGTTTTGCGCGCGAGCACGCTTAGGATGGAGGAAGGACCGCTCGGCACTGCCAGGCAGTATGACTTGCGGCCGACCAACGCCGATCTGGCACCGCCCAAAGGCACCGAGGGGCGCGGCAATGCCTGGGTGCGGGCCGAGGACGGCAACATTGTCGGCCTTTTCGCCTATCCAGGCGGATTGCCGGGCGTCTTTGCGCAGAATGTCACCGGCCTCGAAATCGAAAACGTGACGATCGACCGGCCCCGACCGCTGCCCGCAGGATGGAACTCCGCGACCATCACGCTGGTCCCCTGAGTGCGGAGCCGCTGCTGCGCACTCGCGCTCCGTCCGGTCGTCGCCCGCACCGTCAGGACCGGCGCTTGAACGTATGCTCCTCTGCGGGGAACGTGCGCGAGCGAACGTCGCCGGCATAGGCGGCAGCAGCAGCGCCCACCCTCTTGCCAAGTTCGTCGTAGCGCTTGACAAAGCGCGGCGTGAAATCGTTGAACAGTCCGAGCATATCGTCCGAAACCAGGATCTGGCCGTCGCAGGCTGCCGAGGCGCCGATCCCGATCGTCGGAACAGGAATTGCTCCCGTCACCTCGCGGGCAAATGTCTCGACCGTTCCTTCGACGACGACCCCAAAGGCTCCCGAGCTGCCGATCGCGGCGGCGTCACGCCTGATCTTGGCGACCTCCTCCTCGGAATGTCCGACAGATCGGTAGCCGCCTGCGGTATGGACCTGTTGAGGCATGAGACCGATATGTCCGAGGACCGGAATACCGCGCGCCGTGAGGAAGGAAATCGTCTCGGCCATCTCCTCGCCGCCTTCCAGCTTGACCGCGTCGCACCCGGTTTCCTGCAGGATGCGCACGGCGTTGCGATAGGCCAGCTCTTTGGACTCCTGATAGCTGCCGAAGGGCATGTCGACCACTACGCAGGATCGGGCGACGCCGCGCATGACCGCCCTGCCATGGGCGATCATCATGTCGAGCGTCACCGCCACGGTGCTCTCCATGCCGTAGAGAACCATGCCGAGCGAATCCCCGACGAGCAGGAGATCGCAATGTTCATCGAGAAGCCGCGCCATCGGTGTCGTGTAGGCCGTCAGGCACACGATCGGCGTTCGGCCCTTCATGGCCCGGATTCGTGATGGCGTCAGACGTTTTGCGGAGCTCACGGCACTCATGATGCCTCTCCCCTTCCAGATGAATCTTTGCCCGCAATCACCCGATTGTCGAGAAGTTTGGTCGCGCCGATCCGCACGAACAGTGCGACAACGACCGGATCCTCGATCTTCGCGACATGTTTCAACGTCGAAGCGTCCCTGACCGCGACGACTTCCGGTTTTGCCAAGGCTTCGCGTCCGATGAATTCGGCCAGTTTCGCCTCAAGGACCTGCGGATCGCTGAGCCCACCGGCGACGAGACGCTCCGCCTCGTCCAGGGCGCGAGGCACGATGACCGCGGCGCGGCGTTCCTCCGCGCTGAGATAAACGTTGCGGGACGACAGAGCCAGACCGTCGGCGTCGCGGACCGTCGGCACCGAGACGATGCGCACCGGCTGGGCGAGATCGTCGACCATGCGTTTGATGATGACGACCTGCTGGTAATCCTTCTCGCCGAAATAGGCGTTCTTCGGCTGCACGATGTTGAAGAGCTTGGTGACGACAGTGGCAACGCCCGCGAAATGCCCCGGCCGAACCGCACCTTCGAGCTCGCCGCCAAGCTCCGGCACATCGACCACGGTCTTCATCGGATACGGGTACATATCCTCGACACCGGGCGCGAAGAGAATGTCGACACCGGCCTTTTCCAGCATCGTTCTGTCGCGTTCCAGGTCACGCGGGTATCGGGCCAGGTCCTCTGCCGGGCCGAACTGGAGCGGATTGACGAAGATCGAGGCAACGACGATTTCGTTTTCGGCGCGCGCCCGCGCGACAAGCTCCATATGCCCGGCGTGAAGATAACCCATCGTCGGCACAAAGCCGACGCTTCCGCCATTCGCCCTTGCGGCGGCAAGCGCTGTGCGCACTGCCTGAATGCTCGATAGGACCTGCATATGCCCTCCCTGGCCGGCTTATGTTTGGGGGCGGATAGAAAATGCAAGCAGGGCCTCAGGTCAATGGATGCCTTCGATAAAACCGATCGGATGAAGACGGTTCTATCAGGACGTGTTCAAACACGGCAGGCAGCAACCGAAACGCCGGACGCATCACCGGGCGGCTGGCAGCAAGGACAGGATACCGGCTTCAAAAGATCCGCACGCCGCACATGTGTTTCGCATCTAAAGTTCGAACCATATGCGCGGATCGTCCCCCGACTGGATCATCAGCCAGCGAAGGTCCGTATCCCGCCAGCCCTTGATCGCATTGGTACGGTTGTCGAGCACCAGATCGCCCTGATCGGTCTTGACGACCAGAACCGCGTGGCCTTTGCCGGTGGCTGTCTTTGCCACGGCAATCCGCAGCGCCTTTACCGACCAGCCCATGGCGATGAGACGATCGCGCTTGGTCAGCGCGAAATCCTCGCAATCGCCCGCCTTGACGTTCACCTGCCAGACATCGCCCTCTTCAGGGCTTTCGTTGAGCGGACGGATCGAGCCGTTGACCGAGGCGTTGACGGCGCGAAGCTGCTTGTCGGCTGCGGGGTCCAACAGGATTTGCGAGGCACCGTCGCGTGCCATGCATTCGTTGAGATTGCGCGCGCAAAACATCACATGCGCGAACGGCGCGGCTGTCCGGCGTTTTTCCGAAAGATAGCTGAAGACAGGCGCCGTCTTCAGTCCGCGGGCCGGACCGCCAGGACCGTCCGCAAGCGCAGTCTGGGCCGCAAACAGAGATGCAAGCGTTGCCACGACAAGCAGTTCATGCCTACACATCTTCCCCCTCCGTGTGGTGGCTTATCCAAGGATGATGAGGTCCGCCCAGCGGCCATGAAGCCCGTTCAGGGCTGCGTCATTCGATCGGCTGGGCGCATGGTCGCGATCCCTTGTTCCGTGGTCTTTCCGGAGACGATCGTCCTTCATTCGCAACGGCGCTGGCGGCATGCGCATCGCGACAAGACACATCGACGCCAACGCCATGACAATTTAAACTAGCGCAGCGATCAGGTCTTTCAATTGACGCGATAGATTCTAATTTCGAACGGCTACGCCTGCGGCGCGGAGTAAGGGCGATGCCCGTCCCGGATCGGATGCCGTTGCCGACGTGGCGGCCTTGTTCAAAACGACTGAGCATTCGATCGTCTTGCCGCCCGACAGCGACTCGCTAAGCTATCGCATCGCGCTTCGGGGAGGCGGACCGCGGCGGGTGGAGGTTTTCATGCACGAACAGGTCACGAATGTTGCAAGTTACGGCGCCGAGCCGGGTTTGCGTTTCGCCGTGCTTCTTGACGGCAACGGCGGATGCCGTACGCTTGACATGGAAGCGGTGCGTCGGTGGACGCCGGCTGATGGCGTCGTCTGGCTGCATTTCGAGCGCGACCATCCGGCCGCGGCGGAATGGGTGACATCGAGAGGCGGCTTCGATCCGCTGGTCGCCGAAGCCTTGCTGGAGGAAGAAACGCGCCCGCGCGTCGAAGGCATTGACGACGGGTTGCTGATCATTCTTCGCGGCGTCTGCGCCACGCCGCCGGACGAAGTGAAAAACGGCTCCGCCGAGGTCGATCTTGTTCCCCTTCATATATGGGCCGACCAGCGCAGACTGGTGACATTGCGCGACAGCGGCCACTATATAACCGCCCTGCGCGACATCCGCCTTGCCTTGGACAAGAGCAAGGGCCCAAAACAGACGGGGGAATTGCTTGCTCTCGTCAGCGAAAAGCTGGTGCGCGACCTCGAACCCGTGCTCGATGCGATGGACGAGGAGGTGGACGAACTGGACGAGCTGGTTTTTCACGGTGATGCCGGCGAAGTGCGCGAGCGGCTGAAGCAGCTCCGCCGCCGTTCCGTACAGCTTCGCCGCTATCTCGCACCCCAGCGCGACGCCTTGAGCCGGATCGAGCATGACGACGCCCCGTGGCTGAAGGAGCGTGACAAGCTGCGCTTCCGCGAGGTCATCGACAAGCTGATGCGCTTCATCGAATATCTCGACGCCATCCGCGACCGGACCAGCATCCTTCACGACGACCTGTCCACCGTCATCAGCGAGCGGATCGCCCGCAATTCCAATCGCCTCGCCGCACTCGCCGCCCTGCTGCTGCCGCCGAGCGTCGTGGCCGGCCTGTTCGGCATGAATGTCGGCGGCATCCCTGGCGTCAACGACACCTGGGCTTTCGTCATTATCGTTGCCTTCGTCGCGGTCACGTCCGTTGCAACGCTGATGGTGCTCAAGCGGATCAACTGGCTTTGAACGGCTGCAACGCAAGGCGACCTCAGCCCGTCTTCTATCCAGGTTGAAAGGCCCGGCGCGGGAATGCCAACCTGTGAGCTGACATTGCCGCTCGCCAGCCCTCCGTCTCGCCGGAACAGCAAATCAGCGGCCGGGGTCGCACAGCACCAAGTTTGAATTGACCGTTTCCCGGACTGATATGAGACTTGCATTCCTCAGCAATGCAGGAGGAAGAACGATGGTTGAACCAGACCGTTGGCGACATATGACAACCGCCCCGAAGGACGGCAGCCGGATCCTCGTTACGATCCGCCCGTCCGAACAGGGGCCGGCGGAAGTTGACCTCGCCTATTGGTCGAATGGCGATCAGTTCGGCACGGCGGGCTGGCGCGCGTCCGATTCCTCGCCTGGCCGCCTCATCGAATATGCCGAACCGGAATTGAAGTGTTGGATGCCAATGCCGTCAGCCAATCTCAACAGCGGTTCCATGCCCTCGCCCTGGGAAGGCGACGACGCCCAGCAACTGGACGGATCGGGGATTTGAGACGCTGTCGCGCCAGCCATGCGGTCTTGCACGGCTGGTGGGCTGGACACGATCGCCACCGTGATCTCGGAAGGCACGAGCATTTGCGGGGCAGGTGCGGACAGCCGGGTGGCGGCGGCCGTCAAGCGCGGCGGCATGCGGACCTCTGCCGCCGCGACCCAGACTGTCCGGCTTGGAGGCTGCAGAGGCCCAGATCGGGTCCGATGAAAATCAATTTCATCAACGCGCTCTCAACACCGTTTTTGGTTGACGACCTCTGATTTTTGTCCCAACTTGAAGAAAATAAATTACGAAATCGGGAACGAATTTAGCATGAAAGTGGGAATCATAGGGCTGGGATTCCGGCTCGGCTATCTTGGCTATGTCTTCAAGGCAATCGACAGCAGTTTCGAGATCGTAGGCTACGTCGATCCGGACCCCGCCGGGCTTCCCGGACTGACGGAAAAGGGCATCTCCGTCGGCAAGGCCTATGGTTCGCCGCAAGAGCTTCTCGCCTCCGAAAAGCTCGATCTCTTGATGATCGGCTCGCCCAACCACATGCATCTCGATCATATTCGCCTCGGCCTTGAAGCCGGCCTGAAGGTTTTCTGCGAAAAGCCGATCGTCACCACGATCGCCGAGAGCATCGAACTTGCCCATCTGATGGCGAAGTTCGGCCATGAGCGGCTGATGGTCGGTCTCGTACTGCGCTACTCTCCCCTCTACAAGGACCTGCGCGCCATCCAGGCGGAAGGCAAGCTCGGCCATATCGTATCGATTGAAGCCTCCGAACATATCGAGCCCTATCACGGCGCCTTCTTCATGCGCGACTGGCGCCGCTACGAGCGCTATTCCGGCAGTTTCATGCTGGAGAAATGCTGCCACGACCTCGACCTTTACAATGGCGTGGTCGGCGCCCGCCCCGAACGCGTTGCGAGCTTCGGCGGCCGCAAGAGCTTCATTCCCGCCAACGACCCGGCGCGCGAAGGCATCAACGATCTGGAACTCTTCCACCGCAAGCCGAGCGGCTGGATGGGTTCGGACAAGGTGTTCGACAGCGACGCCGACATCATCGACTACCAGGTGGCAATCGTCGAATACGCCAACGGCGTCGGCATGAACTTCCACACCAATCTGAACGTTCCTGACCAGTTCCGCCGCTTTGCCATCATGGGCTCGCGCGGCATGGCAGAGGGCGACTTCGTCCGCGGTTATCTCGATGTTCACGAGCAGCTGACCGGCAACAAGATCGTCGCAAACGAATATGCCGCGACCGAGCTGTCGCAGCACTACGGTGCCGACGAGCAGATGGCGGCCGATATTCTGCAGAGTGTGCGCACCGGTTCGGAACTGCCGGTCTCCACGCTCAACGCATTGGAGGCGGGCATCCTGGCGCTCGCCATGGATGAGGCCCGCATGAAGAAGGCCGTGATCGACCTTCGTCCCGTCTGGGACCGGTTCGACGAGGCGCTGCACGCCAGAGCGGCCTGAGGAGAATGGCAAGATGAGTGCTCAGAAAAGTGCCGTCATCTTCGCCTGGATCCTTCTCCTCCCTGCTGTCCTCTATGTGCTCGCGATCGTTGCCTATCCGCTGGTCGATACGTTCATCCTGTCCTTTACGGACGCATCGCTGCGCAAGGTGACGAACTGGGTCGGTTGGGTCAATTACGAGAAGATCTTCAATCCCACCTTCGTGGAAGTCATTGTCCGAACCTTCATCTGGACCTTCTTTTCGGTCGCCCTGAAGATGATTATCGGCACGTTCGGCGCCGCCATGCTGAATGCGGCCGTGCCAGGCCGTTCGCTGTTTCGGCTGCTCACCATGCCGCCTTGGATCGTGCCGATGGCCATCGGCATCTTCATGTGGGGCTGGATGTATAACGGCCAGTTCGGGATGATTTCCGGGTTGCTGCAGCGCTTCGGCCTCGTCGACGGTCCGGTCGCCTTTCTCGCCTATGGCAGCACCGCCTTCTGGGCGACGATCGTCACGGACGTGTGGATCGGCGTGCCGCTGGTGACGATCTATTTCCTCGCCGCGATCCAGTCGATCCCGAAGGATCTCTACGAAGCCGCATGGACCGACGGCGCCGGTCGCTGGTACCGTTTCCGCCGCATCACGCTGCCGCTGATGGTTCCGGCCATCATCACCATGTCGATGCTGTCGCTGATCGCGACCTTCAATTCCTTCGACATTATCTGGATCCTGACGCAGGGCGGCCCGAGCGGCGAAACGACGACGATGATCATCGATACCTATCAGACGGCGATCGGCTCGAAGAAATATGGCGAAGGGGCAGCGCGCGCAGTGCTGATCTGCATCTTCCTGTCGCTCTTCTGCTTCGCCTATTTCCGTGTCACCCGCCGCCTCAATCCGGAGAAGCGCGCATGAGCAGCCGTCCCATGATCGATCGCTACAGCTGGTGGGAAATCATCCTCATCTACTGCGGCATAGCGCTCTTTCTCTTCTTCGTGCTGGCGCCCTTTGTCGAAGGCTTTCTGGTATCGCTGAAGCCGCTCAGCCAGCTCTTCTCCTCGCCCTACCGCTTCTGGCCGGAAAACGGCTCGTTCGAAGCCTACCGGACGATGTGGATCAGCGTGCCGGGCTTTGCTCGCTATATCTTCAACTCGTTCTTCATCTCGATCATCGTCACCGTCATCGTGCTCTGCCTCGTCATTCCGGCGGCCTATGCATTTGCGAAGTTCGAGTTCAAGGGCATGGGCATCCTGCTCGGCGCCTTCCTGACGGTGAACATGTTCTCCGGCGCCGTGCTGCTCATCCCGCTCTTCCGCCTGATGCGCAGCATGGGTGTCCTGAACACCTATCTTGCGATGATCGTGCCGGGCGTCGCCTTCCTGATCCCTTCGGCGATCTGGCTGCTGCGCACCTACATGATCCGCATTCCGCAGGAACTCAACGAAGCGGCCTATATGGATGGCGCCAGCCACTTCTACACGCTGCGCCGCGTCATTCTGCCCATTGCGATGCCGGGGATTATCGTCGTCGCGATCACCACGTTCATCGGCGCCTATGCCCAGCAGTTCATCTTCGCGCTGACCTTCAACTCGAAGACTGAATACATGCCCCTGCCGGTGGGACTCTTCGCTTACTTCGGCAAGCAGGAGGTCATCTGGAACGAACTGATGGCGGCCTCCTTCGTCGGCATCGCGCCGGCGATGATCGTCATCTTCTTCCTTCAGCGCTATCTCGTCGGCGGCCTGACCGCCGGTGCGGTGAAACAATAAGACCAACAATAAAGAGTGAACAGCTAACAACGAGAATGGGAGTTACGACGTGAGCATTACCATCAAGACAGGCCTTATGGCGCTCGCCCTGCTTGGTTCGACGGCCTTGACCGCCGTCACGGCCCAGGCAGCCGACAAGGAAATCAGCTGGATCTATTGCGGCGACACGATCGACCCGATCCACACCAAATACATCAAGGAATGGGAATCCAAGAACGCCGGCTGGAAGATCGCACCGGAAGTCGTCGGCTGGGCACAGTGCCAGGACAAGGCAACGACGCTGGCTGCCGCCGGCACGCCGGTCGCCATGGCCTATGTCGGCTCGCGCACGCTGAAGGAATTTGCTCAGAACGACCTTATCGTTCCCGTTCCGATGACCGATGACGAGAAGAAGGGCTATTACCCGCACATCGTCGATACCGTCACCTTCGACGGCAACCAGTGGGGCGTCCCGATCGCCTTCTCCACCAAGGCACTTTACTGGAACAAGGATCTCTTCAAGCAGGCCGGTCTCGACCCCGAGACGCCGCCGAAGACCTGGGCTGAAGAAATCCAGATGGCAAAGACCATCAAGGAAAAGACCGGCATTCCGGGCTTCGGTCTCTCTGCCAAGACCTTCGACAACACGATGCATCAGTTCATGCATTGGGTCTACACCAACAATGGCGCCGTAACCGATGCCGAAGGCAAGATCACGCTCGACAGCCCGCAGATCCTCGCAGCGCTGAAGGCATACAAGGATATATCGGCCTATGCCGAGGAAGGTCCGACCGCCTATGAGCAGAACGAAGTCCGCGCCATCTTCCTCGATGGCAAGGTCGCGATGATCCAGGCGGGCTCCGGTGCTGCCTATCGCCTGAAGGATACGAAGATCAACTGGGGCGTCACCACCCTTCCGCTCGGTCCGGACGCCAAGGGTCCGGGCACGCTGCTCATCACCGACAGCCTCGCGATCTTCAAGGGCTCGGGCGTCGAGGACAAGGCAATCGAATTCGCCAAGTACATCACCTCGCCCGACATCCAGGGTGAATACGAACTGCAGGGCGGCGCAGGCCTCACCCCGCTGCGTCCCTCCGCGAAGGTGGACGAATTCGTTGCCAAGGATCCCTTCTGGAAGCCGTTCATCGAGGGCATCAGCTACGGTGGCCCCGAGCCGCTCTTCACGGACTACAAGGGCTTCCAGAACTCGATGATCGAGATGGTCCAGTCCGTCGTCACCGGCAAGGCAGAGCCTGAAGCCGCCCTGAAAAAGGCTGCCGGCGAGATCGAAGCCTTCAAGTAATCCGCCGTCGAGGATCGCAGGTCGTTGATCTGCGATCCTCACCGACCAAACTTTGCATATTCAGGCCGGGACCGGAGACAGATTTTTGGGACAGCTTCAGCTCAACAAGGTTCAAAAATTCTATGGCGATTACGAAGTTCTCAAAGGCATCGACCTCGATGTCAGGAACGGCGAGTTCGTCGTCTTCGTCGGGCCTTCGGGATGCGGCAAGTCCACGCTCCTGCGCATGATCGCGGGCCTCGACGCGACGAGCAAGGGCGACATCATCATCAATGGTGTCAGGGTCAACGACCTGCCGCCCGTCAAACGCGGCATTGCCATGGTGTTCCAGTCCTACGCGCTTTATCCGCACATGACGGTTTTCGAGAATATCGCCTTCCCGTTGCGCGTCGAGAAGATGGAGGAAGAAAAGCTCCGGGCCAAGGTCGAGAATGCCGCGCGCATCCTGCATCTCGACACGCGGCTGCAGCAGAAGCCGGGCATGCTCTCGGGCGGGCAGCGCCAGCGCGTCGCGATCGGCCGCGCCATCGTTCGCGAGCCGAAGATCTTCCTGTTCGACGAACCGCTCTCCAATCTTGATGCCGCGCTTCGCGCCGACATGCGCATCGAACTTGCCAAGCTGCACCGGCAGCTGAAGGCGACGATGATCTACGTCACCCATGACCAGGTAGAGGCCATGACGATGGCCGACCGCATCGTCGTGCTGGACGCAGGCAATATTTCACAGACCGGCGCGCCGCTCGAACTCTACCACAAGCCCGCCAACCAATTCGTAGCCGGCTTCATCGGCAACCCGAAAATGAATTTCCTGCCTGTGACCTGCACATCCGCAAGCGAGGCAGGCGTGACCGTGGACTATCGCGGACAGCAGGCAAGCCTGCCGGTCGCTCCGCGCGATGGCATGATCGGCAAGGCGCTGACGCTGGGCATCCGGCCGGAGCATATCCAGCTGGGCTCCGGCGATATTTCGCTGACGGTCACGCCGAGCGTCATCGAGCGGCTTGGCGCCAACACGGTGGCCTATGCCGCACTCGGCAGCGAGACGGAAAATTTCTGCGCCATGCTTCCCGGCAGTGTCGGCATCCGCGCGGACGCGCCGGTCGCCGTCGGCATCAACGCTGCCGATTGCCATCTTTTCGATGAGGAAGGCGTCGCCTTCGAACGCCGTGTCGAGCTCACCGATATCGACATGAACCTTCTGGCTCCGGCAACGGTCTGAAGGGCCGTCCACCCGGAGACAGTTACCAGACGAGCCCGCGCGCGGCGACGTCCTCGACGCGCGTGACGATGCCGTTGCGATGGAAGACCATCGTATCGAAAAGGTTCGAAACCACGCATGTATGGTTCGGGATGATGAAGAGCTTTTCACCGATCTCGGGCCGTTGACCGGTGCAGGCCGAGAGGTCGATGACGCCATGCTCTTCGGAGAGACTGGTTATCTTGGCCTCGGGATAACCGACGACAAGGCCGAAATCGGCAAAACCCTGAAGATCGGAGGTCAGTGCCTTGGAGCCCGCGTCGATAACGGCGCGGTCGGCATTCGGCCGCGACACGACGGTCGCCAGGACATGCATTGCGCAATCGTCCTGCGTGCAATGCCCCATCCGGATCATCTGACGGTCATTATAGATATAGGTTCCGGCCCGGTGCTCCGTCGCCGATTTGACCAGATGCGCCTGAAAGAGACTGGGCGTGCCGCCATTGCTGACGATCGGGCAGGCGAGACCCGCTACCGACAATTGCTTCAATGTCGCCCGGATGAAAGCTTCCACAGCTTCGGCCGATTGCGGCTTCGGGTAGGTCAAGATACCGGCGAATGTCAGTCCGTCGGCCGCAGCGATGCGCTTGCCGAGCGATGCCGCCTGCTCGGGCGTCTGCACGCCGCAGCGCGCGCCGCCGGTGTCGCATTCGACGAGGACGGCAAGCGGTTTGCGGCCGGAGAAATGTGACGACAGGCCATCGACCGTCACCGCGCTGTCGGCAACGACCTTGAGACCGGAAATGCGATCGTTCAAGGCAGCGAGCCGCTCGAGCTTCGGGGCTCCGATGATGTTGAAGGTGATCAGGATGTCCTCGAAGCCGGCTTCGGCAAAGACCTCGGCCTCCGTCACTTTCTGGCAATTGATACCCTTGGCGCCGGCGGCGACCTGGGCGGCGGCCAGTGCCGGTATCTTGTGCGTCTTGATATGCGGGCGGAAATTCAGCCCATGCGCGTCCATGTAGGACTGAACCCTTGAAATGTTGGCGGCCAGCCTGTCTTCGTCGATGATCGGGCGGGGTGTGGAAAGATCCTCGATCCTGTCTCCAGCCCTGGCGACGACAGCAAACCGGTTGTCATGCATCTCAGGCAGCTCCGCGTTCGGTTCCATGAGGATCGGCCACGATCGGCCAGATGGTCTTCGGCGCCCGGCGATAGTTGGTCGTCGCCGGGTTGTTGGGATAGGGAGTTCCCGCCGAACAGTAGAGGATCTCGGCGGCGATCTTCGAGAAGGAGGCGAAGAAATGGTTGGTCGATTTGATCACCAGGATCTTCTGCCTGGCCGGATCGATGCCCATGACCGAAAACAGGCTCGGATCAAAGCTCTGCGCCCGGGTCGAGTTCAGAATGATGTCGATACCATCAAGGACGATATGCGCCGCATCGCCGAAAGGTGCGAGGCTTTCGCCGAACTGCATCTCGGCATTCTTCACCAGCTTGACGACCTTCACCATGCCATCGACGGGATTGCCGGTTCCGGGTGCCGATTTGGCACCGAAGCGCAGCGGAATTTCTGCCCCCTCTCCTGCGGCAAAACAGATCTGGACGGCAACCGGATCCCAGATCGTGCCAACCGCAGCACTTGCCACACCGCGGGCCAGAAGCTCCTCGAGAATGACGGTGGCGTCGCCAGCGGTTCCACCACCCGGATTATCCCAGACATCGGCAATGACGACCGGCCAGGCTTTGGCATCCATGGCTCGCGATACGGCTTCCTTCTCGTCGATCTGCGGCACCATGAAAGTGCCGCGCCTGGAAAACAGCTCCATGCCGAGTTCGCGCGCCAGCGCCGCGCCCTTTTCCGGCTTGTTGTCGGTGACGACAAGCAGCTTGGTCCCCATCTCGGGCACGTCGCCGACCATGAAGCCATGGACGACGGAGATCGACAGGATATCCGGATCTTCCTTTTCGATCCGCATGATCTTGTCGACGAAGGAGCGCATCGGATCGCGCGAAGTCGGGAAGACATCGATCATCCGGCAGTCGAACACGGAATTGACCGGCTTGACCCTGCGCTCAAGCGTATCGACGGCGATGCGCCAGAGATCCTCGGCGCGATCGACGAAATCCGTATGCGGGAATTCCTTGAAATAGACGGCGAAATTCAGCGCCTCGATACGCTTTCGGGTCAAATGGCTGTGCGGGTCGAGCTCGGCGCAGATCAGCACATCAGGCCCGACGATCTCGCGCATGCGCGTCAGGAGGTCGCCTTCCGTGTCTTCATATCCCGCTGCGACCATTGCCCCATGCAAGCCCATTACCACGGCATCGACCGGCATTGCGGCCCTGAGTTGGCCGAGGATTTCATCACGCAGCCCTTCATAGGCCTGGCGGTTGACGAGACCGGCCGGGTCCGCCCAGGCTGCGGTGCCTTCGATCAGCTCCCAGCCCTTTTCGGCGGCAACACGGCGGCCGACAGTGATCGGGGCGGTGCAGAGTGTGGGCGTTTCCGGATGCTGGCCGGGCGGCGCATAAAGAGAGGCTTCGAAAGCGCGGCGATCCACGCAGATCGGAGAAAACGTATTGGTTTCGGTCGCAAGTGCTGCCGTGAAAATGCGCAAGTGAGTTGGCCTTGTTGTGTCGGCCCCGCTTCAACCCATCGGGTTCGGCAGGTAGCCGGTAAATCCGCAGATCTTCCACCGTCCTTCGTGGAGCCTGCAATAATAGAGCGTCTGCCACTGCATGATATCGCGGCTGCCGTCGCTCTTCGTCAGGCCCCCGTCGAACTTCTTGCGGACAAGCGCCATGTCGCCCTCGATCTCGATGTCCTCGAGCGTCGTGGTGGTGAAGATCGCCGTGCGGGTATCCTCCGCGAAGCTCTGTGTCGCAAAATCCCTTGCCTGCCTCAGCCACTCATCGCGATAGGCCGCAAGCGTGGGAAATGCCAGGCGCCACTTGTCGGGGCTGACCTGCTTGCGGCCGTCGATGCCGATGAAACCTTCCTCGACGAAATCGCCTGCGACCATCGACCAGTCCGCCGCCAGGAACGCGTCGATGTCGCGGGGCACCAGCATCTCCCAGATGGCATGCCGTGCAGTATCGGAGGACGGGAATGGGTTCTTGAAAGGATCGCGCATCTTCGCCCCGATTTAAATTCTTTTCATAAATGGCGTTTTTCACTGGTCAAAATCTGCTTTCTATGGTCCCTTGTCAACTTATCAAGAAAATAATTTGCAGGAACCTCGACATGTCCATCAAGCGATATGGCACTGTTCAGACCGGCGCCGGCGGCAAGCCGCTGCCTTTCGCACGCGCGGTCGAGGCCGATGGCTGGCTCTATGTTTCCGGCCAGGTGGCGATGGAAAACGGCGAGATCATCGACGGCAACATCGTTGCGCAGACGCATAAGACGATCGCCAATGTGCTCGCCATTCTCGATGAAGCCGGCTACGGCGTGGAGGACGTCGTGCGCGTCGGCGTCTGGCTGGACGATCCGCGCGACTTCTGGACCTTCAACAAGATCTACCAGGACTATTTCGGCGCGCATCCGCCGGCCCGCGCCTGCGTCCAGTCGTCGATGATGGTGGATTGCAAGGTCGAGATCGATTGCGTTGCCTACAAGAAGAAGAATTGATTGACGGATCGATGGGAGGACCGGCTTGGATATCTTTTCCACATTGCAGGAAGACAAGAGCCGGCTTTCCGCCTCCGAGAGCCGCATCGCCGACATTATCGTCAATGATTTCGAATTCGCGGTGAACGCCTCGATCATCGAGCTTGCCGAGCGCGCGGAAGTCTCGCCGCCGACGGTCACACGCTTCTGCCGCCGCCTTGGCTGCGACAGCTTTTCCGATTTCAAGGTGCAGCTTGCCCGTACCGCCCATGTGGGCGTGCGCTACCTGAAGCCGGAATCAAAGAGCAGCGATCCGGCCGACGTCGCTCAGGACATTATCACCAAGGCGCAGAACGCCCTTTTCCTGCTGCACCGATCGCTGGACCTCGCCGCCATCGAAGCTGCGGTCGCCCAGATCGCCAGGGCGGAGATGATCTACGCCTTCGGATCGGGCGGCAACTCCTCGATGATCGCCGATGAGCTGCAGAACCGGCTCTTTCGGCTTGGCCTGCGCATCACCTCCAGTTCCGACCACAGCATGCAACTGATGATGACGGCGGCAGCGAAGGCCGACGACGTGATCATCGGCTCGTCCTTTTCCGGTCGCAATGCCGAGCTCGTGCGGGCCTTTGCGCTGGCGCGCGAAGCGAAGGTCAAGACAATCGCGCTCACACAGACCGGCAGCGCCGTCGCCAAGGCGGCCGAGATCGTCGTGCCGATCGATATTCCCGAAGGCACGAACATCTATCGCCCGACATCGACGCGTATCGCCTATATCGCCACCGTCGATATCCTGGCGAGCCTTGTCGCCTACGCCATCCAGCCGAAGGCGACAGTCACGCTAAGGCGCATCAAGCAGCAGCTCATCACCCACCGCGACGGCGACGACGACAAGCAGCTGCTCGGCGATTGATCAAAAGAGGGAGGCGGCAATGACGCAATCAGTGGCGATCGTCACCGGAGCAGCAGGCGATATCGGGGCGGCGATCGCCGGTCGTCTGGCCGACGATCATGACATCATCCTGCTCGCGGACATCAATCCCGACGCCGCAGCGGCCATTGCCGGCAAACTCGGCCCGTCCGGCCGCTTCGTTGCCATCGAATGCGACGTGACCAGCGAGACGAGCGTCGCGGCGCTCGCCGGACGCGCGGCCGCGCTCGGCAGTCTGCGCACGCTCGTCAACAATGCAGGTGCGGCCCGCGCCGTCAGCCTGCATGATACGACGCCTGAGATCTGGCGGGCCGACAACGCGCTCAACCTCGAAGCGGCCTTTCTCTGCTTTCGGGCCGTCGAAGACCAGCTGAAGGCGTCGCGGGGTTCGATGGTCAACATCGCCTCGGTCAACGGCATGAACGTGTTCGGCCATCCGGCCTATAGTGCCGCCAAGGCCGGACTTCTGCACTTCACCCGGCTGGTCGCCGTCGAATACGGAAAATTCGGCATCCGCGCCAATGCCGTCGCCCCGGGAACAGTGAAGACGCAAGCCTGGGAAGTTCGCGCGGCCGCCAATCCCAATGTCTTCGAGGATGCCCGTCGCTGGTATCCGCTGCAGCGCGTCGTCGATCCGAAGGACGTCGCCCATGCCGTTGCCTTCCTGGCGGGGCCGCAGGCTGCGGCCATCACCGGCATCTGCCTGCCGGTGGATTGCGGCCTGACGGCCGGCCAGGCCGAGCTTGCCCGAACTTTTTCCCAGTCCGAGCACTATTGAATCATAAGCACAACAAGAGGAACGAGACATGAAACCGGCCGACTATCGCCTGGAGAGCAGCTGGAACCCTGGTGGCGGGCCGAATGGAGCGTTCACCTTCACGCTTTTCAATCTCTCCGGTGAGGTGCTTTCCGGTTTCAAGCTTGTCTATACTTCGCTTACCCGGGTCGTCGATGCCGCCGCATGCGGCAACGCCACCTTTCTCAGACGCAACGCCAATTTTCATGAATTCGAACCGCCGGTCGGGTTCGTCCTTGCGGCCGGCGGCAGCTGGACCTTTACGGTCGCCGGCCTGCACCGCCCGGCAAGGCATTGCACCGACGGCGCCAAATCCGCCTATCTGACGCTGTCATCCGGAAAACATGTGCCGGTCGCCGTCTCCGATCTGCTGCTCGAAGGCCGCGCAAGCGAGCCTCCGCCCACCCTTCTGCCTGAGGGCAGGCTCGACCTGCCCTTTGCGCTGCAGCCCTGGCCGGCCGAAATCGATGCGAGGCCGGGTGACGGCTTCCCGGTCATCCTCTATCCGGAAGGCGCCAGCGCCGAGGAACTGTCGGCAATATCCACCTGTATTTCGCTGACGCGCCGCCTTTTCGAAAGCGACCATTCGGTTTTCAATCTGGCCGCCTCGCCGCAGGGCCGCGCCCTCACATTTACGAAGGACGCCTCGCTCGAAGCCGAGGCCTACCGGCTGACGTTTGCGGCCGATCGCGTGACGCTTTCCTATTCGGCTGCCGCTGGGCGCCAGTATGGCCTGACCTCGCTCGCGCAGATGCTGAACGGCGCACGGGCCAGCAAGGGCAAATTCCGCTTCCCGGTTTCCGGAACGATTTTCGACCGGCCCCGCTACAACTGGCGCGGCTGCCATCTCGACGTTTCCAGGCAGTTCTATCCGGTTGACGACGTCAAGCGGCTGATCGACATCCTTGCCTGGTTCAAGCTCAACATCTTCCATTGGCATCTGACCGATGACGAGGCCTGGCGCCTGGAGATCAAGGCCTATCCGCAGCTGACGACAACGGGTGCGTTGCGCGGCCCGGACGAACCGCTACTGCCGCAGCTCGGCAATGGCGCGGAGCCGGTCGGCGGCTTCTATTCGCAGCACGATGTCCGAGACATCGTTGCGCATGCGGCCTCCCTTCATGTCGAAGTCGTGCCGGAGATCGATATTCCCGGCCACAATGCGGCGACGCTTGCTGCCCTGCCCGACCTGACGGACGGCCAGGAAGCCCCGGAGAGCTACCATTCCGTCCAGGGTTATCCGAACAACGCGCTCAACCCGGCCGTGCCGCTGACCTACGAATTCCTGGAAAAGGTCTTCGACGAGATGGTCGAGCTATTTCCCTCACCGTACATTCATATCGGCGGCGACGAAGTGGCGAACGGTTCCTGGCTCGCCTCGCCGCTTGCGAGGAAACTGATGGCCGAACAAGGCATTTCCGGCACGTTCGGATTGCAGTCCTATTTCCTCAAACAGATCAAGACGATGCTCGACAAGCGCGGGCGCAGGCTTGCGGGCTGGAACGAGGTTGCCCATGGCGGCGGGGTAGGAGCGCAGGATACGCTTTTGATGGCCTGGGAAAATCCGCAGGTTGGCATCGAACTCGCCGAACAGGGTTATGACGTCGTCATGACGCCGGGCCAGGCCTATTATCTCGACATGGTCCAGGCTGAAGCCTTCCAGGAGCCGGGCGCAAGCTGGGCGGGCACCGTGCCGCCGGCTCATACCTATGCCTATGAAGCTGCAGGCGAATTCCCCGAGGAACTGAAGCACAAGCTGAAAGGTGTCCAGGCCTGCATCTGGTCGGAGCACTTCCTGTCGCGCGGCTATTTCAACCGGCTGGTCTTCCCGCGCCTGCCGGCTATTGCCGAAGCTGCCTGGACACCCAAGGCTTCGAAGGATTGGGACCGGTTCGCAGCGATCGTGACGCTGAGCCCAACGCTGTAACACGGCATCATCGATGCCAAAAACTGACGGCGCTGTCCCTGGCAAGGGTGGCGCGAACAACCCGGCCTTTCCGTTCGACAGGGAATTCGGCTAAACGACCGATGCGCGCCCTTCCCCGCTGGCGCGCCTGATATTGATCCGCAGCGATCCTTGCAAGGACGGGAATTCTTCTCGTCCGCACCGGTGCGCTCCAAACCATTGCTGACGATGACGATGAACCGCCTGATCCCTGATGTCTTCCGCAATCCTGCTATCCGGGTGAGCATGATTGCCATCTTCACCTTCGGGTTTGCCGGCGCGACGACGAGCCCCTATCGATCCGTGGTCGGAATCGTCGAACTCGGCCTGTCGAACGCGGTCTACTCCGCACTGATTTTCGCCGCCGCGGCCGTCAACGTGATCGTCAGCATCCTCTTCGGCAATCTTGCCGACCGGCTCGGCGAATACCGAACGATGATGCTCGTCGCCGCGACCTTCGGCATCGCCGGCTATGGCGCGGTCTACTTTTTTCCAACCCGGGAAATCTTTGTTCTCAGCGCCCTCCTGCTGCTGCCGGTCTATGGCTCGCTGAACTCGCTGCTCTTTGCCAATGTGCGCGCCGCAGCCCGCGAAATGGCGCCTGATGAGGTGGCGACCGTCAATTCCGGCACACGGGCAATGATTTCGCTGTCCTGGGTGCTCGTTCCCGGCCTGACCGGCGTTCTGCTCTCCTCCTCGCCCTCGATGCTGCCGGCCTATCTCTTCGCCTGCCTGTCCTGCCTGCTCTGCGTCGGGCTCGTCGGCTTCCTGCTGCCACGACAAGACGGCACGGACAGCGCCGCCACGCATCATCTCTCCTATCTCGCAGCCCTCGGCCAGGTGATCTCCCCAAGGATCTTCAGTCGGGTAATGGCGGTGGCACTGATCAGCAGCATGCTGCATATCAATGACGCGATATTTCCGCTCGTGGTCACCGGCGCAGCCCGCGGCACGGTCGCCGATATCGGCATTCTGGTGGGGATCGTCGCTCTCTTGGAAGTGGTCTTCATCATCGTCTGGTCACGCCTTCTGCGCTTCATCGGTCAGCTCGCCGCCCTTGCCCTCGGGGCATTGGTCTATGGCATCTACCTCTTGCTTCTGGCTTCTGCCGACCAGCCCTGGCATGTCTACGCGCTCACGCTCGTGAGCGGCATCGGCGCCGCGTCGCTGATCTCCATCCCGATCACCTATCTCCAGGATCTGATTGCCGAGCGCCCCGGTCTCGGCAGCGCCCTGATTTCGGTCAACATCTTTCTCAGCGCCGGCTTGAGCGCATTGCTGTTTGCCGCAGGTACCGCAATCACCAGCTATTCCGGCACGGCGGTAGTCGGCGCTTTCTCGGGGCTTGCCGGAATGGCCTGGCTATTGCTCCTCGACCGGAGCCGCGGCTTGCCCTGACGCTCCACACGTGAGCAACGCCTCCGGAACCGCAATCGCCGGATGAGCAGGACAGGGCGGCTCAATATTGCGTAAAATCGCCCGATGCCGACTGAAGCAGGGTCAGCGGATAACGCGCGGGATGATGGACCAGCGCCGTCAGGTTGATCGGCCGGTTGCGATCGTCGAAGGCGATCTGATCGACCGTGAGAACGGCAGCTGGCGTCGGCAGCTCGAGCATCTCAGCCTCCTTGTCCGTCGCAAGCCGCGCGCTCAGCGTTGTCTGTCCGCGTTTCGGGTGAATGCGATAGCGCTCGCGGAGTTCGGCATAGAGCGATCGGTTGGCAACGGTCCAGTCGAGATCGAGCAGATCGGCAGCGCGTGCCGCCGGTATCCAGTCGGTCTGGACGACGGCTGGAATGTTGTCGAGGAGACGCAGCCTAGACAGGAGAATCACCTCTGCGCCGGGCGCAAGGAAAAGCGGGCGGCTCACCTCGAGGGGGGCAGGCACGATACTGGCCTCAACCAGCCTCTGGCCGGGATTTCGCCCGCTTGCCACGGCGATGCTGGTGAAGCTCTTGAGAACCTGTAGCTCGAAGCCGCCGCCACGCTCGGCAACGTAAAGTCCCTTTCCGGGCTGGCTGTGGATGACGCCCTGCTGGATCAATTCACGCACGGCATGGCGCACGGTGATCCGGCTGACATTGTAGAGATCGACGAGTTCCCGCTCTGACGGGAGCTTGCCGCGCAACGGCAGCTTGCCGTCCCGGATAGACGCCAGCAGGGCCTCGTAGACCTGTTTGTGCAGGGGCCGAGGGTCGTTCCGGTCAATGCCGCCCTGTGGCGCGATGAACGATGCCGGAGCTTGCTGCATCTTTGAAATCCGATTCTGCGCGGGACACACTTGCCGTTTTGTATCTTCGACGCAAATGCCTGCAAAGTCCATGTTGACATGACTGGTCATAACCAGTCCTATTGGAATTAAGGGGACAGAGAGCTCCGTGCAATGCCGAAGCGTTATCAACGAAGGGAACGATCAATGTTGAAGAAAAGCCTTGCCGCATTGGCGATATCTGCAGCCCTCTGGGGCGGCAGCGCGCATGCCGAAACCATTTCCGTGTTCTGCTCGCCGACGGAATTCGAGCTCTGCACAAACGTTGCCAATGCCTGGAAGGAAAAGACGGGCAACGAGGCCAAGATCAACAAGATGCCCGCGCTTCTGGACGACGCGATCCCGATCTATCAGCAGCTGCTCGCCGCCAAATCCAAGGATATCGATGTCCTCTTCCTCGATGTGATCTGGCTCGGCATGTTCAAGAGCAACCTGCTCGACCTGAAGACGATGATTCCGCAGGCCGACCAGGACAAACATTTCGCCTCGACACTCAATGCGGCCAAGCTCGACGGCAATCTCATCGCCATGCCCGCCTATATGGATGTCGGGCTGATGTTCTACCGCAAGGACCTGCTCGAAAAATACGGCAAGCCGGCACCCAAGACCTGGGACGAGCTGGCTGCTACCGCCAAGGAAATTCAGGACAAGGAACGGGCTGCCGGCTCGCCCGACATGTGGGGTTACGCCTGGCAGGCCAAGAGCTATGAAGGCCTGACCTGCGACGCGATCGAGCTTGTTGCTTCCAACGGCGGCGGCACCATCATTTCCGACAACGGAAAGGTGACAATCGACAATCCGCAGGCGGCCGAGGCGCTCGAAAAGGCGAAGGGCTGGATCGGCTCGATCAGCCCCGAGGGCGTCCTCAATTATGATGAGGAGCAGTCGCGCGCCGTCTTCGAATCCGGCAACGCGGTCTTCCACCGCAACTGGCCCTATGTCTGGGGCACCTCGCATGAAAAGGGAAGCAACATCGTCGACAAGGTCGGGGTGATGCCCCTGCCGGTCGGCAAGGAAGGCGAAAAGTCGAGCGGTTGCCTTGGCCCGATGTATTACGGCGTCAATAAATACAGCGCCAAGCCCGAAGTGGCGGCCGACTTCGTGAACTTCATCACCGGCCCCGACATGCAGAAGATGCGCGCGCTGAAGGCCGCTCTCAACCCGTCGATCCAGGCGCTCTACAGCGATCCGGAAGTTCTTGAGAAGATACCCTTTCTCAAGGATAACCAGCAGGCCTTTGCCGACAGTGCCGTGCGCCCGTCCGGCTACACCGGCACCAGCTACAACCGCGTTTCGCAGGCTTTCTACCGCTCGGTTCACGACATGCTTTCCGGCGGCGCCGAGGTCAAGTCCAGCCTGACGTCGCTGGCCGGTCGGCTTGAGAAACTGAAGGAAAGCCGCTGACGCTCTGCGGATGTCCGGCGGCGGCAACGCTCCGCTGCCGGAACGCGTCGCTGCCTCGCCACCGAACACGGTGGCGAGCCCTCTGCCGTCTCATACACTCAGGTGAACAATGGCATCGGTTTCGCTCGAATCCGTCTCGAAGAATTTTGGTACGCATACGGTTATCCAGAATGTCGACCTGCAGATCATCGACGGCGAGTTTGTCGTCTTCGTCGGTCCCTCCGGTTGCGGCAAGTCAACGCTTTTGCGCATCGTCGCCGGTCTGATCTCCGCCTCGAAAGGCGTCGTGAGGATCGGCGGCGACGACGTGACCGACGTGCCCGCCTCCCAGAGAGGCGTCGCCTTCGTTTTCCAGTCCTACGCGCTCTATCCGCATATGAACGTCGCGCGCAATATCGGCTTCGCGCTTGAGACCCTCGGCATGAACAGGGCCGCTATCAGCGAGAAAGTGCGCTCGGTCGCACGGATGCTGAAGGTCGATCATCTGCTCGAACGCCGGCCCCGCGAACTCTCCGGCGGACAGCGCCAGCGCGTGGCGATCGGCCGCGCCCTGGTGCGCCAACCCGAAATCTTCCTCTTCGACGAGCCGCTCTCCAATCTCGACTCGGATCTGCGAATGGAGATGCGCATGGAGATCGCCAGGCTCCACGACGACCTGAAAACGACGATGATCTACGTGACCCATGACCAATCGGAAGCGATGACGCTTGCCGACCGGATCGTCGTTCTCAATCATGGACGCATTGAGCAGGTCGGCACGCCGAAGGAACTCTACCACAGCCCCGACAACCGGTTCGTCGCAGGCTTCATCGGCAGCCCCCGCATGAACTTCCTGCCGGTGCAGACAACATCAGCCGGCGTGAGCGGACCCGGCGGCCTCGTCATCAAAGCCGGCGCCGAGGGCCAGGTCATCGCCGAAATCGGCATACGGTCGGAAGCGATCCAGCTGGTGACGGCAGGCGACGGCCGGATGACCTGCGTGCTCGAACGTGTCGAGGATCTTGGCCATGAGCATTTCGCCTATTGCCGCATCAACGGCGACGTCATCTGGGTCGTCCGCGTCAATGTCGAGCCGCCGAGGGAACTGATCGGCAAGGAGGTCGGCCTCAATTTTCGGGATGCCGCGATCTTTGCCTTCGCCGAGGACGGAAGACGGCTCATGCTCGACCGGCATGCCGGCGTGATCGAGGGAGCGCGGCAATGAGTGCCCGGCTCGCCCGCCGCGACCATCGTGCGGCCTGGCTGTTTCTGCTGCCGGTCATCGTCGTCATGCTGGTCGTCGCCCTCTGGCCGCTCAGCCGCACCTTCTTCTTCGCCTTCACCGACGCCTATCTTGACGATCCCTCCGTCTATTCAATGACCGGGCTCGACAACTTCCTGGAGGTCATCAACGACCGCAGCTGGTGGATTGCCGTCAAGAACACGCTGATCTTCACCGTCATCTCGGTCGCGATCGAGACGGTTCTCGGCCTGGCGATCGCCCTCCTCGTCAATGAAGCCATTCCTGGCCGCGGGCTGGCGCGCGCCGCCATCCTCGTGCCCTGGGCGATCCCGGTCGTCGTCTCGACGAAGATCTGGGAATGGATGCTGAACGACCAGTTCGGCGTCATCAACAAGCTTCTCATCGGGCTCGGCCTTATCGATCACGGCGTTCCCTGGACGGCGAGCGGATCGCTGCTGATGAGCGTCGTGATCTTCGTCGACGTGTGGATGACGACCCCGTTCATGGTTCTGCTCATCCTGGCGGGCCTGCAACTGATCTCCTCGGAAATATTCGAGGCGGCGGAGGTCGACGGCATTCCGGCATGGAAACGCTTCTGGTCGATCACCCTGCCGATGCTGCGCCCGGCGATCGGGGTCGCGGTCCTTTTCCGCGCCCTCGATGCGCTCAGGATGTTCGACCTTGCCTATGTGATGGCGGCGAGCAACGAAAGCGTCATGACCGTCTCCATCTACGCCCGCGACCGGCTGATCAGCTTCCAGGAACTCGGCGTCGGCTCGGCGGCATCGACCTGGGTCTTCCTGCTCGTCGCGCTTGTCGCCATTATCATCATCGGGGTCCTTCGCCTCGACAGAGCCGCGGGGACCTGACGACATGGCCGATGCAATCATCCCGAAGACCATCCGCAAACCTGCCTCCTACTTCCGGATGCGCCGGCGCGCCGTGCGAAGCCTGCAGGTCCTGGCGCTTCTGCTCGTCCTGTTCTACACGCTCTTTCCTTATTACTGGGCCTTCGTTTCCTCGACGAAACAGGGTTCGGCGCTCTATCAATCCGCGCTGATGCCGGCGTTCGACTTCACCTATTATCGCCAGCTGATCGACAACCCGGTTTTCATGGGCTCGCTTGTGAACTCGGCCTATGTCGCGGTTTCAACGACGTTCCTGTCGCTCGTCATCGGGCTCAGCGCCGCTTATGCGCTGGGCCGTATCGACTTTCCGCAACGGCGCACCATCCTGATGATCGTGCTGATGATCTCGATCTTCCCGCAGGTCGTCGTCCTTTCCGGCATGTTCGAGCTGGTCAACTGGATGGGTCTTTTCAATCGGCCAAGCGCGCTCGTCATCACCTATCTTCTATCGACCGTGCCGTTCACGACCTGGATCCTGACTACCTTCATCCGCGAGTTTCCGAGGGAGCTGGAAGAGGCTGCGATCATCGACGGCTGCTCGCATTTCCGAATTCTGACGAAGGTCCTGCTGCCGCTCATGGGACCTTCGCTTGCCAGTACGGGCATTCTCGCCTTCATTCTGGCGTGGAACGAGTTTCTCTTCGCGCTGACTTTTACATTGACGGACGAAAACCGGACCGTGCCGGTTGCGATCGGCCTGATCGCGGGCAACAGCCGGTACGAATATCCGTTCGGTCAGATCATGGCTGCCTCCGTTACCGTGACGCTGCCGCTGATCATCATCGTATTGATCTTCCAGAGACGTATCGTCGCCGGCCTGACGGCAGGCGCCATAAAAGGCTGACAAAGGAAAACACCATGGACATGCTGGTAAAACTCTACGAGCTGAAGGCCGATCCCGCGCTCGAGGCACGCATCGCCGAACAGGACATCACGATCCGACGCGTCCTTGCGCCGGAGCTGAACGCGCTGACGGCCTGGATCGAGCCGCGCTTCGGATCCGGCTGGGCCGCAGAAGCGACGGTTGCCACGATGCGCCAGCCCCCCTCCTGCTTCATCGCAATCCAGAAGGGAGAGCTCATCGGCTTTGCCTGCCACGACGCAACCGCCAAGGGCTTCTTCGGGCCGACCGGCGTCGATGCGGCCGCCCGCGGCAAAGGCGTTGGTCACGCCCTGCTCTTGACCACGCTTCTCGATATGTACGCGCAGGGATATGCCTACGGGGTCATCGGGGGCGCCGGTCCGATGGAGTTCTACCGTCGAAGCGTCGGGGCAATTCCGATCGAAGGCTCGGAACCGGGCATCTATCGCGGCATGCTGCCGCTTGCCCAGCCAAGCGGCATTTCACAATCAAACCATTAGCCTTGTTGAGACGGAAGGGCTGCGCAACATCGCTTCCACCCTCAGAGATCAGTCGGCGGCGGCCCGGATCAGCCGCCGGCCGCCGGCCCGCTGCCGCCTGGCTGTGAGAAGCTGACACCCGGCTGGACGAGAATCTTCCCGCCCTCCGTCGTCGTGGCGATAATTCCGTCGCTATAGATTTTAACGGAAGCAATCGTACCCTTGACCGTGCCGTCCGCACTTTCGATGTATCGGCCGATATAGCTGCCGGCCTGAGAAATGCTCGAGCCCGCCAGCAGGGCATCCAGCTTCTGATTGGTCTGGATGGTCTGTTCGACCTGCGAGAAACTGGCAAGCTGCGCCAACTGTTCACTGGCATCCACCGGATCGGTCGGATCCTGGTTCTTCAGTTGCGCGATGAGGAGTTGCAGGAAGTCGTCATAGTTCACCATCGCCTTCTGCTGCGGGGCCGCCGGGCTACCTGCCGCCGATGAGCCAAGGCCGGTGAGAGGATTTGTCGTCATAGTCGATCTCGATTGTCTGGGTGGGAAGGGAAACAGGTTTGCAAGCTTGCAATCCTTACTTACTAGTTGGTAGGCAACAGATGTGTCCTTGGCATGAGAAGGCGCTGTTTGTCGGCCGATACCAACGCCCTCCGGAATTGGGATACAGCGAAAAAACTACAGTTCACGGCAAGCCTACCTTCCAGTAGGTTTTCCGTCAATAGAATGGTGGGCTGCGCCGACTGCGCAGCGACCAAATGCCGGACGGACAGCGGGTCGCTCAAGGGTTCTGTGTGGAGCGCTTCAACTCACCTGGCGCCTGCTCCGGCGGTCACCAGCTTCTTGTCATCCCGGCCACGAGCAAAAGGCGAAGCTTGGCGGCGGTTTCCTTAAGACGTGACGGCCAGTGGACGAAAGCGGATCGCTCTGGATATGGCTTTGGGCCGGATGCTGCCGCGCATCAGCCTTTGCCTGGAATTTCCAGACGCACGACATTTGCCGATTGGACAATTGAGCTTTTCGCCTTCTCAAGGCAAGCGGCCAGATCCTCGATCTTGAAGGGCTTCGGGACGACCGGACGACCGACCTCCGTACCGGCTTCCAGCCTGTCGCTGTAACCGGTCATCAGCACGACGGGCAGAGACGCATTTCTGCGGCGAATTTCCTCGGCAAGCTCGATGCCGGACATGCCCGGCATCATGATGTCGCTGACGACCGCCTCGATCTCGGGATGACGCTCCAGGATATCGATCGCCTCGGATCCCCCTGCGGCCATGAAGATCGTCGGCACGACGCCGTCGAGCGCCAGCCGCACCGATTCCAGCGATGCCGGCGTGTCGTCGACGATCATGATCACGCGGGGAAGGTTTGCCGAAGGGGTTGGATCCGCACGCACCGCCCGCGGCTCGTTCGATCGCGGCAGAAGCAGGGTGAAGGCGCTGCCATGGCCGGCCAGACTTGCGACCTTGACTACGCCGCCGCTGCCGGTGGCGAAACTGTGGACCTGCGTCAGACCAAGGCCTGCACCGCCATTCTTCTTGGTGGAAAAGAACGGCTCGAACACCCGCGCGAGATTTTCCGGAGCGACACCGCTCCCGGTGTCGGAAATCGTCAACGCAACGAACGGCCCCTTCAGCGCCGAATCCTCGGTTGCGGCATCGAGCACGTTGCGGGCGGAAATGGTCACTTTTCCGCCTCCCGTCATGGCTTCGCGCGCATTCGTCAGAATGTTGATCAAGGCAATTTCAAGCCCTGCGGGATCGACGTGAACCGGCCAGATATCTTCCGGCACCCTGATCTCCGTCAGGATCGTATCGTTGACGGCCTGTCGCAGCAGCGGCGACAATTCGGCCAGCTTGACGTCCAGCTCGACCTGGGAAGCGCCCTGATTGGAGCGTCTGGAAAAGGACAGCAGCCGCTGCGTGATCGCCTTTCCCCGCGCCACGCCATCGCTCATATGCGCCAGAAGCTGCGTCACCCGCTGCTCGTCGTTCCGTCGCCTCCTGATGCCCTCTACCCCGGACTGGAAGACCATCAGGAGATTGTTGAAATCGTGCGCCGCCTGCCCCGTCAGCTTTCCAAGCGCATCCATGCGCTGCCAGTTGGCCATGCTCTCCCATTCCCGGGTTCGCGCACGCACCTCCCTGTAAAAGAGAAACACGGCCGAGCCGGACAGCAGGAGCGTGAAACAGCTCGCTGCCACAAGCAGCATCGTCGCCTTGCGCGCCAGCTGTTCATAGTCGGAGACCGGCAGGCCAACCCTCACCCGCCAGGGCGTATCGGCAAGCGCGACTTCGGCCACGCGAAGCTCCATTCCGTCCTTGAGGGTGGCCGCCCCGAAATCCTGGCCGGAAAAACTTGCGAATTCGCTGGCCGGATTGCCGGCGAGCGCCGGAGCGCCGGTCGATGCCACCAGACGGTCGCGCCCATCGACGACCCAGGCCGACCAGGATCCCGGAAGTCCATTGGCATAAAGCAGCTTGGTCACGATCGTCGGACGGATCACCGCGGACAGGACGGCTCTCAAGCGATCGCTCCTCTGGATCGGAGCACGCAACGCAAAGGCAGCCTGGCCTTTCGGTCCGATGGCGATATTGCCGACGACGGCGGTACCTGTGCGCACCAGATCGTCATGGCTTTCAATGTCTACAACGCGCGTGCCGGCCGACGGATCGAGCGGCGGAAACGACAGGACGACTTCGCCCTTCTCGTTCGAAATCCGGATCTGCTCCCATTCAGGCACCCGGTCGCGCAGACGCCGCGCAGTTTCGGCAAAGGAGGCGCGCGGAATCGGCGGGTCGAGGCGGGGCGAATCGGCGACCACCGAGAGCAGCTGGATCTGGCTATTGAGTTCGCGCTGAAGAGTGGCC